>NZ_JBYFCH010000012.1:0-172027 GCF_057652295.1 Runella sp. R5_40 | reverse complement strand
GCTTTGGGCGAGCCGTTCTCTGATTTCTAATGCTTTTGAGTAGGCTTTCAAGGCCGCTGGGTAGTCATTTTTATCTTGATACAAAATCCCCAAATTGTTTTGGGTCATCGCCACATCAGGCTCGGTTTTGGCTAATTGTAAAGCCCTTTGGTAATATCGAATAGCATTATCATGCTGGTTTTGCTGAGCAAGAAAATAGGCAAATTCAAAGGTATTGTCAAAATTGGTGGTGTCGGCCAGTACCAATTCTTCGTACTTCTGCTCGGCGGCTTTAAAATTAAATTGGAAGATGTAGTCTTTGGCCAGGGCTTTGAGGTTGCGGGAGTGCAGGGCAATGATGGAGTCTTCTTTGGCCTTGCGCTGTATGGCGTTTTTAATCTCCACCCCAGATTTGAGGCTTTCCCTTAGCTTGATACTCTCGTCTATTTTGCCTGCTTTAAACAAGGCAATGGCACGGCGCTCTACGTCGGAGGCATCGTCGAGGTTGGTGCGGATAAACTCCTCGGCGTACTCATCCAACTGCACTTGGAGGCGGTTGCGTTCTTCTTGCAGTTTAGTTTTTTCGGCTTGGTAGGTGGCTTTTTCTTTGTTGAGGGCGGCCAATTTGAGGTTAAACTGCTGGATGATGTACGGGTCCACCACCTTGTAATAGGCCTGCTTGGCGGCAGCCAATGTACCCGCTTTGCACATAATGACTTTGAGTGGGCTTTCGTTGGGCTTGGCCAAGAGGGTAGTTTTCATCTCCTTTTCGTTTACCAATTCCCAACCCACTTTTTCGGGGCGCACTACTACCACTTCGCCCACGTCGTAGCTTTGGAACGTCAGCACAAACTGGCCTTTGGCAGCGCTGGTGATGGGGTTGGCGCCCGTGGCTTTGATCTGTACGTCGGCCACGGGTTTTCGGCCTGAGTTTTGTTCGGTTACGTAGCCCACGAGTTGTTGGGCCATCAAAAAGGAGGGAAAACAAACACCCATGAGTACAAACCCAAGGTGAGTAAGGCGGAGGGTTGGGCTAAGTGTATTCATGGTCTAACATCTTTAAACAAATACTCAAAAAAATACCTTATCCCCACTGCTTGCGTGTGGTCTTTGTTGCGTTCGTCGTCGGGGAGTTGGTCAAAGGGCATTAAAAAATGGTGCAATTTTTGGGTTTTTAGGGTTTGTTTGTGCCTTTTCCAAAGGGCTTTGTCGGCAAACGGCAACCAACCCAAGGTCAGTTTTTCGGCGTTCCAGCGGCGGTGTTCGAGTTCGCCGAGAAGTTCGAGTTCGTTGTCTTTCCAAGCGGATGCCGTAAGCGCCAATGGATTTTGATTCATCTGTCGGAACTTCACCCAGGCGTGGTCGGCGGCTTGGATGTTCGACTCGCGCTCGTCTTCGGTGATGCTGTTCCAAAGCTCGTTCATCCACAAAACACTCGGGTCTTCGCCACCGTTTTGGCGAGTCGTTTCTATAAAATCATTCAGCCGCCGCAACAACAAATGCGTTTTTTCAATCATCTGGTCGTTGTACGATGGCCACTCCTGTTTCTTCAATTTTTTATCAATGTCCGTAACACAGCTGGCCAGCCAACTCAATTGAGGAAGTTCAAACACCTGCTTGTCGTTGTAAAGGCAAGCGTAGAGCATCGCCAATCGCTTGGCTACTTGGTTCATGGCCTCGTTGCGGATGGCTTGTATGGCACATTCCTGCAAGAAATTGCCAAAACAAAACACGGGCAAGTAGGAAGCCAGGGCGTTGAGTTGGGTTTCGACGTAGGCTTCTTCTTCTTCGTCGGGGAAGTTGTAGAAGCAAAACGCCTGTACGTCGGTTTGGGTGGGTTGGTGCTGTTTGAGCCATTGGATTCGCGGCAGTAGCATCCCCAACATACTCGCCGAGGCAATGCCCGAGTCCAAGCAGGCGTAGAGGCTCACCGCCCGATGGGGTTGGATGAGTTGGTACATCGAAAAAAGGGGGTTTCTCAGGTCGCTTTCGGCAGGTGGCAACGCCTCAAACGAGATGGGTGATTCTCCCGCTGGTAAGTGATTGAAAAAGGTGTAAGATTGGGCTTCTTGGTGGAGCACATTATCGTCAAAAACGCCTTGATTTCTAAACAACTCAGGGTGTTCTGTTTTAAACGCTTCCACCAGTGGTTGTTCTTCGGGTGAGTAATAAACCTTGATGGAGAGGTATTTAGGGGCAGGGTAGTGCCCCAAACGCAAACAGGTGAGCGCAATCTCGCGGGCCAGTTTTCCAAAACCCAACAGAATAACCTGCGCCACTGTTTGGCCGTATGCAAACCGATCAATCGGATAACGCGTTAACAAGCGACGAGCCGTATTTTCGTACACGCTAAACGTCCGAATCTGTTCATTGCGGCGAGCTAGTTGATGCAAAAGTCCGCGCAGGCGCAGGTCGTGCAAGTGAACGTAGCGTTGTTGATTTTTCACTACCGTACGGTTCATCCACTCGTCCATTTCTTGGGCTGTTCGGAAGCTCTCTTCGTCATTTTCACTCATCAAATAAACTTCGGCGGCTTTATGAAAATGGGTTTTGAGCAAATCTACGGACGAACTCGCATCGCCTTTCAAATACCATACCCGTCGGTTTTTGAGGAGTTTCTCTACGAGCGGATGAGCACCTTCATCGAGCATTACCACACGCTGTCCACGTTTTTCCACGTCCAATACAACGTCTAAGGCTTTTTCTCCGTTGCCAACCACCACCGTAAAAGGGGTATTGGTGAGGCGACGAAGAAATTTACGGAACACAAAAAATTGAATACGGCTGAACCCTTCTTTGCCTGCGGCAAACGAAAATGCCAAGATAAAGGCGTAGCCCGCCAAAAAGCCTCCTAAAATTCGGGCTAATTCTAAGGTTTTTGTAATATTTGAACCTTCGGAAAAGATGGAGGAGTTGAGCGTGATGAGGTTTGCCGCAGAAAAAAAGGCGTTGCCAATCGAGGTTTTGTCGTTTTTGAAACCGATATACCCCGCAGTAATGACAATGACGGCGAGTAACGTGGGATAAACAAACTGCAACAGCAACGGACGAGCGTAATCCATTGCATGATATATCCTCCATGCACCTCCGTAGAGCAGCGCTAAAAATCCTAGTGGAAGGAGGTCGTTTACGTCAAATCCTTTGACAAAATCAACGATTATCAATAATCCAAATAGTACAACTCCCAACACAAGCCATACCTTGTGATGCTGCCAAAAACGCGTTACTTTTTCGTGCCATCGAAGTGTATGATTGGGCAATACCGTCGTCAACCATTCAAAGGCCCCCGCCATTGGTAAGTGCAACTGCGTTTGGGCAAACCGACGACCAATAGGAAAGTGATTTTGCTGCCGTGGAACAACCAGTTGATGCAAGGTTTGGGGCTGTTGGGGGCGATTGATTTTTTTCCCATCCAAGCCTTTGCCCTTGACCCACATCCGAACAATGTCGGAGGTGCCACCCAAACCCCCACCGTCCACGCCATCCCAAAGAGCAATGAGGTGGTCGCAATGCTCGGATAGAAAGCGCCCCAATTGAACAAATTGTCTATTGCGTTCTTCCGTGGTGAAGCTCCGCTGAGAATCATAGTAGAGCTGTACTCGTTCGTTGTGTTGGTTGGCTTGGGTAAAGTAGTCGAAAGCGGCTTCCTTTGCTGGCAATGCGGGGTCATTGGGTGATTGAATCTCAAAAGTGTATTTTTTGAGTTCGTGGTCAGGCAACGTTTTCACCACTACCAATTTGTCGTTTTCCGTCAAACACTGCGCTACCCATTGGTCGGCACCAGGGGCGAGGGCGGAGCAGAGAAGTAGTTTTTTTGTGCGGTTCTGTTCTCTCAGGCTGTTTAGCTGTTGAGTTACCAACTCCTTTATCCTTTCCTCATCCTGCGGGCGCAAATCACGGTGTCCCGTTACGCCAACAATGAGCCAATGAGGGTTGCCAACGTACTTTTTTTGAAAGTTTTCTGGGGTTAAATAAGAGATTGGTTGAGCAGTCATAGAGTTGAGTAACGAAGGAGATGTTAGTTAATCAAAAATAGAAGATTGTCAGAAAGTAACCTCTTTTTTTAGAAGAAATTTATCAAGTGGTGGTGGGTATCTATTGAAGTAGTTACATTTCTTAATGATTTTGTAAATTGTGGCCTTGTTATAATCTCAACGTAAGCAAATACATGGATTCCGAACGTTCAATGCGTCTCAGCCAAGCGGCTCGAATACTTAATAGAAATCATGCAGCGGTTGCAAGTATTTTGGCCGCTAAAGGGTACAAAGTGGACAACAATCCTAATACGAGGCTAAATGGCGAACAACTTGATTTTTTGGCAAGAGAATTCAAGGTGGATGCATTATTAGGAGAAAATACAATAAATAAGGGAGAAAACGGAGTGATTGTGCCACCAGCTGTTGGTGAGGGTCAAGTGGCTGGCTCAGAGGCTTCGCCAATGGGCCTAAAAGTAGTTGGTAAAATAGACTTAGACACCAAAAACACCTTTAAACCAACTCCAGCCCCTACACCCATTCCTCAAAAAACGCCCAACGATCTGGCGTTAGAGCGAATAAAAGAATTTCTAAAAACAGACCAAACTTCACTCAACCTTTCAGACCTTGGGTTGGAGTTTATTCCTGCGGAGCTCAAGGCGTTGAAGAAAATCAAAAAACTCAGTTTGGCCAACAATCGGCTTAAAACCATAGAAAATATCCCTGATTCTGTCATTGAGCTTGATTTGAGTAACAACCTACTTTCAAATACGCAAGGACTTTCAAAGCAAGTTGTCTTCCTGAAGCTAAATGGCAATCGCCTAAGCGACATTGAGCATTTACCCAACAGCATCCAGCAATTAGAGGTAAATCACAATGACATTCATCAAGTTTCCACCTTTCCTAAAAGCCTCAAATACCTAAAAATCAATCATAATCAGCTTGAGAATATCCAACTGCCTGCTACGTTGGAAAGCTTAGCTATTTGCCATAATAAGCTTACTCAAGTGCCCGAATTTCCAAAAAAACTAAAGGAACTCTACTTGTATGGGAATCCTATCTCTGGTATTCAGCCCGATATTTTAGGAGAAAATGAAAACACGAACTGCCTGCGCACTATCAAGAATTATTTGGCTGAATTGGGTCGTAGGAGTGAACCCAATCGCAATGTCAAATTGGTATTGGTCGGAAACAGCAACGTGGGCAAAAGCAGTCTGCTTCGGGCCTTGAAAGGCCTGCCACACGATCCCGCCATTAGTTCAACCCACGCGATACAGTTAGATAAAATCGAATGGCTGGACGAACCCCAACCAGTTTATTTGCACGTGTGGGATTTGGGCGGCCAAGAAATTTACTACGGTACTCACCGCATTTTTATGAGGTCGCCTGCGGTTCAATTAGTGGTTTTTGACGCTGAGACGGAGAAAGCGGCCACTGCCCCCGACCGTTTTAAAGAGGAGGAAACGGTCAGAAATCTCAAAGTACCTTTCTACCTGAGTCGTATTGAAGAGTTAAGTCCCCAAAGCAAAATTCTGGTTGCGGAAAACAAGTCAAGCGACATACTTTCTCCTTTTGGCACGTCATGGGGTTTTCCAATTTTGAAAGTAAATGCGCAAGACCGAATTTATACTCATACGCTAAAAGCGCTTATCCGAGATACGGCGACCCAAATGTCGATTTATGGCTATCCCGTGCCCTATTATTGGGAACGAGTACGGACGTTTTTGAGGGAAAGCACGTCAAAAACCATTACCAAAGAGCGTTTTTATGAAATCTGTCGGCGCGAAAATGTACTGGAAGAAGGGGACAACGATTTGCTTGAGCACCTCCACAATACAGGGACATTATACTACCGTGAAGAATTGGGCAATGACATCATCATCGACCAAATTTGGGCATTGGAAGCCATCTACAAAGTATTTGACCGAAGAAGCACTTTTTACGAAGAAATGCGTACACGATTGAATGGAAAATGCACCGTAGAAACGCTGTTCAAAGATTTTGATGAAACTGACTCGAATTATGCTATCGAAGACAAATGGATGTTTTTGAAATTTATGCACAGTTGTGGCCTATGTTTCCCATTGAAAGCTAACCCTTCTGACCCTGACACACTCTACACCTACTATGTGTTCCCTGAATTTTTAACTTCAACAAAACCACCAAATGTCAAATTATGGCTCAAGGGAAAAGATAAAGTCATATACCAAAAGCAGTTCGATTTCTTACCCTATTATCCGTTGCATACCTTTATTAGTAAGTTTGGCGTCAAAACCCATTACGAGTATTTCTGGCGCAGCGGAATTTTGATTTATACTAACGCCGAAGAATTAGAGGGATTTTGTATCGAAGCTGATTTTGAAAAACATACCCTAACCTTGACGTTAGATGAAAGCATCGCTTCCGAATGGTACGAGGCCATTGTTGATTCCATAATCGTTCACGGAGACCAGCAAAACACAGAGTGGCAACTCATTTCGGGAGAAATATGGAATCATGAATCCCCATTTGAGGATACGGTGCCAAAATTGGCGAGTGATTTAGAAAATTTACCCGATGTGGCTCAAAACGTGTCGCCTCCTATTCATCGCAAGAAGAAAATAGTAATTTCGTACGCGAAGGAGGATATTGGTGCCTTAGAGACGTTAGAAACCTATTTTATGGGGTATTCCATGGATTTTGATTATTGGCATGATCAAAAGCAAGATAATACATCTGGATGGGAAGCAGCTGTACAAAAGGAGTTTGACAATGCAGATGGGTATATTTTACTTATCAGCCCACATTATATGATGGTGGATAAGAAAATCATTCACGAAAAGGAAATCCCGACCATCTTAAAGCGTCAAAGGGATAAATCTGTACCCGTCATCAATTTATTCGTTGGGGCATTTACGTTGAGGGAAAGCCATGACGTTTCGGTGTTCAACTCATTTAATAAATGCGAGGTGATGCCTGCTGATAAAAGTGGTGCTCAGGAGTTTATCAATCGTTTTATTAGGGAAGAGGTTTTGAGGAAATTCATTTAGGGGCTTTCAGGGAACCATTGAATGAATAGAATTTTGGCTCAAAACTTGTGATATGTTTAACTTGCAGTAATTGGTTGTATATTAGCATATTAAACTAAAAAAGAGATGGCACCCGACGTATTCATTTGTTACTCATCGGCTGACCGAGAGGTTGCTAAAACAGTAGCTGAGCATTTGGAAGATAATGGTGTTAAGTGTTGGCTCGCTTATCGTGATATTCAAAGTGGTGCTAATTGGAGATTAGATCTAAAAAGGGCAATTTCAGAAGCCCGTATATTTGTCTTGATTATAACCGAGACTTTAAACTCTTCTGTTGAGATATTGTCAGAGATTCGACTGGCTAATCAATACCAAAAACCTGTCATTAGTTTTCTCAAGGAAATCACACCGTTATCTGACCAGCTTCAATTTCAAATTGCGGGGAAAACCAATATTGATGCTTTTGGAAAGGATTTTACGTCGTATCTACCACAGCTTCTCGATAGTATTAGGAAAATTTTATCGCAAAATACCACAGATGAAGTAACTTTATTGAGAAACGAACTCCAAATGCTCCGTCAAGAAAATGAGTCTTTAAGAGCACAGTTGACAAAGCAAACTGTTCCAACCCTTCCGAAAGTAACATCTTCTACGATTTTTATTTCTAAAAAATCAAATGATTATGGTTTTGCAAAACCGTTGATTGATTTTCTGAGGGCTAAAGGGCTGAGATTGTTTGTCTCAGAGGAAGACCTACCTGATTTGAAGCAGGCCGATTATCATCGGGAAATTGATAACGCCATTGAAAATTGTAAGCATATGATTGTCGTACTCTCAAAACCTGAGTATGCAAATGCTAATTGGGTTCGCCATGAATGGAGTTCATATTACACTGAAAAAATGAACGACCGCAAAAATGGTAATCTTTTTACAGTAAAACACGAGTCTATATCAAATGATTATCTCCCATTGACACTCCGACATTTGGAGGTTTTTGAAATGCGCTCTAAAAATTTTGGCTCTATCTATGACTATATCAAAATTTAACCTCCTCCGACATACGCTCTTTTTAACTTATTCCTACAAATGCATACCCAAGATAGGAAGCGTAATAAAGCGCGTTAATTCAATAATAATGTTTTATTTAAAAGATATTATAGGTATTTTTGTTCGTTATATTAAACGTTATGCTTTTTCCAAACCAACAAAAAATACTGGAACAGTTGGGGGAAGACCTCAAATTGGCGCGACTTCGGAGGCGGCTCAGTACCGAACAAGTTGCCGAACGAGCAGGTATAAGCCGCTCTACGCTCTGGCAAATTGAGAAAGGTATCCCATCGGTGTCTATGGGGGCTTATCTGCAAGTACTCTTTGTGTTGGGTTTTGACAAAAACCTGCTCCAATTAGCCAACGACGACGTACTGGGACGTAAGCTTCAAGATGCTGAGATTTTGACCAAAAAACGCGCACCGAAAAAACCTTCTCATGAGCGAACGTAAAATTTATGTTTACGCCCATTGGCATCCCTTACCCACGCCAACGCTTATGGGCTATCTCTACGCCACACAGCTACGGGGGAAGGAAATCTTTGCGTTTGAGTACGATAAATCATGGCTTAAAACCCAAACCCAACTGCTCGACCCCGACCTGTACTCTTTTTCAGGCCGTCAGTATCTCAACGATACCAAACCTAATTTTGGGTTGTTTACCGATTCCTCCCCTGACCGTTGGGGGCGCTTACTCATGCGCCGCCGAGAAGCCGCTATGGCGCGTCAGGAACAGCGAAAACCGCAGGCGCTCTACGAAACAGACTATTTGCTGGGCGTATATGATCGGCATCGAATGGGAGCATTGCGCTTTGCATTAGAACTTGATGGGCCATTCCTGCATGACAATCAAGCCATGGCTGCACCGCCTTTTACATCGCTGCGCGAGCTCGAACAGGCAAGTCTCCGCCTCGAATCAGAAGATAGCCCCAACGACCCTGACTACCTCAAATGGCTCAATATGCTGATGGCACCTGGCTCGTCGCTTGGCGGAGCGCGTCCCAAAGCGAGTGTCATCGATCCACATCAGCATCTATGGATAGCGAAATTTCCGAGTACGCATGATGACCGAGACGTAGGCGCGTGGGAGTTGGTAGTGCATCGGTTAGCCCAAAAGGCGGGCATTAACGTAGCTGACGCTTTTGCGGAGCGTTATCATAGCCGCCATCACACGTTCATTACCAAGCGTTTTGACCGCATTGGAGCAGCGCGGATTCATTTTGCTTCGGCCATGACGTTGCTGGGCTATACCGACGGTAACGATCACCAAGACGGCGTAAGCTACTTCCAATTGGCGGAGTTTATCAGTCGCCACGGGGTAAATGTAGAAGAAAATTTGGCCGCGCTCTGGCGGCGTATCGTTTTCAATATGGCCGTAGCCAATACCGACGACCACCTCCGCAACCACGGTTTTTTGCTGACACCGCAAGGCTGGACACTCTCCCCCGCCTACGACCTCAATCCCAATGAAAACGGAACAGGCTTAAAACTCAATATTAACGAAACCGAAAATGCCCTTGACGTAGAACTGGCCTTAGAAGTAGCCCCTTTCTTTCGACTTGCGCACCCAACGGCGCGGAATATCGTTGAGGAGGTCAAACAAGCCGTGAAGCAGTGGGAGCAGGTAGCCACTGAGGTAGGTATTGGCCGCAATGAACAAGAACGACTCCGCTCGGCTTTTCTGTGGAATAGCACTACTTAACCCCATACTTCTCCTTCACCTCCTCCGACAGTGGCCCTAAGTACTCATCCCCAAAGACTTTCATCCATTCTATTATCTCCTCATAGGTATAATCCAGCGGCTCGCCATCGCCGTAGCTGAAAAAGTTGCCCCGCTGCGTTTGGAGATCCATTTTGAGGATGGCTTTGCCTACTACTACTAAATGTTTTCTGTTTGAACAAGACAAAAAAAGTACCTATTCTTTTATATCAAAATACAATTCTAATGCTTTTAGCTTTTCATTTAGTAATGTCGTAATAGGATAATTGGGGTACTTTAATAATATCTTTCTTACATCAACTAAACTATTTCTGTTTATTATGTTACTATCTTTTTTGTAGCCATCTTTTTGTAAAAACCCAAGAAGAATTATAATTCTACAAAGTTCTATTTCATACTCATAGGGATTGGTTTTGGCTAAGCGTTCATAAATTTCCAAGGCCCTCGTGTAGGCTTTCAAGGCCGCTGGGTACTCATTTTTAGCTTGATACAAACTCCCCAAATTGTTTTGAATAGTAGCTACATAAGGCTCGTAGGTAGCAGGATTACTTTGGGCGAGCCGTTCTCTGATTTCCAAGGCTGTAGAGTAGGCTTTCAAGGCCGCTGGGTAGTCATTTTTAGCTTGATACAAACTCCCTAAATTGTTTTGGGTCATCGCCACATCAGGCTCGTAGGTAGCAGGATTGCTTTGGGCGAGCCGTTCTCTGATTTCTAATGCTTTTGAGTAGGCTTTCAAGGCCGCTGGGTAGTCATTTTTATCTTTATACAAAATCCCCAAATTGTTTTGGGTCATCGCCACATCAGGCTCGTAAGTAGCAGGATTGGTTTTGGCTAAGCGTTCATAGATTTCCAAGGCCCTCGTGTAGGCTTGTAAGGCTAAGGGGTACTCATTTTTAGCTTGATAAAAAATCCCCAAGTTGTTTTGGGTAGTAGCCACATCAGGCTCGTAGGTAGCAGGATTGCTTTGGGCAAGCCGCTCATATATTACTAATGATTTTGTATAATAGGTTTTAGCTATATCGAAATCATTTTTCTGTTGAAATAACTCAGCAATATTATTTAGTGTTTCAGCTAATTTAGAATCATATTCTATTGGGTTATTTTTTACTAAGCCTTCTCTTATTTCTAAGGCTTTTAACAGCATTTTTTCTGACAAGACTAAACTGTATTGATTAAGATACAATACTCCTAAATTATTGTAAACATTTGCTAATTTATCTTGATTTTTGGTTAAGTATAAACTCTTCTTATACCATTTCTCTGATTCACTTAACTTGTTTTGAGTTTGTAAGAAAAATGCAAAATCATAAATATTTTCAAAATTAGAAGTATCAGCAAAAACCAACTCTTCATATGTTTGCTCAGCCTTTTTAAAATCATAATTTAAAATAAAAAGTTTTGCTCTTGTTTTTAACCTTTGGGAGTGGGAAGTAATTATAGAATCAGCTAACTTCGCTGCTTTTAGAATGATACCAGATTTCAAATCCTCTCTTAGCTTAATTGCCTCATCTATTTTCCCCTTTATAAATAAGGTATTGGCTCGGCGTTCTATTTCGGAAGCATCATCCAAATTGATACGACTGTATTCATCTGCCAAATAATTCAATTGTTTTTGTACTTTGGTATAGTCTTCTTCCAATCGAGCAATTTCTTTTTCATTACCTTTATTTAAGGCTTTTTGTCGGTTTAATTCCTTTAATAAATTTTGCTCAAAAATATCATAATATTTACTTTTAGCAATGGCAAATGTACTTGCTTTGCACAACACTATTTTTACATGGTTTTCATTCGATTTTGCGGGTATTATTATAGTATTCATTTCTTTTTCATTAACCACTTCCCAGCCGTCTTTTTCAATTCTTAAAACAACTATTTCACCTATCTTAGATCCTCTAAATGTCAATACAAATTCTCCATTAGCATCAGTAAGTACAGGATTAGTATCATTTGCTGTAATGACAACATTTGCTACTGGTTTTTTTCCAGAGTTTTGTTCTACGACAACGCCTTTAATTTGTGAAAACTCTAAACTATTTTCGACTTTTATTTCTGTGAATACAGACAAAAGTATATCTCTCCATTTGTTTTTTTCTACTTCATCTAAATTATTCTCAAGCAATTTATTAATGTTATTTAAGGTTTTCTTATAACTAATTTTATATTTTTCAGAAATTTTCAACATTCTTTCAAAGCAATAATAAGCATCTTTAAATGATTTTAATGCTTGATCTGTTTCACCAAATTCTTTGTTAATTTCACCCAAATTATTATAAATTTCTCCACGAATATCCTCTCTTATAGTATATTTCAATGCCAATTGATAATATTTTTTAGCTTCTTTATTATTATTATTTTTCTTATAATAGTTAGCTAATCCATAATATCCAATATAATTATTTGAATCAGACTTAATTATTAAGTCATACGTTTTAATCCCATTCAAAGAATCTTTTCCAAGAAAGAACAATTCTGCTTGAATTTGCAATTCACCAAATATTCGTTCTTGTTTTATACTGAAAGGTTCTGAAAGTTTTAGGTTATTTGAAAACGATGCTTTATTTTCTATAATTTCAGAAGCAATTATTTTACTATTTTTTGATAAGTCAATCAATATTTTAAGTGCTTCATCATTTTTCCCTTCTTCTAAAAGTAATATTGTTTTTTTGATAAGTAATGAACTATTAGACCGTAATTCGGAATTCAAATTGGAAATTTTTTCCATTTCTAATTTTTCATTTTCTAACTTTAATCTTCTTATTAATTCATTTTGCTTGCCTATTTCAAGTTGTTTATTTTTAGTGTTTGTTTCTTGTAATTTAGATAAAGCTATTTTCTCATTTTCAGCACTTTTTCTTAATCTCACAGCCTCTTCTTTCTCCTTCTCAATCGCATCAAAAACCACCGTAATGAGTTTATCCACTTCAATACTTTTGCTTGGGTCGCAAAGTTTAGCAGCATTGAATTTATTGAGGGCAAGGCGGTACTGTTTATTTTTTTGCTCTAAAAACCTTTTCCCCTCGCTTACTAAACGCTCGTAGTCCTTACAGTTTTGGGCATAAGTTGCCAAGCTAAAAACCAAGAAAAAGGAGAGCATAAGTGCAGTTTTCATTTTCTCTATTTTATTTTGGTTTTACAAGAATCAATTTGGTCGTTAATCTTCACAAACAAAGCATATCGTTGTTTGTCATCTATCATTTCGGCTTTCACAGAATTGCCTGTTTTGGATTCATTTCCCACATAACGCTTGGCTTGTTCAAAAGTGGCCAAAGCCAACGTATATTCACCGTATTCGGTATATTGGTTGGCTTTGGCGTACAGTTCTGAGGCTTTTTGGTAGTTCAAATTGGTCAAAGACTGTTGGGCAGCTTGCAGCGCGGCATCTGCGTTTTTTTTTGCTTCTACCGAGCTACGCCAAAAATACACTGCCACTCCTAACCCCACCAAGGCCACTACCGCCACCACCCACGCCACACGCCCACGGGCGCGGATGGTTTGGTTGAGGTGGGCCAATTGGTCCGCGCGTTGTTTTTCGGCTTGTAGTTGGCGGGCTTGTTCTTCTTCGAGTTGGCGTTGGCGGGCGACGGCCTCCACGGCCAAGCGCGCTTGTGCCACCTGCTGTATGGGTTCTACGAGCGTATCGTGGCTAATTTCGTAGAGTAAGTGGCCAGAGGCAGCGCGTTCGCTGCGCAGCAGGGTGCTGTTTTCAAGGTCTTTGAGCAGGCGTTGGCTAATGCCAAACTCTTGGCGGATATAAGCATCAGAAAGAGCGTTGCGGAGTTGGCCCGAGATGAGTTTTTCTTCGATAAGTTGCTGCGCCTTGTCACGATCGGCGGGGGCAAGTGTTTGGAGTATATCCTCGTAGTAATTTTGGATAATATCTTTTACGGGGCCGAGGTCATTGGCCGTGATGTAGGTTTTCCCCTGCGCCAGTACTAATTTGCTTTCGGTGTGCCGTCCCACAATTTGCAGAACGGAAGTGGCTTCTACCTGCCCATTTTTGAGGATACTGTCGAGGATGGCCTGCACGGCTTCGGAGGCGTAGTCAAAAGGCGGGCTATCGTAGTCGGTAGCGGGCAAGGCGGCGGGTTGGGTCAAGGCCGCTTCGGCTTGGTCGGCGCGGAGGGGCATCAACTCGTAGCAATGCTGTAAAATGGCAGGGTGGCGGTCGGTGAGTTGGTTGAGCAACGCCAAGCGATCAGTCCGTATCGAAAAGACGATTTTGAGGTCGGGTTTTTGATAGAGAAAATCGTGGAAGTCGTCGTCGAGTTCACCTGCTTCGCTGAGTTCCATCAAGCGGTTGTTGTAGCGCGAGGGGATGGTGTCATGGAGTACCTCGGCGAGTTGTTCGGAGAGTGTCTGTACGGCTTCGGGCGGGTACGTAAAAAACTCTTCAAACTGGTCAATGAGCAGCACTATGGCGCGTTTTTGCCACTGTAAGGTTTTGACCCAATGCCAAAGGGAATCATCGGTTTGGGTCAATACGGCGAGGGGCGAGGTTTTTTGGGTATCGGCAAGCGATTGAATACGCGTTCGGAGGGTATCAACGGGCAAAATCACCTCGTTTTGAGTAGCGAGATTGTTGAACCGAACGTACAGGGGCTGATAGCGGCCCTCTGTTTGGAGTTTGGGAATAATACCTGCGTTGAGCAGCGAACTTTTGCCCAAGCCACTTTTGCCATAGAGTACTACCGTTTGTTTGAGTGCAATGAGGTGGTAGAGGTCGGCAATATCTTTCTCGCGGCCAAAAAAAACATCTTTTTGGTCTGTTTCAAAGGGTTTTACGCCAGGGTAACGGCGTCGGGTATATGCCTGCTCGTGCCGCATGAGATGATGGTTAGTACTTTACTATGAGGTCAATCCATTTACAATGTCACGCCAATCGCTCCCAGGGGAGAGCGCAATACTCTTGCTTCCTTGCAGATGGGCTATCAAGTCTGGGAGTTTATCGTGATAGTTTCCCCACAGGGCCAATTCTCTATCCAAATCGGTCATATCACCTCTTGCATCTTGTTCGAGGCGTTTGATTTTTTGTTGGGTGATTTCTCTTATTTGCTCAGTTGCCCATAGTTTTAACTCTGCAACAATTCCTATTTCCAAAAAATGCTCATCTACATGACATGTCACCAGTGGTATTTTATGTTCGAGGCTGTACGTGAGTTCATAGACCACATAGGCCGAGCGTAAGCTATTTTTTGAAATCACCCCCACTACAAAATCCATTTGAACGATACTATCCATAAACCTTTGAATTTTTTCGCCTGCCCGCATGGCTGTTTCATCCATAACGACCTCCAAATCGTGCTTTTCTAAAAACGTTTTAAGGTCTGCCACGATTGGTTTGTTTTGGTGGCTGTACGACATAAAAACCCGCTTTCGGGCTTTGTTTATGTGGCTGCGCAACATGCCCGCGTGGGTACATTGCGCGTACAATTCGGCCAAAAATTCAAGCGGTTCGACCGAAATTGGATTGATTGACAAGCGTCGGGCAACAAACGTCGTGGTGTCGTTGATGTGCTGAGACCTGAGCAACGAAAACTGTTTGAGGTCTTGGTCTTTGTTGTAAGACATAAAGACCCGCAACAGTAACTGAATGTACCATTTTTCGAAATGTACGCCCAAGAACAAAAAACTCGTGGCGTTTTGTAAGGCCAATTCCAACTGAGGCGGAAGGGGCTTTTCGCCTAAGATGCGCTTTAAATACGCAAACAGGTTTTCGAAGGTAACGACGGCATCGCTTTCTCGTTCGTTGCTGAGGCCCAAAATATTGTAAAGAAGTGGCTGCCCTTGGGTGGGTACTTCGACTGACTCCCACTGACGCTTGATGGAGTAATAACCAAAATGGTGCGGTTGGCCTGACTGCTCAAATACCCGCCGCAGGCGTTCGTCAGGTAAAAGCGAGATGATGAGATGGAAAGGCAACTGCGCGATTTGTTGAAAGGGTGCTTCAAACTCTTGTCGAGATTTGTAAAACTCGCGCAAGAATATATGAATCGAAGTTTGGTGACTGGGCTTGCCCAATTGCAGAAGTTCCTCGTGCTCAAATATATACGACGATGTCAAGTCCACGTAATCGCGGCGTTTGGGGTCTTGATTCAACTGCTGGCATAAGAGCTGAAAAAGCGTTTGGTCGTTTTCATAATTAACCAAATCGGGGCCAATTACCAATACACACTTCTGTTGCCTGATTTCTTCGAGGGTTACTTCCCAGTCAAATTCGTTTTTCCAATCCATCAAGTATTTGGCTTAGTTGAGTTTAGGCTTAAAAATATCAAATATTTGTCAACCTGTGCACATCATTTATTTGTTCTTTTCCAAATATCTAAATTTCTTGTTACAAATTATCAAAAATAACGACAGAGGCCCATTCTATCTCCAATAATTTGATAAATTGTTGCCTCAATCACTCCATCTCGACTTTCAATTACTCCTTATGAAAAAAATCGCTATCACGGGTCATTGTAACCTTTTGGAATCCAAAGAAGTGCGCAAGCAAATCGCGTACAGTCTTGCGTATTTCAAAGCCCAATACCCAAACCTCGAAGCACTATCGGCCTTGGCGGTGGGAGCCGATACTATTTTTGTGGAGGAGGCATTGAAACAGGAGATTTCCACGCGTTACTTTCTGCCGTTTCAGTTGGAAGAATACCAAAAGGATTTTGACGAAACCCAACGCCAAACCCTCCAAGATTTACTCGAACACCAGCCTTTTGAAGTCGTTGCACCCCTCAAAACCAATGCCGCCGACGAACGCAACGAGGCGTATTTGGCCGTAGGCAAGCGACTGGCGGACGAGGCCAACATTGTGTTGGCAGTATGGGACGAGCAGCCCGCCGCAGGCAAAGGCGGAACGGGCGACGTGGTGGCCTACGCCCGCGAGCAAGGCAAGGAGGTACACATCATCAGGGGGCTGCGGGTCAAGTCTGTCCCAGAAGACGAAGAGATACTTTTTGATCAATTAGACCTTGGGGCCGTCAAGAACAAGGAAAAATTCTTTCAGCCCGCTTGGTACGTGGGGCTGTTGTTCGCCATTGTGGGCGTGGTATTTTTTGCCATTGGTTTGGCCTTTCACTCCGATTTCAAAAGTGCCGAGTCTAAGCTGTCGTTGGCTGGCTATGAGGTATTGTTCATCATTTTATCGGCTATTTTGATTTTGTTTTTTGCCCGACGCTACAAAAACCGCTTCCTCCAAAACCGCCGCAATGCCGAGTTTTTGCGTACGTTGCAGTGGTTCAAACAGGCCAAAATAGCCTTACCTTTGGTGAGCCAAGAAGAAATTTTTGACACCAAAAAGCCCAAGCATACGCCCATTGCCATCTTGCCCGCTATCTTGGCTTTTGAACAATCTCTGACCGAGAAACCTCAATCAGCCAGCGTTTTTGAGGATGCCAAACGCAAACTTTGGGTTTTTGCCCAAGACCAAATAGACTACCACGAAAAAACCCGACTCAAACCCCTCAAAACCAAAGAAAAAATGATCCACCAAGTCTTGCACGTCTTGCAGTGGGTATTTTATGGGTCTCTTAGTGTGAAGGTGGTGATTGAAGTAGAGCATTTTTTGCACGAAAAACATTGGGCCTTTTTTCACCTACACATTGATTTTCTATTGCCGTGGCTCAATCTGCTCTTGATTGTAGTGCCATCGGTGTATGCGGTATTGGAAACGGTGCGGTCTTTTGAGGAATGGGAACGCAACCAATACGAAGCCGAAAAAATGAAAGGGGTATTGGAGAAAATTCAGGCTGAAATCTTTGCGGCGACCGATGACAAAATGCTAAATAAAGCCAGCAAAAACCTGCGCCTTGCCCTCGAAAAGGAAAACAGCGAATGGGCCGACCGCGTAGCCTCCCTCACGCCTGGGGTGCATATTTGATTTTTTTGTATTTTGAAAATCCAAACCACCCAAAACATGAAAACCTACCGCATCTTTTTGGCTTCATCGGCTCGGTTTGTAGCATTAAAAACATAATAAACAAGACTTTTTGATAGAAAATAGAAGAAGATACCCAGTCTCAAACCTAAATATATTTATGGCATACCAATACGACATTTTTATTAGTTATAGACGCTCAGAGCCTCCCAAGAGCTGGTTATACAATTATTTCTTAGTCGAGTTAGAAAAGCAGCTTCGTTTGCATATTCCAGAACCTAATATCTTTATTGATAAAGAAGAGATCAAAATCGGTGATGCTTTCAACCGAAAAATTATTAATGCGATACAAAGTTCAAAGTTCTTTGTTCCTATTCTTTCAGCAAACTATTGGCTTCCAGACCACTACGCCTTACATGAATATGCGTATATGCTATACATTTATGAGAAGCTGAGTCCGCATTTCCAACATTATACCCCAATACTACCGATTCTCTTTGTCGAACCCACAGATATCAATTCACTTAATTTTGACTATTGGGATTTATTCAAGACAAAAGATATAGATGACTATATTTATGAAGATGACCTTAGAGCGTGGAAGGCAGAAATTCGAAAATCGGCAGAAGCAATATCAAAAAAGATAAAAATAATAATGAATGCAAATGCTCTTCCAAATGATAATAGTAGTTATTGTGATTTTGAAGATTTCAAATTGCACTATGAAGCTAAAGTCCTTTCATTGGCAAAATGTTATAGGGGTTATCAAGACAGTTGGACTTTCAAACCTTTGATGATTACAAGCTAATGGACGGAAAAATTATTACATTCTATTCCTATAAAGGTGGAGTAGGCCGAAGTATGGCCCTCGCAAATGTAGCTACTCAAATCGCCTTTTGGGGTAAAAAAGTTTTGATGATTGACTGGGATTTTGAAGCGCCTGGCCTGGAAAAATATTTTCCTGCTATTAACGAAGACCATTCAAAAAAAGATGGAATTATCGAATTATTGATGACCCAATCAGATTTGTGGGAAGATACAATAGTACATTATCATATAAGCAATAACGGCAGTTTACATTTGATTAAATCGGGCAAAAAAGATGACCAATATTTCAATAAAG
The DNA here is from genome assembly GCF_057652295.1 of Runella sp. R5_40. Classification (NCBI taxonomy): domain Bacteria; kingdom Pseudomonadati; phylum Bacteroidota; class Cytophagia; order Cytophagales; family Spirosomataceae; genus Runella; species Runella sp. R5_40. Next base: position 153,310 of record NZ_JBYFCH010000012.1, on the reverse strand, counting down.
TTCAGTCTTTTAGTTTTGATCGGTTTTTCACCCAAGAAAAGGGAGGAATGTTTATTGAAAAACTAAGGAATTCATGGAAAGAGAATTATGATTTTATTTTTGTTGATAGTCGGACGGGTATATCCGACATTGGTGGCGTCTGTACGGTGCAGCTTCCTGATATACTCGTGTTACTATTTACAGCAACTGAGCAGGGAATAGATGGGATTTACAAAATTGGTAAACACATCAATGAGGCCGTGAGGCAACTACCTATTACACGTAAAACAATTCTCAGGTTGCCGATTCCAAGTAGGATTGATTCTATTTCGGAAAGAGATTTAGCTGCGAAGTGGTTTGATATTTTTGCTAAAAAATTATCAGAACTATGTGATGACTTCATTTTCAAAAATACTGTAGAGCATTCTCAAACGTTCTTTGAAAAGGTGTTTATTCCAGCCATTCCCAAATACTCGTTTGGCGAGGAAGTTATTATTAATCAACGAGATACAAGTGGTCTTTTAGAGAGTTACCAAAAACTCTCTGCCATTCTATTCAACGGATTGAGAGATATTGATATTTTTTTGGAATCAAACGATTATGTAAAAGACGTACTATCTGGTGACATTAAGGTAAAAAGGCATTTAAAAAAAGGCAGAAAGGTATTAAATATTTTCTTTTCCTATAAACACTCCGACTTACAATTCTTAAAAAATATTATACCTTTAATTGAATCTAAATTAAACTATAATTTTTTGGAAAATAATATATATTTCAGATGTTTTTCAAATGCTCAGATTGCAACAGGCGATGAATGGTTACTCAGATTGTATGAGCCAATTGAAGTTAGCGACATATTTATTTTAGTTTTCGGCGATACTTTCATCAGCAAAACTCAGGAAACTGAACTAAACTATGCAATTGATAAAGGGAAAAAGGTGTTATTATTTAAGAAAAAAAATGACGACCTCCCCACGTATTTGAGAAATCTCTCGACTTATACTTACAGTAGTAAATATGAATTAGGTGAAATTATAACTACTAAAATATTAGAGGGAACCCTTTCTGCTGAGATAATTAGTAAAACCATCCCGATAGAAAGTGTTTTGTTCTTGGGAAGAGAAAATGAGCTTTTGGAAATCAAATCGAAATTGATAGAGAGTGGAACTTTTATCTTATTAAATGGTGAAGGAGGAATCGGAAAAACAGCTTTAGCAGCAAAATATTGGAAGGAAAATCTCAAAAACTACCAGTATGCAGCCTGGCTCTATTGTGACAATGGCATTTTGAATGCCCTCAAAGAACTGGCCTTCAGGCTTAACCTCGACTTGGCGGGTATGGATGAAGCCCAACAGATAAAAACCCTCAAACACGCCTTATTGGCCGTTCACGACAACTTTTTGTTGGTTCTCGACAATGCCAACGACGAAGAAGACATTTGGGGATTTAAGCAGCATTTTGAGGGTTTTCATTGGCACGTTCTCGTTACGAGCCGCTGCCAGGGCGTGCTGGACCCCGAACAAGAGCTGCCCATTACGCATCTGCCCCCACCCTTGGCCAAAGCCCTTTTCATGAGGTACTACCAAGAAGACAATCTGGACTTTGAGGCCCTCTTGGACAGACTATTGGAAGCCATCCGCTACCACACTTTATTGATTGAGATTTTTGCCAAAAACATGAAGGAAAGTTCTGAGTTAGGCATAACGATGGCAGACTTCTTACAAAAATTAGATAAGAATGGCTTGTATTTAGGAAAGTATAGCTTTGAAGTACGGACGGACTACGCTGTAAGCATAAAAGCAAAAGCTGCTACTACCGATGAGATTTTAGATACCCTTTATGATTTTGGCGAACTGACTGAGGAGCAACGTTTCTTATTGGTAAATTTATCGTTGTTGCCATCTGTACCTTACACATTGCCATTTATCAATAGCCTTTTGGCCAATGATGACCATCGTACTGGTTTAGATTTACGTAATACCCTGAAAAGTCTGAGTAAAAAAGGGTGGATAGCCCAAGTCGATAATACCTACAAACTAAGCCCCGTGGTGCAGGACTTGGCATTGCACAAAAACCAACCCAGCCTCGGTACCGACGCACAGGATTTGCTGAATAGACTAAATTATATTTTGGATGCAGATGGATATAATCTATTGAATATCAGATTAAAAGACACCGAATCCTTTGTAAAACTCTTGCCCCAACTGAACAAAAGTTTGGCCCATTACCCAAGTTGGGAGATTGGAAATATCAACTTGAATGCGGGAGTTTACTTCAACAATATCGGGGACATTACTAATGCTCGATACTATGCGGAACAATACGGTTTTATCTATCAGAATTTGCTAAAAAGAGAACCTCACAATTTGAACTACAAAAATGGTTTGGCAATTTCGTATGAAAAACTGGGGAGCATTTACGAGGCGACTGGCGATTGGAAAAACGCCCTGTCATATTATGAAGAATGCAATCGACTAAGTAATGAAACTTATGAAAGCAGTCCCGAAAACCTGAACTACAAAAACGGTTTGGCAATTTCGTATGAAAAACTGGGGAGCATTTACGAGGCGACTGGCGATTGGAAAAACGCCCTGTCAAATTATGAAGAATGCAATCGACTAAGTAATGAAACTTATGAAAGCAGTCCCGAAAACCTGAGCTATAAAAATGGTTTGGCCATTTCTCTGGCTCGTTTGGGTAATATTTATGAAGCGATTGGCGATTGGAAAAACGCTCTGTTGAATTATCAAGAAAGTCATAAACTCAGTAAAGAGATTTATGAAAGTAGTCCCGAAAATCTTTCATACAAAAACAGGCTGGCCATTTCGTATTCTAAATTGGGGGGCACGTACGAGGCGACTGGCGATTGGAAAAACGCCCTGAACAACTATCAAGAATACAATAGACTTGAAAAAGAAATTGTTGAAAGCAGCCCCCAAAACCTCTCCTACAAAAACGGGCTGGCGATTTCGTATGAAAAATTAGGGGGTATTTACGAGCAAACGGGCGATTTCCAACACGCGCTTTTGAATTATCAAGAACAGCTTAGAGTATTTAAAGAGATTTATGAAAGCAGTCCCGAAAATCTGAGCTACGAAAATGGCTTGGCTACCTCATTAAGCAAGCTCGGAGATTTCTATTTACGGTTGGGGGATGCAAAAAAAGCAGAAGAAAATTATAGCGATGCTCTGTCAAGACTCCGAAAATTGGCAGCCTTGGATGAGCAGATCACGAGTTGGCAGCAGGATTTGGCTACCTCTTTGAGAAAAATGGGCGATTTCTATTTGCGCTTGGGGGATGCAAAAAAAGCCGAAGAAAATTATAGCGATGCTCTGTCAAGACTCCGAAAATTGGCGGCCTTGGATGAGCAGATCACGAGTTGGCAGCAGGATTTGGCTACGTCTTTGAGAAAAATGGGCGATTTCTATTTGCGCTTGGGGAATGTCAAAAAAGCAGAAGAAAATTATAGCGATGCTCTGTCAAGACTCCGAAAATTGGCGGCCTTGGATGAGCAGAATACAAGCTGGCAGCAGGATTTGGCTACGTCTTTGAGAAAAATGGGCGATTTCTATTTGCGCTTGGAGGATGCAAAAAAAGCCGAAGAAAATTATAGCGAAGGCTTACGCATCAACCGCAAGCTGGCCTCCTTGGATGAGCAGATCACGAGTTGGCAGCAGGATTTGGCCACGTCTTTGAGCAAAATGGGCGATTTCTATTTGCGCTTGGGAGATGCAAAAAAAGCCGAAGAAAATTATAGCGAAGATTTGAAAATATGCCGAAAGCTGGCCTCCTTGGATGAGCAGAATACAAGTTGGCAGCAGGATTTGGCCACGTCTTTGAGCAAAATGGGCGATTTCTACCTCAATCAAAGGGATGTTCAAACAGCCCTCAACCACTACGTCGAGGCCAAAACCCTCCATGAAGTTCTGCTTGGCATAGATGAAAGCTCGGTGCAGTACCTTTTTGATTATGCCTTGGATTTTCTACGCATCGGCAATGTGTTTCGGATGGCAGGCATGGCCCAAGAGGCTGTCCCTATCCTCCAAAATGCCCAGCAACTACTCCAACAATTGGTCACCCAAATCCCTGAGGAAGTCAATTTTAAGAAACACTTGGAGATGGTCAATGAGTGGCTTGGGGAGTTGGAGCAAGGATAGCAAACGTACAAAACTTGAAAACGATGAAATAGATAATGAAAAAACAAAAAGTCTATATCTCCTCTACTTTCAGAGACCTCAAAGAGTACCGTACTTTGGTCAAAAGTCTGTTTGAGAATCAATTGGCGGCTTCGTTTGAGCTGTGCAACATCATGGAACGCATGTGGGACGATGGCTCGCAAACGCCTTTCGTGGAGGAGTGCGTGCGGGAGGTTCAGGCTGCCGATATTTACCTGCTCATTTTGGGCAACAAAGTAGGCTCGTTTCCCCCTAACGAAACCCGCACTTACACCGAAATCGAACTCGATACGGCTTTGGCAGATAAAGGTAAGAAGATTTTTTGCTTTCCTTTTAGTACGTTTGAGCCCACACAACTGGATAATCCTGCCAAGCACGCCGAGCTCTTGGCCAAATTTGGAGGGAAACCCACACACCCCTTTGCCAATCCAACCGAACTCCGAGCCGATTTGTTGGAGTGTCTGTTGCCGCATATTCCCATCCATCGCTTTTCTCAACCCGCCAAACTCCTCAGCCCCAACGGCGCCGATAAGCCTACTGTTTTTATTGGACGGGAAGACGAACTGCGGGAAATTAGGAAACGACTCGATAATTGTGGCAAACTGATGCTCATCAACGCCGAAGGCGGCATTGGAAAAACCACCCTCGCCGCCAAGTACTGGAACGAAAGCCTCTACGCCTACAAACACAATGCTTGGCTGTTTTGTGAAAACGGCATCGTGAATGCCCTCAAAGACTTGGCTCCTAAGCTCAACCTCGACTTGGCAGGCATGGACGAAGCTCAGCAGATCGCCGCCCTCAAACATGCCCTATCGGGTGTGCACGATGATTTTTTGTTGGTACTTGATAACGCCAACGACGACGACGACATCCGTGTGTTCAGGCAAACCTTTGAGGGGTTTCATTGGCACGTACTCATCACGAGCCGTTGCCAAGGTGTACTCGAAAATGAACAAGAACTGCCCATTACGCACCTTCCCCCGCCTCTGGCCAAGACACTTTTTAAACGGTATTACAAGGAAGATAGCCTCGATTTTGAGACCCTGTTGAATCGGCTGTTGGAAGCCATCCGTTACCATACGCTATTGGTTGAGATTTTTGCAAAAAACATGCAAGAAAGTGCCGAATTGGGCATAAAAATGGCAAATTTCTTGCAAAAATTAGAAAAAGAAGGTTTGCATCTGGGTGAACATAGCTTTGAAGTAAAGACCGACTATACCATCGCCGTAAAAGCAAAAGCCGCCACTACCGACGAAATTCTGGATGCCCTTTACGACTTTGGGAAGCTCAACGAAGAGCAACGCTTTGTGTTGCTCAGCCTCTCCTTGTTACCCGCCGAACCTTATACCTTGGGTTTTATTAACTCCCTGTTAGCCAACGACAGCACCCGAACTGATTTGGCAGTACGCAAAACCCTCAAGAGCTTGAGTAAAAAAGGCTGGATAGCCCAAACCGAAAACACCTACCGCCTCAGCCCCGTGGTGCAGGATTTGTTGTTGTATAAAAACCATGAAACACTGGAAACGGATGCTCAAGCACTGTTGGATAGGCTCAACTATATTTTGGAAGCGGATGCTTATAATTTACTACGCATCCGCCTAAGCGCTGCCGAACCCTACGCCAAACTACTGTACCAAATCAATAAGAGTTTGGAAGCCTATCCAAGCTGGGACATTGGATTTTTGAATTTTAACGTTGGCGTATATTTCAATAACACAGGCAACATAACGGGCGAACAGTATGCCTATTCCCAATACGGTATTATTTACCAAAAGTTGCTTGTAACTGACCCTGAGAACCTCTCCTACAAAAACGGGCTCGCAATTTCGTATTCTAAATTGGGCGGCATTTACGAAGCCACGGGCGATTGGAAGAACGCGCTCGTCAATTATCAAGAAGATTTCAGCATAACGAAAGAGATTTATGAAAGCAGCCCTGAGAACCTCTCCTACAAAAACGGGCTCGCAATTTCGTTAGCTCGTTTGGGCACTTTCTATCTGAAACAAAATCAAATCGGGGAAGCCCTTACTCACTTTTTGGAGAGCCGTACGCTCTTTGCGGAGCTTTGGCAAGCCACCCAAGGACAAATCGTAGCTTTTACTTTTTACTTTGCCCTCAATACCAAATACACCACTGATATTATCAAACATCTTATAGAAAACAACCAATATCCACCCGAGCAAGTGCCAGGCATCAAAGAAGCCATCAAAGCCATGCGGCAAGAAGGCTACGCCGCCCTGCGGCCTCTCGCTGAGGCAGGTGTACTACAAGAGAATCAAAAATGGTTGGTAGTGGAGTTAAGCGATGAGAGCTGGTATCACTTTTAATACTTATCAAGATGAAGTTTCGCACCTTTAATGAGGCATTGGAGTATTACGATATCCAAGCCATTCGCTTCAAAAATCATTTTATCCTTCGCAATTGGCTGGCTGGGATTGGCTGTGGCTTAGTTGCGGTCATTCTCTTTTCCACGTTGGTGGCCTTTCATGCGTACCTTCCTCCTCTGTGGGCGGGGGTAGTGCTTCCCACGGCGGAGGTACTGCTCGTCGCGGGTACTTTTGTTTTGCTGGGTTATTCGGCTTCGCGGGCCAAACTACGTTTTCTCCAGCACCGCCACTGGGCGGAGTACCTTCGAGTGCGTACGTTGTTTGCCGAAAATGGCCTGCCGCTCATTACCACACCGCTCAATTATAAAGAAGGAATGAGAGCCACCGATAAAATCCACTTTAAAATCCCGAGCGAACTACGTGAGTTAGAAAAAAGCTACGTACCCGTACCTACCCATGTCTATAACCTTTTTGAAATCAAACAGTCACTCATTGCTTTTATCAACAGCCAGCAAAAGTACCACACCGAGATTCGGATTGAAGGGTACGAAGAAAAAGAACACCGTTTGGAGTTTTGGCTAAAGGTGATTTTGTACGTTTTTGGAGGAGTGGTCGTGGCTAAATATGCCTTTGAATGGATGGAATACACCCATTCACCTTTTATTCACGAGCACCTGTATTTGCTCAAAGCTACCAAGTTTTTGGTGATTTTTTTGCCACCCCTGTATGCCGCCTTAGAAGGAATATACTACTTCAGCGAATGGAAACGGAATATCCGTATTTCGCAGAAAGTCCATGAACGGTACGAAAACGTTCGGGTCAAAATTGAAGAAAGTCAAGACCCCGCCCAACTTCAAGAAGCGGCCAAAAGTCTGTATCGTCTTTTTATGGGAGAGCACATTGATTGGCTAAATTGGTACCAAAACAAAAAAGTAGAAGCCAAGGTGTAGAGGTCTCCTAACCGTTTTCACTAGTTTTTTATGAGCTTGGGACAAGACTCTGTGCAATCAGTACAGTTTCGGTCATTTATTTTTTTATTCCCATCAATTCCTGCGTCTTCACCGATGAACTGAACTGATTTAATGCTTTGTACTTACTTTCCATGTTTCGCCATTGGGAACCCGTGTTGTTAATCCAAAATGTGGCATTCACTTTGGTTATCAATTATTTTTTTTGACAACTTGCCACTGAGAGTCAGTCATTACAGAGAATTTCACTTTCATTTAGCTTGTTTGACGGAGCCCGCCCGAGCGGGTGAGATTCAACAAGCTAACGACTGACTCTTTTTATTCGTTTTACACAATCCAAAACATACTCAAATTACAAAAATCTTAGAATATGGTAGCGCCATTGAAGTATTGGAACCAGCCTCTCTTCGTAATAAAGTAGCTGGGATTCTTAAAGCTGCACTGCAATATTATGTTTAATTTGTCCGCAAGATTCAAATTGATAAACTCGAAAATTAGCATTGACACAGTTCAATGAAAACTCACTCAAACAACACTCCCATATCCAAACTATCATGCACCGCTCCTGTGTGAGTTACCGAAGCCAAGCCGTAGGTCGTCAGCAGCACGAGCCAAAGGGCTTTGTTGGTTTTATAGGATTCTCTAAACTCACTCACTTTGTTGAGTAGTTTAGCTTCGTAGTCTTTCGTGATGGTAAATTTATGATGCGAAAACTTTATTTCGATCAAATTGATTACGTTGTCTTTACGGTCAAAAATGAGATCAATCTGTGATTTTGTGTTAGACCAAGCATACGTACTTGATTGAACACCTGCAATACCCAAGGCTTTTTTAATCTCCTGACTGTGCAGTAGGCATACCATCTCAAAAGCATTGCCCGCCCAAGCATAATATCGCGACGTATTGATAGTATTTATCCAAAAATTAAAGTCTGTCTCCTCTGATTTCTCAATAAAATTATGGTAAAAAAGAGTAAAATTATCGGTCAGTTGATAAATAATATTCCGTACTTTCTGCCCAGGCATATTGTATTTTCTGACGAAATCGCTAGCTTCCAATTCCTTCAAAATAGTAGTGAGTGTACCACCATCTTTTACTTTGGATGCCTTCACAATTTCGCTCTTAAACAAGCCTTTTTTCTTTTGGGCAAGAGCACTAATGATGGCAACATGCTTCTGATAGTTCTTGAATAATGAAGCAAAAAGTAGGTAGTATTCATCTCTCAATTTTGCCTGTTCACTAAAAAAAATCCTATTAATATTCTGCGAAGCACTTTCTTGGGCTTTCACCAAGTTGAGATAAAACGGAATTCCCCCCAACGCCATATACAACTCAATCACCTGATAGTTATCGTAGTTTCCTCCCATTGCCGTCAAGTACTCCTTTGTTTCTCTCAACGTAAAGGGTTTTAATTTTATCCGATTCGTAACCCGATTATAGAGTCCTTTGGTGTTTCTCAAAAGATTATCAATCATCCAAGAGGCCGACGAACCGCAAACGATAAATTTGATGTCGTTTCTGGCACTTGCCCAACTATTCCAAAAAAAATCAATTGCCGAAATCAACCCAGAATCCCTGGTGTCCATCCACGGCAATTCATCAATAAAGACCACCTTTTTCTCATCAGGATTTGCTTCCAATATCTTTATCAAATTCCGAAAGGCATCCATCCAATTATTGGCGTCTTTTTGTTCTTCATAAAAAGGGCTTTGTCGGAGAGCAGCATTAAAATTAGCTAACTGAACATCAGTTTTTTCCTGTGCTAAGCCCGTTGAATAAAAACTAAATTTATTATTAAAATATTGCCGAATCAAATACGTTTTCCCCACTCGCCTTCTCCCATACACCACCACAAATTCTGACTTTTTAGAAGCCATTATCTCATCGAATTCTCGAATCTCAGCAATTCTACCTATTATGTCCATAATCAGTACATTTTGGCACAAATATAATAGGTATCGCTAAAAAACAATATAAATTTTAGCGATACCTATGTTTTTTTGAGAAGATGTCGCTGAGTTTGATATGAAAGCAATGCCACTAAGAATCTTATATGTTCTAAAAGTTGGTTGTTTCACCCCACCTTCACCCCCACCCTTTTCTCTTCTTTTTTCTCCGAAACCTTTACTGTCATCGAATCCTGAATTTTACGCTCTATGCTTTGCAAATCTTGGCGGAGCTGCGTAAGCTCTTGTTTGTAGGGCCACGGCTTCGATATAAAATCTCGTAATTGCTCAATATCACGTTTGAAGTCCCCTACCCGCTTGCGCTGATCTTCTATTAATTTAGGGATTTTTTCAAGTGCATTATGGGCAAACTGCGCGGCTAACTCTGGCGTTCGCGGCATCTGTCCGCCATTATGTTGGTACTTTACGCCATTTGGTGAAACTACCGAGAAATAATTCACCTTATGGGCGTATCCATCTACAAAATGAGTACTGGTGGATACCACTAGCGGGAACCCGTGTAATTCCCCCACCTTTTGTTCTAAAGCGCTACGATTGTTTTTATCAATACTGACCAATTTTTTACCAATTTCTTTGGGGTCTTCACTTTCTAAGCCTGCCACTTTAAGCTGGCCAGAAATTTGATCCGTTTCGGTATAAGCCTGTTTTTCTCGCAACAGCTTTCTGTCCGCCAGCAGGCTCTCCAATTTTTGCGCTGTTTTTTCGGTCTGTTGTTGTTGGGCATTCAACCTCTGTTGCGCCGTTATCACGTCTTTATTGTAAATCAATAAGTCGGACTCTAATCTGCCCAACCGCTTTTCTATCTTGGCTTTTTCCAATAAATCGGTATTGCCCGACAAAATGGCAATGTATTCGCTAAAATTCATGCCATTTTTCTCGTCCAAACTACCTTCGTCAATTCGTCGAGTGGCCAAGTTGGAGTTTTTGATTTGGCTGATAAACAACGATTTGTTCTGCAACAGGTTGAACTTATAGTTATCCAAGGTCTTTTCGACGGCATACACATAGTTGTGGACTTGGTTGCCGTACAATTTTGCAATCTCGTTTCCTTTACGAACCCCTCTCCCTATACGTTGGTCTAATTCGGAGGGTTTCCAAGGAATATCCAAATGGTGCAAGGCCACAATACGCTGCTGTACATTCACGCCCGTACCCAACATTTCGGTCGAGCCCAACAGAATTCTTACCTTGCCTGCGTTGGTGTCTGCAAAGAGTTTGGTTCGTTGGGCTTCATTTTTACACTCTTGGATAAACCTGATTTCATAAGGTGGAATCTGGTACTCTTCTACCAACTTTCGTTTCAATTCGCTATAGACATTCCACTGCTGAGGTTTGTACGTTCCCAAATCCGAGAAAACCAGCTGTGTCCCTTTGTGGGGCAGGGTTTGCTGATAGTGTTCGGCCAGTTTTTGGGCGCATTGACTCACTTTATTGTTGGGATGATCGTCGTAATTTGGATTGAGCAAACGCATATCCAAGGCCATTTTCTTGGCATAATTAGTCGCAATTAGCATCTTCGCCGCCTCTTCTCCTTCGATTAGTTTGGGACGCCCGAGCAAGGTCGCATCGCCCGTTTCGGCAAACTTCATTAGTTTTTGGATAAAATCTTCTTGCTGAGGCGTAGGCGATACGTGTATGAGTTTTTGGTTCAACTGAGGGCGCTCAATGCCAATCATGTCGGCCGTTCTAAAATCGGTAACCTGATTATAAAACATGGCCAACTCAGGTACTTTGATAAAGTATCGAAAGCGCTCTTTCTGAATCAGGTTATTGGTGACCGAAAACTCAAAATCGGTAGTTTTTTTGGCATATACCGCAGCCCATGCGTCAAAATTGACAATATTCTGTTTTTGCAGTTCTTTGGGGCGGAGGTACTTGAAAATCAAATAGAGTTCAGTCAGTGAATTACTAATGGTTGTCCCTGATAAAAAAGTGGCGCATAGGTCTTTGCCTTTTCGTTGCTGCATCGTTCTAATCGCATACAGCAAATTAATGGCCTTTTGGCTACCTTCTTGGTTACCTAAACCCGCCACTCGGTTATGGCGAGTGGTAAACATCAGATTTTTGAAGCGGTGACTTTCGTCAATAAACAGGTGGTCAATACCCATTTGCTGAAAATCAGGGACATCGTCTCTTTTTTCTTTGAGTTGGTGGTTGATACGAGCCATCTCAACCGTCAAGTTTGCTTTGCGCTTTTCGAGTCCTTTCAAAGCAGCCTTGGATACTTCGTTGTTTTGGCGACGCATTACTTCCAAATCCAGTTCTACGTTGTTCAATTCCGCTTGAACCGTCTTTTGCTGGATTTGGTACGACTGAGGGATTTTCCCAAATTGGTCGTGGGTCAGAATGAGGCAATCCCAATGGTTGTTTTTGATGTCATTAAATAGCTTGACACGGTTTTCGGGACTAAAATCACTGGCTTGGGGATATAGCAGCTTCGCTTCTGGGTAGGCCGATTGAAAGGTTTCTGCAATCTGGTGAACATTGGCTTTGAGACCGATAATCATGGGTTTATTGACAATACCCAGTCGTTTCATTTCATAGGCAGCCACGCACATAATCAGGGTTTTACCCGAACCTACTTCGTGGTCAGCTACGCCTCCCTCGTTTTGAAGCAACATCCACACGGCATCTTTTTGACTTTGGTATAAGCTCGTTATCCCCAAGTTTTTGTAATTGAGGTGCGGAAATTGTTGGTGCTGACCATTGTACTGTGGTTTGACGTAGCAGTTAAACAGTTGATTATAACGTTGTTCTATCTCTGTTTTGAGGTCTTTTGACTGCTCGTTTAGCCAAACAGGAAACTGATGACGAATTTGTTCAATTTTACTGGCCGCCAATTGGGTTTTCTCCTGGTCTTTAATCGTCATTTCCTGGCCATTTTCCCACAACTTTTTGGTAATGTGAGGATTGGTATTCAGCAACGCATATTCTGCTAAATCTAGGCCATCGTAGGTGCGGGTTTGGGCATTTACGGCAAATTCAGTGGTAATTTTGGCATTACTTTGGGTACTTCGCAAGGGTCTCACCGTAAACGTATCCGTAGATGGTGCGTACTGAATCCGAATGGGTAGGTCAAACAAATGACTCAAATAGTCTTGATATACTTGCGTCGGTATCCAACGTTCGCCAAAATTAAATTCTAACAGTTCAAACGGTACTTTTTCTGGCTGGCTTTCGCGTAGTGCTTCCAACGTTTTTTCAACCTGTGCCTGATGCCGCTCCGTCGTATTTTGTTCGAGGTATTCTTCAATCGTCCTCAATTTTTCAAAAACATTGCCCGAAAGCAACATCTCTCGGGTTTTATATTCGTCTTGAATCGGGTCAAAAAGCAGGCGGTCTTGCAACTGATTCAGCAGCTTTTCGTCGTTTAAACCACTCACTTCTTGCATGTAGTCAAGATTGACTTTCCCAAACCAATTCAACGACGCAAGTAGGGCATCTTCGGCCGTCTCAATGCGTTGTTTTGTGGAAAATGAAACAGGCTGTTCAAAAATATCGGCTTTAATAAACTGCCCCTCTTTGACCCGCTCCAAGGCCAACAGTTCTTTTCCTTGCGGGTCGAGCAAGATGGTTCCAACGTTTTCTTTGCGGTTTAGCTGACCGTATTGGGCAATAAAGTGCTCATACGATTCATTTAGCAGCTGGCGTAATCCTGCATTTTCGGCTTGAAATTCCTGCTCAAAATTGTAGAGTAGTTGGTAGTTATCTCGAAGCTGAATCAGACTTTTCACTTTTTCCTGTTGGGTCTTCGAGATTTCCAGAGGACGAAAAGAAGGTTTTGCCTCGGCCAACTCGTACACTTTTCCCACAAGCCCGTTTTGTTCTACCAACGAACCTTCTTTTAAGTGAGGGTATTTTATGCCTTCAAAAAGCTGAAGTTCAATCACTAACGTTGGTTGAAGCGTCGCAAAAAGGTCAAGTTGAGGCGTAGGTGGGGCTTTACTAATGACAACCCGCGCTTTTTCAGTTGGTACAATTAGTTTGAGGTGTTGACCCAAATCCTCATCCAGCATTCGTTTCAATTCTTGACCAATGGCTTCGCTTCCCCCTTGATGAATGAAAATCCGCGCGGGTTTACCATACTGGTCGGTATCAAATTGAAGCTGGGTATGGACAATACGCCCCAAGTTTTCGTAATAGCGGCTGCTCGGATACTCTCCCCGTGGACTTTGGGTAAAGAGCCGTTCGCGGTGGCTAAAGTTTGTTTTTTGGGAATCTTTTTGGAGAATAATCAAATCACTGCCAACACTTGTACCCGCAAAATCAGTAAATAGATTGTGAGGTAAGCGAACTGAGCTTATCAGATTTGTATTCCGCATCAGGTAGTGCCGAATGGGCTCATTACTTGGGCTATTCATCAACGCATCAGTTGTCAAAAAGGCCACTACCCCACCCTCTTTAACTACGTCCACTGCTTTGGCAAAAAAATAGCTGTGCAAACTTCGGCAAGCCTGGCGTTTGGTTTTGTCTTTGCTGTTGGCAAAGGTTGCATCCCATACCGCCACATCTCCAAAAGGAATGTTGGAGGCTACCAAGTCGAAGGTATTCAAGTAGCGACTGCTGATGTCTTCGAACCCTTGTTGTTTTACTTGATTTTTGGCATACAGCGTTTCCAACAGCGTAGCCGTCAGCAGGTCTTTTTCAATCAAAAGGGAATTGGGGAGGGATAAACCTTTTTGCTGAAACCCTTCCGAAAACTGCCCCAATCCCGCCGAAGGGTCTAAAAAGTTATTTACTTCAAATCCCGTTTGTTGGATAGCTTCTCCGAGCGCTTCAATCACCGCTGGAGGAGTATAAAAACTGGTCAATACACTATTTTTAAGGCTTTGCCAGTATTCCTCGGCCCGTTGTTCGCCTACCGCATTTTTTATTGTTTCCCACAGTGTTTGAATAAGGGGGCGTAATTCAATATCTGCTTTCGTTTGCCAAGCACTGTCGTCTTCAAATGGCAGTAAAATCGCTTTTATTCCACCAAAACCTGCATAGCGACGAATTAAATCGGCTTGCTCAGACGTTGGACTGGCTCCTTCTTTTTGCAATTGCAACGCAAGAGCTATCGCCTCAGTATTGGTTACCAAGTGTTGTTTAGGATTAAACGCCATGTTTATTTTTTAGCTGCCAACGTCTCAAACCACTTTAGCCAATGCTTGACTTAATGTGTTCACAATCAAACTGTACCTAATTTGTTTAGTAGGCGTATCATCTATTTCGTACTGAAGAATAAAATCATTCAAAGGGGCACAAAAAGACAATAAAATGGGAACAAGGCGCTGCTGTTGAGTGAGGGTTTCAAAAATCTGTTTAAACTCTTTTTCTAACGTATCATGCAAGAAGTTATAAATTGAGAAGTCAAGACCTTTCACCAGTGAGTGAATAGCTACTTCTTGGGCAGCCATTACCGTTAAACCCTCTCGGCGAGCATTTTCAAACACCGTGGTTGCATTTGACGCCCGCATGGTCAAGAGGGTTTTTATTTCTGATGAACTCAATTTTTGCAACAACTCAGGAAAATCCGACCGCAAAAAATCAGTTAAGTAGAGTTCAAAAAAGTCTAAATCCGTGCTATTCATCTGGTTGACGTTTCACTAATAAGCCAATTTGAAATGAATGGTTCAATGGATTATACCCTTTTACAGATAAAGTGTATGAAGCATCAAAGTCCATCTTCAATGCACTTTTGTTCCCGTTAAGATTCATCAAACCCAATCCTACGGTCAGTAAGTGGCGATTTCCTTTGTTGCGGTGGTCGGTAAAATAATTTAGGCGGAGTGCCAAAGTTGAATTATGTTGGTAATGCCCTCCCATGGTCCACCAAATTTCTTGAATCTCCTCTTTAATCCCATCTGGGGCGTCTGCCCAACTCGTAAAAATTGTCCTCATTCCCGATTGCTTCGTCGGGTCATTTCCGCGCTCAAGCTTTCCGTCAACTCCATACACGGGTGGCGTTGGTACGAGTTGTTTGAGGGCATCCAAATAAAACTGTACTTCTCTTCCCTCCTCTTTATCAATAGGATGCGAAAGAGCCACTCCTGCCCGAAATAAAGTAGGCTGAAAATTCAACCGCTTATCATCTCCGTAGCTGATCCGCCCCCCCAAATGGTGAATACTAATTCCCCAATCTGAAAACCAGTCTCGCTCTTCGCTACGCTCTTGGCGCCAATAAGCCCCTAGGTCTGCATTCACCCCAAAAACAGGCCGTAATTGAAATCCTTGCCACGCCATTCTACTGAATAGGTTAGAATAAAAGCTACGTAAACCAACGCCAACTGATAGATTTTGGGTCAGCTTACGTGCGTGAGCGAGTCGCAAATTCATATCGTAAGAGCTAATTTCTCCTTGATAGTTGCCAAAATCATCCCTCAATTCAGCTTTACCGTAGTTAAAATGACTTAGAGATACATTCCAACGCCCATTTTCATCTGTACGCCCGTAAGCATTAAAATGTAGCATTCGCATGTCTTTCACTAAGTCAATATTCCAAGGGGTATAATTCAAACTAAATGCCTGAAAATCTTGACAAAATGCAGGTACGGCTACGTTTGTAGCCGTACTATACGCCGATGGAGAAGAAGCAGCACCAGCGCCCATGCTTCCATGACGTGCATCGGGGACAATATAAAGATATTCAAGGGCGGACACTGGAATACGTTGTGTATTAATTTGAGCCTGGCAAATACTCTGTAACGTGATGCCGACTCCAAACAGGAATTTGTTGATGTTCCAAGTATTCATTTTTTTATTTTTCGTGGTTTTACTGCACCTCGCTAACTGGTTATTACGCCTTTACTTACTGTGTTTCAATAACCTACTGACATTACTTTCTCCCGATGCCGTTTGTATTTCCAAAAGGTATTCCCCTGAAGCCAAAGTAGAGACATCCAGTTCAATCTCATTGTCAACGTTGATGCCATAATCATCCATCAATAGACGCCCTACCAAATCCCATACCTTGAGGCGGAGCCCATTGACACAATCTCGCCCCTTGATACGAATTTTGCCCGACGCAGGATTAGGATAAAAATACAAATCAGTTAATGATACAAATTGAATGGGGATTTCAAGGCGGCGAGGAGTACTTTTGAACGTAGAACTGATATTGCCTGTGTAACAGTAAGCAGGTAAGACGACAAAAAGGGAATCTCCCCGTTTGAGCTTGGTACCAACCCAAGTGCCATTGTAGAAGATTGAATCCCTATTTAATGGTACTGATAGCGAAAAAGTGACGGGCAGAATACGAAAATCATTGGGTGTGCCTACCAACAAACCTTGAGCACATCCTTTTACCTCAAGCGATACTGTTCCTCCTTCGCAGGCTTTTGAAGATAAAATGGCCAGTGCAGGAACTCCTTGTTTGACAGGTATTGATAAGAAATTGGTATCACTGGCACATCCACCCTTCGTACTTACACAAATGACCTTTATGCGGGTATTTTGTTCCGCCACAAGATTGATTTTTCCTCCTGTTTCTTTTTTGTCATTGACCCACCAATGTATGGTTCCATTTTCACAACCCTTTCCCTGTAAAAAATAACTACTTCCTGCCATCACAGAGTCCAAAGGGGTATTTACCGAAGGGATGGCTGGTTTAGGGTTAACAATAAGTGCAATTTGGGCAGTGTCGAGGCATGAATTAGGATTCGTTCCAATTACATAATACGTACCACTTTGAGTAAGTGTTTGAATATAAGAGATATTAGCTGAACTTGGCGTACTCTTTCTAAACAGTAAATTACCAAAAGAGCTCGCATTCAAAACTTGCTTTCGCAAATCAATCGTAGCGTTTTCACATAACTCAACATTTGAAACCAAAAGTTTTGTTTTAGGATTTACTGTCACTGTAATTACTGCTTCTGATACTCCTGAAAGTGTTTCACATTTTGCTTTGTAAATGGTGGTTACAGTTGGTTGAACCAGCAAGGAATTACTCCTTTGGTTAGGAAATTGCTCCCAAGTTAGTGTTCCATTTTGACAGCCATCTGCCACAAGGGTAGATGTTTCACCCTGACATATTTTGGGGCGATTGGCTGTTAACGTCAAGGTAGCGGCATTTACTTGGATTTTGATATGGGCCATTTTTCCCACACAGCCTTTTTCACTCTGGCAATAAGCCGCATATTCCGTCGAAATTTGGGGGAATAGTTGTATTTTCTCACCTACAATGCCTGTATCCCATATTGTTCGGTAACTACAACCTTGTGAATTTAACACCACTAACTCTCCACTTTGGAGTTGCGTTTTGTTTGCCGTTAGCGTTGGTTCATTGGGCAAAGGGTAAACCAAGACTTCTACTGCATTCGTATCTTTCACGTCGCCCGTTTGGCATACGGCAAAGTAGGTGGTTGTCCGCGTCGGAGCAACTTGCACGCTATCCCCCTTATAGCCAAACAACCACGTTACCGTTCCTTTGCAACCAATGGCTTTTAAACTGGTTTTTTCACCTGCACAAATGGCCGCAGGCGCTGCTATCAGTCTCGTGGTAGATGGATAAACCGTCACTACAACACTAGACGTAGCACTTCGGCACCCCGTTTGGGTTTCACAATAGGCTTCATACGTACTGGTTCCATTAGGTGTTACACGTAAGGTATTACCTGTAGTTTGATTTGACCACTTTACCACTCCATTACAACCAAATGCGGTTATTTGAGTTGATTGTCCAAATAGCAATGAACTAGGTTGTGCCGTAAGCACGGGAGAAGTTGGGGTTGGGATAATTTCTATCGTTACCGATGTGGGTTCAGATAGCCCCGCACTCGTCTTACATTTCACCCAAAACTGACTGGTATTGCTCACTATTGGGTTGATGACTGCAGTACTTTCCCCCGAAGACCAAACATATGAGCCATTGCAATTGCTGGCAATCAAAGAAACCGATTGACCCGCACACACCTTTTGATTAGAAACTGTTAATTCTGGTTTACTGACTTGTAGTGATAAGGTAAAACGGGTGCTTTCACTCTGACACCCTTGGGGTGAGATACATACTGCGGAATATGTGTTGGTTGCAAGAACTGGTATGACATTGATACTGGGTTGCGTTGAGCCGTTATCCCACCTAACAGTTGCTCCATTGCAATTGGCATGTAATGAAATCTCATTTACATTGTCTGCTGTCTGTTCATTCTTTGTTATTGTAGGCGGAGCTGGCTTAGAATTAACTGTCACCAAAACGTCGGCGTTATTTGACACCAAGCCATTCTGAATACATTTTGCATAGTAAGTCGTCGTTACCGAGGGTCGAAATGTCCGAACTTCTCCAACGCCCTCGTCTTGCCAACGCGTTTCTTGCGGGCACCCACGCGCAGTCAATGTCACATTTTGTCCCTCACAGACTTCTTTTAATCCTTCGATTTGTGGGGGTGAAAGTTTTACCTGCACTTCTAATTTAGTTTCTGAACTGGTACACCGTTGGGCTGTGACACACCTCGCCCTAAACTCTGTGGTTCGTTCCAAAGCTACGATACGACTTGCGCCAATGGTTGCGTCAGACCAAACCACTTGTCCTGTACAACCATTGGCCACAAGTACCACTTTTTCATTGACATTAGCTGGGTTTTTGTTGGCGGAAAGCAACGGCGCAGGAGGCGTTTGACCCACAATTACATACAGAGAATCTTGCGCTTGAGAATTTTGCGACATTACCAACAGTAGTCCCAGACTCAACAGCGTTAAATAAACAATTCTTGAAATCATCTAGTAAAGTTTTTGTGGGGAATAGCTGCTTATTTACAACAATACTTACTCCCCACTTTTGGGCGTTTAGTTCGCTACTTTAAGGCTTACAATTCGGGGTTGGGATGTACCTGCGCTATCTTTACAAACAACTTTTAACGTTTGGTTGCCCATAACAGTTAGGGTATAAGTTGACGTACTATTGACAAGCTGGTCGCTGGCATTTCGCCATTCGTACGTACCTGTTGCCGAACAACCCGATACTTTCAAAGTCAAACTTTGCCCTTCACAAAGTTCGTTGGGCGTTGCATTGACAATCGGAATCGGAGAATCTACCCCCGCAGTGACACTGGCGGTAGGGCTTTTACAACCTTGCGTGGATGTACAAAATGCCGAAAATACGGTAGTTTTGGTCAGAGTTTCTGTAATACTTGCTCCCGTTTTTCCGTGCGCCCATGTAATCGTCCCGCTACAACCGGTGGCAGCCAGAGTTACACTTTCTCCCGTTTTTACGTTTTGAGGATTAGCCGTTAAAACTGGAACTGTTGGCGTGGCATTGACGCTTACCGTCACTAACACAGGTTGTGACGTACCCAGTGTTCCTTGAGTACATGTAACAGAATATTGCGTAGTCACGTTGGGTTTTACGACTATTCTCGTTCCAACACCTCCATTATTCCACGTCAACGTTCCACCTGTACAACCTGCTACAGTTAAAACGGAAGAATCGCCTGCACAAATCGTCGTAGGACTAGCTTTAGGGACAAGAGCTTTTCTTACTAGTACTTTCAGTGAATCTTTCACTCCTACACAACCAAAAGCTGAGGTACAAAAAGCGCTGTAGAATGTTTGAGTAGTTGGCGATACCTGAATGGAGGCTGCCGTTTGTCCCGTTGACCATGTAACAGTTCCAGCACAACCTGATGCAGTTAGCGTGGCTTTTTGTCCGAGATAAATTGAATCTGTATTCATTGTAAGAGAAACCTTTGATGGTAACTTACGAATGGTAACAAAGGTGGTGTCTTGCCCAAAAGCAATCACTGAACTCCATAATAGAAGTACAAAAAAGGCACAAATTGATATTTTCATAAAATAAGCCCCCTTCCCCCAAAAGGAGGTGTGTTTTTGGATAAATGTCTTTGGGGAAGACCTGTGTTAATTGATTAATTCCGAAATTGAATAAATTTGGGGTCTGATGTGCCCGCTGTATCTTGACACTTGACCCACAATAACTGCGGCTGGGTTGCTACTAAAGTAATTTGGTTCCCGCTCGCTCCATTCGACCACAAATACTGTCCCGTACAGCCTCCCGCACTAAAAGTAACCATGGTATTTTCACAAACGTCCGTCAATGAACTTTGAACAGTCGGCTTCGGGGGTTTTACTTGTACATACGTTTGCACCGTTTTTGTAAAACAACCTGTCTCGGGTTGGCAACTCGCCGTTACCGTGCGACTCTCTTTGGCGCTAAATTGAATAAAACTACCAGTACTACCATCGTCCCATTTGACAGTTCCTGCGCAGTTGGTTATCGAAATCATTACTTGTTGATTTGTCACTACTTTAAGCGTATCTCCCACCGATAATTTCGGAGGGTTTGATTTTACATGAAACAATTGTTTGACGGCGATTTGTCCATTAAATGTAGCTTTTACATAATAATAGCCCGTGTCTTGTGGAGTAAATACCACTTCTTTCCCGTACGGGACTGACCCCGTCTCACTCAGCAGACCTTTTCCGCCCAAAACTTCAAATTTAACCCGTTCCACTAGTGAGTCGATTTTTACGCCATTATGCCAAAAACGAATGACGCCCTCCTTTGTCGCCTCCAACGTATAGTTAGCAGGGTTAGAAGTTGGCATTTTATTTTTGTTCTTTGGTAAGTCGTGTTCGGAATAAGTAGTCTGAAATAAATCATAGTTGTCATCTTTCATTTGGGCAAAGCCAGAACCGTTCATATAAAAGGTATTATCTCCTTCGTCATTTCCAACGATACCTCGGTAGTTGACTTCCCATTTTACAGGTGCTGCTCTTGGCTGACGAGTAAACCAGCTGATGAGTCCATTATTAGTAAACACCTTACCCTGCTGTATATACGTACCCGCATTAGGGGGAACAAATCCATGCCACATCTCAGATTCTTGTACCAGTTGTCCGTTGATTTTGTAAGGTCCCTCTTCACGATACGTATTATCGTTATTCCCTGAATTACTCAAACCCAATTCATACAGTACATGAGAAGATAATTTTACAGGCGTGCATTGATTAACCTCAACGGGTGTTGTGTATAATCCATAAGGAGGTAACGAATAAGTCGGTGTTATTCGGTTTCCAGTATGCGAAAAACCATCCTTTACCTCTAAATAGGCAAAAACATCGCGGGGGTACTCGACATTTGAAATTTGGCCAGTACATTGGTTAAAACCCCATACTTCATCCCCTACAGACAGTTCAGTTGATGAACTCAGCCGCAAAAATGCCAACCCATAGCCCAAGAAATCAGGCGTATAAGAAACCGCGTTTCCATTGACATACACTTTAAATTGGCCATTTAACACGCAATTTTCATTAACAGACGAAAAATACAGCACTCTGTCTATGTAACGAATTGGCTGAAGTCGAATGTAACCATTCCCCGAAAACAAATTCACAAACAATTCTCCCGTTTGGTAACTATTTTGGGCAGTTGTTTGCGTACAAACCTGCCCATAGCTGGCGTTCGTACGAATTTTTAGGGTGTCTTTAGCGATATAGAAAGACTGCCCTGACATTACTTCATTGGCCAAAAGATCAACAAATCCGTAATCTGGCCCTGCAAAATTCGTATATCGAGTCCGAGAAGCATCACAATTAATCCCTGTTTGAGTAAGCGCAAATGACAAACTTTGATTCGAGTGGTTTGTCACCAAAATACTATAATTATTCCCCGCTGGCGGTGATGGGATTTCAGGGTCTTGATTTTGGTAAGGTGTTCCTAAATCATATTGCATTGTATAATCGTAGCCCGTTGTTGGACTCCATACCCTCACCGATACAGTGCCACTTCCCTGAAGAAAAGAGTTTATTCTAATTCTGGGTGTTTGAGCATTCAAAGTACGAACCAACAAAATCAAGACCAACAAATAAAGACCTTTCATCATTGCATTGCTTTCCATTCCTCATCAGTAAAGGTGCCACCTGTTTCTCGACAAACCCAATAAGGCTGTAATCCATTTTTAAAAACGTAGCCATTGATATTCAGCGGACTACGGTACTGACCTGAAAGATAAGCGCCTTTAAATACTTCAATTCTCAATTTGAGTGCATCTTCTAAATCTGCTTCGTCTGTCCATTCATAGTAGGCCGTTTCACCAACATATCGTTGTAAAACTTCATGATACAAATACATCCTAACCCCTGAAGACGCCGAAAAGAAATCGTTCTTCAATAGAGGTAGATACACTCTAATGGTGACATGCTCATCTAATTTCTTGTCATAAAACTGATGCCACTGTGTCCGTTCGGAAGAAGCAGCCTCAAAACCTTCTCGGTGAAGATAGGCCACAAATTGGTCAATTGTGTAACTCATTACTTTGCCCGTACAATAATTTGGTTGTTATAAATCGGTACAAATATAATATTATTGCACAATAAAATTAAATATAATTAAATTATAAAAATCAATTTAATATATGGGACTCGCATCCAACAATGGTGAATCATACCACAAAGGCGTTGATTTATTGCTCATTATCAGCATTTTACTTCTGTCATGCCACCACTTTTGGTTTGATTTATCTCTTTTTTCTAACTACGTATGGCTATCTGAATTTCTAAAAAATTTTTTAGGCAAACTGAATGATAAATATCGCTTATTCAATAACCCATTTACGTCTAAACTTATTATTTTCGCCTTGTTGGTCTTTCACGGACTCGGGTCAAAAGGAACATTTAAGTCAAGCATAACCGTTGAAAAGGTCAAAAGGACGGTTTTTATTGGTTTTTTTATTTTTTTCGGGAGTACGATTTTGTTATACTATCCCATCAACATTTCTAACATTGGCAACCATTTACTCTATATTTTCACCACTGTAACTGGCGTATTTTTTCTTATAAAAGGGCTACAATACGCTAGCCGTTTGTTTTTGGGGAATCTAAATGATGACATCTTTAACGAAGAAAACGAAACATTTCCTCAGAATGAGAAATACGTTGAAAATGAGTACTCTATCCACTTCAGAACTCAATATTACTTTAAGAAAAAGTGGCACCAAGGCTGGATAAACATTATTAACCCAATGCGATCAGTAATGGTGTTAGGGACCCCTGGCTCGGGGAAATCGTTTGCGGTACTGATACCCGCAATTTGGCAGTCCATTTGGAAAGGTTACACTGCCTATGTTTATGATTTTAAGTATCCTGACTTAACCCTCGAAGCTTACAATGCCTACCGACATACGTTGGCCGAAAATCCTTATGCTTGGGGAAAAAAGGGAAATGGAGAACCACTCATTCCCCAATTTTTAGTCATCAATTTCGATGATATTGAGCGCTCACACCGTTGTAACCCCCTTTTCCCAGATTCAATGACCGACATCATGGACGCCTACGAAGCAGCTCAAACCATCATGTTGAATTTGAATCGAACTTGGGTACAAAAACAAGGCGACTTTTTTGTTGAATCAGCCATCAACTTTCTAACCGCCGTTATTTGGTACTTGCGTTCTGCCAGTGTAAAATACAAAAACTTACATCAAATTGAGACCCAAAAACCTGAAATTGAACAAGATACAAATGCCCTCAATCGTTACAAACAGCTATCACAGGTATGCACATTCCCACACGTTATTGAATTTGTAAACGAAGACTACGGTTCTATGTTTGAGATAATGAGTAAATACCAAGATTTAGAAGTGTATGTAAAACCATTCAAAGATGCTTGGCAAGACGGCGCCATTGAGCAACTCGCTGGTCAAATTGCTTCCGTACGAATTCCGATTACTCGAATATCTTCGCCAACTATTTATTGGATAATGACTGGCAACGACTTGTCCTTGGATATTAATAGCCCTGAAGCCCCAAAAATTCTCTGTACAGGAAACAATCCCGAACGAATTGGAATTTACGGTACCGTATTTTCGCTTTATACTTCTCGGATGCTCAAAATGGTCAACAAAAAGGGAAGACTAAAATCGGCCCTGTTTTGGGATGAATTACCCACCATGTTCATTAAAGGGATTGATACCTTAATTGCTACTGCTCGTTCCAACAAAGTCGCTCCATGGCTTGGTTTTCAAGATTTTGAGCAACTTACTCGTGACTATGGTGACAAAGAAGCCAAAGTGATTATGAATACCGTTGGCAATTTCTTTTCGGGGGTAGTCGTGTTTAATTCAGCTGAAACATTGTCAAAACGTTTTGGTAAAACGAACCAATTGAAGGAAAGTATTACATTTTCAAGAACTGATACATCCCTTAACTTACAAACTCAGCAACAAGATGTGATTCCTCCATCAAAAATCGCGACCCTCAAACAGGGTGAATTTGTTGGTCAAACAGTTGATAACTTTGGGGAAGAGGTTGATTTGAAGACTTTCAAAGGACAAATTCTTATTGACAAAACGCTCACAAAAAAGCATAAACAACTGCCACCAATTAAGGATTTTGAGCAATTTGCTATAAAAATGGGTTATTCTCAGGGCTATGCCACCCAAAGTGAATCTACCAAGCGGCTCATTAGAGAGCATTTAACCTCTTCATGCTACCAAAAAGTAAAACAGGATGTCAGAGAACTGGTCGAGAATGAAGCTGTTTCTTTTGGTATATCCATTAATAAAAGAAATGGTATATCAAACTCCTCAAAAAAGTAGATTTATTAAATAAAACTATTTTATATAATTAAGTTTGATTTAATCTTATAAGATGCTTAAATTGCATTATCTTACAAACATAATACAATTTACCCTGCAATTAAATCATGCGAAAGCTTCAAAAATCGTTAACAGAAACTGAACAATTTGTTGTAATTCAAGAACTTAGCTCCACTTCCTTTGATTCACTTAGCGAGGAAGAACAAACAGTTATTTTTGAAAAAATCAGCCAGATAGTTTCACATCCCGAAAGCGAAAAATTTTACTATGGTAAAGTATTTAGCGGATGTGTACAATTTATAAAAGCCAAACTATTAGACGACCAAACCAAACATTTTAAGGGCGATTTGAGTAAAATAAAAGGCAAATTTGAGCGAGTACTTTCAGTAAAAGACATTGCTCAAATGGCTGGTTTAGAATACTTTCAGCTACGCGATCTTTCTTTTGGAAAAAACACCTCCTCTACTTTGTTGAAATTTATGACTTTTACTAAAAAGCATGGGCTTTCGATAGAAGAATTCATGTATCACCCTTCTATCGTAAACACCGCCTATCAGTATTACTGCCTATTAGAAAAAGGAACCACGCCTACCCCTTCATAATTACCAAGCTCTGATTGTTGTGGCAAAACTTCATGAGGTAATGCTGCAACATGGTATCTTATTTCCACATTGACAGCCCACGTTAGTGATTTAGCAACATTCGATACTGATAATCCATTCATTTAGTGTGACTTCAACTTGCTTTCTTTATGCGGTGATTTGGGCATTTTTTAGTTTATAAAAGATATTAAAATTTAATTAATAAATTTAATTTCGTTAAATTATTTTAATTTAGTTAATTTGCGAAATTAAATCAAAATAAAATTTATTAGATGCTTAAACAAAAAGAAGCCCAAAAAATTTATGACCAGATTCGTCCAAAAATTCTAAGGGAAGCTGCCAAATCTTTGTCAGAAACACAAATAGTGGAACAACTCATTGACAAAGAACGAGAACCGACCAGGATTGCGCTGCTAAAATGGCTTAAACCTGAACTAGAAGTTTTAATAAAAAATGACCTTCAGTTATCGAGCCCAACTCCGAATCTTAGTTCACTCTCACCATTTCAACGATTATCCCAGGCTTGGTTTAACGATTTTACAAAATCCAAGCTCCCTATTTTAAAAGAACAATCTGTTGTCGAATCCCTCCCATTGTTTGATGCCTTCGGGAAAAAAGTAGGCTATATTGGTCCTATTTTACTCCAATCCTCGACATTTCCTAATGGAGAAATTACTTTCCGATTTGAAGTCGAAAAGCCTAAAAAATCATTTCAGCAAAAAGCAACACCCAGTATCGACACTTCAAACAGCCAAACCCCTTCGCAAGATGTTCAAGACAACCTTAACACTAGAAAAGGGTTTCGCATTTAACAACAACTAGCCAACATTTTAATGAAATACTCCCAACAAGCCCAAGAAGAATTCATTTTACAACTTCAACAGAAATTTGGCACTCACATTCTTGAACCTGTTGAAATGGGGATAGATGAACATGATTTAAAACTTACGCTTCCTCGTTTGAGGGTCGAGCACCCAACCGACTGGTTCAATTTAGACGAGGAACAACGTGATATCATTCTTAAAAACTTTATGGCGGTTTTCGCAAACAACAGTATTTTTTTAAACGAATAATTTTCGTAAAACTTTGGATATACACACAAATTACGCTCACTCTGAACAACTTAACCTTTTGCATTTTTTTAATGAACATCAAGTCAAGTATTTGATTTTTGGCGACTTCGCAATCAATACTTTTGAGAAGGGGCGTCCCATTACACATATTAAACTCTGGATAGATTCTACGCCAAAAAATATTGAACGATTAAATCAGGCCCTAAAGGAAGCAAACCCCAATCGCTTATATACAAAACTACCAACATCAATACCACTTAGAAATGTATCAAAAAGAATACTGTCTGTTGGCGTACCCAATTTCAAAGTAGAGTTATATCCATGTATTGCTGGCTTCAAGGCCGATGACTTTTTAAACACTTATCAGCAGCGTATCACTGGAAAAGCAACCGCGTGGGGAGAGCAATTACCATCTCAGATTATTTCGCTCCCACAGTTGAACATCCATCAACTTTATGCCAGTATTTTACAGTCCACCTCATCCCGAAAACTATGGGACTCTACCGCTCTGGAAAAAGTTGCTGAAAGGAACAAACTTGACATAAGAAACATTTATCAAATTCAAAATGGCTTACCTCCAAAAATTACCAAGATTGCACACGCCGAGCCCCCCAGCAAACGTGATTTTGATTGGCTGAGAAAAGAATTAGATATTGAGATTGTATTACAACACTACGGCTATGATCTGGACGCCCAAAAAACAAGTAAAAATGGTGTTTGGAGAATTTATAAAACAGGGATTAAGGGGGATAAGCAACGATTAGCGGTTTGTAACATCGCAGGTAAGTACCGATATAAAGGGTTTTGTGACCTGAACGATTTGGGAAAACCGTACAAAGACGCCCAAGGAAATTGGAAACGAAGCGAAGGCTTCAAAGGTGACTCAATTCAATTTATTCATCGCATGGAAAATGAGAATTGGAAGAGCACCTTTGCTGTTGTTGACCAAATTTTAGGAGATACCCAATACCAACACAAGGTAGCCAAATTAGCCCCGCTTCGAGAGGTTTCTGAAAGCTATTTTTTGAAAGATACAACACTCAGAGAGGCCGATTTAAAAGAAACCTATACGCCTATCCTATTGAAAGACAACCGTTATCTGCTCAATCGGGCAATCAATCTTCCAACCCTGAGCCACCCTGCTTTTGTGTCAAAAATTTTGAATGTTGGCCTAAAACAATTGGCCTACGAATTAATTGAACCACTCGTACTCAATAATACCAAAGGAAAAAACGTGGTGCTTTCCAAGGGTACATTGCTTTTTACCAAAGAGCAACTCCAATCTAATGACCAGGAAGATAGGTTTTTCTTCACAAAACTTGATGGGCAAATCAATCGGTTCGCTCTGAATGAAGTTTTCATTGACAAATATTTAAACCGCTTAAAATCCAAAGACTTAGTCTTCCAAAATACGGCTTTCCCGTTATTTGCAATTGATGGAAATTTAGCGTCGTTAGACATAAGGAACGATAAATTTAAACAATTTCCTAGCGTAGAAAGGCGTGAAGCACTTTGGTTATCTAACGCCCATTTTAGATTAACAACTCAATATCAACACGTTCCTATAAATACCTTGGGTACACTTTACCGAAATCTAAGTAATAATGAAATTTACTTTTGCTACCTTGATCAAGCTAATCTCTCCACTCAACTTTCTATTCCCTCTAACAAAGTGGCAGAACTTTTTGAGCCCATATCAGCCAATCGCCTTATAGTTTGTGAGAGTCCAATTGATGCTTTGTCCTTCGCTCAATTAAACCCCGAAACAGCTGATGAACGTCGGCTTTATATTGCCACTTGTGGCACTCCAGCTAAACATCAAATGGAGCATATTCAACATATTCTTAACCGAAATCCATTGGCTGAAGTGGTAATTGCGCAGGATGGTGATAATGCTGGAATTCGGTTTGCAATTAATTACCTTGGGCTTAAACATCCCAGCGAACAGCAAGATTTTAACCTAACCCCTTATATCACCTATAGCGCCCCACCTATTGGTATCCAAAGTGTACAGCAACTGATTGGGAACGCTAAAATTGAAAACAACGGGCATCTTCCAACAAAAGATGTTAATTTCATAAAGGGGCAAAACCATCTTCGGCTCGAACTTTCGCACAAGTTACAAGGCTCTACGTTGCAATCACTTGAACATCAACACGAAAAATACATTAACGACTTAACCGCTAGCTTGAATAAGTTTGTAACAAAAGAAGGAAATGAGTTCAAGGCAAAAGCCAGTCAATTGAGCCACTTACAAACGCCTAGTAAAGACAAATTATGCACCCATGTTGTCATTTCTTTTCCCAACGACACAAATATGCTCATTCGAGCACTCAACAGACTTTCGGATAGCATTAACCAAAAGCAAAGCCATCCTCTATTTCTAATTAGCCGCCCCAGCCGTACACAAAAAGACTTTAATGAAATCTTACAACAGCGTAATGGCGAAAAGCTCCCCGACAGTAGCCTTTTAAAATTATCCCCGCGCCCCCTTGCTAATCTGAATTTGAGTCAGAACCCCGCTAAAGCACAAAGCAAGCTAGTCATCTAAATACTCCCGAGCATTTATTTTTTTGCTTTTCTTGCCCTACTTTCGTTAAAGCCAAGAATGACAGCCATATATGCCGTTGCATCATTGGGTTTTCTTTTGCCAGCTTGTATTTCCATATCGGCGTTTACAAAGCGATTAGCCAAGTCTTCATCTTGAAGGATCTTGTTCCTTTGAATTTTAGTAAAATCATACATTTCCAACCGTTCGTGCATGTATTTCCAACGGTCATCCATATTTAGGGCATTCAATGCCTCACGAATTTCTTGCAGTTCTTGTATTGCTTTCGAATTTTGAGTTTGAATGTAAAAACTCAGGTGAGTTACTTTTCTGCCTGTTTTCTGTATTTGGTAGCTACAACTAATATCAGTTTTGTCCGAAATTTCTTCACAACTTGGATCCAACACGCGTCTCTTTAGTTGCCCAAAATCATCATAGGTTTCCTCATTGGCCCCCAGTAAGTCTCTCAAATCTTCCACTGAGACTTGAGACCAAGTACCACCATTAAAGTTCTTCCAACGCGATAGCATTTCATACAACCTTTGCGAATAGGTTTTATTGAGCGATAGCGCAATTGCTAATTCATATTCTGTATAGCCACTTTTAATTTGAGCAATGTGGGGTATCACCTCATACGACAACCCTATTTCAAAGATGCCCTCTTTGGCACTATATCGAGCTGATGAAAATACATTATAAGCTTGAAACTCCTTTTGTTCATCGTTTCTTAGCCATATCTGACAGTTACGCATCAACGACTGGGCCATCCCAAGCATTTGTCGATAATTTTGGGTAATGAGCTTGGCGGGTATTCTAAATTGCTTATTTTGCTTTAGATTTATATCTGCTTCACTTAATTGATTCAACACGATATAAAAAACTCTCTTCTCCAGAAGCGAAAAACTCTGGCGAGTCATAATCGAAGCATTTGGCTGTCTATTGTAATGCTTTAACTTCATTTTTCTTTGATTTGAAAGCAAGTTAAAAAAAATACTCTGTCAAATAAAAAAAGTGTCAGAAATTTTAATTTTTTGACAGAGTTGGACTACATTTTGACAGAATTAAATGCAAATTACTGTATATCAATATATTACAAAATTGTTTTTTTTTAGTAGATGAAGTTTTTTCAATATAATACCGTAAAAAATGCCATTTTTACGACTTCTCAACACCTTGACAGTTAACAGCAATACAAGAAATACATATAAATCACTGAATACCAAATAATTACAAACAATAAAAGAGAAAAACGGCTACATTTTGACAGAATTAAAACAAGTATTTTGACAATATGTAGCTTCTGAAGTAGGAAATCTAGGTTTACAAAAGTACAACTATTTAATAATACAAAAAAAACAAATTTAATAATATTTAATTTTATCACATTCAAAATTTATTCTGTCAAATAATAATGTCAGTCATATTAATTGACAGAGTTTGACTACATTTTGACAGAGTTCGACTACATTTTGACAGAATTAAAGACTACATTTTGACAGAGTTCGACTACATTTTGACAGAATTAGACTACATTTTGACAGAATTAGACTACATTTTGACAGAATTAGACTACATTTTGACAGAATTAGACTACATAACCCTCTTGTAATCAATGAATTATAAGCCCCGTAAATCATCAATATTTTAATCATCAATCTTAAATAAAAATATAACCAGTTTTTAAACAATTAAATACAGTCTTTCTTCTAGGGGAAAAGTTATCTCAACAATTCTCTTCTTTCAAAAAATTTCAAAACAAAAAACAATCAAAATCAATCACCTACCAACAAAGGATGGATACGTGGAACTATAAAATTAATTAAAAGGCCTTATAATAGATTGATTTCAACAATTCAGGTTCCGAAACTGCATCAGAAGGCAAGAACCAAACAAGACCACACTATCCTATCTATCTCACCCTAACTATCCGAAGATGTACTCCAATTGAAACTGGGTTTACTTTATCTATTGTTTTGACAAAAGCCGCCTTAATCTCCGCCGAAAGGCTAGACTCAATGACCAAAGAATACTTAGGAATCACTTGTAATTCTACTGTCCTGCTCCCGTAAGGTGTAACCATTTAAAATTGGAGGGAATTTCTTAGGTTTCACAATCAAAATGGTAAAACAATGAAGCAAAGTAAATTTAGCGATGCTCAAATCGTAGCGATATTGGGTAGTGTAGGCAAAGACAAGAGTGTTGAAAATGTATGCCGCGAACATGGTATTTCACCAGCAACCTTCTATAATTGGAAAAGTAAGTATGGAGGCATGGGCACAGACGAGCTCAAGCGCATGCGAGAATTGGAATCAGAAAATGCAAGGTTAAAAAAACTGTTAGCGGACAAAAGCCTTGACTATGACATACTCAAGGAGGGGTACGAGTTACTAAAAAAGCTATAAGCTCTACTACTCATCAGCATGCAGTTAATCAAATTAGCACAAAAAAAGAGGCCTCTGTGAGGCGATGCTGCCGAGTATTAGGGCAACGTAAAGCGAGTATTTATTACAAACACAAAAGAAAAAATGAAGATGCTCAAATAGCTGCAATGTTAAAAGGTAAAGCTATTGAGCAACCCAATTGGGGTTTTCGTTTGTTGTTTCATTGGTGTCGTAATCAGGGCAAACCATGGAATAAAAAACGGGTTTATCGAATCTATAAGGCTGAAAAATTGAATTTAAGAAGCCCCAAAGCACGCAAAAAAATCAAAAGGGTAGCCATAAACCCATTACCTGCCGAACAAATAAACCAAGGATGGTCGATGGACTTTTTAAGCGATGTTCTTTTAAGTGATGAGCGTAAAGTGAGAGTTCTAAACGTACTTGACGAGTGTTCAAGAAAGGTACTTTTATCTTTTGCTGCACCAAGCATTAAAGCAAGAAAACTCGTAAAGCTATTACAAGAACTGATAACTCAGAAAGGTAAACCTGACTATATCAGATGTGATAATGGACCCGAGTTTATAAGTCGTGTTTTAGAAAAATTTACACAAGAAAATGGGATTGAAATTCGATTTTCACAACCAGGAAAACCGACCCAAAATGGCTTGGTAGAACGATTGAACGGTACACAACGAAAAGAATGTTTAAATCTGAAATATTTTAAGACAGTACAAGAAGTTCAACGGGATTTGGACATCTGGTGGAACAGTTATAACTTTGATAGACCGCATTCAGCACTGGGATATTTAACCCCACAACAGTTTATTGACAAAAATCAAAATCTCTACTTTAAAGCGGTTGCGGCTTAGGGGAGCAGGACATGTCCATTCTGGAAGAAAACTCTTCATTTGTTTCTTTTGGATAGTCCATAGTTTTATTCAGAAGTTGTTTAAACTTTTGAAAAGATTCCCAAATTAGGCTGAATTTTGTGGTGACTAATCATAAAACTCACTACAATGGGAATCGTCAGTAAAGATATTATGGAAAAATGGATAATACCGTATTTGAGTGTTGGAGAACGTGGTTTTGAGCCAACAGTTCCAATAAATGAGATAGTAGATGCTATATTTCATCGCTTAAAAACAGGTTGTCAGTGGCGCGAATTGCCAACTAAACAGTTTTTCAGCGGTAAAGTACTGAGTTGGAATAGTGTATATCATCATTTCAATGAGTGCGGGGCGGCCCGTGCCGTCAAAAGATGGATGTTGGCAAAAAGCATGGATAAATATTTTATCTGAGAAGCAAAGTTTTTTGGACTTGTCAAGTGCTGAATTTTATGGTAGTCATACGCCAGCAAAGAATGGAGGTGATGCCGTAGGTTATCAGGGACGAAAATCATCTAATACAACAAATGCCTTGTTTTTGTCTGATAGCCAGGGTATTATGCTTGGCATGTCTACACCGCAAGAAGGCCAACACCATGATCTTTTTGAGATACAAACACTATTTGACGAAATATGTAATATCCTTAAATCGGCAGGAATCAACCTTAAAGGTCTATTCTTAAATGCTGATTCAGGATTTGATTCAAAAGAATTTAAAGAGGCTTGCCAAAGGGAAGAAATTATCCTCAATGTAAAGCCTAATCCAAGAAATTCCACAAATCAAGAGCTTTACAAATCAGGCACACATATTTTTGATGAGCAACTTTACAAAGATAGGTCTGTCATCGAACATGCCAACGCTTGGATTGATGGGTTTAAAGCACTATTAGTGAGATTTGAATTTTCTGTAAGAAATTGGGTTTCGCTGCATTTTATGGCATTCTCAGTCATCTTTTTACGAAAAATCAACAAAAAACAGAAAGTTTAAACAGCTTCGTTACTAAAGTATCGAATACGGAGCCAAAGTTGAGCTAAAAAACCTATGCTTGTCAATAGGCTCTTTGAAAGATGCAAATACGAATAAATCGGGCCAAGCCTTCTAGCAATAATCGTGCAAAACGCTCCACTTAGTTGCTAATTTTCCGTGAAACCTACATTTTTGCCTGTGAAATCTACACAAAATGCGTGAAACTGTTTACTTTATTAACCCAAATTTATAGGTAAAAAAGACCTGTTTTGACTTGAAGATTCTTTTAAAAGTCCAATTATTAACTTAGTGTTAAGGTGCTAGTTGAAGCGAAAAAAGAGTAAGTAGGGGCGAGCACTCATAATTTCAAATGGATTATTTACAGTGACACCACCACTTTCTTTTGGACTGACTTTACACGTTTTTGGGCGTCTTTGAGCGTAAATGTCACTGTATGTACTCCTACAGCTGGTTTAATGGGGTAGTAGTTGAAGTAAAGCAGATTTTGTGCCTTCGTAAGAGTAGTATATGGAATACGAATCTGGTCGTTCTGACGATAGATAGCTTTGTTAAATTCGATATTTCCATCAAATTCATTGACCGAAAATTCAAAAATGTAGTCCGTAGCAAGAATTTCCGCACCTTGCTGTTTTACATATAACTCAAATCTTTGATATTCTGACTGACGAATCGTCTCCATTCCTGATACCGTTCGTATTTGAAAATTAAAATCAGGCAATGATTCGAGCGCAGGGGTTAATGGAGCCACATTAAGATTTCCATCACAGCCCAAAATGAGTAGTACAAATGGTAGTAACTTGATGATTTTCATGAAATTAGAAAAAGAAAATTGAAGCCCCGAGCGCGAGATGAAATTTTTGGACATCTGAGGTAGGAAACCAAAGCGTTTCAGTAAAAACGGAGATGGTAGAAGCAACGATTAAACTCACTTTGGCCTTTCCACCAACAATTAGCCTATTTTGATTAGTCAGTTGATAAGCTGAGTTATCAAGAATACTTTTTCCTCGATTTATCAACTGATACCCTCCTACACCCCCCAAAGTAACAAGTCCTGCTACTCCTTTCTGCTGAAATAATATTCGGCCCATTGCGAAGTGAATGGTCATTGTCTCTACTGGGACATCTTGTTTTAGAACAGCGTAGTCTTTTCTTAAATAGGAAATCCCCCATTGACGGATTAAGCGATTACCTATGAGTTTTCCACGGTTCAATTCGATGTTAAAACCCGAATTATTTGCTGACCGCAAGCAGTCTATTTTGGCTATTGATATTTCGAGGGACCGTTGGCCTTTCAACTGCTGGCAAAAAGAGGTAAGGTTAAATGCCAACCACATGAGGGCAGTCACATAGATTCTCATATACTTTTTGCTTGATTAAGTACGCTATCATCTATTTCAAAAGTCAAGTGCCTCCCGCCCCCTCTTTCATAAACTTCTATACTGATTAGTTTGTTGTCAGTAATAGATTTGATGGGTAGTGCAAACACCATTTTTCGCTCGGTTTTTGCACCAATGGTCTGAATAGATTCTGGATGTATATATAGAGGAGTCAATTCTTCATTCTGCACTGCCATCCGTTTAATCGTATGACGTTCTTTGACGAAAAATTTGATAAAATCCCATTCATAGTCGAGCTCACTCTCATTCTGTAGTTTGATTTGTAAAAAGGTAACATCCTGCTTGCGATAAACACCCATAATCATTGCAGTACACTCGTTTTTCACCATCCCGATGCCAACGAGGAACGCACTTTTTGTATTTACTTTCTGACAAAACGATAGCAATTCATTTGTCGGAATGATACGTTTTGCCTCTTGCGTTTGATTAAAAGGGTTGATTGAACCAATTCCAAGGTGGGAAGCAACTTTCGCATCCGATTGAAGATTGTTGGCAATGTTGATGTTAAATACTTCTGGGTTTTCGTTGTAATTCACTAAAAATGAATAAAAACCGCCATCTTCGGTAATAATGGTCATGTTGGTCTCTTCGGCAAACCCTTTGATGTTTGCTTTTACGCGTAAAACATTGGTGACATTTTCAGGAACGAGGGCGATTACAGCGTCGGAGCCTGCGTCAAAATCTTTAATTCGAGCAGGAAAAATGATGTGGGTTGTTTTTTGATAGGCGACTTCTATTGGATATGATCCTTTAATGGCTGCTTTGGAAATGGGTAATAAGTAGGGATTTGCCGTAACAAAAATACGAGAGGTATCGGGTAGTTGACCTAAGCAACTCCTCCCCCACCCTGCCGCAATAAGTAAAAAAATGAAGGTTTTCATAAAAGTATTAGGAACGAACACGCAGTAAAATTCTGTGATTAGATTTAATTGTAACTTTCGGCTGGGACATTTTTTGCTGGATAAGTCCACGCGCAACGTTGAAACCTGCATTGGTGGCTTGGATAGCAACTTGAGCCCCTACTTGCTGACCTACATTTCCTTGTGGCAGAAACATATATGGTGAGACACTCCCACTGGCTGATTGACTTAGACTCTGCGCGATTTTTGTTTTTTCTTGCAAACCTGGAATATACAGTCCTTCTTTCCCGTCTAAATCAAATGCAACGAGATGAATCTGATGTAAACTGTTTTCGACCCGAATATTAGTTACGATAATTTTTAGCCGATCACCATTTACGGAGCAATTTCCTGAAATGAGACTGTTGGCTGGAAGTTTTAGCTTATTTTTTCCAACGATAAGTTGCGTTTCTTGGGTAAGGCGAATCCAAATGGACATCCCATTTTCAACCGTTATTCCTTCACCTTCTCCGTGAACGACCGCAGGAATTGTTTGAGCATCGGTATTAGGATTGACAACACCAGCATCCGTTTTTTTGCCACCTAAACCATAAAATCCGTTGCGAGCATGATTAGCCTGGATATTTATCCTTTCAGTTGATAACTTCAACTTAGTTTCACCAATTTTATCACTGAACGGTGACGTTTGAAACATTGTATCAATATTGGGTGTTTCATATTGGTGTATTCTTTCTTTTAAACCATTTCTCCAGTTTTCTAAGTCGATATTCGTCGGCGCTTTGCCCGATACTTGCTGTTCGAGTAGCCTGTTATTAAAACGAAGTGTTTTTACTAACTCTTCATTGGCCGCCTTCGTTGTAGGGTCTTCTATCTCATTTTGAGCAGCTGCGTTTTTGTACAATGACTGGATAGTTGAGTTCTGTCTTCCAATTGTCTGACTCTGAGCCTGCTGATACATACCCAAAAGCTCCTTTTTCTGGACCTGCTTTTCAACGGTTGACACTTGAGTTGAAGTGTTTTCTCCCCAACCATCATTTTCGGGGTTAGTACCTGTAAGTTTATGGGTGTTTTGATTGGCTGTTTCATCGAGTAAACTGCCAGATACGGTAATCCCGTTGGGGTTTGAGGCATACTTATTTTGGTGATCAAATTCCTTGAGATTGGCAGACGGCGGTTGTAAACTTAGGGGTGTCTCTGGTACAGCTGGCTCAGTGCTTACTATCCAGTCTTTTTGGTAACCTAGAAGCCCAATAATGATTAAAACGGGCACTGGGATGAGCGAAAGTGCGACTATTTTTTTGCTGGTTTGCATTTGTTCACTTACTTCCCCCAGTCTTGATGGTTGGTTAGAGGTCATTATCTTACAATGTTTTCTTCGATTGGCTGACTGGTACTATATACCCTAAAGTTTCTCATTAAAAAACCATTGGGGTTTGCATCGGAACGATTAACATCCACCATTTCAACTTGGGTAATAAGGGTTCTGGTACTACGTGCAGTTGCTCGCTCTTGCACTAATTTTAGATAGGCTACTACAGGGTAGGGATAATAGCGTAAATCAATACTAACAGAATCAATATTAACGCGTTGTGTGATGTTGGACGTTATAATTTGGTCGTAAAATCGCTGTTCTCGCAAATTGTCATACAGTTTTTTTGCGCTTTCATCGCAAAGGAAAAAGGCTTTTTTTACGTTGGTTTCTATAGATGTTGGATCTGGTGAAACGGTGAAAAACAGTTCATGGAAACGTGCAACGTGGTGTTTTGCTTCAGCAGCGCGGTTGTCCATCACATTTCCTGAAAAGGCTTCTAACGCAACACCCCGATTCAAAATAAAAATGCGTTTTGAAAAATTGTGGGCGTAGTTTAGAGAAAGTACGACTGCTGCAAGTGCAATTGTAAGACAGCCTGCTACTACGGTAAATGTTAAGTATTTAGCGCGTTGAAATTGTTTCTCCAATTCTAATAACTCTTTCATTTTAACGGATAGATTGGGTTTTTATCATTACCTGAAGGGTGCTACCTCGGTGATGAATATATGCCTTACTGGTTTTTTGTTCATACTCATTAAATGCAAAAAGCAACGACACAGAAGCAATTCCAAAAGCCACAAAACAAAGGATTGTAGAGTACAATAAGCGCTTTTGTAAAACTTGGACTAAGTTATTCTGATAATTTGCGGTATGCGGCTTCATACTTGTAGTGTTATTTTTTACGCTGTAAAATTTGGTTCCAGTTTTTAAAACGAGTGGAGGTTTGTACTTTATTGGCCATGTTTTGAGCTTTATTCGATGCCCTGTCTAAAGGTGGTTTCATGCTTCGATAACCCGCTTGGGCGTAGTTGGAAATCCCTTGGGTTATGCCTCCTACGCCGCCTACTGATAAAATTAGATTGGTTGCGGCAGGTACTTGAAAATAGCCGATTAGAATAAGCACCAACAACCCTAAATAGCCATAGCCTAGAAAACCGTCACCTGTGAGCGACTCGTTGGTTTGACTCGCAGGAGAGTAATTGGTAAGGTATAATTCATGAATTTTGAAACTGATGATACCATATATATTGGCTACAACGGGTAGCAAGGAGAAGTTGATGTACTTGCCAAACCATTCGGCTATATTACCCGTAAAACCATCAAATACGGCCAGCGCAATGGCAATTGGCCCTATGATTCTAAGCACAATTCGGAATAAGATAGAAATCAAATACAATATTCCTTCGGCGATGTTACAAATTGCTACCAAGAGATTTTGGAACATTTCTTGTAATGCAATGTCGATTTTTGCGGCGGTGTAATCGGCAATTGTAGAGAATTTTAGACCCAAAGATTTGAAGGTCTCAGACCACGATTCATCACCTCCTGAGTCATTTTCAGTTTGTTGTTCTTGGAAAACTTTTAGCTTATCCTCTACGGCCTTTTCGCGTTGTTTGATGATGTAGGCGATGCGCTCAGTGGTAGAGTTACCATTTTGAGTAACTGCCGATACCAGACTATCAGCTCCCGCATCAATGGCGTTGGTTATTCGCCCCAATGAACCAATCAGTAATGCAATGGCAAATGGTCTTAAAAGGGGAAAAAAATCAATGGGTTCGTTGCGACTGATTTGGCCAATAAGCCTTGAGGCAATGTAAAGCATCGCGCCCGCTCCTGCAATTACTCTGGCGTAATTTTCAAAAATCTGAATCGTCCCTTTTTGAGTTGAATTGATTAGCTCTTGATAAAGTTGGGTACGAATAATTTCTACAAAAGACTCGTTCATAGTGAGTTATATAATGCCATACTTTCGTTGTAAGTTGGCTCTTATTTCTTTTAGTATTTTTTCACGTTCTATTTCCATTGCTGCATTCACTCGGGCTTTACATCCTTCACTGTTGTCGCAGTTTTTGAGGAGGGGCTCAAACATATCAACTATGTCGGCATTGATAATGGATTCTGCAATGCGCAGTTCGCTCTGGTAGGCGGTCATGCGTTCAGCCACTTTCTTGGCTTCTTCATTGCCCTGTACGCTAGTGTCTCCCAAACCTGAGTCAATGACGTCATAGTTGCTTGCGTGGATTCCTGAGATTGGAATTCCAAAATTTCCCGAGGTCAACCCTTTGTGATACGTAGATCCGTTGAGTGCCAATCCATAAAGTTTAGCGGTTGCAATTCGGTCTTGGTTAGTCCTAGCACGGCTGATGGAGGATTTCCGAATACTTCCATAAAATTCATTCATCACTGCCCGAAAACCATTCACTTTCTGGTACATGTCTTCCAGCCATTGCATTCGTTCTGCATCAGTCATTTTAGCATGGCGTTGGATGAGTGCATTGGAGGCTGCAATCATAATTGAGCTTCCCTCGTTGTTTATTTTTTGAAACCCTGCCAAAACACGCCCATATTCTCTGGGATGAATGTGTTTATCTTGTGAAATGACTGCGGCCATTTTATTCATGTCTGACATGGCACCTTGGACGTTCCCAACGAGTTCTCGTCCGCGATTGAATTGCTGTACGGCAGAGGCGACTTCCATTAGCTTCTTGACATTCCCCACTAATTCTTTGAAACTAGGGTCTTGAAGTAGCTTGATGGCCGTGGTGATGCCTGTATGAATGGGGTCAGAGACCACAAATTGCGCTTGCGTCCCCGCAGAAATAAAAAGGCTTATCGCAAGGCCTAATAACGTTTTTTTCATAGATGTTCGTTAATGATTCTTAGTTAAATCGTTCCCCTCTCGCCCAGGCTTTGATGCCTGCTTCCGTGTTCCCATGATAGCGATGAAGGGTTAAATCAGCTATTTCTTCTACTTCTCGCTTTTCGGTAGTAAAAGTGGCGTAGGCTGTTTTAGACATTTCAACCCCATAAACTTTCGTGTAATCGCCAATCAATAATGCCATTTCTTTGTATTTGGGGCGATTTGAATCGTTCATTCGATTGATGCTCAAAATGATGTTGGCCTGTTTTTCGGATAAGCCTAGGGTTTGCATAATATCGTCAAAACGCTTTTCGTAGTTTGATTGGTCAAATAAAAATTTGATGGGAGAGTTGTTGATAATTGCATCTTTAACAAAGGCGTTTCCTACCAAATCGTCAACTTCTTGGGTAACTACTCCCAACGAGCCATAGTGCTTTCTTACGGTTTTTGAACACCATTTCAAGAAGGTTGCAAAGTTGTCTTTGGCTAAAGCCTTCCATGCCTCTTCAATCACCAACATTTTTAAGACTCCCCTGACGGTAAATAGTTTACGAACGTAGTTGTTCATAATCATAATGGTAGTAACTGGAAACAAAACGGGGTGGTCTTTGATGTTGTCTAATTCATACACCACAAAGGGGAGTTCCATCAGGTCAATGTTCTGGCGTGAATTGAGCAAATACTCGTATTTCCCGCCTTTAGCGTAAGGACGTAATACGTAGAGGAAGTTCT
Organism: Runella sp. R5_40; assembly: GCF_057652295.1. Lineage (NCBI taxonomy): Bacteria > Pseudomonadati > Bacteroidota > Cytophagia > Cytophagales > Spirosomataceae > Runella > Runella sp. R5_40. The sequence continues at coordinate 112,733 of NZ_JBYFCH010000012.1, read as the reverse complement.
GTAAATCAAACTCGATGTTAGCCCGCCCTTGATTTTGGGTGAAAATTTTAGGGTAAACCTGCTGGGTATAATCATAAAAGGTATTGAAACAGGGAAAATGTTTACGGCCTCCCTCCCACTCTTTTCTTAGAAATCCAAAATAATTGGAAACGATGTCAGAAATGGTGATTTCCTCAGATTTGGTAGTCAGCTCATTGTCCTTTTTCCAAAGTGCTTCCAATAAATTGGCAATTGATTCTTCTGTTTCGGCATCTGGATGCAACCCTTTGACGTAGAAAGGATTAAAGCTGAGTGGGTTGCTTTCTTCATAAGTAATATAACGCCCGCCCAGGGTATCACAAAGGCGACGATAACTGTGGCCAACATCCACAATGCTGATGTGTACGCCATGAGAACGCAAGTAATAAAACAAGGCATTCATCCCAAATGATTTACCCGAACCAGATGGCCCTACCACCATAAAATTACGGTTGTTAATGAGTCCTTTTTCCATGGGTTTGAAAAAAGGGTCAACCATTATCGGTTTGCCGAAGCGGTCTGTGAGCCGTACTCCATTGGGGGTAAATACGGTATCTTGATAATTGCCTTCCATATTCCATAAGCAAACGGCTTCTTCGGAAAAACACAGTACTAGATTGTCTAACCCAATCTCGGCCGCATTGCCAGGAATGCACGACCAGAAAAGGGTTTCGGCATCCCAATTGGCAATGCGGGGACGAAAGCCCATTCGAGAAATAGCCGATGCGGTTTGGGACCGATATTCTTCCAGTTTTTCTTTATTTTCGTGCCAAGCCAGTACATTATAATGAACTCTCACGGGGCGGCGGCCTTCTGCTTTCATTTCTTCAATAAAGGCGTCTTTGGCCTCGAAGGCGACCATATTCTCTTTTGACCAAGCTGAGAAACTATTGTGCCTGCGCATTTCTGCGGTTAGTTTATTGCTTAAATGGTCTGAATCTTCCAGATAAAATACTTGGTTGTAGATATGATTGCATCCAAGCATGAGCCCCAGTTGCGACCCAAGTGAGGTCGGAAATTTAGTGGAATCTGTGGAGTATTTCTCCAGAATTTGTGCATTACTGAGTGTAGTTGGAAAGTCTTCTAAATCGGCTAGGGTAAAAGTCTGGGTATAGTTGCCCCCTACCCTGAGCTCATCTTTCATTTGAAGATCCTGTAAAGTTGTGTCCGTCAATGAAAGGGTGAAATATTGTTGAAAAATTCCCGACTCAGTCTCACTACCTAACCAATCAACGGGCTTCATTATGTCACACTTGATTTTTGCAGTGGATTCTAATATGGATGAAAATTGGATAACAGTATCCAAAAATTCTTTCCAAAACTTAGCGTCTAAGGCATCTTTAGGCACATAATGATTCTTTAGCAATGACGAGTTGAGACTTTTTCTACGAGTAATTTCTTGGGTAGGTCGAGTGATAAAAACATACGAACGTTGCTCAATATACGTTCTTTCTAAGAAGTGTAACTCATTTTCATAAGCTAGGTAATTGTTATTGGAAATGTAGGCTCTTGTATCATCGCTTAATTGATGACGTTGTTCTAAGAACCAGTCTTGTTTGTGTACAACATATCCATTTGGTAATGTAGCCAATGCCCTGACAAAGGTTGTATGTAGTGTATCATAGTCTGCATCCGAAGGGGTAAACACTTCGGGGAGCTTCAACCTAAAACCAATCGTTAAGTCCGCATTTTTGGAAACCACCACGTTTGTGGATTCATCTACGGCCAAAATTGGGAAAATATGCTCAATATTTTTGATTTTACTTTTGGTCATTTTTTAGTGGCAAGTTTCAATACGGCTTTGACAGGAACAATTTTATGAAAAGGCATTTTTTGATGGATAAAATGAGGTTTTCGCTCTTGAACAGGCTGTTTTTCCATCCCCCATCGGCCATATTTTTTACTCAGGTGAAAAGCTGCGCTAATTGTTGCGCTCAATAAAAGCAACAATAACAAAAAAACGACGATGGAGGGGATACCTATAATGACCAAAATGAGGCAACTAAAAATACTGCCAACGCCTCCTATAGCGCCAAGGTAAAAGTATTTGCCCCGCAAGCCCTTGAACTCTATTTCATGGTCAACTCCTTTGAAAATAATAAATTCTTTCATGTGGCTACGCCCATTTGCTAAAGGTAAGGTTGATAATGTAACCGATTAGAAACAAAAACATGAGTGACCCCAGCCATTTTAAGGCAAATTCATATACATCATCGTCACCATTTTGAATTTTTATAAAAACGCGTATCATACCAATAATGGCAAACACAATGCCTAGATAAACGCTTGCTTGATACACCTCAGGAGCGGCATCTCGTATAACCCCAGCGGCATTGCCAGAGCCAATGTAACCATAGGGGCTTTTGATGCCGAAATCGACGAGTTCTACTAAGCCATAGGAAGTAGCTAGTGCTCCAAACCAATGAATCAGGCTGCTTTCAACACCATCTTGACCTTGGTTCCATCGTTGAAAGATTCGAACCCCACCAATAACTGCCGCAATGGAGAGAAGTGCCACACATATCAATCTAACTTCGTCGTAAATTCCATTGAGGGCATTCATCGAGACATGATTTTATCATTGAGACTTGGATCAAAAACACCTTGTGAGTTGACAATCGCTTGGATAATTCCTCCTAAAATAAGAACAGCAATAATAGCGGCTAACCATCGAGCTGTCATTGACAATATCTCATCACTGCCATTCATTTGCCAATGATTATAAATTCTAAATCCCCCTACCAATGCCAATAACCCACAAACGGTGTAACTAAAGGTGGATACACTTCCAATCATGCCAATCAATGGTTCCGTAATAAGGTGGTCAATCTGGGTGTTGGTCGTATGTCCACTTCCGTTGCCCACAATATCGAGAAAAATCATTTTCATTTTAGAAGAAGACTGCTTGAAGAATAGCGGCGATGGCCAATAAAAACAATACAGCCCCAAACCAGCCAACGGCGTGTTTCTGAACTTCTTGGTCTCCATTTTGCCATTTGTTGTAAACCCGAAAACCACCTACGAGCCCAACGATTGCCGCGACGACGTAAATGAGTGTGGTAACTGGTTCAAAATACCCTTTTACGTCATTGGTTGCCTGAGACAAAGCCTGTGCTCCTGCTTGAATGCCCCGATTTTGAGAATAGACGAATGATGAACATAAGCTCAGAGTCAGCCAAATTGCGTGTTTTTTGCTTGAAAATTTAGAAAGCATAATTTGATGGTTAAAAAACTAATTATCGGATATGTAGGGTTGAAAACCCACTCGTTCATAAATGGCCTGTGTTGATTCTGGCAAATTTGCAATAGCCGTCATATAGTCACAGCCAAGGTCTTTTTGCATTTCACAAACTAGCTCATGCGTGCTTAAAAGTTCTTCTAAGAGTGCGTTATGATTGATTTCGTCTGTTAAATGGTCTTGGCTTTCATTGTCATTGAAGCTATCATTGATGAAGTCTCCACTTCTCTCCTCCTCGTCCAACTCGGTGAATGGCCATTGACTATCTTTGAAATCTAACTCTGCAATTGTCTCAAATTCTTCGCTTATTAGCTCAACGGGTGGTTCAATTTGATTGGCTAGGAGGGTTTGAAACGCCTCGTTTGATGTATCAATCGAATCTACAGTGGGTGTTGATACGTTACTTTTGCTTATTTCAGGGATTGAACTAAAAAAATCAGCTTCTATAATTTCAGGGGCCAGGTTAGGTACTACAGCTGGGGATTTGACCGAAGGGCTTTTGAGGGATATAAATTCTATATCTCCCCTTTGTGGTTTTGCCTTCGTGGGGGATTTGGAGTGAAATAAGAATACACTCCCCGACCATACCACCATGAAAATTAAGCAATACAGGGTGTACTGACCCAATGTAATATATACTAAAATTAGGGTGAACATAAATGTTGGCAAATCAATAAAGATGCAAATTAAATTTAATATAATTTAAAATACAAATTTATTAATATTTAATTATTTGCTATTTTTGCCAAGCTAAAATCCTTCATTAACCGTTATTGGAACATAGATAAGTCTTTTATTCGCGTGGTAAAAGCAGTGAACACCGACAACCATTTTTGTTTTTTCTGTAGGCTTTAGCACCATAAATGTTCCTTGAGGAGTTGTGGTAGTTTGTGCTGTTTTCATTAGTTGAGCGTATTTTTTGTAAGTAGGATATTGGTCAATTAGGCGCAGCATGGTTTGATATTGGGTCAAATTGGTAAAATATATCCAGCCGAAAATAATGAGCAGAGGCAGACTTATGCCAGGTATCCCGAATTTACCAAGCGCGTACCAAAAAGCTTGACGGTCATTTTCAAAGCGGATGACCTTTGCGCGTTCTTTGATACTTTCAGTAACAGATTGTATGGTGTTGTTATTTTTTATCCCCATTTGTTCGATTTCACAAAGAATAGAGGTGACTGTTTCGTCAAGCCTAATCCCGTATTTTTGCTGGTAATGACCCTGCAAGCGTGTCATCTGCTCCGAGGTAATTGGTTTCATAACTTTGCCAATTCGTTTTTTAATTTCATTGCAGTTATGAAATCATATCGTTCTAACCCGTGCCCTAGCTGCACCATTTTTAAAATTTGGTTTCCTACTTGGGTGCTGGTATCTATGTCACCAAAAAAATTAACTTTTAGTTGATGCTGAGTGGCATACGACTGAATTTCAGAAATGAGTTGGGGGTGTTTGTAAAAGCTATATTGATTGATCCAAATGCAAATTGGAAAGGTATTACCAATAATTTGCTGCATCTGCTGAAGGTACTGCGTACAGGCGAAATAGGAAGTATTTCCTGCAATGACAACGTCAAAGATAAATTGGCAATGCAGGTGTTGGGCTAGTTCGTAAAGCTGTTCCGTACTAAAATCAACGGAGAATAAGGCAGGAATTTGTTCGCTCTCTGGCGCGCCAAAGTCTAAATAGCAATTCTCAAAAGGAAGTTGGCTCAAGTCTGTTAATGAAAATAAAAGTTTGTCACGGGTTATTTTCTGACGTTCGTCCAGCATAGAAAGAGCTGCAATCCTTCCAGTACCGCTCAGAAAAGCAAGCTGACGAGAGGACGTCTGTGTAGAGGCATCAACGTCCACGAAATATGTCCCAGGCTGTGATTGGTGTTTGAGCGCCAATAGATAGACTAAAAAAGACTTCCCAACGCCTCCTTTGGCTTGGAGGATAAAGTGAAACTGTTTCATTGTGTTTATAGGAATTTGAGATTTGTTTTGGTCGAATGTTCGTCAGTATGATTTGGGTCAGAAAATGAAAAGTCAGTTTTTGTTTGGTTTTCATTGACTGGCTTGGATGCTGGTAGAGGAGATTGGGTTTGGGATTGAATATGAGGCTCTACTGTAAGAGTAGCGGCAAGAATAGCCATTCGGTGTTTTTGTGTACGAATCCGTTCGATGATTTTTGCACTGATAGTAATACCAAGATCCGCAGTGATTTTATCGGCTACATATCGAGATGAATAAGCAGAGATGATATATGGGCGATAGAAGGCGTACAACATAACATTGCGTTTTCTGACCTTTGATAGTACAGCGTCACAGAGGTCTTTTTTGCTGATAAAGTGTGTTTCCGAAGGTGGCATACGAGGCAAAGAAAGAAGGACAGTTCGTGAATTCAAAAGGAGATTAGCGGGGATAAAAGGAGATTATGGGAGATTAAAAAGAAAGCGAAGCGTTAGCAAGCCATGACTTTGTCCTGACAAAAAATTTACAAATTTTTCGCCAAAGTCGTAGAATGACGCAAGCTATTGAGGAAAAATGAAACCACTAAAAGACGAAAAGATAGAACTACGCTTAACAGGAGAGGAAAAGACGTTAATCGAAAATAAGGCACGGAAGGCGGGAATTTCTGTCAGTGAATATATGAGACAGGTGGCATTAGGGATTGAAGTCACCCAAGCCTTCACCGAGGAACAGCACCGAATTATTGTTGGCGTAGCCAATAACCTTAACCAGCTAACCCGCTTTGCCCACGCTGGTAAATTGAACATAGGTAAAATTAATAAAATCTTGGATACCCTATTCGAGCGCTTAACATGATAGCAAAGACGGTACTTGGAAGTAGTTTTTCGGGAGCAATTTTGTACGGAGCAGCAGAGAAACAACCAACGAAAAAAGCTAAGCTCATTGATACCCATAATGTAATGGGTACAACCGCCGAACATTTTGCACTACAAATGCAAACTTTAGCCAATAGGAGCAAGTGCAAAAATCCTGTATGGCATACTTCGTTGAGCTGGCCCGAGAACGAAGCCATTGATGAGGAAAAAATGCGCAAAGCGGCTCGGTTGTATTGTGAGGGAATTGGTGCAAACTTAGCCCAACATCAAGTGGTTGTTTACCAGCACTTTGACCAAAAACATCCCCATATTCATATTTATTTGAATCGTGTTCCGATTGGTGGCGGAGCTGCATTAGATTCAAGTCATAATTATGCACGCAATGTAAAGGTGTGTCGAGACATTGAAAGAAACTTAAATTTTCAGCCTTTACCAGCGCAAAGAACAAGCCTTTCTGACCATTTACCCCCAAAAATGCAAGCTCGTCAAAAAGTGAAAGAGGCGCTAACTTCTCTATTGATTGCTAAAAAAATCAATAGCATTGATAAGCTCAGCGAGGAGCTGGCCAGCCTTGGGATTGAGAGTCGTTTCAAGTACGACCGTAATGATAAATTGGTGGGCTGTAGTTTTCGGGTCAACGAAGTGGCCATTAAAGGAACCGAAGTAGGTTTTAAAGCAAAGCAGATTGATGAACTTTTAAGCCGCAACGGCATTGATTTATTAAAGACCGACAAGGAGGTTCTGCCTAAAAAGGAAGCAGTACCTTTTGAGCCAGATTACTTGGTTGTTAGGGCATCTGTCAATGAAACCAAGGCCGACTTGTCTAAAATAGAAAAATCTCTTTGGCAAGCTCAAATGCAATTGCGTCAAATAAAGCAAAATGCAAAAACAATGAGCCATAAAAAGCCAGTAAAAAAGTTTAAAAAAATGTAATAAAATATATACAAATAATATTTATTTTGAGTTTATTTGTGAAGTAAATATTACAAAAATCTTCTATGCTAACTCAAGAAAACCTGATTAATTTTTTGAGGCATAACCCTGCCTTAACCGTTTCCACGCTTGAAAAAGAAGCCTCTATTCCAAAAGGAACAATAGCTCAAACCTTGGCGGGGACTCGCAACCTCAGCGAAAAACATCTTGTTGCTTTATTCCCCATCTTATCGAAATATGGGTATTCTGACAGCCTTTATGAAAAAGCCAGGGTGATTTCGATTATCAACCACAAAGGCGGAGTTGGCAAAACGACCACCACTTCTTCTTTGGGAGAGGCACTGGCTAGGCGCGGATTCAAGGTTCTCCTGATTGACTTAGACCCGCAGGGCAACCTAAGTCAGATTTTGGGTATTGATGCTCCCGAGAGCCAAGTGGCCCAAGCACTTTTGAATCACGCGATTCCATTGCCCATTGTTGAAATTTCTGAAAACCTGTATTTATCTCCTTCAGATATTGAGTTGGCCGATGCCGAAATCCAATTGATTTTGAGTGTGGGAGGGGATTTAAGGTTAAAGAACAAATTGCAGCCAATCTTGAGTACCTTTGATTATGTGTTGATTGATTGCCCGCCTTCGTTGAATAAGCTTACCATTTCGGCTATGAATGCTTCAAATAGCTGTCTCATTACGCTCCTGCCTGAAATGTCGGCAGTAAAAGGGCTGAACTCGCTATTGCAGCGGGTGATGGAAGTAAAAACAAACCTAAACGCAGAGCTTGTGGTTGATGGGATTGTTTTTACAATGGTTAAGAAAAATAGTGTTCACGAAGGTATCAAAGAAAATGTCAAGAGCAGTGTGCCATTTCGAGTATTTAATACCGAAATCAAACACTTGGTAGATTTTCAAAAATCACAGATTTTACAAAGCCCCATCGCCAAATTTTCGGATAACTCAGAAGCTGCCAAAAACTACCGAGATTTTTGCGATGAATTTATTCAATACCTACAAGTTGTAAAATAACAAACATGGCCAAGATAGATTTTAAAGCAGCGATAAGCCAAAAAACGCAGCAATCGCTCAACAATAGTTACATTAGCTCCGAGCAAATCAAACAGAGTATTGTTGTTTTAGAGGAACTCCGAAGCTTCATTCCGTCTCCAACTAATGAAGAACTGACTCAGCTGGAAGCGAACATTATAAAAAATGGCTGCAAAGATGCTCTTTTACTTTGGGAAACTACACAGCGGGTAATTGACGAAAATTCCCTAACCCCTGATGCGCCCGTTTATATTTTGGTGGATGGGCACAACCGTTTCAAAATTTGTAGAGAACGGGGAATCAATTTTAACGTTCAGGTGATGCGTTTTGAATCTTTGAAAGAGGTCAAGGATTACATGATTGATTTGCAGCTCGGGCGGCGTAATCTAACGCCTCAACAGGCTTCTTATTTTAGAGGGTTACGGTATAATATTGAGAAGGCTGAAAAGGGGAAATATGATCGAAAAGAGCATAAGTATCAGAATGATACTTATGCTAAAATGACCATTGAAGATAATAAGTTTCAAAATGATACTTATGCTAAAACGGCTAATGAAAACGATAAGTCTCAAAATGATACTTATGGCCAAAACGCTGAAAATGAAGGCTCTACTTCCGAAAAATTAGCACAAGAATATAAGGTGAGTCGGGCTACGATAATGCGAGATGCAGAATTCGCAGCAGGTCTTGATCAACTGCAACCAATGCTGAAACAAGCAATTTTGAATGGCGAAATTAAGATTGGGAAAACGGATATTCAAAAACTGGCTAAACGGAAAGAAAAAGACTTAGTTGAGAATGTAGAAGAGTTAGAAAATGTTCTTTCGGGAGATGATGAGCCGAAAGTAATTGATAAATCCCGCAATGCTCTTCAGAAGCAGTTGACAGCTACAATGACCAAAATATTGAAGGCTCCTAAAATTTCGGTAAAGGATTTGGAGCGTTTGATTGAAGTCGCCACAGAATTGAAAAAGATACTTTAGAACATAGGGGTAGGAGGGAAGCTTTAAATAAATAAGTTTTAATCTACGCACACTGATTGGTTCCGATTAGCAACGCATCAGAACCAATCAGCTTCTTCATCCCACTTAACAGATGGTCTTTTGAATGGTTTTATACTCTATATCTCGCTGAATCGTTGTTTTTTTTACAGTTTCAGCGAGATATATTATTGTAATTCGCTAAAATGTGTCATATTTGTGCGTTTCAGCGAGATAAATAAAGATTTGTTAAATGATTGGAAGAATAGATGAAGTAAAGATATTGCAAGATTTGCTTCAAAGCCCCAAAGCAGAAATGCTGGCTATTTATGGACGTAGGCGGGTGGGAAAAACCTATTTAATCAAAAATGTGTATCAGCGTAATATTAGTTTTGAGTTTACGGGTACTCAAAATGCAACGCTCTCTAATCAGCTCTTTAAGTTTACCGAAAAGATAAAAGAATATTTCGGTGATTTAGGAAAGATTAAAACAGCTAAAACATGGTATGAAGCTTTTTATCAACTGAAAATATGTTTGTCTAAATCAACCCAAAAACAGGTTGTTTTCTTTGATGAATTGCCTTGGATTGACACACCACGGTCAAATTTTTTAGAGGAGTTGGGCTATTGGTGGAATGACTGGGCTTCTCGTCAAAATATTGTTGTAGTCGTGTGTGGCTCGGCAGCTTCTTGGATGCTCAAAAAATTGATTAATCACAAAGGCGGGTTACACAATCGAGTGACTAAAAAAATCAATTTGAAACCATTTACATTGGCTGAAACTAAATTATATCTTGAACGCCTGAATATACGGTGGGATGATTACCAAATTATCCAGTTTTATATGTCCGTGGGGGGTATTCCAACCTACTTACAAGAGGTAAAACAAGGTGAAACCCCTACACAAACAATTGATAGACTGTTTTTTACAAAAGATGGGTCACTTAGATACGAATTCGCCAACCTCTATGCCGCCCTGTTTGACAATTATCAAAATCATATCGAAATCATAAAATTACTTGCTGGAAAATGGCGGGGTATTACTAGACAAGAAATCATTGCTGGTTCAAAATTTAAAGATGGCGGTGGATTAAGCAAAATATTAGAAGAATTGGAAGCATCGTCATTTATCATGGGCATACCGTCTTTTCAGAAAAAAAGTAAAGATTTTGTATATCGTCTTACGGACGAATATTCTTTGTTCTACCTAAAATTTATTGAAGGGAAAGCGATTACGGGAAAAAATATTTGGCTAAAACAGTCTTCGGAAGAACAATACAGTGTTTGGGCTGGGTATGCCTTTGAAAATTTATGTATCAAACACGTTGAGGCTATCAAAATGGCGTTGGGTATATCTGGTATTTATACGGAAACATCAAGTTATTTTCATAAAGGCAATGAGGAGTATGAAGGTTTTCAATTGGATATGCTTATAGATAGGGCTGACCGCGCTATCAATTTATGTGAAATTAAGTTTTACAACGACGATTTGTCGATAAACGAAGCATATGCGGGGCGTTTACGGCAGCGAAGAGAACAGTTTAGAAACCTTTTAAAAACAAAAAAAGCCCTTTTTAATACCCTCATCACGACTTACGGAGTAAAGCAGAGCAAAAACAGTAGTAGCCAAATTGATCATATAGTCACAATGGATAAGCTATTTATTTTGGATAGTTTCGATTGAAAAACTTGTTTTATAATCGACAAATAAGAGTGACACGTGTGAGTGAGCCTCATTAAACCTTTCATAACCTTTGTCTTGCCTTCATTGGACAGGCCGAAGGTTATGGCTTCAAATTTGTAAGTCTTCTGTCATTGCGTACTCCGATGTGTTGCTAATCGGAACCAATCAGCTTCTTCATCCCACTTAACAGAGTGGAATATATCCCCTGAGCTTATACCTCTCCACAAGTAAACATAATGGGTTATATAAAGTTTTGCAAGTGTCTGACAATTAGAGTTTTGTCTTGATTTGTGTCCGTTTTTGTTGTACCTTTATATTATCAAATAAGGAGGAACAAACCCCAAATTTGAGGGACTGATACCCGACAGTCGTTTTAGTTCGGGCAAAGCTTTTCTTTTAAAACTCATTTATTATGTTTTCCAAATCAAAAAATGTAGCCGAATTGGCTGCCCAGAATTCTCATGTCCAAATTTTAAACCCTGATTTCGGCGATGAAATTCTTTACATTGAAGGACAACCCCGTGATTATCGCTTTGATGCCCGTAACGGTACGTTTAAATTAGGGGAAGAAGAGATTTTGACAGACCATAATGGCCAACCATTGAAATCGTTTACTTTTCAGCCATTGGCGTGGCGTATTTTTACGGATACCCTATTTGGTAGAGAAAGGGAAGAAACTTGGGCAGAAATTTTTTTCATTGATAGTGAAAACTGCTTGTCGGTCATTATGTTCAATAACAGTTCGGTAAAAGAGCTTCAAAAACTGATACAACCGCTTTTCTATAAGCGTAAAAAACTATCAGAAGTAGTGTTGACCATGACGCCTGAATCGCATGAAAACACCAAAATCAAGCCCAAAGCCACCTATTTTATTGCTAAGTTTAAAATGGAAGATGCCATGCCTGAGCGCATTGAAGCCTTTGGGCAATATGCAGACTGTAATCGTATTTACCGATTAGATACTCTAACTAACGGCGCTATTTACCATTTTGTCGCAGATTGTTTCTATAATGCTTTAGCCGAGCAAGAAAAAGAAGAACCTACTATCGAAGAGTTCAAACAAGCAGCATAGATAAATATAAGTGAGGGGGTAAAGTACAACCCTCTCATTTTTAAACCTCCAATATCTTTCTAAATTACCATAAGAACATGAAAATGCCCGTAATATTTCAATCAAGTTGGGATGTTGTAGAAAAGCCTATATATTCCAACAATCAAGTAGTTAATGGTTACAAGGCCATTTTTAGAAGTGATAATAACCACTTACTTAACGTCTGTAAAGATTCATATACCCCTACTTCCAACGAACGATTTATGGAGGTAGTCCAAAAAATGAATGACATCACGGGGTTTCCTATCAAGTGTTTTGATGAATTTGACGGGGGTAAGAAAGTATTGGCTTTTTTACAATGCACCGAACCGATTCAAGTAGGAGGACATAGTTTTGAAGACTACTTAATGATTGGCAACAGCCATGATAGTAGTACTGGTTTTTTTATGGGAAATTCAAATATGATGATTCGTTGTAAAAATCGGTTTTCAAAGGTATTTCGTCAGTTAAAAGTTCATCACACCAAGAACCACGACACTAAAATAAACCAGTTATTACGCTATTTTGAAACGTTTATGGAGGAGCGTACAAAACTGTTTGACCAATTTGAACGCTTGGGTAATGTCCAAATAGATGAAAGTATTAAGTCTGCTTTAACCGAACGATTAACGCGTATGACGCAAGAGGAAAAGTTGGGGAAGACAGAACTTTCAACCCGCAAAACCAATGTAATAAATGCCATGAACTACTCAATAGAACGAGAGTGTGCAGACTTGGGAGACAATCTATTTGGGTTATTAAATGGCATAACCCACTACACTACGCACATTAAAAAGCCAAAAGAAGTCGTGTTTGGTAATGCGGTAGGTAGTTTAGCTCGCATGAATGAAGACGCTTTTCGGTTTTGCCTTGAAATGGCTTAAAAATGAAACAGACTTTGGGGACTAATCAAAACACCCAATCTATACCTTTATAAACCACTAAATTTAATCAAAAATGAACATTGTACCATTCCTAAGTGATACCCAGTACCGCCAACTTCCCCGTATAGCCAATTCGGATTTAAGTGAATTTCGTGACCACCTGTTTGGTTTAAAGAGTTTCAAACCTGAAAAAGCCTTTGCTTTTGGAAGCACATTACATGAACTGATTTTAGAGCCTAAGAAACAGACGGTTATTCCCGAAGATATGGATGCGGATTTACTAAATATTTTAAAAGAAAAAGTGCTGAAAAATCGTTTTTGCAGTTGGCTAAGGCAGTTTGCAAGAAAAGAAAGTGTCTGCCTATTTACCAATCCAGCGACAGGCTTACCTTGCAAATCAAAGCTAGATTTGGTGTATAAGAAAAGTTTGGTAGTTGATTTAAAAACAACCAGCCAGCGCACATACGCCGCTTTTGTAAAAAGTTGCCATACATACGATTACGACCGCCAAGCTGCGTATTATCTGGATGGAGTAGGAGGGAAGCGATTTGTTTTTGTCGGTATTCAGAAAATACATCCGTACGATTTGTTTATCTATGAACCGAGTCGGGAGTTTATAGCAGAAGGCAGAAATAAATATGAATGTCTTTTGGAAGCATGGCAAGAAGTTGGTTTTACACCCAGTAGTTGGCAAAGAACTGAATCAAAACAACCATTTTTACAAGCTGCTTAAAGAAAGAGGCTGTCTCAAAAGGATAGCCTCTTTTTTATGTTCATTTTCATAGAAATCTATAATTTTCTATCCTTGGCTTCCCAAAGCCAAATTTGAAGAATTTTAAACGTTTTAAGCGATGTAGATTGTTGAAAAGGTCTAAAAATACACTATTGTTGTTCGATTTTTCAGCAAGCCTTTTTGCCCATTTTCTAAAATTATGCCCCAGAGCCATCAAGCCAAACTCAATATTGACTTTCTGTAAACCTCTCAAAGTAAATCGGTTAAATTTATTGTTTGATTTCAATTGCCCAAATACGGCTTCTACCTCAACAGGTCTTTTACTTCGCTGTTCTATGCCTGCTGGACTCAGCAGTAATGCTCTTGCTTTGGCTTTGAGTTCATTAAGCCGATGATTGACTTCCAATCGTCGATTAGTTTTAGCTTGATAACACATGCCTCTAAGTGGACAACCTCGGCAGTTTTTTGCCTGATAAATACTAACATTTGACTCATAACCATTGCTACTGGTACGTTTGGCATCACACACTTTCTCCATGCGTTGCCCCATAGGACAGACATAAAAATCATTCTCTTGATTGTAGAATAGATTTTGTAGTCCGAATGGATTATTCTTAAAACTTCTCTTTTGTTCCTTATGGAAATAACTAAACTTGACAAAGGCTTCAATAGTAGCTTTTTCCAACATTTCATAATTTTCTTCGCTCCCATAACCTGCATCCGCCACTACCTGCTTACTCTGCTTATTGTATTTTTGCTTAAATCCCTCTAAATGAGCAGATAAAGTAGTTGTATCGTTGGCTTTTTGATGGATACTGAAATGGGTGATATATTGATTCTCCGTCGATATTTGGGGGTTATAGGCTGGTTTTAGTTGACCATTTTTCATGTGATCCTCTTTCATACGCATAAAAGTAGCATCCTCATCGGTTTTGCTAAAACTGTTCCTATCACCCAAGGTTTGGAGTTGTTGTTCGTATTTCTCTAAACGAGGAAGATGTTCATTTTGAAGCTTCTCAATTTGCTTTTGAGTAGATTTGGGCGATTCTTTTAACTTCTGATTAATCTCTCCAAGTTTCTCTTTTAGTAGATTAGAATCAATTTTTTGGGGAATTTCTTGTTGATTAGATTCTTGATTATCTTGTTGGATTTGTTGGTCAATGTCTCCCAATACTTTTTTAATCTTCTCCTCCAACTTAGCCTTATTCTTTTCTACCGAACCACGCCATACAAAAGTATATTTATTGGCGGATGACTCTATTTTAGTGCCGTCAATGTATTGAATATCAAGACTTAATACTTGCAACTCTTGAAGCATTTTAACCACTTCGGCAAATAAATCATGGATATGATGTTTAAGTTTTTGCCCCCTAAAATTATTAATCGTCCTAAAATCAGGAGTAGAGTTGCCTGAAATCCACATAAAGTGTATGTTCTCATGGAGTGCTTTGGCAATTTTACGACAAGAATAAACATTGCTCAAATAGCTGTAAAACAACACTTTAATCATCATTTTGGGAGCAAAAGCGGTGGTACCACCACCTTTATATTCGGCAGTGATGTTGGAGATGTCCAATTTATCGACCACATCACTTATCAAGTGAACTGGATGATTTTTAGGAATTCTCTCAAAGATATTGACAGGAAATAGTTCAGGACTATTTAGCGGGAGTGGTTTGAAAAGTGCCTTTGCCATAATCAAATATTGATACAGCTAATATACTAAATATCAGGTAGATAACCAAACAAAAAGAGGCCGCCAAATACTTTTTGGACAGCCTCAAGTGAAAAGAACAGAGGGGAGGAATAATGGTTAGCTCAAGAGAAAGTAAGATGGTACTAAATAAATGATGTTACGCTCAGGTATAGCCTAAGCAAATAATAATTGTTCGCTCTTAGGTAGAAGCAAGGAGCTGGCACAAATCACTACCTTATCGGCAAAAAGATGCAGATAAATCTATTGAAATTGATGGACGAGTAGGCCTCTACGACAGCTACCCATATCGCCAAAGGTATGAGTACTGTAAATGCAGCAACCACTTTGAAGACCTTACGGATACGGTATATCAGACTTGTCGGCGTTGTTAATTCTGCCATTTAAAGGGTGAATATGCACGAGACGAGGATGGTGACGGGT
The DNA here is from genome assembly GCF_057652295.1 of Runella sp. R5_40. NCBI lineage: Bacteria > Pseudomonadati > Bacteroidota > Cytophagia > Cytophagales > Spirosomataceae > Runella > Runella sp. R5_40. The sequence goes on along the minus strand of NZ_JBYFCH010000012.1, from coordinate 97,169 downwards.
TTAGCGAGGTTCACGTCAACATGCAAGAGGGCATTGGGTATGTTCTGCGTTCATGGATTCGCCCACACCGTGGCATCAGTCAGAAAAAAGGCTATTTTGGGAGACTTGTTGGCCACCATTTTAGCACCCGATTTGCAGAAAATAGAAGATGTATTTCCAGCTTCTTGATTCTACCTAAGAGTCAAAGAAAATTTGCTCATGCGTTCAACCTGCATGAATCATAAAAAGCGCTCCGATTTGAGAGAATTCATAGCGGAATCAATTTTCAAAGTTCTGCCGAGTTTCTTCTTCAAAAAGGAATCAATATGAGAAATAATCCCGTTAACCGACAAAAAATCTGTTTATCAGTAGGTTAATCCTGAAAGCAATAAAATAACTAAAATTACACTACGATTGTTTGCTCTCAATTAGTGGATTTTAAGGTAAACTTCTGATTATCAAAGTATAAGAACGTTGCTTGTTAAACTTCCCATTGAGAGCCATCTAAAAGATGGTCTATTTCGTTTGAATCTAAATGGCTATCAGAATTTGTGTTTTCATTCATAAAATCTTCTAATAACACAGAGATTTCTTGTGTATCGTCACTTTCTCTAAAAGAAGTAAAGTTCTCGTCTGATTCAGCCGATAAAAAATATTGATAGAACATTTCGTTGCGATAGGTGAGGGGCATATCACCAGAAAACCTCTCTGAATGAAGACTCACGGTCACCCAATCTTCTTTTAGCACCGCCTCAACTAAAGTTGGAAACCTACTCAATCCTGCATTATAAGTGTAATCAAATAGAATTTCTTTTTGGCGGCTATCAAGTGTCGCGACGTCTATCATTTTGAGTTGAGGGTCTTCGTGATGCTCAATAAAATTTTGTAGTTGGGACATCATTCTATGTTCATATTCAGGAACTAAGACTTGGTTGTAAAGGAATTCTTGTTGCTCTTCACTGATAAAAATACCGCCATGTTGGTAAATCCATTTCTGAGCTTCATATCCTGAAAGGGAAGCTGCCTCTGATAATACTTGGGCAGTTTGATGGTCAATTCCTGCTTTTGTCAAATCTTCAAAGACTTCTAAAGGGGTTCTTAAACTCAAATCGTACCCTGGGCCAATCGTAACACCCGAATTACCGCCAGGGAAGTGAGGCACAAGGCTTTGCCCTTGATGGCCTATTTCATGATGATATGTAAAGGGATATTTTGTCATAATTTCACGTTTTTGAGTTTGTCAATCAAATCTCTTTTCATAAGACTGCCCAGATCTAACTGTAATGGCTCCTTTCCCTCCCTCTGGTACACCTATACCATTCGTATTTTCCAATCTAAATAGCCTACCTTCACCTGTTGGTATTTTGTATATATTTTTTCTGCCAATCTCTGCAGTGGATGGTTGTAGTTCATTATCAATATATACTTTAAAACTATAGGTAGAAGTATATATTACCAAATAACCATAAGGCAATGAGTTTTGAGGTTGAGGTAAACTGGGTGAAACTACTTTTTTTGGTAAACTTCCAGAATTAATAGGTTGAGGTAAGGTTTTTAAAGTGTCTTTTGAGGGTAATGTAATAGAGTTCACTTTTGAGACTGTATCTACGGTTACTTTTGGGGTTAAAAGTGGGGTAGGCTCTTTCTGTTTATTCCAAATCCACCAAAATATTCCAAAGGTAAAGATAACAGCTAATGCCAAAAAGGCTTTTTCCCATGGCCATCGCTTTGTAGGGGTTGGCTCAATTACTTCATCTCTTTTGGGAGTTTCTGGGGGAGGAACCTCTTTGATTTCTTGTATAGGGGGAATTACTTGAGTTCTTCCATCGTAAAGGTTTGGTATGGGTGGCGGTGGAGGTGGGGTTGATTTTTTCTTATTTTCTTTGGGTTGAGGCTCTTTTTCTATGATAGAAAGCAATTCTTCTGCTCTTTTGACACGCACTTCAGGATTGACTATCAAACATTTTGTGATTATAGTTTGGAAAGGTTCTCCTATGGAATTGATGTCTTGGGGCAGTGTACCCGACAAAATTAAGCCTCTCATCTTGCTCGAAGCGTCCCACTCTCCGCTACTTCCTTCGGTATTGAACGGAAGCCGCCCTGTCACTATTTTGTATGTCATTACCCCAAACGCCCACAAATCGGCATTTGGACGAATTGCTTGTTTATCTAAAAGTTGCTCTGGCGAAGCATAGCTTGGTGTTACTGCAATCTGAGAATTGTCAACAACAAAGGTTTTGTCAGCATCAATCAAACGACTCAATCCAAAATCAGCAATAACAGGCAACCATGTTCCGTCAGTATTCCTGTCCATCAGTACATTGGCTGCTTTGAAGTCTCGATGAATGATAGGCACTTGGTGTAAGTGTGCCAACCCTTTCAATATACCCTTCAATATTTGTTGCTTTTCGGTATCACTCAGTTGATGTCGCACAAGTACATTGTCGAGGTTCCCTTCGGCATAATACTTCATAATAGCATAGTCAAATGTTCCAGCACGGTCGCTAATTCGATATACATTTTCATATCGAATGATATTAGGATGCACATCAATTTCGTTGGCTACTTTGACTTCTCTTTCAAGGTCAAATTTTGAAAATGCTCCCACTTCACTACGTTTCATGGCTACGTAGCGTTTACGCACTTTGTCATATACTTTGTGAACGCTACTAAAACCACCCCGACCTAGCAGGCTGCCAGACATAGAGGGATTGAATTCAAAGCGATCGTAAAACTCTTCTGTGGTCATGTTTACATTTTAAAATTTTATTGTTACTCCTGCCGATGGACCTCCCCACTCATTAGTTTCAAGTTTTAGCTGGATGGCTTCGTTTCGGGGCTGTAGTAATTGAGGACCAACCAGAAAAATGTCTGCGACTGCTACTAAAATCCCTCCAATGAGCATCGTTTGTCCCAAACGTTTTTGACGATTAGCTTTGCTCAAATCAGCGTTGGCTTGCTCCAAAAAAGAATTATACCGAGCTTGAAGGCTACTATCGTTTACTTTTAGATTGAGTCCATCTTCATGAATCCAGTTACGTTGTTGATATAAGGCATAACTTTCTTGACTATAGGTTTTTAAAAGGGTACTCCAGTAGTACATCCCCGCCCCAGCGACCAAGCCACCCCCAAACATCAACAAGGCACCGCCGTTCAGTCTCTTACCTTTTGGTTCTTTCTTTACCAGGGGAGTTACTTTCTTTTTGAGTGAGTCGGGGCTTATGATAGTGAGGGCATCTGCTAATGCTAAGAAAACACTTATCTCTACTTCTTCGTCAATGCGTACGTTGTCAGCAATGACATCCCACAAAATGGTTTTTTTTGACCCTGGTTTAATATTACGACCGATGTCTCCTGAAAGGGATTGAGCTTTGAGTTTTCCAGATTTTTTGCCGACAGCCGTTACATAAATAGAATCAGATAAACGTACCCCAAAAACATCGTAGTTGATTTCAATCATTTTGAGTTCGGCGTTGATTTTGAAGCGAACGTTGGTGAGGCGTGGTTGCGCAGCGGCCATCCCTCCCCAAAACATCAAACCAAACCAAAATAGTAAATTTATTTTCATACCGTCCACTGTTTTTAATCTACGATGATGGATGTTTCGCGTTCTGTCTGCATAAAGCATCGGTTAGTAAGTACTGCTCGGATCTTAAAACTACCCCTTTTATCAAATTGATACGAGACCCGCTGTGCCACAAAAGTGCGCTCATCTATGACCCACGCCACACTCACTGGCTCGGTATTGATGTCATTGCTACTATTTGAAAGTGAAAACTCCCACCGTAGATTAGCCCCTTTGGTGGCTATAACTTGGTTGGAAGGAGGTTGTTTACACCGCTCTACTTGAAAATCAATCTTCTCATACTTGGTACAACCGAGTAGCCAAAATGTTGACAATAGGTTAATAGTCAAGGTTTTAACTTTCATTTTTGTAGTAAAAGGTACAAAAAATAATTTCTGATAATTTTACAATATGCGCTACTCACCAAAAACGTATGCAAATACGAAAAAACAAGTAATATAAAAAATACGTCATTTGACGTATTTTTTCATGTTTAGTTTTTTGCTAATGTTGCGATGTTAAATGGCAGTACTATTTACTCGCTTTGAAACATGTGGTTATAATGAAAACATTTACGCCGAGACTTATTTCTTTTAAAATTATTCTTTCCTTATCAATTTTATTGGGCAATTATAATGTACGAGCTGGCTATTATAGTGGAAATCCCGGAGAATTTTCTTTTGGTTTTAATCCTTCAGGATGCACTAATAATACTTCGACTATCTCCAATATATCAATTAGATTTAACTCGCGCAGTGAAGCATATATAAAATTTAATGTTGTTTTTACTGTTACAGGCGGTAATTATTCTGATACATATGAGGAATATGCATCTATTTCTGGAGGTACAGCTAATTTTCCAACATCAGGCTTTTACCATTGGTGTGGTTCAAATATAGAATCAAAGACAACGAGATGGAAAGCTACACTAAGCAATATAAGTTTTACTGGTAATGAAACGATTAATTGTACTTTAACTGTAAGTACAACAGGTTATGCTCCCGGTTCTTCAGGATCTCGTCCTGTTTCTTTAACTTTTCGAGGAAGTACAACCCCCTTTATTAGAATATTCGGCACCAATGATAATGCAGTTTGTAATACAGAGACAATACAAATTGGTGTTTATGGTGATAGTCCTTCAAATGCTACTATTTGGGCAGGAGGTACCCAAATAGCAACCGTTACATCAGATAATAATTTTAACTTTGATTCAACTCCTTATGTTAATTATGGTGTACCAGATTTAGACAATCAAAGTTTAACGATTGAATCACGAAATGCAAGAGGTAATTCTTCCATAAGCATTCGGGTTGGAGCACCTTTGCCCGCTAACATGAATGTAACGGCCAATAAACCTCTACCTTTATGCAATGTTGAACCTCTTACTTTAAGTATTAATAATCCGGCCAATTCAACGGTCAGTTGGCCAGATGGAGGAGCTACTATTCAAAGTCCTGTCAGTAGAGAGTATCGAGCCGTTGTTCAGAGAAGGATAGCCGGCTCTAATGGTACAGTTGATGTCTGCCCAAGCGTAACCAAGAGCATAAATGTCCAAGTCTTTACCTTTAATCCCAGCATTAACCCGCCCTCTACCACCACCAAATGCGATGGGGAAGCGATAGACCTTACTGCCAGTCCCAGTGGTTCATTCAATTATAGCTGGACCCGAGACGGGCAAAATGTAGGCAATGGCCAGACTATACAGGGGCGTCAGGCAGGAGAATATAAAGTAGTGGTTACACCTCAGGGTGTAAATTGCCCTAAAACGTCTTCCAATTCCATTAGGCTTATTTTTGATACTCCTATTCCTGATCAAGAGATCAGTCCATCTAAGGCTAATCGTCTTATCTGCGGTGCTCCCGATGAAACCTCTATGCAACTCACTGCCAACCCCGAGGGAGTATCGTATAATTGGCGGCGAGAAGGCGGGGGCGGTCTTGGCAACAGTCGCAGTATCTCTGTCAGTCAAGGCGGGCGCTACGTAGTAGATATGCAGCGAGGAGCGTGTTTTAGGAGTAAAGTCATAGATGTACAAGAAAACAGCTATGACCGTAACATTGCTCCTTTAAGTGCTACAACTTTCTGCGCCGATGCTCCCATCACCTTGCGTGCCAACTCCAACGATGCCAACCGATTTGACTATGTATGGAAAAAAGATGGTATGAATGTAGGGAGTAATTCCCCCACCTATCAAACTAACGTGGGTGGAACATTTACAGTAAGTATTACGACCAAAAATACAGGCTGTAGCCCCAAAACTTCCGACGTCGTTGCTCTGGTGGCGAGTACGCCTATCAGCGATGAAGCCATTGCTTTCCCCGCCATGAAAGAACGTCCTATTTTGTGTGGTGCCCCCGATGAGCCTAGTATCGTCCTTACGGCGGTACAGACCGATGTTAGCTACAACTGGCAAGGGCCAGGCGTAAGCAATGCCACCCAAAAAACCTTGACCATAACCCAAGCAGGGGAATATATTCTCAATATGGTACGTGGGGCATGTACTAAGCAGAAAAAAATAACAGTTGAGCCAAATACATACGATACAAACATTGCTACAGCACCACCTGCATTTTGCTCCAAGACCCCTATCACCTTACGTGCCAATTCCAACGATGCCGCCAAGTTTGATTATGCTTGGAAGCGCAATGGCATGGCTATGGGCAGTAATACGCCTACGCTACTACTGACCAATGAAGTGGGGTCATTCAAATATACCGTAGAAATTACCTCCAAAGGAACTGGTTGTAAATCCAAGACTTCTGCTGAAGTGTCTATCAATACCGACAGAGCTATCACGGGGGCAAAAATCACCCTACCAGCAGGCAAAGAACGGGCGATCATCTGTGGCGATCCCGAAAATGCCATCGTGCTTACAGCAGTAGCCGATATGCCTACCGACGGGATTGCGTTCAACTGGCAGGGGCCGTCTACGGGTATGGCCAATACCCTTAGTGCCGCCCAAGCAGGAGACTACAAGGTGAGTTTTGACCGTGGTACTTGTCAGGAAGAGGCAACTGTAAAAGTAGAGTCTGGGGTGTTTGTGCCGAGTATAAGCGCTACTGGTACTATTGTCAATTCGGCTACTGATCTACGGATTTGTAATGGTGAGACTTCTACCATCACAGCCAACATCAGTGGAACAAACATCCCTAATACTGTCAGTAATTTTACCTACAAGTGGTTTGGTGGGGCTGATGCCAATACTGAAATTACCAACCAAAAAGGACAAACATTACCTGCGGTAGTAGCGGGTACATATCGTTTAGAAATGACATTGACGGGGAGTGGCTGCCCCAAAAAAGATGCTCCACAGCGCATCAAGATAGCAGTAGATCCTGCCATCAAAAACCCTCGTATTACTCCCAATCCTGCCATCATCTGCAACAAGGCCAATGGTTTGACCATCACTGCCCTAACCGATAGTAGCGCGGGTATCAGCTACAGGTGGAGTGGTGGTGGTCGTTCTGATAGCGACCCTACTAAGTATATCGTATCAAATGCAGGTAATTACAGTGTGACGTTTAGCAGAGGTGCTTGTCAAGGACAAGCATCCGTTTCGCCGAGAGAAGAAGAATTGAAGATAGATGTAGCTGCCCCTTTTATGTCCAATCCCATCATTGTGTGTGAGGGAAGTAACAGTGCCGTGCCCGTGGAATTAAAAGCTACTGCCAATCTGAGTACAGCTACCATCAAGTGGATGCGCAACAATGGTGAAGAAGCTCCTACGCCCAACACAGGCGGCACTTATTTGCCCAAACAATCAGGACAGTACTATGCCACTGCCAATTTTAACAACATTTGTAATGCTACTTCTCCACAGAAAGTTCCAATAGAAGCCCTCACGAATTTTTCGATTTCAATTAGTCCCAGCAATCCCGCTCCCCTCTGTGATGATCGTCCCATCAACCTCACGCCTGTACTCTCGCACGCGACCTACCGTGATATCTACGCCTACGAATGGGTTCAAGATGGAAAGAATGTCAAGGCAGGAATAGGCACAGCAGGCAATACTCTTACCACAGGTAAAGTAGTGGACTACCCTAATAATACATTGGTGCTGGGCAACGAGTCTAACTACGTGGTTAAGATTACCAAAGATGGCTGCAAGGCAGAGTCGGCGGTGAGTAAGATTACGCTCAAACCCGCTCGTAGTACCATTACGGTCTTGGACATCAACACCTTAGAAGCCTCTACCAGCGGCGATGCCAAGTATGAATGGTACTATAAAAATACGCGAGCTAGCAGCTTTTCCGACTCACTGGGCTATCAGCTATTGCCCAATTTTACGGCCCGCACGCTTCTGGGGGCCGACATGGGGAGTTATTATGTGCGCGCCAACCGCAACGGCTGCGGTATCAAAAACTCTTTTGCGCATTATGTGAGCGTCATAACTGCCTCTTCGCCCACCTTTGTAAACGAATGGCTGGTATATCCCAACCCCGCAGTGGAGTCTATAGTAGTAGAAAATCAAGCCAAGCCGAGTGCCCCAGTAGAAGTCAGGTTTTGGGACAGTTGGGGGCGGGAGTTGCAGCATTTTAGCCAAGAGAGGACACAGGAACGCTATTCGGTGGGGCACCTGCCGGCGGGGGTTTATCATGTAGAAATCAAAGAAGAGCGTAAAACAAGCATACGAAAGATACTAAAGAAATGAAACGCAATGCTATCATATTGTTTTTTCTTTTAGGGGTAGAGTGGCTTTGCTATGGGCAGTGGAGTACGGATTTAAGACAGAATACTCGCGTCACTTCCAATGGGCATACATGCTTTGCCGCTATTCCTGATGATACGGGTGGGGCTTTGGTGGTTTGGGGAGAAACCAAGGCGGGAGGGGCAACTATGTATGCTCAAAAGTATCGTTCGGATGGGACAATTGCCATTGCTAAAAAAAGATTGTTTTCGCATTCGGGTAGTAGTAGTTGTGAAGATAATAGCTTTACAAGCGTCCAATTACTCAGACATGAAAACTCAGATAATGTTTATATTACTTTTACTATTCTTTTAAAAGGTACAATAATGAGTTCAGGGACACATACTCAATATTTGCAGTACCAAATTATATCTCTTTCAGATGCAAGTACTAAGGTGAGGAATCAAAATAATGAAGATAAAGGATATAACCTTGGGTATAATTATGGAAATGACATTGACTTGCATGTAAGGGCTAAATTTATAGATTCTAATGGGAAAGTGTTGGTTTCTTGGCAACAAAAAAATAACCCTAATGATAATAATAGAGGTGGGGGAGGAAGTACAAGCAATGGTACAGATATTCGACTAGCTATTATAGATGTTTCTAATTTGGATGGTCCATTGGTATATTTTCGATATGAGTTGATTGGAAATCAGACAAAACCTAATTTCTATGCAATTGCAGACAGAATATACTTAGCTTATCGCAATGAAGTGACCACTTTAAATTTTAGAAAGTTTACTATTAATTCAAATAATACCATTTCATCAGTAGGTGAAACTATTAGATTAGGTTCTATTTCAGATAATGGACTTCCCATTACGGACGTGCAAACTAAGTTAGATGATTCGGGAGAGTTGACGGTATATGCTATTGGGGATGCTCCAAACTTAAAAGGCAATTTATTGGGATATCGAGTTAATCTTTCAACCAGTACTACTAACCAACCGTTGACAGTGGTTAGTAGTTTTGATTACAGTAACATTGAAACGGCGCATGGTTTCTCAACCAATTCTACCTTCTTTTTTACCCGAAATAATCGTCAAAATATTCAAAGATTTGAAGGGACCGCATTAAGAAGTGCAGAAACACCTATTGTTCAAATTAATTCAAGTGGTGCTGCTACACACTCTGGCTCTAAAATTTCAGACGGGCCTGAAAAATATGCTGTTATTGGAAAAAATGGCGGGAACGATGCAACAGAACTTCATGGACAAGTCATAAGATTTGACAATAATAACAGCCTTGGCGTAAGGGAATGGGGTGATAATGGTAAACTGGTTTCCAATGCTCTAGGAAATAAATCTTCAATGAGTTGTTTTAGTTTAACTAATGGCAATATTTTCTTTATTTGGAAAGACGAACGCAACGGAACGAACTGCAACGCTGATGTGTATTGTCAAGTATTGGATAAAGATGGTAACCTACCGATAAAATTCGAAATCAAAAATGTAAGATTAAGCAAAAAAAAGTTTTGTAATGATGAAATTAACGTAGGGAGCAATAATACACTCAAAGTGAGTTTTGATGCCACCCCTACACCAGGAGTATATAGTTGGTCTTTTTTGGGCGTATTTTTACGACTTGCAAATTTATCTACTATAAATGATCAAAGTGTTGGCTATAACGGCGGCAATTCCAGTGAAATTACTGTGACTCTACGTCCTACCACACCTACGATACAATGGGCGTACATCGTATATGTAGGAACATTTGCTGTCCCAAGTTCAGGTGGGAAACTATTTTTTTCAGAGCCAAGTGTTGATACACTGGTATTAGCCCCCCCATCGCCCAAACCTACTATCATGCCTATCACTATTTGTACAGGGGAACGACCTATGCTTACGGCTAATGGATCTAACCTCCTTTGGTACGATTCTGCTTCTGGTGGTACTGGTAGTCCTACACCGCCCTCTTCTGCGGTTACCCAATCAAGGAGTTATTATGTTACCCAAAATACGAATGGTTGTGAAAGTCTTCGAGAAGAGGTCAAGGTTAATGTTATCACAAGTCCTACCATAGCTGCTACTGCCAATGGTAGTAAATCGTTACAACAATGTGAGTCAAACGCTTCACTGACACTAAGTGCCAGCCCTTCTACTGGATTTAGTAATATCCAATGGACAGGTCCTAATGGCTACAGCAGTACTCAGGCCAATCCAGTAGCATTAACGGGGACTGCTGTACGCTCAGGGGTGTATAGAGTACGAGGCTCCAGTATGTGTGGTAGTGCTACTGATAGTGTAACGGTGAGAATAGACCCCAGCTTGCGAAATTTTCGTATCACTCCAGACCCTGCCACTCTCTGCAACCGTACCGAAGGCATCGAACTTAGTGCAGTCATAGATAGTAGCGCAGGGGTTATTTATCAATGGAGTGGTGGCTTATCAGGGGCAGACCAAGCCAAATACAAGGTTTTTCAGCCCAGTACCTACAGTGTTAGGATCAGTAGAGGAAGTTGTTCGGACACCAAAAGTGTGACCGTAAAAGAGCAACTACTTAGTGTTAGTGTTAAGTCGCCTGTGGTATCCAATCCAATCCTTGTGTGTTCAGGGAGCAATAGTATTCCTATTCAGCTTACTGCTACGGCAAACCCTAACAATTCTACAATTACATGGAAACGAAATAATGGAGAAAACGCCCCCCCCCCCAACACTGGGGTTAACTACACTCCATCTCAGTCTGGGCAATATTATGCAGAAGTCAGTGCCAATGGTTGTACAAGTCAACAATCCCCAGAGAAAATCACCATAGAAGCACTTAGTACATTTACAGTATCATTGACCCCGAATAATACCCCGCCCACATGTGAAGGAACTCCCATCTTGCTCGCTGCCGTCCCTTCGGAGTCTCGTTTTATAGCTCAATATGAATATGAATGGATGCAGGATGGTACGGTTATAAAAAAAGGGGGTAATACTTATGCTGCTTCTACGAGCGGGAGCTATGTAGTAAATCTCACTAAAGACGGTTGCAAAGCTACATCTATAGCTAATCAGATTAGTTTTAAACCTTCAAGGGTGACCATTGCAGCCTTAGACCACAATACTTTGGAGTCATCTAAAAGTAGTGATAATCAATATCAATGGTTTTTTAAGAAAGGTATGCCCATGTCTCTATCTGATACTATTAACTATACTCCATACAAGCAAAATAATATGAACGTAGTCTCTCAAAACGTTTTTGGAGCTGAGCATAGTACTACCTATCTTGTGAGGGCTAATAGAGATGGATGCGGTCTCAAATTTTCACAGCCTTATTATGTAGGTGTATTTACATCATTACAAAACTCAATAAATGGAAATGAGTATTGGCTGGTATATCCCAACCCCGCAGTGGAGTCTATAGTAGTAGAAAATCAAGCCAAGCCCAGTGCCCCAGTAGAAGTCAGGTTTTGGGACAGTTGGGGGCGGGAGTTGCAGCATTTTAGCCAAGACAGGATACAGGAACGCTATTCTGTGGGGCACCTGCCAGCGGGGGTTTATTATGTAGAAATCAAAGAAAATGGCAAGGTTATTACCAAGAAAATTGTAAAACAATGAGTCTGAGCAATAAGCCCCAAAAAAAGGATGATTTTGTCATGCCTACGCAGGAGGTATCTACTAACCGATTTAGTGGCTTTCTGCGTTGGCAGGCTTATTGCCTTTCTATTGCTGTGATTTTGAGCGGTCTGTGGGGTTTAGCGCAAATCACGCGTGATTTTGTGCCGCTCAAAAGCCTCGAAAAAAGCAAATATAGTCAACTTGATAAGAACAAGGCAAGAGACACCATTTTTGTGAGTAAATACGAAGTCAGCAACAATCAATATCGGTCATTTCTGAACCACTTGCTGGCCACAGGCCAAACCGAAAAACATACCTCTTATCGGTGTGATTCTTTGATTTTCAAATACACTAGTGGAGACCCAATGATGGAATACTATCACAGTCACCCTGCTTTTGGCAAATATCCCGTGGTCAATATTACCCAAGAAGCTGCGCAGGCGTACTGTGCTTGGCAAACGGAAAATTACAATCTACAACCTGAGCGTCAATTCAATAAGGTGGTGTTCCGGTTGCCTCTTGAGTGGGAGTGGATTTTTGCCGCCTACCCATTACCCAACCATACTTTGCCTTGGTATGGTACTCTACCCTATACCAACCCTATTGGTAAACCCGCCCTTTGTAACATCAAGTATCATGATTATTACGAAATAGAAAAGGATGACGCCGCTAACTATGATGGCGATGGCTATCCATATACTGCTCCTGTCAAAGCATACGCGCCTAACAGGCGGGGACTTTACAACGTGATTGGAAACGTGGCAGAGATGACCGCTTCGGGTAAAATCAAAGGGGGGAGTTGGGACAGTTTTTTAGCAGATTGTGCCGTAAATAAATTACAAACATACTCCCTGCCCGATCCGCGTGTGGGGTTTAGGGTGTTGATGCAAGTCATAGAAAAATAATGAAGCAATGAACCAATTGAAGCTACAAGTATCGTCAAGTATGATAATCGTTGCCGTGCTATCGGTAGTTTTGGTCGCTAAAAGCCAAGAAACTGTCAAGGTTTTGACGGCTATCAGTGATAGTAAGCGCCTCAATACATTGCCATTATTTGAGGTGAAAAAGGAAATAACAAAAGTAGAAGCCAACGATATGATTGCTGATAACACCGAACCTGTAAAAAACTTAAAAAAAGAAGAAACAAACCCAAAAACCAATAACTTTGAAAAAATAAAAGAACCGATACCTTCCAAAACCAAAGTTACCTCTGCACAAAAACCAGTAGTAAAAGAAAATATTAAGCCCGAAGTTAAGTCCTCCTCGGATAGTAAAGTCACAGAAAATATACTTTCTTTCAAACCTACCGAAACGCCTAAAGTGGAAGTGATGGAAGTAGAGAATCAAAATACCAAGTATTTTGATAAAATGGGTCGATTAACTAAAAAAGATAAATCTTACTACTACCGAAAGGCACAATTTGATGAGCGGACTGGGCAACCCAGAGATAAAGTGCAGGATTTTTATACGAATGGTGATAAGCCCAAGTTTGTAGGACAATATAGCCGCTATAACTCAGATGAAACAAATAATAATAAGTACGACGGTGAATGTGTTTTTTACGAAGAAAACGGTGCAAAAAGTATTCGTAAGTACCGGAACGGGAGAATAATTGAAGAAACTAAATATAATACATCACTATCCCCTATTTCGCAGGTTGAGTTCAATTTAGAGGGAAAAAGAAAATCTTTTCAAGAATATATCTTTGATAATACTGGTAAACAAATTGGGATATTTCGGGGCGGCTATAATTCTACTACAAACCAAGAAGAGGGCAAGCAAGAAATTTTTGGTGTCTCAGTAATAGACTTTATAGGGAGTTGCCCTAAAAGCAAATGTGTCTTTATCAGTAGTACAGGAAAACGATATGAAGCTTATTCTCAGGATTTTCTGTGTGAGCCATCTACCGATACCGAATGGAAATTTGTTAATAGTAGTAATTTTCAAAATTCTTTTAAAAAGGGAATGCAAGCATATCGAGTGGCTAGCACAGACAAGGAGCAACAAGGGTTTATTCAATTACCTATTACATATGATTTTTATAAAAAGCCATTTGAAATGGAAGCGATTTTTCAAATAGACCCCTCAAAGCCTCAAATGGCTGAATTTGGAATAGTTTGGGAATACCAAAACGACAAAAATTATTCTTTTTTTAGTTACAATACGAGTAAAAAAAAATTTGAAGTAAATGCTATAAAAGAAGGACAACCACAAAAATTTATGTTGGGGGTCAACCCTATTGAAACAATTATAACAGGTGATGAAATCAAACTGGTTTTTTATAAAGGGGAGGGAGATCTTTCTTACAAAATCAATGAACAAGCTTTAAAGCATAAAGTTAAAAATGGAGAGGATAACTTCAAAAAACCTGTCAGGATTGATCTTAATACTGAATTCAAAACGTGGGGGGTAGGGTTTTACTTTAAAAGTCAAAGCCCTAATGAGACTATTATATTAAAACATATTGACATAAAGCTATTATAATTTTTACTGACTTAAACCTTTTTTTACAATGAAACACATTTTGCCGAATATGTTACTACTGGTTGGGGTTCTGACTGGTTGTGCCCCCAAAACCTTTCAAATGACCTCCGAAGGAGAAAACTTCGATGCTCTAACTCAAATAAGTGATTCTGAAAAGCCATGCCTCTATCCCAATGGAGGTGATTTAGGTGAAAATTTGGTTTATGTATCAAAAGATGATGATGGGGGGTACAATATCTACATGAAGGAAAAAGTATTGACTAAGGCAATTGTGCAAAAAACAAGTGGTAAAAATATTAATTTATCACCTAACTATTGCAATGCTAATAATCGGATTGTATTTCAGTATTTTGATAAAACTAACTTTGATATTTATTATATAGATGCTGGTAAAGGTAAGGCCATTACACAAGTAACTAATACCGACGAAGATGAATATAATCCATCATGGTCGCCTGATGGCAATCTTATTGTCTTTGAAAAGGGAGCTACCCCCAAAACCTATGCTGTCGCTTCTGCCTCTAAAGAATACAGAGGTGTAGCTGTCAAAAAAAATCAAGTATGGCTTAAAGACTTAAAAACAAAAGAGTTGAAAATGATAGGAGAAGGTAGTTTCCCTAAATTTTCGCCAGATGGCAAGAATATTGCGTTCGTAAAGTACGATTTAGATAAAAGTAAGTCTAAAGAAACTGGTACACTCTGGATTATGTCTTCTGAAGGAGACTCACCACGTCAAATTACAGATGTAAATTTAGGCTATGCTACCAACCCTAACTGGAGTCCTGATGGTAAGAATTTGATTTTTCAACTCACTAAGAAAAATAAAATAGACTCGGATATATATGTAGTAGATGTCAATGGTGAAAATCTGCGCCAATACACCATCAACAAGTCAAATGATTTTGCCCCTTATTGGTCTGTCGATGACTTTGTTTACTTCAGTTCTGATAGAGGAGCAAAAGCCTCCAAATATCAAATTTGGAGATTTAAAATGAAAAAGTAATATCTTTCTATTAAGACAATTAATAAAATGCGTACAATCATCCAAATGTTACTTTTCACCTTGATGTCAAGTTATGTCTTACACGCCCAACAAACACTTTACTACAGCAGTGGGACAAGCATGGAAGGGCGAATTGTAGATATTGAAGGGGGAGAAGAAGGGCAAATAAAAACACTCATGCAGGGTAATAAACCCTATACTTCTGATCGAAAAAGGTTATTGATGGTTTTTAATAATGTAGGCAATTATCTAGTCATTAAGAACATATCTGAAGACGCTTCTCAAGCTAAAAAGCAAGTTGAAAATTTTTATAGTGAGAAAGGTAATGCTACTAACAATGATGTTTTATTTAAGGGGATTCCGCAAGAGGTTATTCCTTGTAAAATTAGTGCAGTACTGGATGAGGTTGTCAATTATCAAACATTAGATGGAAAACCTGCCTCTATAAAAAAGGATGAACTTTTAGCTATTATATTTAGGGATGGTAAACATCTTATTTTAAAGGATTTTGAAGAGGTAGTTGATAACCTATCCGAGATGTATAGTGATTTCGTAAGGCTGAGAAATTCAAAAAAGCAAGAAATCATTCAAAACGCTAACATTCCTCAAAAGCAAACAAATAGTATTGAAAACCCTCCCTCCTCCCCTAAACCTGTTGTAAAAGAGCGGAAAGAATTGACCGCTGAAGAGCAAAAAATAGCAAAAGCCAAATCTAAAGATAAAATAGAAGATTTAAGGATTTTGTTAAATGATATAATAGATAATAATCGAAGCAGAGATGAAAAAAACAAAGCTATAGAGAAAGCTGTTAAAATGTTCACGAAGGACGCTACGGTGGAAGTAGCATCAATCAATAATCCAAATATCAAAAATAAACGCACTGTAAAAGAGTATCTTGAACGTTTGAGTCGTCTCAAATATTCTTCTGTTTCGATTACATATGCAGAGGTGAATTTTGTACAAGATTTTGCGCCAGATGAAAACGGCAACTACTGGGGTATGGCCACGTATAGTCAGGTTTTTGAGGCTGGATCAATGAAGGATATTACTAAAAAAAATCAGAAGGTAAAACTCCAACCCTACAGTAAAATTGTGGAAGGAACAATACTGGAAAAGTATGAAGTTTTGCTTGGAGATATTCAAGTTGAAGTTAAACAATAAACATATGAAAACGCTCTTTATATTAATATTTTCAGTCTCTACTTTTTGTTTTGCCCAAAAAGAAACCATCTATACTGTGAATGGATCTAGTATCGAAGGGCGTATTGTATCTGTCGAGGGAGGCGAAGATGGTAAAGTAAAAACGGTGATTGATGGTGGGAAACTCTATTATGGTGGACGAGATAAAATCTTAATTGCGTTTAATAAAATAGGAAATTATATAACCATCAGAGATATTTCCACTGAAGATGTCCAAGCCCAAAAACAGATTGATTCTTTTTACAGTGAATCGCTGGACAATATAAAAATCAACGATGTTTTGATTAAGGCAATCCCCCAGGAGATTATTGCCTGCACGATAAGTAATGAATTAGAGGAGGTCATTAATTATGTAACCATTGATGGTAAGCCTGCATCTATCAATAAAAACAATTTAATAGGGCTCATCCGTAAAAACGGGTCTCATTGGCTAAATCCTGACAAAGAAATAGCTGAGATAGTGGATAATCTATCTCAGATGACTGCTGATTTCCGAAGACTGAGGATACAAAAAAAGATAGAATCGCCAGTACTCACACAAACTACCTCACAACCTACCAAGCCAATTCCTACTGAACCAGCGCCTAAACCTACCCCTAAAGAAAGGTATCAACTAACCAGTGAAGAGCAAAAAATAGCAAAAGCTAAGTCTATTGATAAAATGGAAGATTTAAGAGGGTATCTAAATGACATAGTTGACAAAAATCGAAGTCCAAAAGAAAAAAATGAAGCAATTGAAAAAGCAGTCAAAATGTTTACAAAAGAAGCTACTGTCGAAGTTTCATCTATCAACAACCCCACCCTAAAAGTAAAACGCTCAGTAAAGGATTATTTGACAAGATTGAGCGCACTTTCATATTCAAAAGTTACTATTACTTACGCTGACATAAAATTTGTACAAGACTTTGAAAGAGACGAACAAGGTAATTACTGGGGGATTGCCTCCTATGTACAAACTTTTCTGACTGATAGATTTACTGATATGACCCCCAAACGCCAAAAAGTAAAACTTCAACCATATGAAAAAATCGTGGAAGGAGTAAAGTTAGAAAAGTACGATATTTTGTTAGGAGATATACAGGTTGAACAGAATCGATAGCCAAAACATGCTTCGAGGTCTTCAAATATTTACATCAATTCTAATACTCTTTGGAAATCGAGTGTGTTGCAGTCAATGCGTAACGCTGACAGGTCGCACTTTAGATGCTATCGAGAAATACGGAGTCTCCGCTTATTTTTATGTTAAAATGGCGGATAAAAAGCAACTTGTGGGTAAAGGTACAAGTAATGGTGATTTTTCGATGACCCTTCCTTGTAATGCTAATATGCTTTTTATTGAGGCTTCAGGGTATCGTCCATTGACTATTCCAGTGATGGGAAATACAGACAAAAAGACATATTTTGTAGAGTGGTCTCTCTATAAAATAGACAAACAGAGTAATGATAAACCCTACTTCCAGTCAGAGCAAAAGCACACAATCCTTGAAAATACTTCAACAAATAGCTCTACCAATACAGCTACTCGATATTTTAAAATCATTGATGAACAAAGCCGACAGGGTATTAATGCTGATATTTGTTTGTACTATACAACTGATGCCTCAAAAAAATGCTATCAGGTAAAACAAAATTCTAAAGGAGAGAAAGTAATTTTCAATCAAAAAGATATTGTAGGAGTTGTCGTTAAAGCTGAAGGTTATCAGAGTTATAATGGTAATTTAATTATTGAAAATCTAGACAATCAATCTTCTATTTACGAAATCGCTTTGAGTAAAACGCCATCGCTTTTGGCATTTTTGGTATTAACTTCTTTAAAGCCAAATGCAAAATTGAAAAACCAGAATAATGAAAATATTCCAGTAGTTATGATTGACTCAAATCATGGTTTTGCAAAAATAACTACTGGAGCGAGTTATGCTCTACATATAAGTACAGGCAACCCAAGCGCCTCAACTAAAGAATATACAATCAAAAAAGCGAATGGTCTATACCTTGCATCTATTGATTTACAAGATATTCAAACCCCACCACCATCAAGTCCTACAGCTTCACAAACGACTAAAGCTACTCTACCCCAAACTCAAGTTTTATTATTTGAACAAGGCAAATATGAACTCACCCTTTTAGCAACAAAAACATTAGATTCACTCTCTTTATGGCTGATAGACCATCCATCATTTAAAGTTGATATCATAGGTTTTACTGATAATGTAGGAGACCCAAAAATCAATTTCACCCTCTCTGAGTTCAGAGCCAAAGTAACTTACAGCTATCTTATCAATCATGGTGTTTCAGAAAAACGGCTGCAATGGAGGGCTTTTGGGGGGGAGTATCCTGCCGCACTTAATGATACAGAAGAACATAAAAAAATGAATAGACGAGTCGAGATAAAAATCAAGGAAGTTGTATCTGAAAACGAAATGAAATAATCATTCTTCAATAACAATGAATACGAAAACACACATTAGCCTGTATTGGTTGATATTTTGGCCATTTTGTTGCTTGAGTCAGGAAACCATTAAGCCCGATCAAGTAAAGTTAGAGAATAATAAAGTTGCAATTTACTATCAAGTAAAAGATTATGAAAGTTGTGTTAATGTCAAATCGGTAGTAATTACGATTGTAGCTACACAACAAAAAATAATAGCAAAAGCACTTTCGGGAGATTTATCAGAAGCCAAGGCAGGCAATCATCTATTGTCTTGGGACTATCAAGCTGATAACTTTTATGTAGATGGTCAAATTGATGTTGCTATAATAGTACAACAGTGCAAAAATACCTATCCCCAAAAAACAGTTTCTGCCCGTCAAATGGATAGAAAAACCCCATATCCTATTAGTTTAAAGTTGGGTGTCGCAGGTATTGGAATTGCTTCGGGCGTTGGAGCACTTGTTTTGAGAAAAAATTACATAAATAAATTAGATGTTTTGAAGAACTTAGATGCGCAATTCAATCGTTCATCTACGCTCTCAGAACCCCAATTTTCACAGTGGAATCAAGCCTATAATGAGGCTCAATCAGCTCGAAAAGTAAGTTTAGCCAATGCTTTATTAGGCATAGCTGCCGTAACAGTGGGTGTAGAAACCTATTTGATGTTAGGTAAAAAAGCTTCTAAAAAGAAATTTAGCCTATTTCCCTCCAATGAACAAATGGGCATTACTATGATTTATAAACTTTGAAACATCATGAAAAAAATTATTTTCCTTTTTATAATTATAGCCACATCACCATTAAGCTCACAAGGACAGTTTTACCTTAACACAGTAAGGCTTGAAAAGTTGGAGTGGATGTCTCCTTCGACAGAGTCTATTGACAATACGGGTCAACCCATACAGATACAAGTTAAAGCCCAAAGCGATGCTGCACTTGACGTGACAGACTTTGAGGTATTGGTAGATAATGCCTCGGTAGATTTGAACTCTATCAATGCCAAGTGTATCAACAATGTTTTTACTGGACAACTAAACCTTTCTAAAGACCGTGTACATACTGTTCAGATACGAGCCTCCAAAGGAAAACAAGGAACCCCAAAACAAACATCGGTTTTGACAGTGATAAGTCCTGAAAAAGCAAATATTCCAGTAACAGAGAAAGAAACAAGAGATATTAAAAAGAAAGCAAGAGAGACTATCAATTCGCTTTCAAGCTATTATAACAACATACTCTCATCTTACGAACTATCTGAAAGGAATGAACTTATCAACAATATGATTTTGCCAGGTTCAAAACGCATATTTGAAAATGATGGAACGATTGTAGAAGATGATTTTGACAGCAGGGATAGAGTACCACAAAAGGAACGTGACAAAAAAGTAGTTAAATATTTTAGCGATTTAGGGGCGTATTTCGGAGCAAAAGAAAATGGTGAATTTGTGAATGAAAAAGAAATAGTGACTCTCACCTCTATTATCGTAGGCAATGTTCGCCCCATGTCTCGCACCTCAACTTCCGAATCACTGTTTTTGGAAGTTAATTATACCATCAACTACCAAGGCAAAAATACCCAGACGAACAAGACATTCAAAACGGGGGCAAAGAGAGTCGCCGAGATGATAGCTATTCCTGACCCCAAATCAGGCGAATGGCAAGTCTTGATTCGGTCTTTGCGTTTTTTTGAACAAAAATAAACCTGTGTCACTAATGAGATATTTACAGCAAGTCTTCTTAATGGTGTTTTTGTTGTGTATTACCAGTTGTAATTGGGAAGAATTACCCACCAATAAAACGCTCAAACAGTGTCAGAAGCCAACTTTAGAGATGCCCTCACAAGTAGGATCAAATAGATTGGAGTTTTCAGTAACTCTTTCCAATACACAGGATGTATCGCAGGTTACTTGGAATATTTCGGGGCCATCGGCTAATCCTACCGTCACTCAAAACAACACAGCAGGTTATCGTGCAACAGTAGCTGTCGGTGGAACATATACTTTAACAGCCACCTATAGAACTACTTGTGGAGAAACTGGTGAACTAAGAACCACCTATACATCAGCAGGCTGTCAACGCCCAAACGATAAGTTACTGTTTTCGCCCAATAATGAAGACCCTATTAAAACTACTTTTACACTGGAAGGTAACACATCAGATATTTCAACAGTAAGTTGGCGCAATGGAACCACTACAATCATTGATAAAAATGCCAGTACCCCTTTTATCCTTGACTTTGATTTTCAAAGGGGACAAACGTATAATATTTCTGCCAGTTTCAGTGATAAATGTGGTAATTCAGGCACAGCTACCTCAGACATTTATGCTCCTAAATCTTGTGCCATACCAAGTAATATAAGAGCGATTCCAGCCAATAGTGGCCTCAGTATTCCATTGGCTTTTGATGGATTTACTAATGATTTGTCTTCAACCAAATGGACTGTTACAGATGTAACTAATAATAGTATCGTTTTTGATCAAAGCTACTCTACGTCGCCATTTGCCCCCTCTTCAAGCGTAACATTACCTTTGGAAGATAGAAAGTACCGCATCGAAGTACAGTACAGCGACAAATGTGGGGGTACTAATTTAAGGCTCGGAGCGGTTGAATATACAACGCCCACATCTGGTATCACATCGAATGGGAGTTTTTCTGGATGGAGAGCCGGTGGGGCAGGAGATGACAGAGGGAATGCTATTGACACAGACCGTTTTGGCAATGTATATGTGGTTGGAAATTATGGTGGTGCTATTGATTTTGGCAATGGTAGCATCAGTCCAGCGGGCTCTAATGATGTATTTATTGCCAAATACAACAGTACTGGTGGCTTCTCATGGGTACAAAGAGTAGTGGGTAATGGCAACGATGAAGGAAAGTCAATTGTAATAGATCCTGCTAATGGAGATGTTTATGTGACAGGGCAGGTAAGTGCAGGAGGACGTGTATTTCCAACCCCTACCGATGCGCGCAATTCAACCAATGCTCAATCTTTCAATAACGTAGCCAACGATGTGTTTGTAGTAAAATACAATACAAACGGTACGCTTATATGGAGGCAAGTATTTAGTGGAAATAATGCTGCACAAGGGCTTTCGATAGATTTACACTCTTCGGGGGTTTATGTAGCGGGCACGTTTACGTTTCCTTTTATCAATATAGGATCTATAAGAGTGTCTGCTCCTAATGGAGAGGCTAGTAAGCAGGAGGGATTTTTGACTAAATTGAACACCAGTAATGGCACTCCTATATGGGCAGTGGGGATAGGTGGTTATGAAAATGATTTTATCAGTGGTGTCTCGGTAGATCCTGACGGGGTAGCTTATCTCACAGGTTCTATTGCTTCGCCAGCAACATTTAGATCAGCCTCTGGGGCATCTTCAACGCAAAGTTCCAATGCCAATCCAGATATTTTTATCGCCAAATATAGTTCAGTAGGCAACTTCATGGCTTTTCATGCTGCTAATTCTGGTAATAATAGCTTTGGAACAAATATTAAAGTGAAGGGAGAGTCTGTGTACGTTTCAGGGCTTATGAATGGGACTCGTTATGGTTCTTTGACCGTTCCTAATCGTGGTAGTACAGATACTTTTGTGGGTAAGTATGCAAAAGAAAGCTTGGCTGTACAGTGGGTTCAAACGGCAGGATCATCTGGGGGAGATGGAGCCAATGGTATTGACGTAGATGACCAGGGAAATATTTATTTGACAGGATATTACAGCGACAATGCGACTTTCGGCACATTGTCATCTATTCGGTCGGTCGGACAAGGAGATATTTTTGTAGCATCTTATGGCACCAATGGTAATTTCAAGTGGGTAAAGACGACTGGAAGTACTGGGCCAGATGGCGCTGTTTTTATAAGGCTTAATGATAGTCAAACGGTATTGTATTTCACTGGGTTTTACGGAGCAGCTGTTAATTTTCCCCCTGCGTTTCTATTTAGTGGAGGGACATTTGATTTCTTTGTGGGTAAATTCCCGTAATTGATTGTTTGATAGTAAAACGGCGTTAATTTTGTTTGATTCAACAAATCTCACTAAAAATGCGTATTTGGACAACTCTCTTTTGCTTTTTTGCTCTGAGTGCAATCAATACAAAAGCACAAAAAAAGACTATTACCAAAGGAGAAGAGCGTATCATCAAACAAGCCGCTCGAAATATAATCACGGAATTACCAAAAGAATATGACCATTTTCTTACTTCAAGTGTACAAGAACGTAAAGACAGATTGGGTGATTTACTGACTCCAGGAGAAGAACGGATGTTTTGGGATAACGCAAGCAAAAGTTATGAGAATGATTTTGCCATTAGAGATATTCAAGATTTGCCAGATTCTGAAAAGGAATTGACAATAGAAGATTATTTTGACTATCTGGCCACACATTTTGGTACGAAAGATAATGGTGAAAATCGAAATCAGGGAAAACAAGTGACGGTTTCAGCACCTATACTAAAAATCTGTTATACCCCCTTTGATTCTACTCTTTTTGTGAAGGCGTATTTTACTATTCAATACGATGGCGGAGCTGAAAATGGATACAAATTTAAGTCCGTAGGGCGGGTAGCAGAATTAGTAATGGAAAAAGAGAGACGCTGGCGAGCATACATAAGAGCGATTCGTTTTCTGGATGCCCGAGATAATGAAAATGATTATTCCAAAAATGTGATAGTAAGCGAAGATAACTCAAAAGAAGCCGTAAATTTTGCAGAAATTCTAAGTAATGCGTCCCTAACAAAAAAGATGGTGAGCAGAGACCCTCTACTCAAAGCATACGAGCAGGAAGCATCTTGGGGACTTTTGATAGATGAGGATAAAGAAAAAAAAATTTTAGCTGAGCCGCAATGGTGTGATATTGAAAATTTTGAACAAGGTTTGGCGGCAGTTTGCCGTGAGGGTAGCTGGGGTTACATCAATACAAAGGGGGAGCTTGTGATTCCGTACCAATATGCTCAAGTATCGGCATTTAAAAATGGAAAAGCGACTGTACTAAAAAACGGAAAACTTAAACCGATTGTAATAGATACTTTTGGAAATGAAATCAAATAAAACGCTCAATAGTTGGCAAGGATTAAGTCCTTAGAAAAACGCCCATACATAGTAGGGATTTGTTCTTTTTTATCAGGGCTGTATTTTTTGGAATATTGACGTACATTTTTGTTTACATACTGATATAATTCCAAGGCACTGATGGATTGGTCTTGATTTTTGTCTGCTTCACCTTGTAATGCCTTTAGGAGGTAAAAAGTAAAGACTCCTTGCCCTAAACGCCCGTACTCTCCCGAGAGTTGATTGGCTAAAGAAGACAAAAATACAATGACATTTGTATTTAAGACATGCTGAATCTCATCTTTTTCTGGAAAAGATTGCTTCTTAATAGTGCCTGATTTGCATGCATCTGCAATACACAGTTTAAGCCTCGCATTACAGTTTTTGAATGCTTCTTTCACTTCTTTATGTGATACAAATATTTTGATACCGCTGGTTTCGTAGGGTAAAAATACGCCCGAATCGCCATGACCAGAGAAATAAAAAATCACTTGGTCGTCAGTTTTGGCTTTTGTAAATAGTTTAAGTGCATTGAGAATATTGGGTTTAGTGGCCATATCATTTAGTAATAAAATCACATTAGACTTTGGTACCTTTTGTCCATTGACATTTGTAAGATAGCTGTAAAACAGTTGTGCATCTCGACTTGCAAAATGTAAATCCCCTTTTGAAGGCCTGAATTTTTGATAATTGGATACTCCCACCACAACAGCGTAAGTAGCTTGACTAAAAACCTTGATATTGAAGTACCACAATAGGGAAAACAGCGTCGCATAAAAGCGTAAGGATGTTGAGGTTGGAGTAATCATATTTTAAACCGAATCTTTCTTTATTTTCTTTGTTTTAAGTTCTTGGATTGAGGGGGGTTCTTTGCCAGTATTAGGGTCTATTTTATGTTTGATTCCTTCCTTCTCATAGATAATTTGTGTATTCCCAATGATTTCTAAACTTTCGATGCCCTCAAAGCGCTTATCTGGCCTGATGAGGTAGAGTTTTAGACTTTTCTCATCATAGGAGTAAGCTACACAAACGCCCTCGCGGTAACTTTCTTCGTCAAAAACGATTTTTTTTTCTTTCTTTTTGGCTGGTTCCCACGAGAAATAATCATTACCTTTTTTGAAAATAGTAAAGTTATACTTTTTGGAAACTGGAAATAGTTTTTCTTGGGTGGGTTCGTTTGTAGAAATCGTTCTTGGAGATACCTGTTTTTTAGGTCTTATGATTGCTTCGGACAAAGCCTGAGTGGTTGATGGCTTTGTATGGCTTGAATCAATCGTTTTTTCTACCAAAGGCTTAGGAGATGGTAAGGAACTTTTTTCAACAAAATACCAAGCCAATAGCGCCATTCCTACTAGAAAAATAGCAGCTCCAATCAGCAATAGATTCTTTTTGGGGGAAGTACCAGCTACTTCCGTTGACTTTGTGGCAGCTGTTGGAGAACGAACAAATTGAGTAGGTGTATCTTCTTGAAATGTATTAAACTGTGTCTTAGCAGAGAATGAGCTATTGTTTGAAGGTACTGTTGATAGAGGTGAAGTTAAATATTCAAGAGGTATTTTGCCTTCTACGCCTTGAACTCGAATCAAATAAGCAGAGAAATTGTCTCTAGTCTTACCAAGACATTCTTGGCGAATATTTTCAAGTTTTTCTACATCCTCTATATTATTGTCTTCTGTGTTGCGTAAGTGATACAGAAGGAGGTCGTCATGTATTTGTTCCAAAACACCATCAGAACAAAGAAAAAAGTAATCATTTGGGCGTATATCACCGATGATTTGGACAGTAGGGGTATCTCTCCTATCGGCAGAAATAGCTTTAGTGATTTGATTCCTATCTGGATGTATCATTGCCTCGTCAGCGGAAATACGTCCCTCTTTAAGCAAAAGAGTGATGAATTTATGGTCTTCAGTTACGCTTAAAATCTCATTGTTTCTAATATGATACACCCGGCTATCTCCAATATGCACTACGGAAACTCCTGCTTCATGGAAATGCACCAGTGCCATGGTAGTGGCCATACCATGTGTCTCAGGATTTTGCTGCTCTTTTTGCTTGAATTTTTCGTGGGTATATTCCAGCGCTCTTATCATGTACCCCTCATCTGCTACCTTAGGGGGGTGGTTCATAAAGAATTCTGCAATACTTTCACAAGCAAGCGAACTTGCCGCTTCACCTTTGCTTTGTCCTCCTACCCCATCACAGACTATAAACAATTCGACCTGATTAGTGGTATTGGGTAGAGGAAAAATAGAGTCTTCATTATTGGCTCTTCCGCCAACTTCAGAAAACCCTACGGGTTGATGAATAGAGATTTTCATTAGATTTTACTTTATGATAACCGTAGGAGTATAATCTGAGTCTTGAACAATTCGAGTGGCATCTTGGGCATTTGCAACCGTTTTAATGGTCTTGATAATAGCCTTAGTTGTTCCCATTTGGATAGTGTCTCCATCATTAAGATAAACCACATCGTTTGGCTGAAGAGGCTTGGCAATTGCATTGACAAATGTACCATTCGTACTCATATTTTCGGGGGTACCACTACTTGTTTTTCTATCAGAGAGTAAGTAGTCAAAACCACCAGAACGATTAGGCTTGACTTCTAAGACACAGTGATTACGACTCATAAATACATCCTGAGAATTGATCATAATATCGCAGGGACTACTGCTGTTGAGTCGTCCTATGACTTGCCTTCCCAAACGAAGTGTGTGAGTCTGACTTGGAGCATTTTCATCATGGACTATCAACCATCCATAGTCTTGTTTGACTCCCGTGCCTGCATTAATATTGGGCCTCGGATTAGGAATTGGAGGAGGAGGTGTTACCGAGGCTGGTGCTACTTTGGCTACAGGGGTTTGGGGCGTTGCATTATTGCTTGAGCTAACCGTCACGGGGTTTGGATACCCACAATTGCCACACTTGACAATGGGACTGCCTGTATTGGTAATTTTAAGCCTTGTACCACATTTTTTACAAGTAATTTCCATCTTTTTAATTTTAACCTAAAAAATCATTGGCAGCGTTAGAATCGTTATCAAAATAAGGGTCCGAAATTTCTTCATTTTGCGAAGACATCGTATCATTATTTTCTTGGTCATCGTCCATATCTTGCGCTTCTATTTCCTCTTCGGTGACTTCTTCATGAGAAGAATTATACTCACTAACAGTCATAGACTCCATTGGTTGCATCTCATTTGAAACAATATTTTGTTGTTCTTCATCATACATAAAAGCTGTTTCTACTTGCCCATCACTATTCATATCCATTGCTACAAATGTATTTTTTCCATCTTGATTGAGGGTAATGACATCAACTAAAGCATCTTTATCCAAATCAAGTCCAACGATGTACCCACCCTCTTTTTCAATAATACTGACTGGCAAATCTGATGTATCGGCGGGTACTTGGCCTACATATGAAGCATTTTGAAACTCACTGCCGTTTTCTACTTCGGGAATTTGGCTAATGTCAGTCATCGACATAGCAGTCTTTTCGATAGCAGAAGAATAAACCGCTCCCGTAGCCGAATCGAGCGTGTAACGGGTATCTAATTTTCCGTCACCATCTGTATCTATCATCACTATTGGTGGCTGACCTTGGATTCTCGCTGTCAGTACCTCTGCAATCCCATCCTCATTTTTATCAATGCCAGTCCACATAATCTCACCACGTTCGGCAATCACTATATGACTATCAGAAGTGACTGCTGCTGGCTCTGGTTCAACGGGATCAATAATAGGCTCAACCATTTTCAACCATTGTTCTTTTTTATTGTCTGGAAGACTTTCCCATTCGCTCTCACTATAAGTACCATAGTAGGTATCATTCCAAACAAAAAGCCCCCCTGGGCCGACTTCTGCTCTTGCGGTTTTAAAGGCTTCTTCAAACGACATTTCATCATCAACTTTTGTCGCTACCTCTGCTTCATTGGGGACATCAATAAAAGAATGGGATTTTTCTTCTATCTGAGGGCGTGGCGTGGGTTTTGGAGAAGGTATTTGAGGTTTGGATTCTGCTATGGTGGGATTGTCTTTGGACACTTCTTTCTGTTCTATTTCAATTACAGGTGCCTCCACGACCTGAGGTACTTCATTAACAACAGGAGGGGGAGGTGGTGCATCTTCTGAAAGATTAACAAAAACAATAGCCCCCAGACCAAGTGTCAGCACCCCGCCCGTAGCCAGCAAAATCTTTTCCTCTTTAGTTAGTTTCTTAGCACTGGGTTTTATGGTAGCCTTTGGCATCGAAGGCATAGGAGGAGGTGTAAAAGATGGAGGAGGAGCAGCTTCTTTTGCTTTTTGAGCAAATAGCTGAGTTTTTTCAAAATCAAGTGGATTCATTTGAGTTTAAATTTAAAGTTATGTTATTATAGGTTTTTTACAACTCCTACAATTTTTTACCTGTAATAACACAGGATATGGATCTGAGATTTTAATTTGACAGTGTGGACAGCGATAGTTAATGTCAAATTGTTCATTAAGTTTAGTAAGATTAAGTCCTCTTTTCTCGCTCGCAAATTTTTTGGAATTGAAAAAAGACCAACTGGCTATAGCAAATGAGATTAGTGAGCCTATTATTGAGATAAACCGATATTCAGGAGGAAAAAAAGCAATAGAAGCTCCAAACAAGGCTGCTATTGGGATACCTAAGGATTGATAACGAGCATTGAGGGCCTCGTTTCGTTGAATTTCTTCCAATCTACTTTTCTTAGCCATGTAGTCTTCATATATTTTTTTTAGTTTTTGATTAGAAGACTCAACAATCGGCTCAAGTTTTAATTCTTGGGTTGGGACTATTTTAGGTGGAGTATTAGTAGTAGAAGGAGGTTCTTTTGTAGAAGAATTAAGGACTAAAGACCATTCAAGAGGAGTTTGACCAAAAATTACTTGATTTATTGGGCTAATTTCCTTACGATATATACGTACTCCATCTACTAAAGTACCATTTCTCGATCCTAAATCTTGTAACTCCCAAGTATTTGTTCTTTCATCTAAAAGTGTGAGAACTGCGTGATCACCACTTACGTCAGCATTTGTTAGTACAATGGTATTGCCTGGTTTACGGCCAATTGTTACTCGTTTGGAGATGTTCATAAAAAGTACTAAGTAATCTTGCAAAGATGTGATTTAATTCGCATTGGAAAAATACGTCATTTGACGTATTTTTCCAATCATTTTTCTTATATAAAATTGCAGGATTATTTATCGTGACAAAAAGATAAGGTTCTTATGACCGTTAGATAAGTTTCGATGACAAACAGTTGATTTAGAGAAAAAAAACAATACTTTTGAAGCCCTTTCAGTTGTGTTTTTCAAACATATTTTTCTAAGCCTTTCACCCTATGATTTCGAGTATTTCTTTCCATAGCAACCTCAAACGTGCTATCCAAGTCGCGCAGTCATTAGCTAAAGAAAATCATCATACAACGTATGGAGCAGGCCATTTGCTCAAAGGTATCTTGCATAATGATGTGGGGTTAGCAAGTATATTGGCTGTATGGGGTGTAGATGTTCACTATTTAAGAGATTGGGCTGATATTCGCATAGAAAAGTATCCAAAATCTGCTAGAACAGAACCTGAACCACGGGGAGATGGGCAAGTGCAAGCCACACTGGAAGTCTCGGATATTATACGAATGAAACTTGGAGAAGATGAAATAACTCCTCTTGCTGTACTAACGGCCATAAGTCGTCCAGGCGTAGCCTTTCAAAAAGACCAACTTAAATCCTTCCCTCTTAATGAAACGGAGCTCCTCGAGAAAGCTATGGCAGAAGTGGGAGTTCAAAATGCAGTTAGTAGTAGTCTGCCAAGTCAAGCTAAATCTGTCACCTCAGCAGGAGGTAAAGTTTCAGCGCAAGCCTTGCTTAAATTTTGTATAGACAAAACAGCCGTAGCGCGTGATGGAAAGCTTGACCCCATAATTGGGCGCGATAAAGAAACTCGGATGACTGTTGAGATTTTGGGCCGACGCACCAAGCCAAACGTCATTATTGTAGGCGAACCTGGCGTTGGTAAAACTGCACTGGTGGAAGGACTCGCACAGTTAATTGTGGCCGAACAAGTACCAGGGCATTTACAAAACGCTTCGCTATTTCAATTGGATATGGGAGCCCTTATTGCGGGGGCATCGTACAAAGGTGAAATCGAAGACCGCCTCAAAAATATCATTGCCGAAGTAAAGCAGTTTGAAAAAGCATTACTCTTTATTGATGAAATACATATTTTAATGGATCCTCAAAGTGGAGCAATGGGCTTAGTGAATTTGCTCAAACCAGAGCTATCTCGTGGAGAACTTACGGTCATTGGGGCTACAACACTTGATGAGTTTCGTAAATACATGGAACCTGACGAAGCATTTGCTCGACGGTTTGAATTGGTCAAAGTCGAAGAACCCGACGAAATTACGGCTACTCGTATGATAGGCAAGGTGGTTACACTTTTTGAAAATCACCACCAAATAAGCGTTGCCTCTGATACTATAGCCGAAACTGTACGATTGGCTCGTAGATACGTCAAAGACCGTCGTTTACCTGATGCTGCAATTGATCTCATAGATCGTACCATGGCGGCTATGCGCCTCATGAGTGAAACTACCCAGCGCGAAATAGATAACCTTCGTATTGAATTAGAAGCTATTAGAGACCAAAATCATGCCAAGGACCCGCAAATTTACACTCAAGAACTTCGCTGGTTTGACCGCCAACTCAAAGATCGCCTCAGTCCGATACTATTAGGGCAGCTTGAAGATCAGCCCGATCTCAATCAAATGGAAGTCCCTGGAGTCATTGCCGATTACTTGACTGATTTATTGGGCCAACTCGAAACCATCGGGGGGGGCAGCAAAACGACCGTCGAAAAAAGTGATGTGGCCGCTGTGGTAGCGCACAAAACTGGAATCCCGTTGGGCAAAATTCAATCAAAAGAACGAGAAAAACTCCTTCAACTCGATGAACACCTCAAAAAACGGGTAGTTGGGCAAGACCATGCAACTAAGGTAATTGCCGACGCCATCTTAGAAAATCGTTCAGGACTGAGCCGCCCAGGGCAGCCCATTGGCTCGTTTTTCTTCTCGGGTCCTACGGGCACGGGCAAAACCGAATTGGCCAAAACCATGGCCGACTTTCTGTTTAACGATGAAAAAGCCTTGATTCGGTTTGATATGTCGGAGTTTAAAGAAGAACACTCGGCCGCCGTTCTTTACGGTGCTCCTCCAGGCTACGTGGGCTACGAAGAAGGTGGTCTGTTGGTAACCAAAATCAAGCAGCAGCCCTTTGCCATTGTGCTTTTCGACGAAATCGAAAAGGCGCACCCATCAGTATTTGATTTGTTTTTGCAGATTCTCGACGAAGGCACACTTCACGACCGCCTCGGGCGTGAAGGAGATTTTTCCAACGCAATCATTTTGTTTACCTCTAACATTGGTTCCGAATGGATAGCCGATCAGTTTGGTAAGGGTAAAATTCCAGCATCCAATGACATCTTAGATTTGATGACCAAGCACTTCCGTCCAGAGTTTTTGGGGCGTCTCACGGAGATCATTCCTTTTAGCCCCATTACCGAAAGTGCAGTTATCAATATTTTTAATATCCAACTCAAGCCCCTCACTAATCTCCTTGAAAAACAAGGAATCACCCTGATGTTGGATGACGACGCTCGTAAAGCACTTGCCCTCGAAGGTTTTACCCCTAAATATGGCGCACGGCCTATTAGAGGCGTTATTCGCAATCGAATTCGCCGCCCACTCTCGCGTATGATTGTAGCGGGTGAGTTACCCAAGGGCAGCCAGATACGATTGAAAATGGGCGAGAATGGAGCGTTTGGTTGGGAGAAAATGGATTGAAAATTCGAAGATTCTACCATCGTAATGGTTCACTTCGCTATTAAAAATTTCTATTATATAGACTACATTACAGGTTTTTAACCTTGAATATAGCTTTCTAAAATTTAAACAAGCAATAATAATGACAGAGGAAAAATTACCAAGTGTTACTTGGATAGGCGTAGGTGCAAAATATGGAGGCATAATTGGAGCAGTAGGTGTAGAAACTAACTCATGTTGGATGGTCAATTTAGAAACTTTTGAAACTGTAACTCTCAACATCGAATCAATCAAATTTGGTTTGGGATTAGGAGGAGGCTTAGGGGGGTGTATGGTTATAGCACTCAATTGCCCTCACCCACGAGTATTGATTAAAGATTCATGGGAAGCACAAAAAAACATAGATTTATCTGTATCATTGGGCGCACGCTGGGCGGAATTTGCAAAAAGTTCAATCATCTACCTAAAACCACTTATAAAAATGGGGCCATCGGCCGTTAAAGGAATAATAGAAGGTTCAAAGCGTGCGGACGACTTACGAAATTTAGGCCATCTAATTTATGGTAATTACTCCTTGTGGACAAAAGGGAAACCTGATCCACAAATCATGGTAGTTGATTTTCCAGTTGGAGGGTATGCACTTGAGTTGAGTGTAACAAGCAGTCTTCAGCGTGTTTCTATTATATAGATTACTTCATATTCTTTTCTGATCAGAATTTGCAATCCGAGAATAAAAACCATCAAAAAGTAAAAATGCAGGATAACTGCTCAAGGGCAGCCAGATACAATTGAAAATGGGAGAGAATGGAGCGTTTGAATGGGAGAAAAAATAAAAAATGAAAAAAACAATGCCTAATCACCACATTCTATTGGCAATTGATGGAACAGGTTCATCTGATTGGATGAGAAGAGATGGCTTAAATAGTCATGTACATAGATTCATGTCTGATTTTCAAGGAGGGTATGGCGTTTCTAAAATTTTTAGACATGGTCCCGCTGGTGCCTCTGGACTTGATGTAGGTAGTATTATTGACGAAGGTGTACGGGATGTGTATCGAATGATTGGACGTGCTTTGACGAATGGAGCTAACCTCAATGATATCAAAATAAACCTTGTAGGGCATAGCAGAGGGGGATTTGCAGTGTTGAAAATCGCTAATTTCCTTCAAAATCCCATTTCTTTTGTAAGACCTGCCAGTAGAGGTGCTCAAGAGGTTCAGTTTTTTAATCGTACCATGGGACAAAGCATTCCACCTTCACTAAATGTAAATTTTATCGGTTTATACGATGCTGTAAAGCGTGCAGCAGTAGAGACAGAGGGGGATTTATCCCTAAGAAATGTCAATAAAGTGGCGCATGCCATCAGGCAAAATATGAATCGAAGCCGTATCAGTTTTAGTGGGATTGGTATTCCAAGTGCAACCAATAACCAATTCGACACTTCTCATGGCGGGATTGGGGGAGACCCTGGTTTCTTTACACAGTGGAGTTTAGGTGCAGGAACAGACATCTATTGTAATGCACTGGATTTAATTGGAGAAGAAGGCTGGGTACAACGATTTAACCCTTACGGTTCTTGGCGGCCACAGGGGTCAAGGCAAGAAAGAATTTTACAAGTTCGAGGTTTTTGGCAATCATCAATTAATGCTGATACCTTTCTTAGGAGTCAAGCACAGCAAGCAAATGTTCCTTTATCAGGTCAATCACAACATATCCCGTGGCAAGAAGGCGATGAAATTCGGGGACAACAGCTCAAAAGAATTGTTGGGATGTAATGCCTTAAAAGAGATAGTTCATGTAGAGTCATTTAGATAAATCAGAATTTTATGCCATTAGAATTTAACACTCAGGTGGGAGACCATCATTTGTTACTTTCCATTGATGGAACTGGATCTGCCAAATGGAGAGATAGTGGGGGGCAAAATAGCCACGTACGGCGGTTTTTCAATGATTTTGGGGGGCATAAAAAGGCATATCTTGATGGACCTGATACTTTAGGGTTTCTTATGATTGATCGTATTTTAGATGGCGTAAGATGGGTTTTAGACGAAATACAAAACCTAATTATGCAGGGAATTAAACAGGAAAATATTAAGCTTAATTTAGTGGGTCATAGCCGTGGTGGATTTGGAGTTTTAAAAATAGCCGAGATGCTTCAATCACGCTCCACGTGGTGGAGTGAAGCAAAATCCCTCAATCGCCCTGTAGAATCACAAATGCATGGACTAAAACGAGTGATAGAGAGTAAAAAAAATATTTCCTATCCTATTAAAATCAATTTTATTGGGTTATATGATGCCGTAGATAGTACAGCAGGCATTGATATAAATATTTCGACCCAAAATGTACGGATGTTGGCGAATGCAGTTAGGAAATCTGCAAACATTAAAAACCGAATAGATGCTGAATTTTTCAAATCTACATCGCGCCCCTATATGTTTAAATCTTTATTAGTTTTGCCTTGGGCGCATGAGTCCTTTGATACTTCACATGGGGGAATTGGGGGAGATCCTGGTTTTTTTGAAGACCCATATAGTTTGGCGGATCTAACTGACCTTTACTGTAATGCCATGCCTATCATTCTTACTGAAAACGAACTAAAAATTAGAGATAGGTGGTGGACTAAAACTCTTACTCCAGAACTTAAACTTAATCGAATTATGGAGTTAAAGAACTATTGGAAGAATTCTCAGGCAGCAGATAATTACATCCGAAATCGTGCATTAATGGCTGGTGTGCCTCTTATTGGTTCTTCTCTTTTTGTTCCATGGCATAGCTCTAAAGAGGAATATGGGCGACGTTTAAAGATGCTCATCAACGGAATATATGACAATGTTAATTTGGATTCAACTGCATTGCTTTAATACTTTTTACAGTAAATTGGCATTATGAATAAAACCTACCTACTTTTTTTTGTTTTACTTTCATCAATAGCGATGAGTCAGACTATCACTAGTGGAAATTATGCAGGGGAGTGTATGCTTTCATTACTACCCAATCAAAAAGTGCCTTCAATAATGTCATTGAAGGTAGAAGGTGACAATGTTACTGGAACTGTGACCCTATCGGCCAACGGGTCAGAGCTGACTTATAAAATAAGGGCAAAAAAAAATGATAAAATTTACGAAGGAAAAATAGCTGAAGCCTCAGGAGAATTAGACCTTCGTTTAGCTAATATTAGTGTAATAAACCCCTCAAAAAAAGGAATTTACTTAGAGGCTCATCAGTTTGACATTGTGATACTTAGTGGTGAGTTTCAAAAAAACAACGGTACTACTCCCACAGCTCAAAAGCCTTCGGGAGCCCAAGGTACATCCAAACCAGCAGCGGGTGTGGCAAACCTCCCTCGCGACGCGCGTTTAGTAGGGGTCTGGGAAAGTATTCGACAAAGTAGGGCGGGAGTTAAAAATCAAAAAAGATTGGGTTTGTACGAAGATGGGCGAATGGAAATTGTAACGCGGACCTCGGCGGTAACCTACAGTGGTGGATACGGTGTAAGTTTTGACGATGGCTGGGAGCAAGCTACAGACGTACAAAACCTCATCAATTCTGGTGCGCGATGGTTTACCAAAAATGGTACTATTTGTTTTAAACTCGCAGACGGTAAGGAAGTACCATTTACATACTATTTTGTTGAATCTGTTGGAGCTGGAAAAACCAATCTATTTTTACAGCGCACCCCCAATCAAGAAAAAGCAGATGAAAGTTTCAGGAAAATTAAATAACAAGTAACTATAACTTAATAACCTCATGGCAATCGAAAAACCACAACTTGGCGGTGTCATCATAGATGAAGGCACGAGTGAAGCCATCAAATTGCTTCATGATAATAAAACCGCAATGGTCACTAAACTGACCGCAGACTCATTGGATGCCTCGCCCGTAGAAGGTATCCAAAAACTTCAAGATGCCTTTGACCGGTTTGAACCCAAGGTGGATGTAACGCACCAAACAGAGGATGGGGCGGATGTAAACGAAACGCTGCATTTTACCAATCTATCTGCCTTTACAGTGAAAGGAATGATTGAGCAAAGCGGCTTTTTACAAGAGTTAGAAGGGAAAAAGGAAGACTTTGAAACCCTCATTAAGCGCCTCATGTCCAACAAAGTATTTCAAAAAATGCTCGCTGACCCTGCTGGAAAAGCCGCTTTTTTGGATGCCATCAACGCCATGGTCGAAGAATTGGACAATGCAGATTAGCCAAGTAGGGCAAATAACCTTTAACAAAAAACAAAATGGCAGCAGAAGAACTACAACGCAAAGAAACCCAACTCAAAGAACGGCAGCCCGCCCGCCCCTTATCCGAATCAGTGTCGGCACTCGGAAAATTTGGCGGCTTTGACTTCCTCAAAACCATTATAGATGGTGCTGACAATATGGATCCTTCCAAAAAGGCTCGCAAAGCGATGTTTATGGAAGAGGAAGACAACAAAGCCGACCGTAAGAAATTAAAAGCAAGGCTCTTGGCAATTGCCGACATCGTATCTGCCCACGAAAATATAGCCGATATGGTGTCTGATGCTGAAAAGCGTGCAGCTTCTGCTTCCGAAACCCTCAAAAAAAATCTTCTCAATTGCTTAGAACAAACGCAAGAGTTAGAACAATCGTATCGCTCGTTGGGACTTTTCTTTGAAAATACAGCCGAGGAAAAAATCAAAAATTTGGTACTATTCGATGCAGGCAACGATGCCACCACCGATGCCGATAGTTTCAGTAATCCCAAAGGAATTTTCTCTCAGGTAGCGTTTGAACTCAACGAGGGTTACGATAAATTTGACCTGACCAACAACTACTCCCTACTTATCATTCCAGGATGGCTAAAGAAAAATACCATCGTGGACAAGTGGGCAGAGTTGGCACACAAAAACAAAGTGATGCTTATCACTGACTATCGCCACTTGGATAGTGCCGAAGATGTTGAAGTGGCTTTTGCCAAAGACAAACTCACTGGTTCAGACGCCCACAAAGCCCACGTGATGATGCCCTGCAACTACATTGTAGGACGCGAAGCCTATACCGAACTGGGCCAAGAAGAACATCTTTATGCTTCTCCCGCCATGGCCCTTGGTGGACTTCTTTGGGGAGGTAGCATTGCACAACCATCGGCAGGCTTGCAGCATGGTAAGCTCAAGATGGCAAGCGGTACACGTTTTACAATGCGTAAAAATGAAGTGGCACAACTCGAAAGCATGGGGCTTATCCCTCTTGACTATTCGTGGGGGCGTGTGATACCCCAATCGGCAAAAACCCTCTTTGATGGTGACAACGTGGGCCTTCAAACGTACAGTGTAGTACGGGTTTTCGACTGGATTGGCAAAATCATGCAAGATTTTCTCAACCGACGAACGTTCGAGAATATTAGTAATGCGATGCTTGAAGATATAAAAAAGCAGACCTCACGTTTTCTTAGCTCGATTCAAGGAAAAGTAATTGAAGGCTATTCCGAATTAAAAGTAGAAAGAGATAAAACGAACCCAACACGAATCATAATAGATGTCAAATTGAAGCCCTATTTTCCTGCTAAGGTATTTAATATTAGCCTCACTGGAACCAAAGGTGACTGGGACTCAGACATTAAATCTTAAAATCAAACAATTTTATATTTACCCAAAACCAATACAACAATGGCACACAAAGCAACGCTTGAAATTGATGGTGTAAAGTTTGAAGTACTGAACTGTTCGTACTCTTTTCACCAACACGTAAACCCGCATACCAACGAAACTACCTCAGAGATTTTTGGGGGTAATATTGATTTCACTGTCGCAACGCGCAAGGGTGATAAAATGGGCGATAATGCCAAAATCATTGAGTTGATGCTGCTACCCCACAAGGACGATGTCTCGGGAAATGCAGAGTTTTTCAACCAAAAGAATGAATCGGTACGTAAAATTACTTTCAAGCATGGTGCTGTAGTCAATTTTAGCGAAACGTTCTCCCTTGGTGGTGAACATGCAGGTACTCAAAGCTTTA
This sequence comes from Runella sp. R5_40, assembly GCF_057652295.1. Taxonomy (NCBI): domain Bacteria; kingdom Pseudomonadati; phylum Bacteroidota; class Cytophagia; order Cytophagales; family Spirosomataceae; genus Runella; species Runella sp. R5_40. The sequence goes on along the minus strand of NZ_JBYFCH010000012.1, from coordinate 59,434 downwards.
CCATCACGGTTCGAGATTTAGACGTTGATGGAAAAACGTTGGTGCTGAATCGCGAATAAAAAGTATTGAACTGATGGCTCAAGATAACAAACAGCACATTCAAAACATTTTAGGGTTGCTGGGCGCCCTAAGTCTTTGTGCTTACACAGGCCATCAACTGCCACAATTGTGGTCGGAATCATTATTTGGCGTTCAAACAACGATTCCGACCGCGTTACAAAAGCACCGACTAAGTCAGCCGACTATTTGGATAGGATGGCATCAAGACATTGTGGTACCGACGGAAAAGTACGATGGCCGTACAAATGATCTCGTGCTTATGCTCCCCTTTGTAGGTTCTCAAAAGCAAACAGCGCAAAAGTGGAGAGCGCTCAGCTACAAAGTTTTGGAGACGGACTCTACCCTCAGTACCGAGTACATGGTTGCCAAGACCAAGACGGTTGTGAGGCGGTTTGTTTATCAAAAACAGCAGGTGGGTATTGAGATTATCCACCTGAGGGTATGGTACCAGCCAAAAGCATTTGACGCCGACATTGAGAGGCAACTTATCCAAGGCACGCAGTTGAAAACCTTGCCCGCTCAGGAATACAACGAGAGAGTAAAGGCACTCAAAAAGGCTAAACAGCAGTGGAAGCAAGCAAAAGCTGATACCACGCTGTACATCAAACCAAACAGTGACGAAGGATGGGGAACGCCCAAAGCAAGTGACTTGACCACTAAAAACTGGATACTTAGAACCCTTGGTGACGAATTTTAAACCTGAAATGACGTATGATTCTCAATCAAACACTCACTTTTGAAGATTTAAAAGAATCTCAGAAAAACTCCTTTAACGGACGAAGAGCTCAGAAAGTGACTATCCCAGTAGGCACCTACTTCTATAAGTTTACTGACTGGGAACTGTTCAATTTGGATAAAGAATGCAAAGAAACGATTTCTCCTTTTTGGGGAACGATGGGCGATTTGGCTGACATCCTTGCGTATGCCCAAAAAACAGGCAAAACCTTGTTGGAATGTGTACGCGCCCGAAATGCCGTATTACACAATTGGAACGGCCTCACTTGCCTTATTGTGATACAAACCACGCAACCCATTGTGGGTTTTGCGGGGGATATTGGCCCCCAAACCGAGAAAGGTTATGCCAAAGAAGGCCAAACGTATGCACGTCATTTTACGACGCGACTCAATTTTTGGGGAGGAGCTTCACAGGTATGCCTTCCTCACCTTGAACGACAATACATCAAAGAAATTGTGCCACCCACCACGGTGTATATCAGAGATGATGTGAAAGCGATACAAGCGTTTTTGAAGGATTTTAAACTGATTTAAAATGAATATAAGTTACGAGGGTTCATATTCTGGTTTAGTGCCTTTTTACAATGGTGTACTTCTGTTCGTGTTTAGAAAACCCCAGACAACAGATAGTTATTACTTCTGTAGCAGGTATGCTGATGCCAAAAATAGTGGTTTGAAAAGTATAATATCAGATGAGTTTAAAATACGATTAGATAAAAATTGGCACTGGCATCATATTATTGAAAAAACGCACTTAAAACCCTTGTTTTCAGAATTAGAACTAAGTAATTTTTATCAAAATGTTATCCCTTGTGTATTGATACACTATGAAGTGCATAATTACTATAATGGCCTTCACGGTCGGGGTTCAAAAGTTGTTTTTGACTTGCCAAATTCAAGTACTGTGCTTGATAATAAGGGACGAGTGAACTATATAACAAATTTAAAAAAACTATATAGTGAAGTATATAGAGATGATAGAATTTTGTGGCAAATATCCATGAATATCCTTAACAAGCTATAAAAAATGAAATCTATATCATTCTTCGTTTCACTTTTAGTCGTGTTGAACAGCATGGCCCAAATCAATGGAAAGTGGGTTGGTCAAGCACAGAGTGTTGCTGGTATTACAGGTGTTGCAAATATAAAAATTGATGTAAAAGGACGGTATGTAACTGGTTCTTTTGAAACTCAAATGAATGGTTTGGTCAAGGTTTATTTTGAAGGATCTCTAACTAATTCAAGTTCAGCTACTTGTTTGGGTTATATAGATAATCAACCAGGACTTACGGTTGTACTTCAGAAAACTGGAACAAATTTAATCATGAATCTATACAATGGCCAGACTTTCTACTTGAATGCCGTTTTTAAACCAAAGATTTCAGGGGGTAACACAGGTGCAGCAGTACATGAAAATATAGTAGGTACATGGAAGTTTGAAGAATCTCGATCGAACACTAAAACCACTGAGTATTGGAGAATAACGGAGGATGGCCAGTTGCAAGGCAGCCAAAATAGTTTTTTTATGACAGGATATGGTCAAAGTAACACTAACGTTAGTGGTGAATCAAACAATGAACCGATACCTTGGATTCAAAATTTTAATGCAATGGGGGCAAGGTTATATACTAAAAACAATAGAGAGATTTGGATTAAGATACCAAAAAACAAAGATCAAAAATTGTTTGATTACCAGATTAGAGGCGATAGGCTTCTTTTATATTTTGATGGAAAAAATAAAAACGGGGAGAAAGTAGGGCTTTAATGTAAAAATACTTAAAGTTTATTTTTTCTAAAATACTAAAAAATATGAATAAATCTCTGAAAAAACCTTGCTTCGTTGTTGCTCAGCCTTAGCTTATTTCTACTTTTTAATACTTTTTATTGTACGTATAAACTTTTTAAACCATGATAGAGCCAAGTTCTGATGCCATTTTATCTGCCTCACCTCTTTCCAACTATCTGACATACTCAATTTTTGAAGGTGTGTTAGTAGGACGAATTGACGGTACATACGTTTCATGCAAAGCTTTAACTGGGGGAGGAGGTGCCTCAAAAGGGAAAATCACTGATAGTACAGTAGTAAATAACCCCTATTCTTGGGGGAAAAAGCGTACAAGTGTTGAAAAAGCTGCCCAGCGTGGAGGACCTATTCCACCAGGAGTTTATTCGGTTGCTAAGCCAGAAAAAATAAAATCTATAAATGGAATAGGAGCAAGGCTTACACCCACAGGACAAACGGCGACTTTATTAAAAAAAATTAATAGAGGTGGGTTTTTGATTCACGGGGCTGGTTATTATGGAAGCGATGGGTGCATTGTACCTCCAAATACAGCAGAATTTAGGGAACTCATGACTTTATTAGAAAAAAGTGCACCGATTACTTTATTAGTGCTTGAAAATTTGGGGTCTGATAGGTTTGCTTAAATCTAACTTTTTCCAACCATAAGATTTCTTTGTAAAAAGACAATTTTTAATATTTTCGCAAATTTTAAAATACAAAAATATGGGACTGACAAATGAAGAAAGGTTTGAATTATGCAGGAGAGAGGACGTTTTAGAACAGTCTTTGGTAGGGGAAGATATAGACATGTGCTATATAGCTCGTGAAAAGGTAGTACTTAAAAATTTTGAATTTCAGCGAGATTATGACTATGATAGTAGTTTTAAAATTATGGGGAAGCTATTTTGGGATTTTGCGCATGGTATGAGTGGGAATCGCCATACATATTTTGACCCAAACCATCCATTTTCTGAGAATCTTAAAAATACAAATATGATGAAAATTATAGTTGGTATATTCTATTTGGGCCTACTAAATTACCAAAGTGGAAAACGCGAGGATATTCCAAAAAAATATGTTTTTGAATTTTCAATTTTTAATGGAGATGATAGTGGGATATTAAATGAAATATTAAAAGATGGAAGATTTTCGCCAGCTCAATTTATAGGGTCTTGCACTTGCGATTTTATGTATTATGAAAAAAAACAAACTTTAAAAGTCCATATTTATGATACAAAAAATCTATGGTCGTTCCTATTTCATTTTCCTCCAGCAAAATTGATTCCGGAGGAACGTGATAAGTTTCCTTATCTTAGTACTACTTTTCAAGAATACGATTTGATTTTTACTCTTGATGAAATAAAAAAGATTTATAAATATGAAACTGACCCTGATAGGGTAACACAAATACTAAGAACATATGACACTCAAAATTTCAGATATAATATTACGCCATCAATGCTCCTTCAACCATTTTTTTAACTTTAAAAAAACTTTTTGTCATATTAAAAGATTACTCTTCGATAGTTAAAGGATTCATAAATTGAAGCAGAGCATTATTTCTTTTGTGTAATTCCTATCCCTAAAAAATAACATTTATGCCCTCAACCAACCAACTACTGGCAAGCATAGAAATCAAGCTGGGTGCGCTTACCCTTACGCGCATCAGCAGTGTTTCTATCAATCAACCCTTCGAAAACCACCACAGCTTTGAAGTGAGCTTCACCCTCGATATGCATCCCGATAAGCCCGAGAAAGTGGATTTGAAGGACTTGTCGGATAAGATAGTGGGCGAGGCAGTAACGATCACGCTAAAACAGGGAGATAAGGATAACAAGGAAGTACAGTCGCGGATATTCAAGGGCATCGCCACTTCTCTGCGCCTGAGTAGAGGTAGTACTACGGCCAACACCCTGGTGGTGTCGGGCGTAAGCCCAACGGCTTTGCTAAGTACTGGCCGTACCACGCGCTCATTTACGGACAAGACATTGGAACAAATTATAACCAAAGTACTCTCCCCCTTAGGTGGCTTAGCCAAAAAAGTATCGCCTACTACGAGCAGCCCTATCCGCTACGTCACGCAATACGAAGAAGACAACTTCCATTTTTTGCAGCGCTTGGCTGAGGATTACGGTGAGTGGATGTACTACGATGGTGTTCAATTGGTTTTTGGTAAAAATGGCCGTGAGTCCAACCCCGAAGTAAAGCTTATCCAAGGCGAAAATTTCTTTGATATGCAGTACAGCGTACGGGCTACCCCCCTCAATCTCAAAGGAGTCTATTATGACTATTACAACGACCAAACCTACGAAGCACCTTCTTCTGGGGTCTCAGTGAATGGATTGGGCACATTGGCCGAATTGGGAAGAAAAAAGTCGGAGAGTGTTTTCAACGATGAGCTTATTGAAATAGGTTATCAAAACTACCGAGAAAATAATCCTCTCATGCAGGCTATTAAGCTCAAAAAAAGCGAGCAAACCAACAAACTTGCCGTATTGACGGGGCGCACCTCTGAGATGCAGATTCCTCTCGGCGGAAAAATAAAAGTAGAAGATACTTTTACCAACAAAAGCAACAAAAAAGAAACAACGGACTACGGGACGTTTGTAGTCACACGCCTCAGTCATTACTTAGATTCGCGCGGGGTATATCAGTGCAGTTTAGAAGCAGTACCCCAAGATACCGACTTTGCCCCAGTTGACTACCGAATCGTACAAACCAACGCCGAGCCACAGCCTGCGGTGGTCATGAAGGTAGATGACAAAGACAACATGGGCCGAGTGAAGGTACAGTTTCCGTGGCAAAAAGCAGACAACGAAATGACGCCGTGGTTGCGGGTAGTCAACCCCATGGCGAGCAAGGACAAAGGAGTTTATTTTATTCCTGAAATTGGGGAAGTCGTGTTTGTAGATTTTGAATTTGGCAACCCTGACGTTCCTTTTGTCACGGGCAGTATGTACCACGGACAAAACCGCCCAGGTGAGCTATTCAATAAAGACAACAACATCAAGGGCATTATCACCAAAGGGGGTAACCACATCATCATTGATGATACCGATGGGAAAGAAAAAATTAGGATATATAACAAAGAAAGCAAAAACGAAATAGAGTTGTCGCTCGATGGTGGGTCGAGTATCAAAGCCAAAAGCAACGGAACCATCTTTTTGGAAGCGGCCAAGGGGATTCAATTGAAAGCCCCCAAAATCAAAATGGAAGCCTCGGACGAGTGGGATGTAAAGGCAGGAAAGACCCAAATCGCCAACGACCAAGGCATGCAAGTAAGTACTGGTACCGACATGAAGATTTCGGCCAGTACAGCGGTGGAAGTAAGTGGTCAAACGGGTGTAAAAGTGGAAGGTATGACCGTTGATATCAATGCTCAGACCCAAGCTACGGTAAAGGCAAATGCACAACTCGCACTTGATGGCGGCGGAATGGCCACCCTCAAAGGAGCAATGGTAATGATCAACTAACATGACCAACTACTACCCAATACCTCCCTCTTTTGGTGCCCTGATGAAACGGCAGGGCGATGAACGAAACTTTGTCGAAGAGATTCGGCAGTTCTCCAATTACAAGGAGCTATTGCGCAGACATACCGCCCGCGACGTTGAGAAATACGCTATGGTGAAGAAGTTGATGCTTGAACGTCGGATTTTAGAGTTTGAAGAAGTAACACGTCAAATAGACTTTGAGGATTTTTTGGAATACATGCTTCAAGGTACGGTGATAGATATGCTGCCAGTGGAGAAATCTATTATTCAAAACATCATGCTGTATCTTTCTACCAAGCCAGGAGATTATGCATTTGACGCCAGTTTTGGCTGTATAGTTCATAATTTCGATTTCCGACAAATCACCGAAACCCCAAGCCGAGACCAACTTCGGAAGTCAATTTTAGAGTATTTACAGCGGTATGAAAAGAGAATTAGGGTGAGCAATGTAGGGGTTGAGGTCAATGATGTACAAGAGACCCTTGAAGGAGAAAGCCCGCGACTATGTCGCTACATCATCGTGACGATTTCGAGTACGTTGGTACGCACCAACGAGCCACTCAAAGATATGAAATTTAGATTGGTAAGGTATTCATAAATGTACAACGACGCACGCCGATACAAAACCCGAGAATACATCCGAAACGAAATGATTCGGGAGATAACCCGTTTGTGGGATTATGAAGAGGATGGAGTAGCACTTGAGAGTTTTGATCCCTTGATTGCGATGTTGCTTGGGGCGTTTGCAACTGGCCTGGAGAATGTGCACCATGAAATAGACAACGCCCGTACTCGCATCGTAAAACAATTGGCGGGTGTGCTTGTACCAGATGTATTGACTGGGGCGCAGCCTGCTCATGCAGTGATGAGGGCTACAATCGTAGATTCACAGTATGAAGTCACACCAGACAACGCATTTAGTGCTACGGTTCAGGGAAAGGAGTGTTTTTTTTCGTCGGTGGGCCAATATATGCTGCATAAGACCAAGATTGCTACGGTCATCGTACAGAGTAGGATCAAGGATATGAGTGGGCCAACCCCCAAAGAAAACTTTATGAATGAAATGCTTCCCCCCAACGAAATATGGATAGGATTGAAGCTAAAAAAAGACGATAATGACACAGAAGAACTTACGGAATTTGAGGGTTTGAGTTTGTTTTTTGATTGGCGCAACGACCCTGGCCGCTATACGCATCTCAATCGTCTAAGAGACTTGAGGGTATTTAGTGAGCAAGACGAGCTGCAAGTTACTACAGGTTTGGTGAATCGTAGGCCATTTGACTTTGAGTCAACAAGTGTTAATTCACAAACAACTTTAGAAAATACTATTCAGCACTATTACAAAAATCACTTTATAAGTATCAACAGTCGTAGCCGTCGTACCTATCGAGATATTAAGTTAGAGAAACGAAAATATCCTCAGGAGATTGCCAAAATGGTAAGCCCAGAAGAGCTTGTTAAGTTTTTTATACATGATTTATTTTGGCTTAAACTTCGATTTTCAGGGGGCTTATCGCCAGAGGTACTAAGCAGATTGCAAATAGAAACCAATGCTTTTCCTGTCGTAAATCGGCGTGTGTTTACCCCGTCAGCGTTTGAACTAAGACCCATTTTAAATGTTTTTCCCGTCAAGGTAGAAGAAGGCGATTACTTTTTAGGGATGCTAAAAGTAGAAACGCAAACAGGCATTGAGTTCAATAATGTACAACAGTTCACAAGAACGAGTCCAAATCAATATTTATTAAGAAAAGGTGGGATAACCAGATTCGATGAGCGGGATGCGGTTGAGATGATATCTTACGTAACCGACTTGTTACGAGATGAAAGTGCGATGTTTATGGCTTTGGGTAAGAGCGAACTGGAGAGCGATATTGAGGAGATTCGGAAAAGACTGGAACGCATCACGAAAGACCTCAGAAAAGACTTGATTCCACCTTGGTATATACACTTAAAAACAAACGAAAAATCAGGCCGAGTTCATATGCGTTTTTGGACAACGAAAGCAGAAGCTGCCAATGGAATTGCTTGGGGGACTAAATTGAACCGAGATCGAAGCAACCTTGCTTTTACGGACGAACTTGCGTTATTGACAACTACCACAGGCGGGCAAAACCCCATACAAGACGATGAATACCTTCCAAAGTTTCGAAAAGTAATATTGACACGAGGGAGAATAGTTACGGTGGAAGATTACAAAGCGGTATGCTGGGCAGAGCTCGGTGATAAAATCCAAAAGGTTGAAATAAAAAAAGGTTTTATGGTAGGGCCAGGGCAATACGATGGTGTCCAGCAGACGCTTGATATTTGCCTTTGGCCTAATCAGAATAAAGGGATAGCTATTGAGCAGTGGGAGGAGTACAAATACCAATTATTGAAGAGTATTGAGATACAAAGTTCATTTTTTTTACCGATAAGAATCATCATTAATCACTTGTAATATGAGAGTTATACTTTGTTTCTTTATGTTGATAACAATAGGAGGCTGTGATTGGTCTATTCCTGAGAATAAGTCAGTTTTTGCGATAACCCAAAGTTGGAGCTTCTCTGGAAATTCAAGCACCACTGTCTCCAAAACAGTTTCTGACAATGCAAATAACATCTATATACTTGGCAATTTTACAGGAGTACTAAGTCAGTCATCTCGAACTTCTAGGGGAGGGCAAGATATTTATTTGGTCAAATTTAACGCCGATCAAGTGGTACAATGGGTGGCAAATATCGGTAGTAGCTCTGACGATAGTGGTAATGGAATAGCTATTGACCCAAGTGGAAATATTCTTATTACTGGCGCTATCAGGGCCAGCGCCTCTTTTTTTAATGGTAATGGAGTTATAGGACGAACTATTAATTCACAGGGTGGAAAAGATGCATTTATAGCAAAGTATTCAACCAATGGAGATTTGCTGTGGGCAACAAACGTGGGTGGAACTGGTGATGATGAAGGATACGGTATTGCGACAGACAAGAACTCTAATGTTTACTTTACAGGTTCGTTTTTTGATTTGCAAATTAATTTTTACGATGCACAAACAGCGGGTAAAAGTACTCCACTTAGCCCCCGTGGTAAGACCGTCGCAAATACCGATATTGTAACAGCTAAATTCACGTCGAATGGAGAGCTACGGTGGGCTAAAGAAGCCAATAGCCCCACTAGTTCTACAGGTAGTGACGTGGGTTTAGACATAGTCACAGATAACGATGGTGCTGTGTATATAACAGGGCTCTCTTGGGGAAGAAGAGCGCCAGGTACAAGTGAAGGCTCTAATGATATTTTCGTAATTAAATATAGTACTGATGGTGCTCCAATTTGGGATAAGGGCTATGGTAGTATATGGGATGACCTAGGTACAAGCCTCATTATGGTCGATGGAGCAGTATATGTGACTGGTTATTTTGGGCAAAATGCAAATGCAGGGCAAGCTAATATTTCTGCGTTGAATTTAACTTCTACGGGAAAAGAGGATGCTTTTGTTTTAAAACTGAATGCGCAAGAAGGAAATATAATCTGGGCTCAGGCTTTGGGAGGGTCAGATACTGATGTAGGGACTGACTTAACAGTAGATAACAATGGAAACGTCTTTGCCATTGGGTATTTTAAAAGTAATGTATTATCAAGTCCTAAAGGCAATGGTAAAATAAATCTTCAAAACAAAGGTGGTAATGATATTTTCATTTGTATGCTTGGGAGTGATGGTTCAGTTCTAAACCTCGATCAAATAAGCTCAAGTAGCGACGAAGAGGGGAGAGGAATAATGATGTATCGTGGTAATGAGGTTGTAGGTGTAGGAACTTTTCGGACGTCTTTAATGGTCGGAAACAAACAAGTTGTTAACAAGGGTAATGTGGATGTGCTTCTTTTTAAATATCAATAATTTTTCCTCAACTGCTATGAACAAAAAATATAAATCTCTCATGCTCTGTATGGTTGTTGGCCTGTTTTGGTTCCCTTGTGAACTATTGAGTCAAGAAACTATGAAACCAACAAATGTAAAAATTGTCAACGATCAGATAGTTATCACATATCAAGTACGTTCGGTAGATGAATGTTTAACAGTTACTTCCATAGAAGTAGTTGTATTGGCAACAAATGAAAAAATAAAACCCAAATCCATTAAAGGGGAATTGAAGGAGGTTAAAACTGGTTTCCACCAAATTTTATGGGATTATAAAGCCGATAATTTTTTTGTTGATGGACAAATTGATTTCAATTTATTTATAAAAAGTTGTAAAAAAGAGACAATTGGAAAAAATGGAAATAGAAAACCTATTGACCCTAATCTGGAACCTCACCCGATTGGTTTAAAATTGGGTGTTGGTGCATTAGGCTTGGCATCTGGTGGGACCGCTTTTATCATTCGTAAAAACTTTGATAAACAACTGACACAGTTGAATGAATTAAATACCTCTTTACCTCAGATTAATGGTAAGTTATTGAGTCAATCTGATAAGGAGTTATGGGATAATGCTTATAACCGTGTTCAGTCTTCTCAAAAATCTGGTATATTTTATGGGTTAACAGGTATTGCAATATTATCGGCTGGATATGAAGCCTATTTGCTTTTGACGAAACGAAAAGTTGATAAAAAAATAACTATATTACCTACTCAAACGGGATTTGCACTTCGTTTACGAATTTAAAGACAATTATGTTGACGATTGAAGAAATAAATAACATTCTGCCCAATCTACCTACCAAGCGCCTGAGATTTGAGGTGATTGCAGAAGAGTTATTTATGAATGGGGTTGAAGCACAAAAATTAGTAATAGCACCTCAAAAGAGTTCTTCTCGTTTTTTTGATCGTGATGTTACTGGAATTGAAGAGTTAGATCCTTTTCATCGCGGAAAATGGTGGAAACTCAACACACCCAACAGTGGATTTTACGACTATCTACCCGAGCGTCTTTTTAATAAGCCAGTCTCACGTGCACGCAATGAGGCTCAATGGGAAGAAATAAAAGCAGAAGAGACTCAACAAGAAGCCGATGCAAGACAATTATTATGGCCTTTTGACAATGCACTCAGTCATCAAAAAGTCAAAGCTGCTCAATTTGAAAACCATACTTTGTTTGGCACAGATAAGCAGTTTTTACATGAAATACTGATAATATTTTGGCCACAGATTGAAGCGTTGAGGTTGAGTGAAAACCAGAAAGTTCGTTTTTTTCAACTGACGATTATGGCACATAAAATATCTTCAAATATCACATGGATGCAAGAGGCGTTTAGTTTTATGCTTGAGGATAAAGTACAAATTGAGTTAAATAATTCAATGTTTGATTTAGCTGTAGATGATGAATTTGCATGCCTTGGCGATAGTTTTTTAGGAGTTAATACAGTATTGGTGCCCAAACGACTATCTAAAAAAGGCAAATTAATTTTTAAAATCAGCCAAATTGAAGATGAAACAACAACTTTGAAAGGTCTATCTTATGAGCGAATGAATAAATACTTTCCTCACCAACAAGGTGAAAAATTATTTAAGACGTTGTGTGACTTATTGGTTCCCGTGGAGTTTGAAGTAGAAATGCAACTTATTAGAGGACCTGAAAGTAAAGGCTTTAAGTTGGGCCAAGAGGCAGTTCTTGGATTTACAACTAATTTATAAATATAAATAAAAATATCAAATGGAATTTCTCAATAATAATATTCTTATCCTTGTTATTTATTCAATTTTGACCTTTGTGTTCATAGGAGTGACATGGTATTTAAAGAAGGCCGAAATATCTACTGTAAGATTATTTTTGGGAATTATGGGGAATACCCTTTTGTTTGGAGGATTAGGTCTTGTTTTGTCCAAAAACACATCACTTCCTTTGATTTTTTGGATAATAACATTAGCAGCTTTTTTAGAAGGTTTAGTCCTCGTTTGGAAAGGGCAACAAGTATTTCAGTGGTATCACAAAGAGGATGGATTTGTTGAATCAGCTACTACATTGATTTGGATTTTTGTCGGTTCATTGAGTTTTATAACTGTATTTGGTGTTATTTCATCTAATCCTAATCAGTTTGCTACAAACTCTACTGCTGGGATAATATCTATGTTGATTCCAATTATATTAAATAAAAGTTATCAATATGCACTATCTATACCGCGTTTAAAGTATCGTAGATGGTACTATAATCCTACCGCTTTTTTGCCCGTTTTAGAGCCTATTAATGTTATTAAAATCAATATACAGTTTACGAAAATACCAAATGAGTCAGTCCCTAATTTCGAAGGGTATTGGGTCGAACTACCAAGTGATATTCTTCTTGGAACATTATTTCACTATTTTATTTATTCTCATAACAATAGACACCGAGATTATAAGCGAAATCCGATTCCTTATACTCAAGGTGATTTACCGATTGGTTGGGTTTTGTATAAAAAAAATACGGCTGGCCAATCTGTCTATTTAGACATGGAGCTCTCGCTAAAGCAAAACAAAATAATTGAGAGTGATACGATTTATGCCCAGGGTTTTACAGATTAATTCAATTTGACAGAAATACAACTTTTGATATTTTTTACAGTATGGTACTTCCTGAGATAAGATATCGTTTTGTAAATTGGCGAGATGGGATGAAAATTACCCAGAAGCATTTTGCTGAACATGACAACGCTATGAGAGATATTGTCCGTGATTCTACGGCTTTATCGCTGAATAATTATAATTATGGTTTAGTCGCTGCCGAAGACGGTATAAGTTCAAGTTTATCACCACCTAATTTGACGGGAGATGTAATTGAAATAACATCTTGTAGAGGGGTAACTCCAGGAGGTGTTCGCTTTGATTGGAAGGCTTCCAAAGAACAACCCGCCTTACAATTATCATTGCTTGATTACAAAAGTAAAGTGGGAATGGCAGGTCTTTTTTATGTAGTGATTAAAGCAAATCCATTCTCTATTTCAGAAGTAGGAGACTATGATGTTGAAGAGAATAATGGTAGGAGACCTTTTGTCGCTACTACTCTTTCTCTTGACTTACTTTCCATTCATGATATGTTATCAGATGTATATAGTTTTCCTGTTTGTAGAATTCGATTTGAGAGTCAGCGTTTTTCAATAGATCACGAATACTTACCGCCATGTACCGACATTCACGGAGAAGGCTTACTTTGGTACTATGAGAGTTGTGGTACCTTGATGAACAATATTCAACAAACAGCGACTCAAATTGTACGCAAAATTGGAGGTATGGAGAAGAGAAGTTCAATAGCTGTTGATTTACATAGAGTATTAGAAAAGCAAATTATCTTTTTTGCTGAGTCATTAGATTATTACCGCATTATAGTTAGAAGTCTTCCACCTGTTTATATGGCAGAATACTTTATGAGGATGGCAAGATGTTTTCGAGTTGCCTTAGATTGTCTTCCTGAACTGAGTTCAGCAGCATTATTTAATTACTTTCAAAATACAATAGCAGGAACGACCAATGTATTTAAAACTTCTGTTCCTTCAGCTTCTAAATCATATATTGATGCGTTGATTGATAATGTTTTAGTAAATGAGTATAATCACAATGATAGTACTCTGTTGTTTGACAATATTGTCCGCTTGCTGGACTTCCAAGAGTTTTTTTATCAAAAACTCTTGACACTAAACTATGCTGGCAACCAAGGAGGTTTTGATATTTACATAAAATAGAATAAAATATGAGTAAGCCTGCTGCAAGAGTTGGAGACATGCACACATGTCCTATGGTAACACCTGGATTACCCCCCGTTCCTCATGTTGGAGGGCCAATTGCAGGGCCTGGTGTACCAAATGTTTTAATCGGTGGTATGCCAGCAGCCCATGTGGGAGATATGTGTGTATGCGTAGGGCCTCCCGATGTCGCCGTGATGGGTTCTGCTACCGTATTGATAGGTGGTACTCCTGCCGTACGAATGGGTGACATGACTGCTCATGGTGGAATAATAGCGCTTGGATTACCAACAGTACTTATTGGTGGATAAATAGAAAAGTTAAGCAAATGATAAAATCAAATTTTTTTTGGACACTTGTATCCACCTGTATTGTGATACTTTTTGTTTTCTTTTATTGGGCAGGGTATCGTTCAGCAACCAAGGTAGCAATCAAAAAAGAAGCAATTGTCTCTGAGGCCGAAGAACTACAGTTTGTCAAAGATGTTCAAAGATTAGATACATTGTTACTACAACTCAGAAAAGCCGTTTACAGTAAGGATAAAAGTACTATCGTGAAGATAAATATTGAATGGAAAAATCATATTGTCTTTTTTAGGCAAAATCACCGTCAAAACGCAGTTTTGTCTTCTGTTGGAGAGATAGTTATTAAAAACTATGAACAAAGAATCTCCAACTTTAAAGTAAATTTAAAAGAGAAACTTGATACAGCAGATGAAGCGGTAAATATTCAAGAAGCTATCAAATTAGGAGAGGCTAAAAGGGAAGAACTGAAAACAGAAAATCAAATGTTGAAACAAGTTATTTTAACCTTATAAAAATATGAAAGCTGAAAATATACAGATAAGGCAAGAAAAAATTCGTCAATTTGCTATTACTCTTGGGATGTTTGTGATAATAACGGGCATAGTATTTTATTGGGGTTTAGTAAGAATTCCTAACATTTACCGCCAATCTCAATTGTTGTCAACAGTACAAATAGAGAGTTTTAGAATACAATTACTCCAAGTCGATACACTTGCTCAACAGATACAGTATAATGTTTATGTGAAAGAAAAATCAATGATGGATTTTTATGAGTGGATTAATAAAATCAAAGGAATGTACCCCAAGCCTATTCATCATTCTATTTTAAATGGATATTTGAGCCGTGTACAAGAAATAGAAATGACAAGGCAAAAAGACACATTGATAGAAAAGTTGGAAATAGACTATCAAAGATTACAAAATGAAATTAAGGCTATCCAAGCTCAAAATGAATCATTGAGGCAGGAGCTTGCACAAAAAAAGGGTCAAAAACAATCTTAAAAGTTGTCTAAATACCGTTTGATAAATATTAGTACAGTTTTATTATAGATTTTCAATTAAACAATTGACAAATAATTAGATTTGAGCCACAAAGTTTCAACTGTATGTGGCTAAATATCATTCGTTTTTTGGGATTAATAAAAATACTCATCATTGGGTTTAATATCTTTTGTGTTAAGCCTGCCTGTGCTAATGATTCTGTTAAAATCTATCAATTAACAAAAAAACTTCAATTTAAGACTATTGATCAAATTAGGGCTATTCCACAAGAGCGCTGGGAGTTAGTAAAAACCCCTGAGTTTGGAAGGGGAAGCGGGTATGGTTGGGTGAAAATTGAAGTTAATTCTAATGCTAACTCAAAATTTTTTCTTGAAATTCAAAATCATTTTATTGACAGTGTGGCTATTTGGGCTCAAGAAAATGTCAAGACTATTTATCATATCAACACTGACTACAAACATCTACCCTCAACCTCTTCTCCTATTCAACATCGCTATTATCTTTTTCAAATTCCTAATGCCCATAGTACTATCATATATGTGCGGGGGTTTAATCTTAAAGGAGATGCTATAAAACTTCCTATTAAAGTATGGGGGCTAGATAATTTTCTATTCTACTATTCTTTTTCAAGTTGGAGTTGGTTTCTTTTCTTGGGAATAATGATAGTCATTATAATTATCAGCCTCGTTAATTTCCTGTTCTTTCCATCCAAAATTTTCTTGTACTATTCTGGATATATATTTTGTATGACTGCTTATGCTTTCATTAATGACGGCTGGGCAACGTATATTCCTCAACCCTTCAGCAGGCTTGATGACCATAATCTTTTAATTCATTGCCTCAATGGTGGTATTGTTTTGTTTTTGTTATTTAGTAGAGAATTTTTAGAAATACAATCGAGAAATAAAACAATTTGGCAAGGAAAGTTACTACCAGTTCTATTGGGTTGTCTGATGGTATTGGTACTGACTATCTCTACTCTATGCTTTCATTATCAAGTTCAATTTTTTAATATTTTATCAACTATTAGACTTCTCATACTAGTTAGCTATTTTGGTATTTGGGCATACTATGTTTTTGATGCCATTAGTAGAGACTTTAAACCTGTTTGGATTTATTTGATTGCTGTTCTGTTCTTAGTGTTCTTTGTACTCTTCGTTAAGAGTGGCATGATTAATAGCAATATTTCTGATATGATATTTTTTCGTATAGGTATGACATTAGATGCTTTTTTGCTTATTGTCGGGTGGATTTATAAAAATAGTCTTATTACAAAGGAGGGACAACAACTTGAAATTATAAAGCTAAAAAATGAAAAAATAGCCAAAATAGATAATGAAAAAACACTACAGATGGGTCAAGCACTTCAAAGACAAAGAGAGCGATTGGCAAGAGATCTTCATGATGGAATAGGTACAAATTTGACTCATATTGCTGGTCAATTAGATATTTTAGCAATAAAGGGAGGTGAAGTTGTTTCATTAAACAAGTTAAGTGATTTTGTAAGAGACACCAATAGGCAGCTTCGTGAAACATTATGGATTTTAAATCAAAATGAGGTTTCAGTAGAAGAATTTTGGCAAAGACTACTACTACATTTGAGTCGTATTTCGGAAGGTAGAGATATACCTCAATTAATTATGGATATGGATTGCAAACATATGCTCAATATTTCTCCTGTTATAGCCTCATCGTTATTTTATATTATACAGGAAAGTGTTACAAATGCTATAAAGCATGCTCATTCAAATAATATTTGGCTTAATTTTGAAGTTAATCAAAATATTATCTCCATTAATATAATCGATGATGGTGTAGGTATAAAAAATGGATATAATAGTTGCGGGTATGGATTGAGTAATATCCAAAACCGTGCAAAAGACATTAACGCTGATATTGTTATTGATTCTGATAATACAGGAACCTCTATACAAATCATTCTAAATCTATCTCAGCATTCTATGGAAAAATACGTCAATTGACGTATTGTTTCATAGAATACAATTCTTGATATTTGTTGTCAATATATTGTATCATCATATGTCTAAGACAACAGTTGTATTGACAGAAGATAACCCATTACTGGCACAGTCAATCAAAGAGAAATTGGCTTTAAGTGATGATTTAGAGTTGATTTTTCATGCATCCAATGGGAAAATATTACTTCAAAATCTTAAATCTATTGCTGTTCCAGATGTTATTTTAATGGATATTGAGATGGATGAGATGGATGGTATAACAGCTACCCGTGAAGTAAAGCGCCTTTATCCACATATTCGCATACTTATTCTAACGGTATTTGATGATGAACAGAAACTCTTTGAAGCAGTACAAGCAGGTGCATCTGGATATCTCCTAAAGGATGAAAAGCCAATACGTTTAATAAACGCCATAAGTGAATTGATGGAGGGTGGTGGGGCTTTATCGCCTCAAATGGCAGCTAAAGCACTCAATTTAATGAGACAACCTGCCTCCTTTAATAATAAACGAGAAATAGATAGTAGTCTCCTCACTATAAGAGAAAAAGAAGTTTTAGAGAATTTAAAAATTGGCAAAACTGTAAAACAAATAGCGGAAATATTATTTGTTTCTGAGAAAACCGTTAGAAAACATCTGGAACACATCTATCAAAAACTTCAAGTAAATAGCTCACGTGAAATACTGGCAAAATTTGAATAAAGTTTGTAACATATTACTTAAAGCCTTGTAAGCATCAATACCTACAAAAGTGTCAGTAAAGAGTTATATAGTTTATCTTTAGAAAGATAAATAATTTATGAATTTCATTGTTATTTTTTTCGGCTTTAATTTTGTATGTATTTTACTTATGATAAGCTTTAATTATCATAAGTAATGTGTATTTTTGTAAAAACCTAAAATCATGTCGCAGGAAGAACTAGAAAAGCTCATTTATGTCAAACATCCAAATAAGCAAATCCGACAGAATCAGATTGAGGCTTTGGAGAAAAGCCGAGCGGACCAATTTGATTTTTTGGTTTTGTTGTTCAATTTTGGAAATGCGTCGTATCGATACATGAGCCTCGCAAAAGGGGAAGAGACACTGGAGGATTTTGAGGATTGGCTTGAGGGGCTGCCCAACAATGCTAGACAAGTTTTTGAGAAGGAAGGATTTGAAGCGGCCAAAACTGCTTGGCCATTTCGGCGTCATGTGATGGAACGCCGTGACCTGGGCATGGATGAGTTCATTCAAAAATTGTTGCGTCCGAATGATTGGGAAAAATGGAATGATTCTAAAAAAAGTAGTGAAGATGGACAGTGAATCAGCTAAAATAGAGGTATATACAGCGCAACCAATTAGCAAAATACTTTCCCAAAAAGTAGCCGACTATGCCCGTAAAGGGCTAGACGGAGCAGCTAATACAAAACGAGCTTATCAAACTGATCTCAAGTATTACCGAAGTTGGTGTGCTGAAACTAACCAAGTTGAAATGCCCGCCACAGCCGCTACATTGGCAGCATATGTTTCTCATTTGGCCGATACGCACAAATGGGCGAGTATCAACCGAAAATTATCCGCTATTCGTAAACTGCACGAATTAAATAACCTTGATTTACCGACTAAAGACAGGGCTTTTCGTGCTGTTATGGAGGGCATCAAGCGAACGAATGGGGTGCGTCAGAAGCAAGCACCTGCGTTTAAGATGAAAGAACTCAAAAATATTTTACGCGGAATTGATACTACAACCAATGCAGGGTTACGTGATAAGTGCTTGATTTTGTTGGGATTTGCAGGGGCCTATCGACGCTCGGAGTTGGTAAGCCTAAATATCGAGGATGTACATTTTAGTGATGATGGCGCGATTATCTCTTTATCTAAAAGTAAAACCAATCAGTATGGGGAAGCAGAGGAAAAAGCTTTTTTCTTTAGCCCCGAAGCCGACTTTTGTCCCATCCGAACGTTAAAAAATTGGATAAGCCGTTTAGAAAACTCCACTGGCCCTTTGTTTGTGAGAGTGCGTAAAGGTGATAAAATCACGGACGAACGTTTGAACGATATGACTGTTTATGAGACAGTTAAGAAATATTTTGGGGAACGCTATTCTGCGCACTCGTTGAGAGCTTCTTTCATAACTATTGCCAAAATCAATGGCGCAGACGATTCGGAAATTATGCGACAATCCAAACACAAAACGAGTTTGATGATTCAACGGTACACCCGAATCGAAGACATCAAGGAACACAATGCTGCCACTAAATTAGGACTTTAAAAGCGCCTGAGAATTGAATATTCTGGCCACAAGATTAGATTGCCTTTTTTTATTTAAATCTCAGCGGTCTTGACTATTACACTTAATACTTTTAAACGCATTCTTAAAGTGGATAATAGCCTTTAAATTTATTCAATTATTGGCCATAATTGAATAAATATCTTATTTTTGGCCACTAATTATTTACATAATTGGCCAAAAGTGTATTTTTTGTGTAAATTTGGCTAATAATAAAAGAATTAACAAATGAAATTAATTGGTAGAATCAGAGAAATTCAAAAGTTAGATAAGCTTGTAGCTTCGAGCCAATCTGAGTTCTTGGCAGTTTATGGTAGGAGGAGAGTTGGGAAAACATTTTTGATTAGAAGCTACTTCAAAAATGAATTTGACTTTTATGCTACGGGACTTGCTAAAGGTAATACCAAACAGCAATTGACCAATTTCACCATTTTTCTCAATAATTATTTTTCAAATCATTATGAAGTTCCCTCTAACTGGTTGGAAGCATTTAACCTTTTAATCAAAGAGTTAGAAAAAAATAAGTCGGCAAAAAAAAGAGTGATATTCATTGATGAAATGCCTTGGATGGATACCAAAAAGTCGGATTTCATGATGGGGCTGGAATTTTTTTGGAATGCTTGGGCAAGTGCTCAAAACGACGTGTTGTTGATTGTCTGCGGTTCTGCGGCTTCGTGGATGCTCAATAATCTAATAAAAAATACGGGTGGATTGTACAATCGAGTAACGGAAAGAATCAAACTTGAACCCTTCGATTTACAAGAAACCAAGGCTTATTTTGCTCAAAAAAACATTGTTTTAGACCATTACCAAATCATTCAATTGTACATGGTCATGGGGGGAATTCCGTATTATTTGGATCAAGTTGAGGCAGGAAAAAGTGCTATGCAGAACATTGAAGACTTGTGCTTTAGAAATGATGGTAAATTAAGAACGGAGTTTAGTTACATATTTTCTTCTTTGTTCCGAAACGCCGAAAAGCACGAGTTGGTACTAAAAACAATTTTTGAAAAGGGGGGTGCTTTGACCAGGGATGAGTTGTTGAAATACACGAAAATGACCACAGGTGGAGCTATCACAAAGACACTCAATGAATTAGAAGAAAGTGGTTTTATTGCTAAATTGGGGAAATTTGGTAATAAAACGGCCAATTCGCTCTACTGTATATCCGATTTTTACACGTTGTTTTATTTTCGCTTTATCAGTTCAGCAGGCAAGTATGAACCCAATATTTGGTTGAATAAGATAGATAATCCATCCTTTAGAGCGTGGTCAGGTTTGGCGTTTGAGCAACTATGCTTTACCCATATTTCTCAAATAAAACGGGCCTTAAACATAGGTGGAGTGTTGAGCAATACGTATTCTTGGCACACCAAAGGCGACGCTGAAAAGAAAGGTAGTCAAATAGATTTAGTCATTGATAGAAGAGACCAAGTGATTAATTTGTTTGAGATAAAATTTTCAATCAATGAATTTGTGATTACCAAAGAGTATGATGCCAAACTACGACAAAAAATCGAGTCATTCAGGGAAGAAACGGCGACAAAAAAATCTATTTTCCTAACCATGCTCACTACGTTTGGCGTTAAACCGAATGAATACTCGACTTCAATTATTCAAAACGAATTGACAATGGAAGCCTTATTTCAATAGTGGACTAAGGAGCCTTAATGTCAATAATGCTGATTATTTAACATGACGAACGAACAACTCAAAAAATTAGAAAATGACCTCTGGGCTTCGGCCAACTCATTAAGAGCGTATGGCGGTATCAAAGCTGCCGACTACGCCGTACCCGTGTTAGGATTGATTTTTCTGCGTTTTTGCGAAAATAAATACAGTCAGTACGAAGCCGAAATACTGACAGAATTCGAGAGCACCCAAGGTACGCGCCTCGAACGCTCCGTAGAATCCATTGCTTTGTCAAAATGCGGGTTTTACCTGCCCGATTACGCCCGCTACCAATACTTGCTCGATTTGCCAGGCGACCAAAGCATGGCCAAAGCACTGCAAAAAGCCATGGAAGGCATTGAGGAACATCAGGATGAGAAGTTCAAAAACGTGCTACCCAAAGAGGCGTATTTTGAAATTGAGAAAAAGAAAGCGGATATCCTACCGCAGTTGCTCAAAACTTTTTCGGACATTCCACAGGATGCCTCAGGCGATGTGTTCGGTAAAATCTACGAATATTTCCTGGGTGAGTTTGCCATGAGCGAAGGCCAAAAAGGCGGCGAATTCTTCACGCCTACGTCGGTGGTGCGGTTTATTGTGGAAGTGATTGAACCCTTTGCGGGCAAAATTTACGACCCCGCTTGCGGCTCGGGTGGTATGTTTGTGCAAAGTGCCAAGTTTATTCAGGAAGCTAAACACGACCTCAACGACATCTACGTTTATGGCCAAGAGTATATGGGCGAAACCGCTCGGTTGGCCAAAATGAACTTGATGGTCAATAACATACGGGGTGAGATTACGGAAACCAACTCCTACGAAAACGACCCCTACCACAGCCTCGGCAAGTTTGACTTTGTGATGGCCAATCCACCGTTTAACGTAAAATCGGTGAAAGAAAGTACCGTCAAAAACGACCCGCGTTTTTATCAGTTTGGCTTACCCAAAAACAAAGGCAAAAACACCGACGACAGCATTACGGATGCCAATTACCTGTGGGTATCGTTGTTTGCGACCTCGCTCAACGACCGTGGACGCGCGGGCTTTGTGATGCCCAACTCGGCCTCCGACGCAGGCAATTCGGAGTACGACATTCGTAAACGTATCGTGGACAGCGGTATTGTGGACTGCATGGTATCTATGCCTTCCAACATGTTTTTTACGGTGACACTGCCTGCGACGCTCTGGTTTTTTGACAAACAAAAAGCCCACACCGAGCGCAAAGACACGATTTTGTTTTTGGATGCCCGCAACGTTTATACTCAAATAGACCGCGCCCACCGCGAATGGAAAGAGGAGCAAATTCAAAACCTTGCCGCCATCGTGCGCCTGTATCGGGGCGAAACCGACCGTTATCTCGCCTTCATCAGCCACTACGTCCAGCAGGCCATAGAAGCGCAAGCGGCCGTTCCCACGGCTTTTGAAGCGCTGCAAGAAAAACTGCAAACGGGTCTGACCAACCTCCAAAAATACGCCGCTGACAGCCAAGCCAAACGCACGGCCAAAGACGGTGGGCTGTTTGGAGAAACCAAAGGAGCCGTGGCTGATCTTATCCAAAAACTCACGGCCTTATCATTGCCCGTGGCTGCGCTACCCGATTGTTCGTTGAGCGAAGCCGAAGAAGCCGAAGGAAACGCTGCCCAATTGGCATTTGCCAAAACCCTGCGCGAGTACCTCACGGCCCTTAAAGCCACCGATGCCCTTCTGAAAACCCACAAAGACACCCTCAGCGAGCTATGGGCCGAAGCCGATAAAAGCCTGAAAATCAAAAATGATAAAACGTGGCCTGAATTAGAACTCAATAACCTCCCCAAAGCCATCGACGAGCTGTACCAACACTGGAAAACCGCCACCGATACCCTGACCTATTGGCACAGCAGCATGGATTGGCTACAAAGCCGTTTTCCCGAAGCCAAATACGTGGACATTGTAGGGCTTTGCAAAGCTGCCAACAAAACCGAATACGCCGAAGAACAGGATTATTCGCTGAATGCGGGGCGTTATGTGGGGGTGGAGATTGAAGGTGATGAAATTAGTGAAAACGATTTTAAATTGTCCATTAGTGAAAAACATGAAGCACTAATAAAGCTAAATATCATTTCAATGAAAATTGAGGAAAGTATTGACAAAAATTTAAAAGCTTTATATGAATAACTGGCCCCAAATTGAGCTACAAGAAGTTTGTCGAAATATTACAGTTGGTTATGTTGGAACAATGTCTGATGAATATGTAGACAATGGTGTTCTATTTCTGCGCTCTCAAAATATATTACCTTTTACCTTAAATTTAGATCCCACTCAGATTAAATTTATCTCAAAGGAGTTTGATAAAAAAATAAGTAAATCAAAGCTGTATTCGGGAGATATAGCTATTGTACGTACGGGTTATCCTGGGACAGCATGTGTTATACCTGAAGGAATTGAAGATGTCAACTGCGCCGATTTAGTTATTGTAAGACCTGACAATAAAAGGATAGATTCACACTACCTTTGCTATTTTATAAATTCGCCTGTTGGTAAAGGTGCAATATTTGGAAGTCTTGTAGGGGTAGCGCAACAACATTTTAACGTTGGTGTTGCAAAAAAGATGAAGCTTCATCTCCCCCCTCTCCCCACCCAACAAAAAATCGCCTCCATCCTCTCGGCCTATGACGAGTTGATTGAAAACAACAAGCAGCGTATCAAGCTGTTGGAAGAAATGGCCGAGGAGATTTACAAAGAGTGGTTTGTGCGCCTGCGCTTTCCCAATTATGAAAATACGGAGTTTGTGGATGGCTTGCCGAAGGGGTGGGAGAATGGGAAAGTAGAAGATTTTTTTAAGACTTCTTCCGGTGGAACCCCATCAAGACAAAAAGAGTCAGAATACTACGGTGGAGCAATAGATTGGATTAAAACAGGCGAATTGAAAGATACATTTATTCAGGAATCTGAAGAAAAAATTACCGAAATAGGCCTTAAAAATTCGTCTGCGAAGTTATTCCCACCAAATACGCTTCTAATGGCAATGTATGGTGTAAATATTGGACAATTAGGAATATCGGTTAAGGCTTCATCAGCTAATCAGGCAGTTTGTGTTTTTACTCCAATTCATCAAAATAGATACTCCCTGTTTTATTCTTTTTTCTTTTTCAAATCCATTCGCACTCAACTTTTCAATATGAGTATGGGTGCTGCTCAACAGAATTTAAGCCAAGAAATAATCAAAAGAATAAATTTTACACAACCAGCAGCAGATTTACTGAATTCATTTAATAAAATTCAAGAGCCTTTATTTGAAGAAATAAAACTTCTTCAGCAGAAAAACCAACTTCTCCAGCAAACCCGCGATTTGTTATTGCCGAGGCTCATCAGCGGCAAACTGAGTGTGGAGGGGTTGGCTGAGGCAAAGGAATATGTAATTGGGCAAAATGCGGACCCGTGGCCAATGGCAGCGGAAGCGGAGGGAGATTATCATCACTCATAGGGAGAAATTATGGGATTTCAATTATTGCGACAGTGTCACAACAATTAATCATATCACCCCTTTGGGGTTTTGGGGTTGCCTGTGTTGGTATTTTCTATAATCCTGTTACCCCGTTGGGGTTATGAATCCCGAAGGGATGCCAAGATTATAGATGAAATGTAAAACCACGTATTAACAACCCCAACGGGGTGATATGATTGTAACCATTACAAAAACCTTGGCGGGAAGAAGTTTTCAAATACATGTCGGGCATTATCAAAGGCAAAAATCAAAAACCAATCATTGTCAATGGGGTGTCAGACCATACGATGCAAAATACCTGTTTGAATGGTACGAGTAAGGAATCAGCGAACCTGTTTTCATGTATAAAAAACGCTTCTTTTTATACACGTTCGGTAGTTCATGTATAAAAAAACATAAATTTATACATGAGATACAAAACGGATGGATACAGTTATTAATGCAACAATAAAATAACCAATGGCTTATCTCAACGAATCACACATTGAAGTTGCCGACATTGATTTTTTTGTCAATCAACTGGGCTACACGCACATCAACGCCTGGGAAAAACAGCTGTTGGGGCGAAGTAGCCTCAAAGAAGTGGTTTTGAAAGACCGGTTGAAAGCCCAACTGGAAGTGCTGAACCCACACCTTCCCGAATCGTCGCTCACGTATGCCATTGGCGAAATCACCAAAAGCCGCGCCACGCTCACGCCGCTGTTGGCCAACAAAGAAGTCTATGAACTCATCAAAAACGGTGTTCCCGTTGCCTATAAAAATGCACAAGGACGCGAAGTCAACGATTACGTCCGCATCATTGATTTCAGCGCCGACAACAAAAACGATTTTTTGCTGGTATCGCAGCTAAGTATCGAATACCAACAGACTCAGGCCATTACGCGGCGCCCTGATTTACTGTTGTACGTCAACGGCCTGCCATTGGTGATGATTGAACTGAAAAACGCGACCGAAAAAGTAAAAACGGGCTATGACAAAAACCTGACCGATTACCGCCGCGACATTCCTCAATTGTTTTGGTACAACCTCTTTGTCTGCATTTCAAACGGCATCCAAACCCGCATCGGTAGCTTCAATGCCCCTTGGGACCATTTTTTCAGTTGGCTCAAGTTGACCGACACCGCCATCACCCACGACCAACCCACCAAAGAAGAAATCGAAAAAGAAAGCGAGCAGACGGGCGAGCACCTGAGCCTCAAACTGTTTGGGCAGGGCCTTTGCCAAAAAGATACCCTCATTGATTACTTTGAAAACTTTGTACTTTACCACAAAAACAAGGTAAAAATCATTGCCAAAAACCACCAATATCTCGGCGTAAATAATGCCATTGCGGGACTGAAAGCCAAAGACACCAACAAAGGGAAATTGGGCGTTTTCTGGCACACGCAGGGGTCAGGCAAATCGTATTCGATGATTTTTTTCTCCAAAAAGATTCACCGAAAAATCACGGGCAACTGGTCTTTTCTGATTATAACCGACCGTCGGGATTTGGACAGTCAGATTTACCGAAATTTCAACGAAACCGAAACCATTGTTGAAACCAAAGACCAAAAAGAAAACTATTTCCGACCTGCCGACAAAGAAAAACTTCGGGAGTATCTGCAATCCAACCGCGCCTACGTATTCACGCTGATTTTCAAATTCGGCATTGAAAGCGGTAAAACCTTCCAACAACTCACTGACCGTAACGACTGGATTGTGATGGTGGACGAAGCTCATCGCACCCAATACAAGAGCCTGGCCGAAAACATGCGCATCGGTCTGCCCAACGCCCAATACATTGCCTTTACAGGTACGCCCTTGCTCCGCAGTGAGCTTACCAAAGATTGGTTTGGGCCGTACGTATCGGAATACAATTTTGCGCAAAGTATCGAAGATGGTGCTACGGTGCCCATTTATTACAAAAAGAGTGTGCCGCGTGTGGAGCAAATCAATCCTGATTTGGTAGGAGAAGCCGCCGCGATTTTGGAAGACGAAGACCTCAGCGAAGAACAGAAGAAAAAACTAGATCGGGAATATTCGACGCTGCTGAACGTAGTACGCCGCGACGACCGTCTGGAAGAAATCGCCAAGCACATCGTTCAGCATTTTCCCTACCGATTGGACGTGGACGATGACGAAGGAAACCGCAAGCCCATGAAGGCTATGGTTATCAGCATTGACAAATTTACGGCCGTCAGGATGTACGACAAAGTGCAATACCACCTAAAGGAAGAAATCAAATTACTGCGTAAAAAAATAGCCATTGAAAGGTACAAAGAACTTAAAAACCGCTATTCTCGGGCGTTGGCTTTTATGCAGGAAACCCGAATGGCGGTGGTCATCAGTCAGGAAGGGAGCGATAAAGAAGAAGAAAAAGCATTTGCCGATGTGGGACTGAACATCAAACCGCACCGCGCATTGATAGACCATCCCGACGACGATGGCCGCAACATTGAGGATTATTTCAAAGACGAAAACAATACGTATCGAATTGTATTCGTCACCGCCATGTGGATGACGGGCTTTGATGCTCCTTCCGTTTCGACATTATATCTGGACAAACCTCTCCAAAATCATACCCTGATGCAAACCATTGCCCGGGCCAATCGGGTGATTGAAGGCAAGAAAAACGGCTTGGTGATTGATTATTTCGGCGTATTTCGTAACCTCAAAATAGCCTTGGCTGCCTATGCCGAAGGGTCTAAAGGGAAACTTCCTAAAACGGAGGACGAAGAGGAATACCCTGCCAAAGAGTTTGAGGAGCTTTTGCAACTGTTGGAACAATCCATCTCCGAAGCCAAAGCTTACTGTAAAAACTTGGGGGCCGATATAGACCGCATCCTGACCCTTGGAGAAAAAGGATTTAAGGAAATTGAGCTGTTTCAGGAGTATGCCAACCTGATTTTAGCCAAAGACGAACATCGCAAACAGTTAGGACTATATGTAAATACCATTACGTCGTTGTACGATTCGGCCAAACCCGAAGTGTACGAATATCCCGTTCTTAAAAAAGGCCGTGATGTTTTTCAATACCTGAGAGACGTGGTAGAACGAAATGTAGATCGTGACGAGGCCGTTGAGCGGGCCAAAAAGAAAATTGACGAATTGCTGGATTCGAGCGTCGTTGGCAAGGGCGATTTAGTGAATGAAAGTAGAGCAGAATACACCATCGACGATTCCAAACAAATTGATTTGAGTCGAATAAATTTTGAGCAATTGCGCCTTGAATTTCCCGAAAAGAAACACAAGAATATTCAATTTGCCGACCTTCGGGAATTGTTGGAAATCAAGCTCAAACAGATGCTCGCACAAAATAAAACACGCGGATCGTTTCTGGCCAACTTCCAAAAGGTTATTGACGATTACAACTCAGGTAGCCTTTCCATTGAAGAAGCCTACGAGGCACTCATCAAACAGGCAGAAACCTTAAATGAAGAGCAGCAACGCGCCGCCAAAAATGAAATGACGGAAGCGGAGCAAGAGTTGTTTGATTTGTTGAAGAAAGAAAAACTCACTAAGGAAGAGGAAAAAAGTGTGAAACTTGCCGCTAAGACCCTATTAGAAAAACTATTTGATGCCAAAAACAAAATCCTGATTCAGGAATGGCACAAAGAAAAAGCCACGCAAGAAAAGGTCAGATGGGAAATCCAACAGATTTTAGGGCATCATCTTCCTGAACCCAGCTACGACCGTTTGGTATTTTCTCAAAAAGTAGATGTCACTTTTCAACATTTTTATGGTTTGGCTCAAATGGGCTTGGGGTTTGTCGCATAATCCCAAGCTTGTTATTTATTTTTTATTGGGGGCTGTAGCTGTTTTCTTAATTCTTCATTTTCAGTTACATATCTTTGGAGTTGTCCTTTTAGGTAAGCATTTTCAGAAAGCAGTGCCGAAATCATTTTTTCAGTTTCATCATAAGGCACAGCTTCTTCAGATTGTTTGGCTTGATTAGCATACCCCCTACATGTTCCACAACAATACTTAGCAGTAGAACGGCTGGCAAAGAAAATAGTTCCACACCAAAGGCAGGTTTTTTCAAAGACTTTGGCGTTGTATTTGAAATCTGAGCGGTCTAATTTAGGCATAATTTATAATTTTTTGTTTTTATAACGAAATAAATACGATATAAATTCATTTTTATTATTCAAAAATCTCCCTTTTTAACATAAACAATTCCCTTCCCCCCATTTTGAGGTTTATAATGACAATGATTACTTCTATCTACTTCAAAAATCAAATCCTAAGAATACAATATGCAGTTTATAATTTAAGGGGATATAATGAAGGCTGGGAGTCGCAGCCGTTGGGCCTAGGCAGCCTTACCAACGACGGACAGATCGAAGAGTCGGAGTTGGAATCCCGTTTTGTACGTAGCCTCCGCCACTTTGCCGCGCCGCGCCACGACTGGACCTTCGGACAGTCGAACGACGACGGCATGGTGACCTACACGCTGGTGTATCGAAATGAGCGCCATCGGTTCAGTTACGTAATTCGGCCTCAGGTGGAACTGGGTCCCGCCGACGGTGTAGAGTACCACACCCGCACCGATTTCATGGTAATCTGCACCGAAGCCCTTTTGGACGGACAGGTCATGAATACCCACTACGACACCCGCCTTCCCAAAGTGGCGATTTACCTAGATGGCTATCAGTACCATGCCTCCTCCGAAAACAACCGTTTTGAAAACGACCTCCGCAAGCGACGCGCCATTTTGCAAAACCCCGCCTTCGTCACCTGGACTCTCACGTGGGAAGACATAGAACGGTTTGATGAAGGCTTGTCGGAAGCCGGTCCGCAACCCAATCGGGCAGATGGGTTGAGCCAACAGCTTCAAAAAGAAGGCTTTCGCGACAGCGCTAAAGCTTTGTTGAAAAGCGCTAAAAACCTGCGCATCAACATCAGCGAAGCGCAGAACAACTTGGAACGCCTGCTCAAATTTCTGGAATACCCCATCGACGATGCGCCGTTTCGGTACGATTGGGCCACCTTTTTAGGACTCTTTCAGGCCAAATTGCTTGTTCCGTCGTACCCACCCACGTGGATGCCGGAGCAGTTGTTCGGAGACGCAACACCGATGCGCTACTGCGTTGAGCAAAAGACGTTGGATGGCTGGGTGAAATTTCAGGGCGTGGCAGCCAATCCTTTTTTTGAGGCCAAGACCTTTGTAAACATTCACCAAAACCGGGTGGAAAGTGAACTCCTGCTGCATGACTCATCGGTGATCGACAAAGGGCTTTGGAATCAATTTTGGACCTATTTCAACTGCATTCAGTTCTTTCCAGTACGGTTTGTATCGGTGGGAGCGGCAGCGCCTAACGTTGAAGAATCGACGCTGCTTGCCCCCAATGAATCCTTTTTGAGCTTGTACGATGATGCATTGCACCCCATTATTCGACAGTTGTTTGCGCTTAATTACGTCCAAACCGAACGTGATGAGGTGCAATTAAATGCATTGTTGGATGAAGAAGACAACGAAATTGCGGGGGCGGAGCTCATCATTCCGCACCTCAAAATAGCCATTCACCCGTATTCACCTGACGACGAAACGATATTTCTCGAAAAAGGCTATCAACTTAAATCTATGGATGACCTAACCGACCTAAACCTATGAAACTGTTTTTTTACGATAAATTCTGGGATGCTTTTCTGCAACTGAATAAAACGACCCAGAAAAAAGTGGTTGATTTTCAGCGCAAGTTTAAAGATAATCCGAAATCGGCCGCCATTCATTTAGAGCCCATCTCGACCTTTCGGGACCCGTCGCTGCGCACTGCCCGCATTGACGATAAATACCGCGCCATCATCAAAGCCCCTGCCACAGGTGATGCCTACTACCTGCTGTGGGTAGACAACCACGACGAAGCCATGGATTGGGCTGCCAATAAGTTGTTTCAATGGAACGAACATACGCAATCAATTCAGGTCTTTTCAGCTCCCGAAGTGGTAGAAAAAGCCATCGACAAAGCACTGCCTGACGTGACCACAACTGAAGAAGGGCTGTTTGATGCTTGGCCGGACGCCCAATTGCTGAACATTGCCGTGCCTGAGGTGCTATTGCCCTCCGTGCGAAAGATACTGAGTCTCAATGATCTCGAAAAACTGGAGCCTTACCTACCCGCCGATGCCTTTGAGAACCTATTTTACCTGACCGACGGAGCCAACATCGAACTGTTGATGGCCGAAATGCAGGAAGGAAGATCGGAAGCGGACACCGCCGAGGAGCAGGCCCAAAGTCGCAACAACCAACGCAGTTTTGTGGAACTCACCGACGACCAACTCTTCAACGAGGCATTGTCGGGTACCCTTCAAAAGTGGAAATACTACCTGCACCCTTCGCAACGGCGCTTGGTGGACGGGAATTTCAACGGTCCCGTCAAAGTATCGGGCGGTGCGGGTACGGGAAAAACCGTCGTGGCGTTGCACCGACTCAAGTACCTCACCGCCCAAAGCTCGGCCGCCGACAAACCGATTTTGTTTACCACTTTCACTAAAGCCCTTACCGAAAATCTCAAAGAGCTGGCGCAAGATCTTGACATTCCCGCCAACAAAATTTGGATTGAAAACATAGATGCGCTGGCCTTTGGGTTGGTCAGACAGCATCAACTGGTCGAAGAAAACGCCCGGGTCTTTGGTCTCAACGCGGTCAAAAATGCGGAAGACGTCTGGGAAGAGATGCTCGAATCGGAATTGATCGGCTACGACAAAGCTTTTCTGATGAAAGAATACGAAGACGTAGTGCTGTTGAACAACGTCCAAACCTTTGAGCAATACCTCCAAACCTCCCGCATCGGGCGAAGCAAAGCCCTCTCCAGAAGGCAACGGAAAGAGGTTTGGGACCTGCTGGAAACGCTCAAAACCTACAAGGCTGAGCGCCATTACTATTACAAGGAAGAAATCTACAACCTGCTGTATAATTACCTGACGGCAAAATCATTGCATCCGTTCAATGCCTGCATCGTGGATGAGTTGCAGGACTTTTCCAACGTCGAACTGCGCGTCATCCGGGCGATGGTGGCTAAAAAGCCCAACGACCTGTTTTTGGTCGGCGACCCGCTCCAAAAGATTTATGACAAAAAGATCAATTTCTCCAAAGTAGGTATTCAGGTCAGGGGCAAGCGCAGCAAGCGCCTCCGCCTCAACTATCGTACGACCGAAGAGATCAAAAAAGCAGCAATGTCCATTCTTCAAAATTGTACTTTTGATAACTTCGACGGCGAAGCGGAAGATAAAAGCGGGTACGTCTCACTGTATCATGGGCTTTATCCTCAATACGCGCTTTTCAAAACCAAAGAAGAAGAGACGGATTTTATCGGGCAAGCCATTCAGCAATTGATGCAACAGGGCTACCGCTACGCGGATGTATGCGTAGCAAGCCGTACCAAAGACGGCATCAAAGACATCAAGAGCTACCTGCACCGCCTCAAAATCCCCTATTTTGAAACCAAAGGCGACCGTCAGGGTATCCGTCTCCTGACCCTCCACGGTCTCAAAGGGCTGGAATTCAAACACGTCTTTCTGACCGACGTCAACGACCGCACCTGTCCCAAACTCCCAGCTGAATTTGACCAATGGGAACCCGCTGAAAAAGACACGTACCTAAAATCAGAGCGAGCTTTGCTGTACGTAGCCTTCACCCGCGCCATCGAAAACGTACAACTCACAGGGATTGGACAAAAAAGTACGCTGATCGGCATTTAAAAATAGGATTCAGTTAATCGCCGTTTTTAAAAAAATGTATATTTAGGCTTTAAATGTATTTTCTATCATAGCAACCAACACCAATAAAGGGCATCGGAAAGGAGCGGTAAAGGGACGAGGATTAGCCCTCAAAATCGTAATCAAAGAAACCTCTGAAATAACATATAAATATCTAATCAATCGGTCAAAAAAACTACTTTCAAAGCAGCACGGGTGGTATTAAAAGTATTGGAATTTTGTTTCGATTAAATTTAAAAATCAATGGCCTACAAATACGAAGTATTCATAAGTTACCGCCACGAAAGCCTATCCAGAGACTGGATTCACAAATGGTTTTTACAAACATTCAAAGATCATTTTGAGTCTCTTTTTCAAAAAGAACAGGGAATTATATTTATTGACACTTCCGAAATCCTCTCAGGAACTCATTGGGAATCAAAGATTAGAGATGCTTTGCTACATTCTAAATTAATGATTTCTTTTTGGACTCCTAAGTATTTCAGCCCAGATTCTTATGGCTTAAAAGAGTTAGCTTTTATAGATTACAGACAGAAAAGACTCAATTTAGGAGTTGAAAAAAGCCTTGTGATTCCAATACGATTACGAGGCGAATATACTTCTACATCTTATCTTCAATATATCAACTTCGAACCTCATTTATCTATCCCCCGTGGTAAACCTCCGCGTAGTTTAGAAAAAGAAATTAAAAAGCTTGCTAACGAAGTTTTTGAGCGATTGGCTCACGTTCCAGAATGGCAGGACGATTTGGCATCCGAGCATTGGATAACCGAAGCTGAAAGCCATATTCCAGTAGTTAAATCCATTTGTAATATAAAACCTTGGGCTTGTCCATCAATCGATTAGATGTAATATGGAAGGGAAAATCATCACATTTTATTCGTATAAAGGAGGCGTTGGACGAAGTATGGCTTTGGCCAATATAGCTGTGTTGATGAAGCGTTGGGGCTACAACGTCCTTATACTTGATTGGGACTTAGAAGCGCCTGGATTGGAAAATTTTTTCAAAGATTATATTTCATTGGAAGAGTTCCAGCAAAAAGAAGGTATAGTAGATTTATTGTTAAAATATACTGAAAATAGCCCTATTGATTGGCATGATATTGTTCAAAACATCCCCTTTGAGTCAAACCAAAAAGGGCGACTTGATTTGATTACGGCTGGGTTGAGGCACGAAGAGTATTTTGCCAATGTCCGAAAGTTCGATTTTAATAGCTTTTATACAGAACATGAAGGAGGAGCATACATTGAAACCCTACGGGAACAGTGGAAGAGTAACTACGACTTTGTCTTAGTAGATAGCCGCACGGGGGTAACTGATATTGGAGGCGTATGTACGGTACAACTCCCAGATATTGTAGTTCTACTTTTTACAGCAACGGAACAAAGTTTACAAGGAATTTTACGAGTGGGGAAGAAAATCAACGCATCCCTTAAAAAACTTCCCGTTGAACGATACCACATTTCCATTTTGCCAATTCCAAGCAGATTTGAAAATTTGACAGAATTTAAGATAGGGCAAGAATGGTTAGAAAGATTCTCCAAAGACTTGCTCCCTTTGGTTGAAGACTGGCTGCCAGAAGAATACGGCACTCCAATCAGGTTTAAAGCCCTTATTGAATTCTTTAAAATACCTTATATACCTTATTTTAGTTTTGGTGAGAAGCTTCCAGTTATTGAGCAAGGCACTAATGACACCACAGGTATAGGTTATGCTTATGAAAACCTTTCGTTATTACTTGCAAATGATCTACAAGACACGGAACTGTTATTTACTAATCGAGATATTTTGTTTACAAAAGTTAATAAAATTAGAAATAATATTTACAAACCTGTTCAATATGATGTTTTTATCGCTCGCAAAAGCCAGGATGCTCACTTAGCCAAAGATCTCTATGATTTTTTGACAAATAAGGGATTGAAGGTGTTTGACGCTGACCATAGCTTACCAGAAATGGGTAATGTGGATTATAGCCGTGCTATTGACGATGCTTTGGTTAATACGCAACATTTGATAGTAATGGGCAGCTCAGTCGAAAATATCACCTCACCTTGGGTCGAAGCAGAATGGCGTTTTTTCTTGAATCGTAAGCGTTCGGGGCAGGCAAAGGGAAATTTGTTGACAGTAGTAACAAATACGCTTAAAATTGATGAATTACCACCGAGTTTGCAGAATTATGAAGTGTTTTCGATGAACATAAGAAATTTTGATACAATTTACTTATTTGTATCCCCTCAACTATCTGATTATCTACGTAAAAATCAAATTTTTTTATCTGATCGTGAGAAAGAGTTATTAAAATTAATTTCACACGGTCTTACCTCTAATGAAATTGCCACCGAAATGAATTTATCTAAATATACGATTGAAGAATATCGAATGATGCTTATGAAAAAATTTAAAGCTAAAAATTCAACACACTTGGTTAAGTTAGCATTTGAGCATGAAGTACTTTAATTCCTTTTGAAGGTATTATTATAGTAATGATGGGTGGGCATAACCCAAAAAGTGGGTAATCTTGTAGATTTGAAGTTGAAAAATCAAAATATTACATCTCCCGTAATCGCTCGCCTCTTGGCGAGTGATGATGATTCAAAGTCATCATGACGGTTTGAAGCCTTTGAATATTTCTCACTCGGCAGAGCCAAGCGAGTGTGAGGGGAAATTTTTGAACGACTCATACTATCATATATAGAGTTTTTTGTATCTTATCTCCCAAAAGTAGTCGCTTAACATAGAAATTTAACACAAAGCATGTGTATAGCTATTATTCAAAAGTCCCAAAACCCGTCCTTTTCTTTTTTTATTGCTATTAATCGAGAAGAAATCTATTCAAAAAAATGGAAAAAAGTAGCTATGCACTGGCCCAACTACCCCCATTGCTATGGCTATTTAGATATTGAAAGTGGTGGTACATGGTTAGCTTACACAGAGCACCTAATGGGTATAATTATCAATCGTGAATTTCCAATTAATCTAAAACTCAATACTCGGGCATTTGTGGTTTTAGAAGCATTAGAGGGTGCTATATCCATACAAGACGCTATTCAAAATCTTGATTACCTTGATTTTTCACTTATCAAGCCATTTAATCTCTTGTTAATAGATAAGCAGTCAGTTTGGTATGGAACAAACTGGGTTAGTACTATTCGAGCAAAAATCCAATTCACTCAATTATGTCAAGATCTAACTGTACTAAATCGGACAAGTCCAAATGACTTCGATCAAATAAGAGTTCATCATGCTTTCCAAACTTTTAGCCACCTCGTTCAACCCAACCCAGTTCTTAATCAATGGATGGCTTGGGAAACTGAATTGACAAAAACTTGCTTGACTACAAGCCCAAATGATGAGTATGAACTTTGGTTAAAATCAGCCAATTGGGGAACGCTCTCGTCAGATATTATTGCTGTTGAACTTACAAAAAAAACTCCCTTTTTAATTCATTCCGTCAAATCAAAAAATCATGATACCTGATTTTATTCAAATGTTATTACTAAGGCAAAATAGCCAATCAGTAGCCGTCAGTGAAAGAAATCGAGATTGGACGTATCAAGAGTTTGTGCGTGATGTGCAAAACGCCCAAGCATTTTTCTTACAAAAGAGAATCGAAAAAATCTTAATAGCACTTCCTCAATCATACTACGCCTATGTACTCGAATGGGCAGCCTATACCGCAGGGATTACCTTTTGTCCCGTGAGTATTACGACTCCAATAGACCGATTACATTATTTTATATCGCAGTTTCAGCCTGATTTGATTTTTGCGGAAGTAACTATTAGGCATGAGACGACTCAAATAGCTCCTCAGACTTTTTTTAAAGGTTTAGAAAAATCTGGACACCTACTGTCGCCCAAAAACCTTGAAATAGCCTATGTAATCTTTACTTCTGGCTCTACTGGAACTCCCAAGGGTGTTATGGTGAAACGTACAGGATTGGATAATTTTTTACGATGGAGTACCACAGAATATCCCGTAGGTGAAAATGACGTTTGGGGGCAATACTCAAATTTAAGTTTTGATTTGAGTATATGCGATATTTTTACCGCTCTCTGCAAGGGGGCTTGCCTCGTACCCGTAGCAACTCCTGCCGAAAAACTTTTGCCAGGTAACATTATCAAAAACAAAAAGATTACTTTTTGGCACTCCGTTCCAAGTGTAGTGGATGTACTAAGTAAAGCCAAACAACTCAAACCCGAAACATTAAGTTCACTTAAAACCATTACTTTTTGCGGTGAGAAGTTATTCCCTTCGCAATTGGAATTACTTTTTGAGGCTAACCCAAACTTGTTGATATATAACACGTATGGTCCCACAGAAGGGACAGTATTTTTTACATTCATTAAATTGACAAAGGAAAACTATAAA
This sequence comes from Runella sp. R5_40, assembly GCF_057652295.1. NCBI lineage: Bacteria > Pseudomonadati > Bacteroidota > Cytophagia > Cytophagales > Spirosomataceae > Runella > Runella sp. R5_40. The sequence continues at coordinate 22,960 of NZ_JBYFCH010000012.1, read as the reverse complement.
GATTTTGCCAACAATACAATTTCAATTGGTAACCCTATTGAGGGTTATAGGCTTCATTTACAGCCTTCTAACGAAGACAACAGCTTAGGAGAAATCATTATTCTTAGCGATTACTTGGCCAAAGGCTATCTCAATAATCCTGAAAACAAAGCTTTTGGAACAATTCAAAACGAAAGTAAACGATACAGTGCGTATTTTACAGGTGATTATGCAGAACAAATTAACGAAAATTTGTACTTTGTGTGTCGTAAAGACGCTCAAATCAAAGTTATGGGGCATCGGGTAGATTTGAGCGAAATAGACCACGAACTCCGTAATTTTGGTTGCCATGCCAGTATTAGCACTTTTTATCGGAATAAAATTATTTCTTTTGTAGTCGTAGATAATTTTGACGAAGCACAGATAATGGCTTATCTAACTCAGAAACTACCCCCATACTATATTCCAAACTTGATGATAGCCAAAGAGCAGTTCAGCTATAACAATAGTAGTAAAATAGACCTAAAACAATTGATCCAATCCATCGAATATTTGTTTGAAAAATGAAAGAAAAAGTAATTGAAATCATTGCAGTGGTGTTGGAATGTAAGCCCGAAACTTTGGACGAAAATTCAGGTCTGGGCCGCCATTACAAGTGGGATAGTTTAGGCCATGTTGGTATCATGGTGGCACTTGAAGAACACTTTCCAATTCATATAGATGAATCTAACATCGAACAGCTTTTGACCATTAACCAAATCCTTGACTATTTAGAACAGTATGTCTCGCACTAATCCCAAAGGTGACTTGGTGTCGGTGATTATTGCTACCTATCAGTATGATTTAGACCGACTCGCCAAAGCCCTCCAAAGCGTATTTGACCAGACCTATACACCCATCGAAATCGTGATTTGCGACGATGGTTCGACTTTACCCTTAACTACGGCAACAGAGCAATTGTTGGCCAAATGCCACAACCACCAAAATATGCCCATAGTACTAACTGCTAATCTCCAAAATAGGGGTATCTCAGCAGCCCGAAACAGAGCCGTGGCAGCCTCAAAAGGCAAATGGTTGGTGTGGTTGGACGACGATGACACTCTGGCAGCCGACTGTATCGAACAGTTGATAGTACATTCAGCTAGATGTACAATGGTGATAGGCGAGTGCATCGTATTTGAAAATGGAACAGTAACTCGCCGCAAGCCTAAACCCTATTTTGAGGAGGCCAAAAAATACTTTCGTACTGAAAAAGACCCTTTTTTGCTCAATATTATTTCCATTCAGCCGCAGTTGGTTGACAAGATAACTTTTGACCAACTGAGAGGCTTCGATGAGAGTTTTCTTTATGCAGAGCTAACAGACTTTTTTTTACGATATTTACTACTCAAAGGTATAAGTACACTTGACTTTATTGAGGAGGCTATCTATTTTTATGACAGAACAAGAGAGGGTACTGTTACATCTAAAAGAGAGATACTATTTACGTATAGATTACAGGCACTCAATCGCTATAAAGAAGGTATCAATATACTACACAAACTCTATTACGATAAACGTGACTCCATTTCTATGATGCAAACATACAAATTAGCAAATCTTTAAATGTTCAAAAAAATGAAAAAGAAAATCAAGTTTAAAAGTTTTGATGGAACTAATTTGGTTGGTATTTTAACTATTCCAAATGGAAAAATAAAAGCAGCATTTTTGCTCGTCCACGGAATTCCATCAGATAAAGATGAGTGGGGTTTCTACAAAGATTTAACTTTTTTTTTAGAAGAAAATCAAATAGCGTCATTTAGGTTTGATTTCAGATATAATGGGGAAAGCCAAAAGGGTAAATTTAAAAATCTAACTATATCAGCTCTTGTAAATGATATCGAAAGCGCATTTTGGCAATTGAGAAACAGTTTTACAGAAGATTTGGCATTGTATGTGGTAGGTACAAGCTGTGGAGGTGGTATATTAATAAAGTGGTTGAATTCTTTTAAAAGACCGATAAAAAAAGCATTTCTTATGGCCCCTGTATTAGACTATATGTTTGAAGTGACAGGTAAAGAAAAAGCTCATTTTTTTGATAAATTCAGTACTCTAACAGATGAAGACTTAGTAAAAATAAAGAAAACAGGGGTACTAAATGAAGATGTTGGATATGGTATTGGAATGCTTAATGAGGCAAATATATTTGATATAAAAGATGAATTCAATAATTGTCATATTCCAATACATATTTTTCATGGCAAAGATGACACAATAGTTCCCATTGATATTACTCTAAGAAGTATTTCAGGTTACGATAATATCAAACTTACAGAAGTCCCAAAAGCAAATCATGGTTTTGCGGTGGTAGGCGATGATGACTTAACACACCCCGATACCAAGGCTAATCATTTTTTTATTTACAAGAAAATCTTAAAATCAATTTAATCATGAATCCATACATCACAGAAAAAGTCCATTTTTTAGGCATTAAATCCATAGGTTTTTTCTCAATTGTTGGAGATGAAAAAATGTCTACTACTATTGGCGATAATGCAAAAATTGGGAGATACTGTATCGTTGAAGGTGACGTAATCATAGGTGATAATTTTGAAATGGATGATTATTGTACTGTGTATCAAAATTGTAGAATTGGTAATAATGTAAAATTGTTATATGGTAAAAAAATATATGGAAAGTCTATGATTGGTAACGATTGTATAATTGGTGGCCATATTCCTGAAAGATGTATTTTAGCGGATAGAGTGACTTTTATGGGGGAGGTTGCTCATAGTCATTATAATCCAACCAGAGATTGGAATACTACTGATGAACCATCGCCTGTAATAGGGGAAGGCAGTATAGTGGGTGTTAATGCAATTTTGGTGGGAGGTATACATATTGGCCAAAATTGCTATGTTTCCGCTGGTGAAATCCTCAGAACTGATTTGCCAGACAATACAGTATTTATCAAAAATGAAATAAAAGATATAAAATATTTTAAAGGTCTTATTAGAACCCGATATTGACATTATGGAAAACTTACATGAGATTTTTTATAAGGTTTGGTTTCCAAAAGATACCCAAGAAATCACCATAATAGGAGCTACGGACTTTGAGGACTTGAAAAGAGGTCAGATAAATTATGAGAATTTAGCATTGATTGATGGGATGGGAGATCGAGATGCTATATTTAATATTGGTCTACTACTTTCCAGAAGATATCCTAATGCAAGAATACATTTAGAATTATCTCATAATACAGAAATAAGAGGCTATAATTTTAGAAAAAATTTGGTTATTGTAGGTGGACCAGGTGGTGATGAGTATTATAATGCCTCATTGGATCAAATAATAAAAGACCCTAATAATCATGCTTGTAGGCGATTTAGCGATTTTAGCCCTCCTACTAAAATTAGATATACCAATGATGCTCAGAGTTTGATTTGTAAAAACGACCTATATACATCTGAATATCAGAATATCATTGATGAACAGGGTAAATTATCTAAAAGTTTGGTACTCGATTATGGCTATTTTTCAGCATTCCCTAATGATTATGATGAGTCAAAATTCAGAGTAGTAATGATTCATGGAATTCATACTTTGGGCGTATTAGGAGCTTCAAAAGTTTTTGATGATGACACCGATAGAGATACTTTGAATAATTTTAGAATTTTGAAAGAAAGAGTAAAAGATGATGAGTATTCATTTGAGACTTTTTTTAAAGTTAGAGTTGATGGCTTTACCGTTTTTAATCCCCAAATAGAATCGGATAAAGTTTTTTTATACAATGAACCAGAAATTTTTGACAAAACAACTCATGAAGTTTTCCTTAGTCATTCTTCAACCGATCGAGATTTAGCATTAAAAATCAAGAAAGAATTGGAAGATAAGAATATTTCGGTGTTCATGGCTCCTTGGGATATGAGGGTAGGGGATTGGGAGCCACAACTTGAAGCCAAAATCAAACATGAAGCCTTGAAAATGTTGGTGTTAGTACTTACTGAAAATAGTCAAGGTTCTCTAATTGTAAGACGTGAACTCGAAACAGCTCTTGATGAGGGAAAAGAGGTTATTTGTTATCAACCAGAGAAATTTGACATCAAACCTACGCTTTACTCTCAGATCAGAGATAAACATAATATATTGGCTTATCAAGAGATATATCCAAATCCAATCCAAGAGTTGGTTGTTAAAGTCAAACAATTTTTGGATAAAAACCGATGAGGCTGGTGCTTTATTTTATCTAAATTGCTCCCCTCAACACCCCAATAAACGCCGCAATACCCTCAATCAGCTTCGTATCTTTTTCTACCTCAATCTGCGCGAGGCGGGCGGTGGGTACGAGGTCTAAGTGCTGCTTTTGGGAGCGGGCCAAAGTCTTAAAGGGTTTGTCGTTTTTCCAGTGCTGCACACATTCGGCAATTTCGGCGGGGTCGGTCAGGAGGGGTATCCAACCGTCTAAAAGTTTTTCGGCACACCAACGACGATGCTCCAAATCAGCTACTTCTTGGTAATCTTTCAAGCCTTTTTGCAGCCATTCCCGCAGTTCTTGGGCAATGGAAGTCGTGGTATCGGTGGCCTGTTGTTTTTCTACCAGGGGCATGGTTTCCCACACGAGGCGCATTTTTACAAAAGCATGGTCGGCAAAAAGGCGGTTTGATTCTTTGTCCATTTCTTTTTTACTACGCCAGTTCACTTTTGCCCGTTCGATGATGGCTGCGGGGGCTTCGTCCTCCCACGATTGTTGTTTGTCAATGACCTCGTCGTAGTAGAGCGCGGCCAACTGCGGGAGTTGGTCCAAGGCGCGGTCGCGGATGGAGCGCGCCGAACATTCGTTGAGGAAATTACCAAAACACACCACGGGTACGTGCGGAGCCAACTCGTTGAACCGCCGCTCCACCAAGGCCGTTTCGCCTTCATTGGGGAAATTGTAGTAACAAAACACCTGTACATCGCAGCGACTTTGACCATTGAGCGGCTGCTGTTGGAGGGCGTTGAGGCGTTCGAGCAAACTACTCAAATGTGCCGCCGAAGCAAACTCATCTTCCAACGTAAAATAAATACTCACCAAGCCATTGGGCCGCAAAGCATCGTAGAGGGGCTGCGTATCGTGGAGCAAGGAAAAATCATTTTGGGGCAGTTTGTGAAAATGCAACGAAATATGCCCAAAGACTTCGTCCAACAACTCACGCCCCAGCAGGTTGTCAAACGCCGCAGGAACGGCATCAGGGGTTATGAGAGCGGCCAAGCAAGGATTGAGGGTGGCAAAAGCGGCCTGCTTGTCGGCAGAATCTTCCGTAAATACGTGAATCACCAATTTTCTACCTTTGCCAAAATGCCCCATTTTGAGGCAGCTACGCAGGATTTCGTGACCCAAATGCCCAAATCCAAAGATAAAAACGTGGCTGGTGTCGTTGGTAGGATTATGATAAAAACGGTCAATGGGATACTGAATCAGCAAACGGCGGGCGATGTTTTCGTAGAGATTGAACGAATAAATATTGACGTTGGGCAACTTGTGCGTAAACTTATTGAGAAACTGCCGCTTGCCCGCGTCTTGCACCTGCACGTACCAAGTGCTTTGGGACGAGTGGTTTTGACGCTCCACCAACAGCCTGTCCATTTGTTGAACCAAGTGGAGGTTCTCGCTGTCGTCGTCGCCAAAGATATAGACCTCTTTGGCCCGTTGAAAACCTACGTCTTTCAATTTGACGGGCACTTGTGGCTCATCGCCTATGACGATAGCTCCTTGCTGCTGACTGTCTTCGTAGTAGGGGGAATCATGGTCGTGTTCGAGGGCTACTACCCATTCTCGGCGAAGACGTAGGTCGGTGAGAACATCAAAACTTTTTTCATTGAGACCCAAAATCAAGTTAAACGGACGAAAAACCCGACCAAATAGCCAGCGAACTATTATTCTTCTGGCAGTATCACCCATGAGAAGCACCACCGCCACGCTGGCCGAATACATAAAGAAAATCAAACCTAAGACTTTGCCCCACACATACGTAGGCGAATAGGCACTTGCCTCGTAATCGAAAGGAGGTGGGAAAATGGCACTGAACTTGATGGCTTTGTAAAATGCCTCCCACCACGCTATGTGGTGTACGGTAGCGTTGGGTAGGTGAGCGGCGTGTTCGGCATAGCTATGAATACCAATCCCTCCCACTACAATGGTCGCCGTAAATAAAAGCAAGGTCATAAAATACTTGAAGAACCCGTAACGGTATTCGACAAACCAGCGCCACGTTTTGCCCCACCATGACAATTCCTTGGGCATTCCGCCCGTAAGCGTTATCCACGAATAGGCCGTTCCGAGTGGCAACAACGCATTGATGGAAGTAGTATCAAAAAAACGGGGGATTGGATACGGGCTTTTTTGGCGGGGTGTGAGTAAATGGTGCAACCGAAACGCCTGACGGTGCTTGTCGCGGAGGCAGCTCAACCGCCGTCCGTCGGCATCTTTGCCTGTGCGGGCCATCGTGACCACCTCCCAAGTGCCACCTGCTAAACCCGTATCCACGCCGTTCCAGAGAGCAATTAGCTCATCGGAGTGGCGGGCTATCTCCCAGCCCACGGCGCGGTAGGGGTCTTGGCCCTCCGATTGGGTGACTACTTCCACGGCCTCTGCCGTTTGGAGCAATTCCCGAAAAAGCTCCTTCTGCGCCTCCGACGCAAACTGACTGAGGTATTTCTCGGGCGCAAAGGGCAGCACGGCGATGTACTCGATTTTGAGCTGACGGGCTACGTAGCACAGCAGCAAATCGGCACCCTCGGCCATACCACTCAGGAGTAGTAGCCGCTTGTGGGGCGTTTCTTGCTCTAAGGCTTGCAATTTGGCCTTGACGTAGCCCAACAACTCCCCCGCCACCTCGACTTTATCGCCGTTGATTGTTACCTTCCAATCTTTTTCCAACAAATCTCGGTGACCCGTAACGCCGAGGATGAGGGTGTTGTTTTTTTGTTTGATGTGCATGGGATTTTTACCAAGTTTCGTTGAGACATGTGAGGTTAAATTGGGCAATTTTATATCCTTGTTGAGCAGCTTTTCGATACCATTTCACGGCTTCAGCTTTATTTTTTTCAACCCCGATACCATTGTCATACATATGTCCTAAATTGAATTGAGCAACGACATATCCTTGTTCAGCAGCTTTGCGATACCAATTAATGGCTAATATTTCATTCTTTTTTGCACCTCTGCCATTGGAATACATCTCTCCTAAATTGTATTGTGCTTTGAAATTGCCTTTTACAGCGCTTTTTAGATATAAATCTAATGCTTCGACTTCATTCTTGGTTACACCTCGGCCACTAGCATACATTTCTCCTAAATTGTTTTGGGCATCTACATCTCCTTGATCAGAAGCTTTTCGATACCACTTCACTGCCTCAGCTTCATTTTTTTCAACACCATAACCATTTTCATATATCCGTCCTAATTTGTATTGTGCAATTACATATCCTTGTTCTGCGGCTTTTCGATACCATTTCACAGCTTCGACTCCATTTTTTTCTACGCCATTGCCATTGTTATACATCCAACCTAAAGAATATTGGGCATAGATATGGCCTTGTTCAGCGGCTTTCTTATACCATTTCACAGCTTCAGCTAAATTCTTTTTTAGACCTGTTCCGTTTTCGTACATATATCCTAAATGATATTGGGCATAGATATGTCCCTGTTCAGCGGCTTTTAAATACCATTTTTCAGCATCGCCATATTTCTCCTTAGATTTAGCATCCCAACCATTCTCATACCATTCTTCCAATTCCTTCTTTGTTGGTTCTGAATTAATTGTCACAATAGGTAGTTCCTGCGGCTCTGTTTTCTCTTTTGTGGTTGCAGTCATTGCTTGTTGCTGTGCTTTCACATAAGCCAAAATACGCTCAAAATTGGCTTTCTCTAAATAAATAGCTTCATAATAGCGTAAACTGGCAGGTAATGCACGAAGTAAAACGCTCTTACTCACCACGGATAAAATATTGCCTGCCTTATACCCTGAGCGCTTTTCATTGATGAACAATCGCCACTCAGCTTCCACCCAGGAAGAGGTAATGTTTTCTACGGAGCTACCCACCACAATCATGTGTTTGCAGGAATCTAAGGCATGATCAATGGCTTTTTGGTAATCGGCGTTGCCGAGTTCGGGCAAAGAGTGTTCAGAGTCAAACACCTTCAACCCTTTGTCCGTCAGAAAGTCGTAGAGTTCTTTGGCCAAGTGGGCGTCTTGGCTTTTGCGGGAGAGAAATACGTCGTAGTGGGTGGGTGGCATGGGTGCGAGAGTCAATTCTTGCAAAATTTCTCACCAAATTAAAATATTATTCGCAAAACGAATGTTATCTTTAGTAAAAATAAATGAAGCGATTTTATGAGTACTGTCAAAGCCAAAACAACAAGTCGTCGTAGCCAGATTTTAAACCCTGCCACGGGTCATTATATTCTGAGAGATGCGGATTCAAGGCAGTTTATCGAAATCAAAACCGATGGGAAACCATTCAGTGGCGTTGCTGTTGAGCGTAACCCTTACAAAGCTAATCCCTCCGTTAAAAAGAGCCTCGCTCGTAAAGTAGAAAAAGCGATAGTGGCTTTGTCGAAGAAACGTGTTTGATGAAAAAAGCCAATCCTAACTACGCACTGAGCGTTTTTATCAACTGTCCATTTGATTCCACTTATAACCCCCTTTTTGAGTCCCTGATTTTTGGAGTCCACGCCTGTGGATTTATCGCTCGTTGCGCTCTTGAATCCAATAATTCCAACGACATTCGTATTCAAAAAATCGTCCGCATGATGGGGGAATGTAAACTTGGCATCCACGACTTATCTCGTATCGAAACTGCCCAAGGGCTTCCTCGTTTCAATATGCCGCTCGAACTGGGGCTATTCATGGGTTGCCAACAGTTCGGTGGAAAATCACATAAGGAGAAAAAATACCTGATTTTAGATACAGATGGCTTCCGCTACAAACAATTCATCTCCGATTTGGGTGGACAAGACATCAAAAGCCACCGCAACGACAGCCTACAACTGATTCAATCGGTGCGTGATTGGCTGAGTGAGCATACTACCCGAAGTCTGCCTCACGGTAGCTACATTTTTGAGAACTATCAACGATTTCAGCAAGATTTACCCGAACTGTGTACTTCCTTAAAATGGACAATGGATGAACTTACCTTCTCAGAATTCGTAGCATTGACTGTTTCGTGGCTTTCTGAGAATATGGTCTATTCAATCTAACGTTGTTTCTACTTCTTCAAAGCCTTATACACCGTTCTAATGTCATTGGAGATGTATTCGGGATTGGCTTTTTTAATGAAAGGCGGTACGTAATTGCTCCTTTTGGGGCGAATAGCAATGATTCTTTTACCCAATTCTCGGACTACTTTTATCTCCGCATGTCATCAATCAGATCTTTGAAATGAAAAATACGCCCGCAGAGGTTTTGGAGGTAGGTGTGCAAAAAGCCCTCGATGTCCTCAAACTTGGATTTACTGTTGCGTTCTACGATGTCTCGGTACTCGTCGTAGCGTTTAGAAAAACCTACTCATTATCAATCAAATACGTCAAATATTCGGGTAGTTTTCCTGCTAAATAATAGGGTAAATTCATCAGGGTATAGTTTTTCCCATTTGCCGTGGTAGCCTTTTCGACCGAAAAATTGTTGGCACACATTCTGATGCCAAAACCAAAATCGGCTTGCTCAACAAATTGATGTAAAGAGCGTAATTTTCCCTGTTTTCCAGATTTTATTTCTATCGGAAAAACTGCGCTTTGAAAAATATAAATAAGGTCAATTTCGGCATTTCCACTGTTGTTTTCTCTTACCCAAAATGTTGGCTTGTAGTGCAATTCTTGGTGCAATGCTTGTAATTGTTGCGACACTACCTGCTGGATAATCTTTCCTTTATACAAATCGCTAAAATCATTGATACCAATGAGTTCGGCCTGAATGCCCATGGCAAAGTTCAGAATCCCTGTGTCCAAATATTGTAACCTTGGACTTCGTTTCAAATCTGCCAAGATGGGGATACCCGTGGCAGTGGTTGGATAAATTAGCTGAATAACCCTGGACAAATCCAAAGACCTGAACGCTTCGCCTACCTCCCTCGACCGATAATTTGATTGGCCAAATCCTTCAAACTTTATCCTATCTTTTTCAAAATGTGCTGTTTCCAGAATATGCCTGATGACCCTCCGCTCGGTGGCGTTTTGAGCGTATTTTTCGACATCATCTTTGTAGCCTTGCCATAAATTATTGTAAATCGGTGAGAGGTTGGAGTAGCTTTGGTCTTCCACAAATTTTTTCACGATTTCGGGCATTCCACCGATAATGGTATATTGGTGAAACAGCGACAGCAGCACCCCGTGAGCAAAATGATTGATCGGCACCTTATGCCATTGATTCAGGGCTTCGGTTTGCCCTATTGCCATCAAAAACTCCTCGAAATCGAAAGGATGGATGGCTATTTGCTCTACCCGACCTACTGGAAATGACGCTATTTTGTGGAGGGCGAACTCTAACAACGACCCCGCCGAAATGACGTGAATCTCAGGAAATTCTTCATAAAAATACCGTAGTTGTTGTACTGCCTTGGGGCTTTCTTGGATCTCGTCCAGAAAAATCAAGGTTTCTTTTGTTCTCGAAAAATTGTTTTTCAGAAACAAAATCTCGACGATATCTTGGAGTGAAATGGTTTCAAAAAGGTCGAAATTTTCCTGCTTTTCTAAATTTACTTCGATAAACTGAGGGTAGGTTTTGCCCAATTCTCTGGCCAAAGTGGATTTGCCCACTTGCCGTGCCCCCCTCAAAATCAATGGTTTTCGTGTTGGGGCTATTTTCCAGGACAAGAGCTGTTTGAATACCTTTCTTTCTAATGTCATGGTTGCCTGTTTTTTGTTACAAAGATAGGGCTTTGTAACAAAACATAGGTTATTTTACTGATTTTTTGTAACAAAACCTACCATAATTGGGTGAAGTTATTGTTTTATTGTTCTAAGGTTGCAAGCAGAGCAGGGTTGGAGATAGAGGGATTACCAAGATTGGTTGAGGCGTTTGAGATTGATTTGAGCGGTTTCTTCGTCTTGTCTGGCTGCTAACTGATACCACCGAATAGCCTCGGCTAAGTTCTTAGCCACACCTGTTCCATCTTCATACGATGCCCCTAGGTTATTTTGGGCATTGGCATAGCCCTGTTCAGCGGCTTTTCGATACCACTTGACGGCTTCTACTTCATTCTTTTCTACGCCTCTGCCATTGGCATACATCCATCCTAAGTTATGTTGGGCAGCTGCATCTCCTCCATACCCTTGCTCTGCCGCTTTTCGATACCACTTGACGGCTTCCACCTCATTCTTTTCTACTCCACTGCCATTGTAATACATTGTACCTAAATTATATTGGGCTGTGGCATTTCCCTGCTCAGCGGCTTTTCGGTACCATTTTACGGCTTCTGTGTAATTCTTTTCTACTCCACTGCCATTGTAATACATTAATCCTAATAAATGCTGGGCATCGGCTTTTCCTTGCTCTGCTGCTTTTCTGTACCATTTTACGGCTTCTACTTCATCCTTTTCTACCCCACTTCCTGTGGCATACATCAAACCCAAATTAAATTGTGAGTTAGCATCACCCTGCTCAGCGCCTTTTCGATACCACTTGACGGCTTCCACCTCATTCTTTTCTACGCCACGACCATCTTTATACATCACTCCCAAATTATTTTGGGCACCAGCATAACCTTGTTTAGCAGCTTTTCGATACCACTTGACGGCTTCCACCTCATTCTTTTCTACTCCACTGCCATTGAAATACATCACCCCCAAATTATGTTGGGCTGTAGCATGACCCTGTTCAGCAGCTTTTCGACACCACTTGACGGCTTCCACATAATCCTGTTTTGAGTGAGCTTCCCGACCTTTATCAGCCCATTTTTTTACCTCAGTTTTGGGAGGATTATGATTGTCATTATCATTAGAGAATAGCGTTTCCCAAAAACCTTTTTCCTTCTTTTGTGGATTACTTGTTGGGTTGGGAGTTATTGGGGGCTTTTCTGGTTGCTGTTCTTGCGTTTTCACATACGCCAACACCCGCTCAAAATTGGCTTTCTCTAATGTCACAACTTCATAGTACCGTAAACTGGCGGGTAAACTTCTAATGGTCACATTGTGGGTTACCACTGATAAAATATTGCCAGTTTTGTAGCCTGAGCGTTTTTCATTGATAAACAATCGCCATTCGGCTTCTACCCAAGAGGCGGTAATGTTTTCTACTGAGCTACCTACCACAATCATGTGTATACAGGCATCCAAGGCGTAATCAATGGCTTTTTGGTAGTCGGCATTGCCGAGTTCAGGTAAAGAATGGAGTGAGTCAAAAACCTTCAACCCCTTACTGGTCAAAAAGTCATAGAGTTCTTTGGCAAAGTGGGCGTCTTGGCTTTTGCGGGAGATGAAAACGTCGTAGTGGGTGGGGGGCATGGGTAATTATTATTTTCTTTTCCAAATCTCTAACATCTTCGCTTCAATATCTTCGATAAAGGCTGAAACGTAGTTGGGAATTAAGGTTTTGTCTTTGTCAAGGAGGTTGCTGAATGCAAAATTCTTGATTTTTTCCAAACCAAAATCCTCACTTTTGGGCTTGTAAAACTGCAAATTGGCGATTTCGTTGTCTTCCGAAATATAGCAAGATTTGGCGTAAATCGGAGCAATCAATTTGTTGGGATTTTGCTGAGCGAGTTGCTTCATTTTACCGTATTCCTTCTCTTGGATGTACGAAGACGTAAAAAACGTAGGACTCAACAAACAAATCAACACGTCATTTTGAGCAATGCGGTCTTGCAAAACCGTATCCCACAACATCCCCGTTTTGAGTTCGAGGTCGGTAAACTTATTGATTTTGATGCCGTGTTGTTTTTCAAAGGAGTTGAGCTGTTTGGTCAGTTCATGGGTGAACGCCTCCATCTCGGTTTGGTCTTCGTGGCTGTAACACACAAAAACGTTGAGGGGCTTCCGTTCAAACTCCCGAAACAAAAACCAGAACGGCTCCGCATCCACCAACTCGCCCTGTTCATCGTAGTTTTTGACTTTGTTTTGCCTGCCTTCTTTCGATTTCAAAAGGTGTTTCCACTTGGCTTTGGCTTTGATGGTAGGCAAAACAATGTAAGCATCCGCTATCTCATCCGAGAAGTTCTCTTCCAGCAATGTCATCAGTTCCCGCAGGGTTTGCTGTACCTTGTTTTTGTCTTTTTTGTTGAGTGAGATGTCAATTCTCCGTTGGGTGGGTTTACATTCGATAAACACACTCACTTGGTTTTCGTCGGTGTAGAGGAGGCCGTTTCGCCACAAAAACTGCTGTCGGTTTTTGATGAGGTGGCCTTTTTTGCTGATAATTCTGGAAATCAACGAACTGGGTAAATAGTACGAAAACTCCAACGTCAGGGCCAAGTCGTAGTTGTCTTCAATCAAGGAGTACAAACCAGCCGTGTGCAGCGGACATACCTCGGGCAGGTACTGCGGAGCTACAAAACGTTGGGGGTCTTGGTTGGGTATTTCAAAGATTAAATCAAAGGCTTTCATGGCATCCAAGAAAGTAGCCGCATCTATGATGTTGCCATCAATGACGGCATCGGCATCGTGAATCGTGAACTCGCCTTTGTTGTCGAGTACCTTCTGGTTCAGGACTTTGTAAATTGTTTGGTGCAGCCAGTTGGGGTCAATGAATACGATGTGGGCCAAACTGGGAATGTCTTTGAAATGAAAAATACGCCCGCAGAGGTTTTGGAGGTAGGTGTGCAAAAAGCCCTCGATGTCCTTAAATTTGGATTTACTGTTGCGTTCTACGAGGTCTCGGTACTCGTCGTAGCTAATCCACACGGGCAGTTTTGGGTAACTTTCGATAGGGGCGATTTTATTGGCTGACAAATACTCGTTTAGTTCATCTGAGGGTTCGGTATTCTGCATATAGGCCGCCATCGAAGCCAGAATGTCCCTGATTTTGGGAAAATTGGCGTGAACTTCGTAACGGTTGTTTTCGATTTGGGTACGGAGGGTTTGGAGGAGTTGTTTCTCAAACTTCTTGTACGCCAGATGAAACGCATTAGCCTCATCGCTGGTATCTTTACCAGAATGGTACTGGTACGCTTTCTCAATGTCTATGTGATAAAAATCCCCGCCCACTAACTCAAAAGGCAGGGTTTGGGATAGTTTTTCGTCCAACCTCATGCGTTGGTTATGCTTAACCTGTTCGTGTTCGATACCGCATTTATTCTCTACCAAAAACAGCTTGGGCAGTTGGCTTTTATCTTTTTGTTGGTTTTGAGGGTCATCAATTTTACCCGATTGGGTCAAAAAAGCCAGCGTTTGGAGCCAGTAGCGGTAGGGATAGTGCTGCACGGGGACTTCCACGGCCTGCACTTCCTCGCCTACTTGCATGTACTCGGTGGTGAGTTCCTGGGCGGGTTTGTCTTCGAGGTGTTTGTTGCAAACCAGCACGTAGGTACTCTCACGGGTAACAAACAACCGATGCGTGGCGTGGTAGTAGTCTTGCCCGCCAAAATCCCAGATGTTTACCTTAAATTTAGGCTCTTGGTCTTGTTCTCTGAGCCGAAAGTTTTTGGGTGTGTAAATGCCGTGTGTAGTGGTTTGCTTTTCATCGAATATCCTCTTTTCCTCATCCAAATAGTTTACCAAGGATGTTTTCCCCGCCGTGCTGTTGCCCAGCAAGATGACTTTGAGTTGGTCGTTTTGGATTATACCTTCTCGGTTGATGGTATCATAATACTTTTTGAGAGCTGGGTATCCCTCCCTAACTGAACGCAAGACATCAAAAATTAAATATGTTTCACCATTATAAGCTTTTATGTGCAGTTCCCCATTTTTATATCTTTCTGCTGTCAAGAGTACTCGAAAATCTTTGATTGGATTACCCCTAATATCAATAACTTCAATATTTGGCAAATTAACTATGGGGTTTATATTATCAACTAAGTTTGATGCAAGCTCAATACGTTTCAAATTTATAAGATTTCCGATTGGTGAAACATCATTTATCCTATTTTCAATTGCATTTATGTCAATCAGATTTGTTAAATGCTGTAATGGTAATAGGTTTGTAACATTGCAATTAAAAATTGATAGTACACTTAAATTTGAAAGGTTTTCAATGCCTTTTAAATCCAAACCTTCCCTGTTGTTATTCAAAATTAGTCCTTCAAGTTTACTACACAAGCCAATTTGTTCAATGTTACTAATGAAATTAAATGAAAGATCTAAACCTCTTATATGAGTACATTTGAAAATGTCGGGAATTTCACTTAAAAACTCAATACTACAACTACTCAAATCCAACTCGGTCTCCTGATTTTCAAGGCATTTTCTAATACGGCGTTTGGCTTCTTCGATGTTGCTCATGGGATAATATCGGTTTAGATTAATATTTTCTACAAATTATCAAAAAATCAAACTCCTCCTTCTCACTCAGGCTCAAAGAGGCAGTCCATGCTGAGGCTATTGTCTATCAGCCCGATGCTGTGGCTGTTGGGCTGTATGCCAAACGTCGAAATGAGCGTCAGGAATACCTGCTTCGGGGTGCTGGTTAGGCGTTTGAACTGCATTTTTTTGTAGGCCAGTTCGTCGGCTTCGGCTTTGGTGATGGCCCAGGGCGTATGGTAAAACTTGATTTCAAAAATATTAATGCTTTGGTCTTTGCGGTCCAGTACCAAATCAATCTGAATGCCTTTTTCGCCCTCACGCTTGCCCACATACCCGCTTGCTTCGGTATATACGCCCGCTATGCCCAAGGCTTTTTTGATTTGGGAGGTGTGCTTAATACAAATACTCTCAAAGGTGTAGCCAGCCCAACTTTTGTAGGCGGGCGTTTGGCTCAACTCCTGCCAAATGCCTGCACCTCGGTTGCCTCGGTTTTCCATAAACTGTATATAAAACAACGAAAACTCGTCGGTGAGGCGATAGACCCTGTCTTTTCGTTTTTTGCCAAAAGGAAAATACACCGAAATAAACCCCGACACCGCCAACTCTTCCAAAATGCGTGAGATACCCCCGCCGTCGGTCAGGGTAGAGGCCGAGATGATTTCTTGGCGGGTCATGCCCTGTCGTTTTTTGGCCAAAGTCCGAATCACCTCAATGTGCTTGTCAGCATGCTCAAAAAGGGCGGGATAGAGCCGCTCAAACTCGTTTTGGAGAATAGCCGAGGGTCTAAACAGAATCTGGTCTATGTTTTGGGCGGCACTTTTGCCCGCTTCTACTTCTTTGAGGTAGTGCGGCACCCCGCCCAACGCCATGTAGAGCTGAACGATGTGGTAACGGTCCAGCAAAATATTCCGACTTTTGAAATAGCACTCGGTTTCGTAGAGGTTGAAGGGCTGCAAGTCAATCCGCCTCGTGATGCGGTTGTGAAGGCCGCCTTTATCGTCCACCACTTTCTGGATCATCCACGAAGCCGCCGAACCGCAGATGACCACCACGATGTTTTTTTTGGAAGCCCAACTGTTCTAAAAAAAGCTCAATCCACTCAAAAAGCCCGATTTTGCCGTAGCCAGCCAGGGCAATTCGTCAATGAAAACCACCATGCGGCCCGCCTTGTTTTTCTTTTCCAGGCACATAATCAGCAACTGAAAGGCATCGAGCCAGTTGGTCGTTTTTCGGTCAATCGATGGCCACCATCTCGGCCTCGTCCGATTGCAGGGCTTTGAGTAGGATTGCTTGCTCTTTTTCTCGTCCAATGAGGGTCGTTTTCATACAGATTAAAAGATACGTGGCTGAAAGTAGGTAAAAATACTACGATTCAGCCACGTATAAAAGTATTTTGTTCAAAAATCCGCACTTCGATAATCCCTGATTGGGGACAGTAGTATTCGCTGAGGGGCTTTGCAGACAATCACTTGATTCTTCTCAACGTATAAATAGCTTCGTTGGAGTTTGGGAAATAATTACTTGAATCTTGGTAGGTGTCTTTGGGTTCAAAACCTGATTTAGAAAACCGCAAACGGTACTGCTCTTTTTGCATTTTGGGAGGCAATACCACATTGAATACCCCTTGGGCATCGGTGGTAATGGTGGTATCGGTGTCAATTTGAATACTCACAAAAGGGATGGCGATGGCACTGCCTTCTTGCCGTACTTGCCCTCTAAAAACGCCCAAACTGCCATTGGGCACAATCGCCAAACGAACCGATTTATCAAGTTCGATGCTGTCTTGCTGGGTTTTCCAGTGGGGGTTATCCAATCGTATGGCTACTTTCTCGCCTTTGGTGGTGTAGGGCAGTTGCTTAAAAATCACTTCGCCATTGGCCAATACTTGGCTTTTTTTTACTTCATTATTGACTACCACAGCGAGCTTGCCTCCGTTGAAGGCAGGGTATGCTCGGTTGATTTGGAGATTGGTGGATGGTTGGAGAATGAAGGTAGCATCGTAGGGCTGGACGTAATAAAAAGCAAACACAGCTACCAACAACAGCACCAAACCCCCAATGACCCAACGTAGTACTTTGTTTTCTCGCTCGGCGGGAAAGGGATTTTTAGGAGCTTGCTTGGCAGGCGTATTGGGCTGACGAACGTAATTGTAAATAATAGGAAAGTTCTTTTCGTTGTACGGAATGACCTCATAATTGGCCAAACTGGGTGGCACCTCTTCCAATTTGAGGGTACTGGTAGCCACCGTGAGCAGATTGCCCGATGTTTTGCCCGACCGCTTGCGATTGAGAAAAAACAACCACTCCGCCTCTACCCACGACGATTGGATATTGGCGGCAGAACTCCCGACCACCACCATATGCGTACTACTGACCAATGCCTCATCAATGGCTTTGATGTAATCGGCATTGCCGAGTTGTTTGAGGGTATTATCAGACTCAAAAACCGTTAAACCCTGCGTCGTGAGGTACTCATACAGCTTTTGAGCGTAGGGTGCATCAGCACTTTTGCGGGAGATGAAGACGTCTATGTTTTGCATGGGTTATTTTTTTAAAAGCTCTCTAATTTTCGACACATCTGGATGCGTAACCCCCGCCTTTTCAAGTTCATCTAAATCTGCCAAGAAGGTTTCTTTGTAAGTAGCATTGTTGTAGGGTTTGTCTTTGAAGGCGAGGTAGATTTTCTCGGCCTCAGCGTATTTGCCTTGAAAGAGTAAGGCCAAAGCTAAGTTGGTATTTGCCCATTCTATTTTGTTATCGTAATCTTCGCTTTTCTTAAAAGTAGTGGGTTTGAGCGCTTCTCTGGCTGATTGTTCTGCTGCTTTGAATTGCTTTTCAAAAAGTTGATTCCAAGCCAAACCACTTAAACTACCTCCCAACTCAATAGTAATTTGTGGATAACCGTTAGCCACTAAATACCTGTATTTGTCGATGATTTTTTCTCGAAGATTTATCTTTTCCGAATTTGAATTGAGGGCTGATAACTGCTTTTGAGCAGCTTGTATTTCTTCGTACAACTTCAAGGCTTTAAAATATGCCTCTAAATCAACTACATACACTAAAATAGATTTTGCAAGTGATACATCATTGTATTTAGGTAAAATTTGTCTGGCTTTTTGCAAATAGTCATTGATTTGTATTTGCCATGCTGATTGATAATCTGCTTTTTGAAGCAAGCCCAATAACATTATACTTCTGCAAAGTTCTATTTCATAAGCCTCAGGATTCGTTTTGGTTAAGCGTTCATAGATTTCCAAAGCAGTCAAGAAGGCTTTTAAAGCGGGTGGGAATTCGTTTTTAGCTTGATACAATCCTCCTAAATTGTTTTGAGAAGTGGCCACATAAGGCTCATAAGTAGCAGGATTGGTTTTGGCTAAGCGTTCATATATTTTCAAAGCTCTGGAGAAAGCATTTAAAGCAGCATCATACTGATTTGTAGCTTTATATAAAACCCCCAAATTGTTTTGAGTACCCGCCACATCAGGCTCATAAGTTGCAGGATTAGTTTTGGACAAGCGTTCACGGATTTCTAAAGCTTTGGAGAAAGAATTCAAAGCTGAAGAATATTCATTTGTAGCTTTAAATAAAACCCCTAAATTGTTTTGAGTAACAGCCACGTCAGGCTCGAAGACCGCAGGATTGGTTTTGGCGAGGCGTTCATAGATTTCCAAGGCCGTCGAGTAGGCTTTCAAGGCCTCTGGGTAGTCATTATTGGCTTGATACAAAACTCCCAAATTGTTTTGAGTACCAGCCAAGTGTGGTTCATAGGTCGCAGGGCTGGTTTTGGACAAGCGTTCATAGATTTCCAAGGCTTTCGAGCATGCAATTAGAGCGACTTGGTAGTCATTTTTAGCTTGATATACCACACCCAAATTGTTTTGAGTCTTTGCTATGTAAGGCTCGTAGGTAGCAGGATTGATTTGAGCGAAGCGTTCATAGATTCCTAAGGCTTTGGAATAGGCACTCAAAGCGGCGGATAATTCATTAGTAGCTTTATACAAAACCCCTAAATTGTTTTGAACAGTAGCTACATATGGCTCGTAAGTAGCAGGATTGATTTTGGACAAGCGTTCATAGATTTCTAAAGCTTTTGAATAAGCATTCAGAGCGGCTGGGAAGTTATTTTGGCCTTTATACATACCCCCAAAATTGTTTTGAGAAGCTGCTACATATGGATTGTAGATAGCAGCGTTGGTTTTAGACAAGCGTTCATAAATTTCTAAGGCTTTGGTATAGACACTCAAAGCAGCTGGGTAATCATTTTTTTCATTATATATAAGCCCCAAATTGTTTTGAGTCCTCGCCACATCAGGCTCGTAGGTAGCAGGATTGATTTTGGCAAGGCGTTCATAAATTTCCAAGGCTTTGGTGTAGGTACTCAAAGCGTCTTGGTAATTATTTGAATCTTGATACAAAACCCCCAAATTATTTTGAGCAGTGGCCACAAAAGGCTCATAAGTAGCAGGATTGGTTTTGGCCAATCGTTTATATATTTCTAATACTGTCGAGTAGGCTTTCAAAGCCGATGAATAATCATTTTTAACTTGATACATAGCCCCCAGATTATTTAGCGTAATGGCCACATTAGGCTCGTAAGCAGCAGAATTAGTTTGGGCTAATCGTTCATAGATTTCCAAGGCTTTCGAGAAAGCACTCAGAGCGGCTGGGTAATTATTTTTATCCTGATGCAACAATCCCAAATTATTTTGAGTATTAGCCACATAAGGCTCGTAGGTAGCAGGATTGGTTTTGGCGAAGCGTTCTCTTATTTCCAAGGCTTTGGTGAAGGCAATCAAAGCGGCTTGGTAATCATTTGAAGCTTGATACAAAACCCCCAAATTGTTTTGAGCAGTGGCCACAAAAGGCTCATAAGTATCGGGATTAGTTTGGACAAAGCGTTCTATTATTTCCAAGGCTTTCGAGTAAGCACTCAAAGCGGCTGGATAGTCATTTTTAGCTTGAAACAAAGTTCCTAAATTGTTTTGAGTCCTCGCCACCAAATGCTTGTAAGTAGAAGGATTGGTTTTGGACAAGCGTTCAGAGATTTCTAAGGCTTTGGAATAGGCATTAAATGCAGCTGGGTAGCTATTTTTATCTTTATACAAAAGCCCTAAATTGTTTTGAATCATAACTACATTGGGTTCACTTTTGACTAATCTTAATGCTTTTTGAAAATATTGAATAGATTTGTCATATTGGTTTTGTTTTTGAAGAAAAACGGCAAATTTAAAAGTGTTCTCAGCTCGACTCGTATCAGCCTCCACCGCAATCTCATAAGTCCTCTCCGCCTTATCAAACTGAAAATCTTGGGTATAGAGGTCAGCTTGGAACATCAGTTTGCTGATTTGTTGTTGGATAATTTCTTCGGCTTTGGCTATTTCTTCATCGGCCAATTGGGCGTTTTCTTGTATCTTTTGTTGCTCTATTTTTACTTTTTGGATGTTCTCTTGGTAGTTTTCCCCTTCCAATAGTTTGATGGCTTCTTCTACTTTGTTTTCTTCAAATAGCTTAAAGGCTTGGCGTTGGATAGCGGTTACATCATCCAAATTCATCATACTGTATCTGTCGGCGAGTTCTTTGGCAAATTCAAGATTGGCTCTAAAATCTTTCTCCAATTTTTCTGCTTTGGCTTCCCAACCAGCAGTACTGCGGTTGAGTTTAGCTAACTCTTTCTCATATTTTTCAGTGATGTATTTCTCCGAAATTCCGTAATATTTTACTCGGTTTTGGGCAACTAACCCCGCTTTGCACATGATGATTTTGAAGGGTGCTACCTGCTTTTTAGGAATTTTGGCAACCATTTCTTTGAAATTGACTACCTCAAACCCATCCTTTTGTGCTTGAATCGAAACCTCATCACCAAAGTTTTTGCCTTGAAACCTAAGATTAAAATTGCCTTTGGAGTCACTTTGAATAGGGTTTGCAAATTCAGCTTTTACGTTTGCCAACGCAATAGGCTTTTTGCCACTATTTTGTTCAGTGATGATGCCCTTAAATTGTATCTGAGCGATGGTTTTGAAGTTGCTCAACAAGCAAAAAATCAATAGTGCCTTTTTCATTATTGTTTGTTTTTGAGAGTTGAGTCTGCTTTCAGGATGGGTTTGATTCTTTCTTCTTGGCGGATAGTCGAGCCTTTATTTTTCAGCCATTTCTGCTTGGCTTCTTTGGCTTTGCGGATGAGTGCCTCCGAGTCCACACTTTCTAAGAGGGCAATGGCTTCTTTGATTTTGCCTTCTTGGTACAAATCAAATGCCTGTTTTTCGATGGCACTCACATCATCAAAGTTCACTCGGCTGTATCGTTCTGCCAACTCATTGGCTTGTGAAAGAAGAAATTCTTTGTCTTTTTCTATTTTTTGTACTTTCTCTTGCCAATTCTGATTTTCTTTTTTGGCCTTTGTTATTTCTTCTTCAAAGCGTTTTGTGATGTAGTTGACCGAAACATTGTAATATTTGATTCGATTTTGATTGATAGTGCCCGCCTTGCAAAGCACAATTTTGAGTGGACGAACGACATAATTGGAAGGGATGACGGTTTGTAGTTCTTTCTCATTGACTACCTCCCAACCCTCTTTTTGTACCCTGATATTGATGTTATCGCCCGCATCAAGGCTTTGGTAAGCCAAGATAAACCGCCCATCGGTAGCAGATTGGGTTACGTTTGCACTATTAGAGGAAATACTAACCTGTGAAACGGGCTTAGAACCGCTGCTTTGCTCTACCACAAAACCATTGAGCTTGTTGTTTTGTGCCAAACAAGCGTTAGTACAAATGATGCTGATGAATAAGATTGCTTTTTTCATGTTCTCATTTCTTTAACAATTCTCTAATTTTAGCCACATCTGGATGCGTAACCCCCGCCTTTTCAAGTTCATCTAAATCTGCCAAGAAGGTTTCTCGGTAAGTGGCTTTGTTGTAGGGTTTGTCTTTAAGGGCGAGGTAAATTTGCTCCGCCTCAGTGTATTTGCCTTGAAAGAGTAAGGCTAAAGCTAAGTTGGTATTTGCCCATTCTATTTTGTTATCGTAATCTTCGGTTTTCTTGAAAGTAGTGGGATTGAGGGCTTCTCTGGCGGATTGCTCGGCTACTTTGAATTGCTTCTCAAAGAGTTGATACCATGCCAAGCTACTCAAACTACTCCCCAACTCATTGGCAAATTTTGGATATCCATTGGCCACCAGATACCGATATTTTTCAATGATTTGCTCTTTGATTTTGATTTTTTCTAAGTTTGATTTTAGAGTAGCTAACTGCTTTTGAACCGTTTGTATTTCATTGTACAACTGCACCGCTTTGAAGTAGCCCTCCAAATCATTCACATACTCCATGAGCGTTTGGGCAAGGGGAATATCTGGATACTTGGGCAGTATCTGTTTGGCTCTCCCCAAATAACCATTGATTTCTGTTTGACGAGCAGATTGATAATCTGCTTTTTGAAGTAAGCCCAATAACACAATACTTCTGCAAAGTTCTATTTCATACGCCTCGGGATTGCTTTGGGCGAGCCGTTCTCTGATTTCTAATGCTTTTGAGTAGGCTTTCAAGGCCGCTGGGTAGTCATTTTTATCTT
>NZ_JBYFCH010000011.1:0-193639 GCF_057652295.1 Runella sp. R5_40 | reverse complement strand
CATAGGGAAGCCCACTCTGGTACTGTTTGTTAAAAATACTCAATCTTGAAATTTTACCATAGTACAAACCTAAAGGGCGGCCTCGCAAGATTACGCCCCGCTGGGGCTGCCCACGCTGGTTTGTGTTTGGCTAAAAGACTTTATCTCTAACCTCTGGAAGATGCGTTTTTAACGTCTGGCACTTTCCCAAAAACGATTTCAGACCTTGAAACGTGACAAAAGATAAAAAGCCTATTTCGATGACAAACAATCCTAACATTACCTCTTTAGAAGATATTTTAGACCTCAAATACGGCCCTTTTGGTACTGAGGCACGAGAAAACTGGGAACAACGCTATGAAGCTTTCAAGATTGGGGTATTAATAGAAGAAGCCCGTAAAAGCAAAAATATGACCCAAGCTGAGTTGGTCGCTAAGATAGGGACTAACAAATCTTACATTTCACGTATTGAGAATGATGCTTCTGATATTCGCCTTTCTACGCTTTTTCGTATCATACATGAGGGACTTGGAGCTCATTTAAAATTAAAACTAGCCTGATTAAACCGCCCCAAACTAAACCGAATACACGAAAACGCCTCGGTTTCGGTCATTCCCAAGGCCATCAATACGTGCGAAGGGTCAATCGACGCCGAAGTACAGGCTGACCCGATTGTTTCCAAGACACGTGGGTCGATTCGGGTTGTAGCGTGTCTTACTTTATCAACATCACAACACCTGTAAAAGTATAGGGGTTCAGTTCGGGGTCGGTAAACTCAATCGTGATTCGGTAAGGAAACGTACCTACGCCTAGCAACTGCCCCAAGTACTTCCCATCCCACCCATACGCAGGCTGAGAAATGGGAACATTGGCTTGATGAAATATGACTTCCCCCCAACGACTGTAAATCGTCATTTCTTTGATTTGTTTGACGCAATCGCCCGCTTGCAAAAAAAACACGTCGTTTTGTTGGTCATCGTTGGGTGAAAAAACATCTGGCGTATAAACCCCACACTGAATAATTTTGACGCGTGCCTCGGCTACCTTCTGGCAAGTTTTATCCGCATTCGTGACCGTCAATTTGTATTTTGTGGTCATTTCTGGATAAGCCCACGTTACGGCACAAGTGGCACACGACAGCCCTCGTTCGGGTTCCCAGCGGTACGTGTAATTGGCATTGGCAAAGGTCGAAACCAGCGTCGCGCGTAGCTGTGCGCTATCTCCTTCCGCAACTGACACTTCGGTGGGTTGTACGGAAACTTCTATTTTGTCCACCACCAACGTCGTCGTAACAATGCTGTCGCAAAGCGAAGGGCGCGATATGGTGGTGGTATATGTTCCTGCCGTTGTGTATGCAACTGTACCAACGGTCAGCGTTTGGCCTTCACAAATCGTTACTTTTTGAGAGTGGCGGGCCAAGGGTTTGACCGTAAGGTTGAGCGTGACTGTGCTATCGCAACTTTCCCCACGGTCTATTTTTGTAACGTACTTTCCTGATGTTCGGTAAGCCGTGGTTCCTACGGTGAAGCTTTCTCCTTCACAAATGGTTTTGTTAATGGTTGTATCCGCTTTTTGGTGTTTGACGGTATAATCCAACTGCAACTCACAAGACTCATCCAAGCTCGACGGCGCTACTACTTTTACAAAATACTTATCTCCTATTTTGGGTTTTATTCTAATGCTTGTGGTCGTTTCTCCCGTATTCCATTTGTAGGAAGCAAAACCATCAGGAGCGACCAAAGTCAAATAACCACTAGCATCTGGGCAAATTGAACTAGGCTTAATTTCGGCCTTCAAACACTGCGCATCAAAATACGCATAGCCGTAGTGGCCTCGTTGTGTACACCCGTGGGCTGTTACCTCAACCGTCAATTTACGGCCAATGTAATTACGAAGGTCAATGGCACCCGTCGTCCAAGGGCGGTATTCTACCGTGGTGCTCTGCGCTTTAAATCCCGCAACTACCCCTGCTCTAGTTAGCTGCACATCGTAATAACTACACCCAATCGGCGTTTTATTTTCATCATAAATCAGTAAACTAAAGCCAGGTTTTTGGTGGGACTGATGGGTATCATTTTGGTCTTTGTTGAGTACAACGGCAAATTTGTACTGGAAGAGGGTGTTATCGGGCGAAACAATGAACGTAGTTTTAATTCGGTCAAATTTCGACCCACGGTTAGCGGTTCCGTTACCAATACGAATCGAATACTGGCTTCCTGGCGCCACCATCGGCAACGCTTCACGTGTGACATTGGGGTCATTGCCATCGCTTCGTTTGGTAATCAGGTGGCCATTGTCGTACGTACCCGCGACTTCATTTAGATAAATAAGCTGAATGCCTGCAAGGCCAATGCTTCCGTTCGTCAACGTCCAGCCTTGGGTTGTTCCTGTTTCAAAACCGATGTTTCCACAATCTACCTGAGCGTAACTCCACAACCAACTCCCCCACCAAAACCCTAATATCCATAGAATTTTCCTCATTGCCGTCGTTTTTTGCGTGCTTTAATCACCTATACGCACATCTCAAAACGACTGTTGCACGCGAAGGCATTACCACTTCTTAAAGATAAAGAATACCGCAAGTATAATCAAGGCAAAACCCACAAGATAATTCCAACGAAGTTCTTCTTTGAGGTAAAAAACGGCGAATCCAACAAAGACTGCCAAACTAACAACTTCTTGGATGGTTTTGAGCTCAAAGGCATTGAATTCGTACGAGCCTATTCGGTTGGCGGGAACGGCGATACAATACTCAAAAAATGCAATTAACCAACTAATAACGACCACCTTCCACAAGTCGGTATCTTTGTATTTGAGGTGCCAATACCAAGCCGTTGTCATAAAAACATTGGAAAGAAGTAGCAAAATAACAGTGCGCATATACGTGATGTTTAAAAACACAAAGATAGAATTTTACACAAAAAAGCATCGGCCAGTTATTCACCGACCGATGCTTAAAAATTATTGATTTGGAAACCTATATGCTAGTTTAGAAATGCCAACGAACAAAGGCTTCCATCGCCTCATATTCGGCCAAGCCAAGTTGGTCGTAGAGTTTGGCGGTTCCGCTGTTGCGTTCTTCGGCACGTTGCCAAAACTCGCGCGAATCTTCGCCTTGGAACACCACCCCGTCTTTTTGTGATTGGTGTTTGAAGATACCCATCCGCTTTTTCACCACTTGGTCGGGGCTCATTGGCACCGCCATTTCGATTTCGTGAATATCCCACTCCGCCCAAGCGCCACGGTACAACCATACCCAGCAATCTTTCATGAAGTTTTTGTGTTTCAATTGTCCCAAAGCCGCCTCGATGGCATCCCAGCACACTTTGTGGGTTCCGTGAGGGTCGGCAAAGTCGCCCGCTGCGTAGATTTGGTGTGGCTTGATTTCCTCAATCAAATCGGCAATGATTTTGACGTCCTCTGGGCCAATTGGCTTTTTCTGTACCGTACCTGTTTCGTAGAACGGCATGTCGAGGAAATGAAAATGCTCCGTTCCGACAAAACGGCACGTTGCTTTTGCTTCTCCGCGACGAATGATGCCTTTCACGTAACGTACTTCTGGCGTATCTATTTCGCTGTCTTTTTTCGTTTTCAAAAACGCTTTTGCGTCATCAAAAATCTTCATCGCCGCGGGGCTTTCGATACCGAATTTCTGGTTGTAATCCACCACAAAGTCGATAAAGCGGAACGCCTCGTCGTCGGCCACGGCAATGTTCCCTGACGTTTGGTACGCAACGTGAACCTCGTGCCCTTGATCCACCAAACGCTGGAAAGTGCCTCCCATCGAAATAATGTCATCGTCGGGGTGCGGGCTGAAAAGAATCACACGTTTCTTGGCAGGATGCGCGCGCTCAGGACGGTGCGTATCATCGGCGTTTGGTTTACCTCCAGGCCATCCTGTGATGGTATGTTGTAACTGATTGAAAACGTTGATATTAATATCGTATGCAGAACCGTGAGCAGCCAACATATCACTCATACCATTGTCATTGTAATCTTTGGTAGTGAGTTTCAAAATTGGTTTTTGAAGGGTCAACGAAAGATGCGTTACCGCTTTCTTAATCATTGAGTTGTCCCATTCAACAGTATCTACCAACCACGGTGATTTCACTCGGGTCAATTCTGAAGCCGCCCGCGTATCTACAAAAAACGCCACGTTAGGGTGTGCTTGCAAGTACGACGCAGGCACAAGTTCGCTCACGGGGCCTTCTACCGACGACTTAATCATGGGTGCTTTGCGCTCACCCCACGCCAACAACACTACCCGTTTGGCGTTCATGATGGACGAAACCCCCATCGTAATCGCTTTTTTGGGTACGTGGTGCAGCCCTCCAAACTCCATGGCCGCAGCAGCGCGGGTAGAGTGGTCGAGCGTCATCAAACGAGTACGTGAGTTAATCAACGACCCTGGTTCGTTAAAACCAATGTGGCCGTTTCCTCCAATTCCAAGAAGTTGGAAGTCGATACCACCCATTGCGTTCATTTTGTTGTCATAACGCTGGGCAAAATCAGCGATAAGCGCCGAAGGTACCGTTCCGTCGGGAATAAAGTAATTTTCCTTAGGAATGTCCACGTGGTCAAACAATTGCTCGCGCATAAAACGCACGTAGCTATGAATCGAATCGGGCTGCATGGGGTAGTATTCATCCAAATTGAACGACACTACGTTTTTGAAACTCAATCCTTCTTCGCGGTGCATTTTGATGAGTTCGGCATACACCGTTTTAGGTGACGACCCCGTCGCCAAGCCTAACACACAATTTTTGCCTTCCTTCTGCTTGGCCCGAATCAAATCAGCGATTTCTTGCGCCACGGCGCGCGAAGCATCTTTGGCATCGGCGTAAATCTGAGTCGGAATTTTTTCGTAGGTGATAGCCTGACCTACCATACCGTTTGACAAATTGCTGTCAGCGGCTTGTGCTTGAATCATTAAAGGTTCGGTAATCATGTTTGTCAAAAGAAGGAGTAGTTTACAGCGACAAAGGTATCTATTTGTAAGATAATAAGCGACTTAAATTAATAAAAAAATTTAATAATTGTCTTTTTTATCATTCACAGCTTCTACTACTGACCTGATTTTGAGGGCATCACTGTAAATAATCTCGTACTCGTCGGTGGGCAACACGGAAGCCATGCTCACTCCTTCCTTCTGATAAATCATTTGGCCTTTTCGAGCGGCCTTGCCCGTTAGGTGGAGTGCTTGCACGCCTGTTTGCGCCAATCGCACGGCATTCATAACATTTACTCCACTTCCTGCCATTAAGTCTATTCGTCCTGCGGCTTTTTTGGCTAATTGGGTCAATAACTCCGCGCCGTCCAAAGCCGAATTTTCTTGTCCCGACGTCAAAATACGCACTGCCCCCGTCCGAATAACCGCCTCTAATGCCTCAAATGGCTCTTGGGCCACGTCAAAAGCACGGTGAAAAGTTACTTGTAAAGGCTTTGCCAATGCGACCAATTCGGCCGTACGTACTTCATCCACTTCGCCTGTTGGTAAAAGCAACCCAAAAACAACACCATCTGCCCCCAATTCTTTGGCCAATTCGATGTCTTGTTTCATCACCAAAAACTCTTCGTCGTCGTAACAAAAATCCCCACCCCTGGGGCGAATCATGACGTATAGTTGAAGCGTTGTTACTTCTCTGGCTCTTTTTATCAACCCATAACTGGGCGTCGTTCCTCCTTCGTACAACCCGCCACATAACTCTATGCGCGTAGCTCCCGCCTGCTGGGCATTCAAACACGACTCAATCGAAAACGCACAAACTTCTACCTGCATTCTTACTTATTTTTGGTTTGTTTTTTATTAATTCATTGGGCTACTAAAAAAGGCTTACCTCCCTGATTAAACCTTTTTTATATACCTTTGTCTAACTTAAAATGCTACCAGCAAAGTACCCTTTAATCACTATCTACTATGCCAGTGTGGGATGTTTCTAACGCCAAACACCTGCTGTCTCGCTGCCTGTTTGGTTATTCTCGCAAAGACCTCGACAAAGCGTTATCATATACAACGCTCAACGACTTTGTTGAGAAGGAATTATTGGCCGACCGACCGCTTCCTTCATCTCCAGGAGACTGGGTGACGGAAACGCCTGTCAATAACTCGCTCGAAGGCGACCGCTACCGCGCCATGACGTACTGGTGGTACGACCTCATGCTATCTGAAGGCACAAATATGCGAGAAAAAATGACACTTTTCTGGCATAATCACTTCGTTTCGGCACGAGACAAAGTCAACTACCCGCAGCATTTGTACATTCAAAACAACTTATTTCGGCGTTCGGCTTGGGGCAATTTTAGGCAATTAACCAAAGACGTTTCCATCGACCCTGCCATGTTGATTTATTTGGATGGTCGCTTGAGCAATGGCAGCACTCCCAACGAAAACTACGCCCGCGAAATCATGGAGCTGTTTACGCTTGGCGTTGGGAATTATACCGAAAACGACATCAAACAAGCTGCGCTTGCTTTTACGGGTTGGCAAGTAAACGGGCTCAATGCCGTATTTACCCAAAACCGTTTTGCCAATACCAATAAAACAATTTTTGGAAAAACGGGCAACTACAAACACGGCGACGTGGTGGACTTGATTCTCGAAAAACCCGAAGCGGCCGAGTTCGTTTGTCGCAAGCTGTTCAAAGAGTTTGTTTTTTATAAACCCAACGAGGCTTTTGTCAAACAAATGGCGGAAGTGTTTCGTAAAAACAATTACGAAATACGCCCCGTATTAAAGTTCATGCTCACCTCCGACGAGTTTTTTAATCCTCAATACCGAGGTGCCAAAATTAAAAACCCCATGGAAGTCACCATTGGCACACTCAAAGCCTTTGACTTGACCAGTGAGCAAGTGAATACGACCAACGATTGGCCTTACATCTATACGCAAACGCAAGCACTTCAACAGCAACTTTTTTACCCCCCAGATGTACAAGGATGGGTGGGACAGCGCGACTGGATTAGCTCAACCACTTTTGTCACCCGAGGCAGCCTTTCTGATTATATCGTCAACACCATGGGGAATGCCAAAGCTACCCAATTTAAACAAATTAATACGCCTGTTTCCTACGCCCGTACGTTCAAAACGTCGGAAGATGCAACCAAATTGGTGGATGATATAGTAGGGCTCTTTTTGCAGTTTCCCATAAGTGCGGCAAAAAAACAGTCGCTGCTCTCGACCCTACTGGGCAGTACGATTCTCGCCAACTGGTCCACTAGCACCCCTGGCGCCGAAAACCAAATCAAAGCGTTGCTCAAGGCGATTATGCGCTTGCCAGAATTTCAATTTGCGTAACCCCTTCAATCCTGAAAACAACTTATGAATCGGAAAGAATTCTTACAGCAATTAAGCTTTTTGTCGGGTGGGGTCGCTTTTGGAATGGGCGGAATGTCCGTCAAAGCTTTTGCCCATAATCCGTTTGCCATCGACATGGAAGCAACCAACGGAAAAATCTTGGTTTTAGTCCAGCTCGCAGGTGGAAACGATGGCTTGAATACCGTCGTTCCTTACGAAAACCCGTTGTATTATAACAAGCGCGCCAACATTGCCATCAAAAAAGAAAACGTATTGCCCCTCACCAGTCAGATGGGGCTCAACCCTGCAATGGCGGCTTTCAAAGACTTATACGACAAAGGCAAGCTGACCCTCGTTCAGAATGTAGGTTATGCCAACCCCAACCGTTCACACTTTCGTTCTACCGATATTTGGTTGACAGGCTCTGATGCGGCCGAGTTTTGGGACGAAGGCTGGATTGGGCGCTACCTTACCAAACTTTACCCAGGATTTCCCCTGCAAATTCCCGAAGAACCCATGGCCATTCAGCTGGGTTCGGTAGAGTCGTTGTTGATTCAAACAGATTTAGGTTCAACGGGTGTGGTGTTTAGCAACCCGACCAATTTTTATAACTTAGTCTCAGGAACCACCATCGACAACGAACCTGTTCCTGAGACACTTGCGGGCGACGAGCTCCGTTTTATGCGGCAAGTAGCTACGCAATCGGTGGCTTACTCGGGCATTATCAAACAAAAATGGGACAAGTCTCTCAAAAATCTTTACACCTACCCTACGACAAACTTGGCGAGTCAGCTCAAAATTGTGGGCGAGCTTATTGGCGGTGGGCTTCAAACTCCTGTCTATCTCACGACGATTGGGGGATTTGATACCCACGCCAACCAAGTAGTGGCCAATGCCACCAACACTGGTACACACGCCAACCTGCTCCGAACCGTGGCCGACGCCGTGGCTGCTTTCCAAAAAGACTTGGAAAAACGCGGCTTGGCCGACAAAGTAGTGGTCATGACGTTTTCGGAGTTTGGCCGACGGGTGTCGCAAAATGGCACCATGGGTACCGACCACGGCTCGGCGGCTCCTCTATTTGTAATTGGGTCAGGCGTTCGCGGGGGGGTATTGGGTAAAAACCCCGCATTAGGTGACCTCGACGGCAACGGCGACATCAAGTTTGAGTACGATTTTCGGCAACTTTACGCCAGTATTTTGCAAGACCACCTCGGCGTCGAAACAAACACGGTACAAGGCATTATGGGAGGAAAGACTTTTTCAACGCTTCCTATTTTCCGCCAATCAACGAGTGGATACGTGGCTACCAACCAAGAATTTACGTTTGACCAAAGCGGAGCCAACCCATTCACAACCTACACCACCCTTTTGTACTCACTCAAAAAAGACATGTACGTCAAAATTAGCCTATACGACATGATGGGGCGTGAAGTAGGCACCATCAAAGAAGGCAACATGGCCGCAGGAGTCTATTCAGCCATTGTTGAAGGAAGTTACTGGGTGCCAGGCCCTTATTTGTGTGCAATGAGATGCGACGCAGGACAAAAAGTGATTCGCATTTTAAAAGCATAACGTCAGAAACAAGAGGAATAATTGGGCACACAACAAAATCAACGGCGCAACGTTCTAAAATTTGGTATAATTTTGGCAAATGATTCGTTAGTTTCGTATCAAACACGTAGAATTACCATGTTTTTGCATTCGAGTATGTCCTCTTTCCGCTTTATTCCTGCATTTGTTACGCTTTGTTTGGCATTTACGGCTGCTGCACAAGAGCAAAACCCTTCGTCGAGTAAAACCAAATCGCAACAACTTAAAGAACGAAAAGCGCAGGCCGATAGCATGCTCCAAAAAGCAGGCATCGCCACGCCTAGCCTTGGGGTTGGTGCCACTGTCGGAGGAAAATCCGTCAAACCATCCGATGCTAAAGAGTTTTTCAGTGAAACGCTGCCCGACCTTGGCCTAAAAATCAAGGACATTAAGAAAAAAGAAAAGGCACGCAGGCAGAAAAAGAAAAAATACCATACCGATTACGAAGGGCTTGCCATCAACCGCATGACTTCTAGCACAGGGAGTGGCGACCGTATTACCCAAATCGAATTTCACGTTTTAAAAGAATACCGTCAACCCCGTACTTACGATGGGCTGGATGTGTATTGGTACGATACCCGCAACCGTATCATTACTAAATCGGTGATGAAAGATAAAGAAGCGGCGCTGATTTTGCACGGCCCATACAAACGCTACGTATCGGGGAATTTGGTCGAAGAAGGCAATTATTACATCGGCACCAAAGATGGGCGCTGGGAAAGCTACGACGGTGATTATAAATTATTAGACAAAAGCAAATGGAAACACGGGTTTCCTGCCGAGTCCAGAGTGACCTATTATGATTCGGCCCACACCAAAGTACGGGAAGTGATTCCAGTACAGTTCGGTAAACGAAAAGGTGATTACCTGATGTTTTATGACGGTGGTCAGCTCATGGTCAAAGGCCAATACGACAACGACTTCCCCGTCGGAACTTGGAATGAATACTACCAATACCGTCGTCAACGCAAAAAAGTAACCCGCTACCCTCGCTACTGGTACGAAGACGGCGAAGCAGTCGTACTGAATGAATGGGACGATAAGGGCAAACTCATTTACGAACGCCCTAAAGACGCCGACACCACCGAAGAGTCTGAAAAATAAGCTAAAACCTGTTGGAACTTCTTTTTAGAAAGAATTTCGCCAACAGGTTTTTTAGTGAACTTTTTACAGTTGCAACTTCGTTGCAGATGAAGTACTTTTGTCCAAAATGAATAAAAAAGAACTTCCTCCTTTCCTAATATTCCCACAGCACCCGACGCGCCCAAAACGCCGTTGGCAGCCTCAATTCTTCGCTGGATGGGTTCTTTTTTTATTGTTTCACTCCGCTTACGCGCAAACTCCGAAAGATTGCCACTGCCTCATCAAAGGAGTCGTCAAAGACCGTGAAACCCGTCAACCCATCGTTGGGGCTATTTTACGCATCGAAGGAACTTCCTTTTTTGCCACAACGGACACTTCGGGTCGCTATAAAATCGACCAAATTTGCCAAGGGAAATACACCCTCGAATGCCGCATCGTTGGGTACAAAGTCATTAAAACGTCTATTGTCCTTGAGCACAGCGCCGAAGAAGACCTGAACCTGAGCGAAGACGAAGTTCACCTTCAGGACGTCGAGATTGTTGCTCGACGCATCCAAACGCCTCTTTCCCAAAAAAGTAGCCTTTTAGAAGGGCAAGCCCTCGACCTCACCCGTGGTGAAACGTTGGGCGACGCCCTCAAAAAAATATCGGGCGTCACAACCCTCCAAACTGGGGCATCGATTAGCAAACCCGTCATTCACGGTCTGCACAGCAATCGGGTCGTCATTATGAACAACGGCATTCGCCAAGAAGGCCAACAATGGGGCTCAGAACACGCGCCCGAAATCGACCCGTTTATTGCCAAACGCCTAACCGTCGTCAAAGGCGCAGCAGGCGTTCGCTACGGCTCTGACGCCATTGCGGGCGTTATTTTGGTTGAGCCCGACGAACTTCCAAAAAGCCCACGGCTGAGTGGCGAAGTGAATGCTGCGGCATTTTCCAACGGCCGCATTGGGGTTGTGTCAGGCACATTGCAAGGCGGATTACCTCAGTGGAAAGGCTGGGCATGGCGTATTCAAGGCACCCTCAAAAACGGTGGCAACATCCGCACTCCCGACTATTTTATGGCCAATACGGGCGTGCGAGAAAACAATTTTTCGGCCACAACAGGCTACCGAAGCAGCCGCTTTGGCGTTGAAGCATTTTTTAGCCAGTTTGTTAACAACATTGGCATTTTTTCGGGTTCACACATTGGGAGTACGTCCGATTTATTGAACGTCATCAAAAACGGCGAACCATTTATCAAAACGGGCTTCACCCGCAACATCGAACGCCCCAACCAGCTCATTCTCCATAACCTTTTTAAAGGGAAAGCATTCTATAATTTTAACGGCAACCGACTTAGCTGGACCATCGGGCGGCAATTTAACCGTCGGGCCGAGTATGACTTGCACGGGCCGCAAGCATCCACTACTCCCGCGCTACTATTCCGCATCACTACCCTTACCAGCGACCTTGTGCTTGACCACAAGCCACTTGGCAACGGTAAAATGAGTGGACAATTGGGGCTAAGTGGACTGTATCAGTACAATTTTACGGACGGGCGGCCACTGATTCCTGATTTTGAGCAAACCAATATCGGCATTTTTGGGCTAGAACGTTGGGTATTTCAACACTGGGAGTTGGAAGCTGGCGCTCGTTTTGACTGGCGCCAATTGGATGTTTTTCGCTTCATTGGCAGCACGCCTGACCCACGACATCACTCATTTACTAATGGGTCGGGTACCGTTGGCGTAGTTTATACCCCCGACGAAAAGTTGTCGTTTCGAGCCAATTTTGGAACAGCTTGGCGGCCCCCTACGCCCAATGAATTGTACAGCAAAGGCGTTCACCACGGAGCAGCTTCGTACGAAGAAGGCGACGAAACTCTTCGGCCTGAAATCGCTTACAACCTCATCGGAAGTGTCGAATACACTGGCCAACGTTTTAAGGGAGAATTGGGAATGTATCACAACCAAATTTCCGATTTTATTTACCTAAAACCCCAAGCCGAACCTATTTTGACCATCCGTGGCGCGTTCCCCTATTTCAAATACACCCAAACCGACGCCACATTTACGGGCTTCGACCTTGATACTCAGTGGGATATAATTCCAAAGCATTTTTCCCATAATTTAAAACTCTCTTATTTGCGCGCTTACGACCGCCGTGAGCAGGGGTATTTGGTGTTTATTCCCGCCAATCGCATCGAAAATGAATTGCGTTGGAATGTTGGGAAAGTGTTTTCTTCCAAAGATACCTATCTGATGCTCAGCCACCTTTGGGTGGACAAACAGCGACGCGTACCGCCTAACAGTGATTTTATGGAACCTCCTTCGGCTTATCATTTGTGGAATATAAACATAGGGGGCATTCTGTCGCTCAAGGAATCGTCGCAATTACATTGGACTTTTGCGGTTCAAAACGCCCTTAATACTTCGTACCGCGACTACCTCAATCGGTTTCGCTACTTTGCAACCGAACAAGGCCGCAATGTCTCCCTGAAACTTCGCTATACGTTTTAAGTCCTCCACAAAAAATTCTGCCTAAAAGTCAATTGCAACATTGATGCAAATAAAAGTTTGACTACATTTGCAACACTATTGCAAAAACTCGCTTTAATGATACAGAAAAAATTGCCCGTAACCGTGTTGTCAGGTTTTTTGGGGGCAGGAAAAACCACCCTGCTCAACCACGTACTTCACAACAAAGAAGGACTTAAAGTCGCAGTCATTGTGAACGACATGAGTGAGGTCAACATTGACGCACAGCTGGTAGCGCGAGAAAATACCCTTTCGCGCACCGAAGAGAAACTCGTTGAGATGTCGAATGGCTGCATTTGCTGCACGCTCAGGGAAGATTTAATGGTAGAAGTTGAGCGACTGGCCAAAGAAAACCGTTTTGACTACCTACTCATTGAAAGTACAGGCATTTCTGAGCCTGTTCCTGTGGCGCAAACTTTCACGTTTGTGGACGAAGAAAACGGCATTGATTTGTCTAAATGGGCACAAATCGACAGCATGGTCACGGTGGTAGATGCCTTCAATTTTGCCAAAGATTTTGGTTCGGTGGACACCCTTCAAACACGCAAACTCAGTGAAGACCCACAAGATTATCGGACAATTGTCAACCTGTTGACCGACCAAATTGAGTTTGCCGACATCATTTTATTGAACAAAACGGATTTGATTAGCAAACTACAACTGCAAGAGTTGACCGCCATCATCAAGTCCTTGAACCCTGTTGCGAAAATCATTCCAACGACTTTTGGCAAAGTGCCTCCTTCCACGATTCTCAATACGGGTCTTTTTGACTATGACAAAGCCGAGCAATCCGCAGGCTGGATTCAAGAATTACAAAACACTGCCTCGGGCAAAGGCCACACCCCCGAAACCGAAGAGTACGGCATCAGTTCGTTTGTATTTCGAGACAAGCGCCCTTTCCACCCTGAGCGCTTTTGGAATTACCTTTCCAACGATTGGCACGCAGGTATTATCCGCAGCAAAGGACTTTTTTGGTTAGCTTCTCGCCCCGACGAAGCCATCAACTGGAGCCAAGCAGGCGGCTCCCTCCGCGCCGAAAGCGCGGGAGTTTGGTGGTGCAGCATGCCTTTTAACCAACGAATTCGGTATTCGGCTTACGTCTCAAATCAAAAGCTCATCGAAAGCAAATGGGACAAGCGCTTTGGCGACCGACAAAACGAACTGGTGATTATTGGGCAAGATTTAAACCCCAAAGCCATTGAGCAAGAACTCATTGCCTGTCTCTGTACCGAAGCAGAAATCAAGAAAATGGAAGCCAACGAACGTTTTTTTGACCCATTCCCCGTCTTATAATTTTTCATTCAACATATCCATCAAACTATGTCACTTTTTCACACCCGACTCATCATTTTGTTAGGTTTAGTTGTAACCCTTGGAAGTTGCAAAAAAGAAGAGCCCGCTCCCGAGGACGAAAACGAGTTGATTACCACAGTTCGGTTAAAATTTACCGAAAATGGCACAACGACAACTCAAACTTTTGAGTGGAAAGATTTGGACGGCGACGGTGGTGCTGCCCCTACCATCAGCGCTATTTCGTTGCGTCCAAGCCGCACTTACAAACTTGAAGTGGAGTTTTTGGACGAAAGTAAAACGCCTGCTGAAAATAAAACCAGTGAAATTCTGAGTAAAGCCGACGAGCATTTGGTCGTAGTAACCCCAAGTGCGTCTAGCTTATTTACTTATACCGCTACTGATAAAGACAGCCGCAGCCTACCCATTGGATTGGCAGGGACATTGGTCACAGGAGCAGCCAGCACAGGTACTATAAAAGTACAGCTCCGTCACCAACCGCCCGTTAATGGTCAACCAGTAAAGAACGGGACTGTCACTCCTGGTAGCGACGATGCCAACGTTACTTTTCCGTTGACACTCGTTCCTTAAAGCGCCAAGTTAATTCAGAAAGCCTCTGAGGAAGGGGTGTATCTAAAAAAAAGCACCAAAGTAACTGAAAATCGCTTATTTATTAGTACTTTTGCGGTCTTAATTTTTTGAGGTGTCTTTTAGATAAGAAAGATATATGAAACTGTCCGAGTTCAAGTTTGACCTTCCTCAGAGCCTTGTTGCGCTCTATCCAGCCGATCGTGGCGACTCCCGCTTAATGGTGGTAAATCGTCAAACTAAGAAAATTGAACATAAAAAATTTTCCGAAATTATAGATTACTTCAGCGAAGGCGACGTGATGGTTGTCAACGATACCAAAGTTTTCCCTGCTCGTTTGTACGGACAAAAGGAAAAAACAGGTGCTAAAATCGAGGTATTTCTGTTGCGTGAGCTTAACCGCGAAATGCGCCTTTGGGACGTATTGGTTGACCCCGCACGTAAAATTCGGGTAGGGAACAAATTGTATTTTGGCGATAGCGATTTGGTAGCAGAAGTCATTGACAACACTACTTCGCGCGGCCGTACAATTCGTTTCTTGTATGATGGCAACCACGACGAGCTCATGCGCGCCATCGACGAACTAGGCGAAACTCCCCTGCCGCGCGACATCAAGCGCAAGGTAGAAGATGCCGACCGTGAGCGTTATCAAACCATCTTTGCCCAACACGTAGGTGCCGTAGCTGCCCCTACCGCTGGAATGCACTTTACAAAGGTGATTCAGCGCCGCATGGAAATCAAGGGGATTAATTTTGCTCCTATCACCTTGCACGTGGGCGTGGGTACTTTCCGCCAAGTGGATGTAGAAGATTTGACAAAGCACAAAACCGACTCAGAAAATTATGCTATTTCTGAGCCTAGTACAGCGATTATCAACAACGCATTGGACAACAAGAAGAAAGTGTGTGCCATTGGAACCACTTCTCTCAAGGCGCTTGAATCTTCGGTATCAGCCAACAATCGCGTTAAGCCATTTGTAGGATGGACGGATAAATTTATTTTCCCTCCATACGATTTCAAGATTTCAAACGCGCTATTGACCAACTTCCACTTGCCTGAGTCAATTCTATTGATGATGACTTGTGCATTTGGTGGGCATGAGCTAATCATGGAAGCTTACGATGTCGCTATCAAAGAAAAATACAAATTTTTCAGCTACGGAGACGCCATGCTGATCATCTAAGCAAATGACAAAATTTGCCATTATCGTCGCTGGGGGAAGCGGAACACGCATGGGGAAAAAGATGCCAAAGCAATTTATTGAAATTGGCGGAAAACCCATTTTAATGCACACCATTGAGAAATTTCTTTCGTATGATTTCTCTTTGCAGCTCATTCTGGTTCTCCCAGCCAGCGAAATGCAAGCTTGGTACGCCCTCTGCGACAAGCACGAATTTTACCCTCCGATTGTCACCGTTACTGGCGGTGGTACCCGTTTCCAATCGGTCAAAAACGGACTTCAACGCATCAGCACAAAAGAAGGACTCATCGCTGTTCATGACGGAGTTCGTCCGTTTGTTACCCCCGAAATCATTGCCAAAGGATTTGAGGTTGCCGCCGAAAAAGGCGCTGCCGTAACGAGCGTTCCGCTCAAAGATTCTCTCCGATTTGTAGCCGAAGACGGTAGCAACCAATCAGCCGAACGCGCTTCTTATCAGCTCGTTCAAACGCCCCAAACTTTCCGACTCGACTGGATGCGACCAGCATTTGACGCTCCCGAGCAGCCTTTCTTTACCGACTGTGCCAGCGTGCTCAACTTTGCGGGCCGTGAAGTAACCCTCATCGACGGTGCCTACGAAAACATTAAAATCACAACGCCCGAAGATATCCTTTGGGCAGAGGCTTTTTTAGGTTCTCATCACTAACTAAAAGTCACTCCCTTGCGACATCGTCTTTCAGTTCAGGCTTATGTTGAAGGCGTTCTTTCGGGCAACCGAATGGTTTTAAGTCGTGCCATCACCCTCATCGAAAGTCAGCTTCCTTCCGACAAAGAACTAGCGCAGCAAGTTTTAGAGCTCATTTTACCGCATACTGGGCGTTCTGTTCGCATTGGGATTACGGGGGTACCAGGTGTTGGAAAAAGCACGTTTATTGAAGCTTTTGGAAAAAAAATAACGGGTCTTGGCAAACGGCTAGCGGTTTTGGCCATTGACCCCACCAGTCAACGCTCCAAGGGAAGTATCATGGGCGATAAAACCCGCATGGAGGAGCTTTCCCACGACCCTTTGGCCTACATTCGCCCTTCTCCTTCAAGTGGTTCGCTGGGGGGAGTTGCCAACAAGACTCGCGAAACGATGCTCTTGTGCGAAGCTGCTGGCTTTGAAGTAATTTTTATCGAAACCGTGGGCGTGGGTCAATCGGAAACTTTGGTCAAAGGCATGGTTGATTTTTTCCTCTTGTTGATGCTGGCGGGCGCAGGTGATGAACTTCAAGGCATCAAAAAAGGAATTATGGAAATGGCCGATGCCGTTGTCATCACCAAAGCCGACGGCACCAATCAGCCTGCTACCCAAAGAGCCGTAGTTGAATACCAAAATGCACTTCACTTGTTTCCCCCCACCGAAACTGGATGGTATCCACAGGTAAAAACCTGTTCAGCCCTCGAAAATAGGGGCTTGGATGCTATTTGGACGATGATTGAGGAATTTACGCAGCAGGTACAACAAAACGGTTTTTTCCACCGAAACCGTCAGCAGCAAAGCCTTGAATGGATGCACAGCCTCATTCGGTATGCCTTAGAAGAGGAGTTTTATCAGCACCCTAAAGTTCTCCAGCAACTTCGCGAGATGGAGGCACAGGTAGAAAACGAAAAATGGCTGCCTATTAAAGCAGCCACCTATCTATTAGAGATTTTTAAAAAATTCCCTAGTTAATAATTCGGAAAGTTATGGGTACACACTTAACATTTGAGCAGTCGGTGCCAGTACTTTGAATAGTGACAGTCGCTGTTCCTTGTCCAGTTCCAGCCCCACAACTACCTGTAACACTTTGTACCGTGTAAGTCGTTGAATTTGTTGGGGTAACAGTGACTGTCTTGCTAGGCTCTTGTTGTGTCAGTGTTACTGAAATTCCACCGTTTAACGCTACCGTCGCTGGCAACACGCTATTTTGAGATGCAACAGTCAAAGTAGAGCTTCCTCCCGCTGGAATTGTTCCTCCTCCCGACAACAACACAGTAGGTGTAGCTGGGCATTGGTTAGTGACAGGCGTCAACGCTCCTTGCGACACTTGTCTTGTCAACGACATATTGTTTTGTGGATCAGCAGGATCAGGATATGCCATTGTCACGACCGTTGACGGATTGCTTGAACTCACCGAAATACTATAACATTTGCTGGTATTTCCTGCGGTACTAAATGCCAAACACGCCACCGTTTTCCAATTGGTATCCACCGTTGTTCCTTCTCCATTCACCCCGTTATTTACGATGTTAATACTTAATGCACTGGTGGGATCTCCTGGTGTCCGGGTCATTCCAAGCAACGAATAGGTTCCTCCACTAAATACTCCCCGACTTCTGTAAACGGGGTTACTCAACTGGTTTGTGGGATACGTCAACAAAATATTGGCATTTCCCATCACAAAGGCACTGTCGGCAGAAGTAGCACGGATTTCTACGCACATCGTCACCGAATCTTTGGCGCAGTTATAACTCCCTGGAACAAGCCTCACTTCATAACGTCCTTGGGCCTTGGCAAAAGTTGCACTCATCAATAGCGCCCCGACAACTAAAAAAGATAGAAGATTAAACTTTTTCATATTTTCCGAATAATTGGTTCGATTTTTGTTAAAGCCCTTAACAGCCTGCCACTTATATTGCGCAATTAATATGCCGGTTTAGAAACTTACGCCTGAAAATTTTCCGTTGTTTTTCCGCCAGAGAATGTCGTCATTGGCATTTACTTCTCCATCTAAATTATAATCAGTCAGTAAATAGCGTGCAAATTTCCCGTTGTCCAAGCGCCACGTACTTGAGTCATTGGCATTGATTTCAGAAAAAGAGGATTTGTTTGAATCTCCCGCAAACAAGCAGTGAATAGCTCCAACCTGCATCTGACCCGACGCAGGTGCATTGGAAGGAATATAGGACTGTTGCTGAGTAAAATCGTACGTAATTTTATTGCTTGCAATGGCTACAGGTGTATGAGACGCCGCCCCAACGTGTGTTCGGTGTTCTACCAGTACATAATAAGACTGCGACGTGGACAAAGTAGGACAAGCCGCTACCAAGGTCACATTACCATTTTTACGAAGTAAACCCGCAGTGCGATAGACCATCGAGGAGGCATTGGTTACATCCGTTCGTAGTGAAATCAGCACCCAATCTACCACATCGCTGTCGTACGAACTTACCGTCTCGGTGCCCAAATAATTCCAAGGGGCTGTTTTATAAGGCTGACCAGCAGGAGTCGCTACGCCAAAGGGGCTTACGGGCGTTTGTCCAGGCAATAGTCCTTGTTGGTTGAGCGTCGTTGACATTTCGGTACTTCCCCAAACGCCTTCCATGTATATTTTTATGGTCGGGCACGCCACAGAGGTTGACGTAGAAATAACGTTTACAACGATGGTTGCTCGTGGGCTTTCACACGTATTTACCGTTTGGGATACGTAATAGTTGGTTGCTCCCACTGTTGCCGTCGATGGTGTAGGGGCTGTCGTATTGGATGTTCCTCCCGTTGGGACGGTGTACCATTTTAAAGACGTACCCGTAGCGGTTAATGGGCTTACTGTTTGTCCTTGCGTATAGTTAATTGGCGACGTAGCTGTAGGAGCAGCAGGCGTAGCCGTCACATTCACATCAATTTTAGTACGGCCACTTTCGCAACCGCTTACCGTTTGAGATACCCAATAACTGGTTATGCCTGCGGTTGTCGTTGAAGGCATCGGTGCCGTAGCGTTGCCTGTTCCGCCCGTCGCTGCGGTGTACCACAACAAATTACTGCCCGTGGCTGTCAATGCTACCGCCGTTTGGTTTTGGCAATAGTTAATCAGTGTCGTCGCGGTGGGAGCGCTTGGTGTAGCCGTCACATTCACATCAATTTTTGCTCGGGTACTACTACCACAACTGCCTAATGTCTGAGATACCCAATAACTGGTTCCGCCTGCGGTCGTCGTTGAAGGCGTCGGGGCTGTGGCGTTGCCTGTTCCGCCCGTCGCTGCGGTGTACCACAGCAAATTACTGCCCGTGGCCGTCAGCGCTACCGCCGTTTGGTTTTGACAATAATTCACAGGAGTTGTTACCGAAGGCGGGGGTGGAGTAGAACTCACGATAACGTCAATTTTTGTGCGACTACTTTCGCAACTACTTACTGTTTGAGACACCCAATAACTGGTGGTGCCCACTGTCGTCGTTGATGGGGTTGGCGCAGTCGAATTGCCTGACCCGCCCGTCGCTGCGGTGTACCACAGCAAATTACTGCCCGTGGCCGTCAGCGCTACCGCCGTTTGGTTTTGGCAATAATTAATCGTCGTTGTCGCGGCAGGAGCGTTTGGCGTGGCCGTGACAATCACATCAATTTTTGTACGACTGCTCTCGCAACTATTTACCGTTTGAGACACCCAATAACTGGTGGTACCTGCTGACGTGGTCGAAGGTGTCGGTGCTGTGGCGTTGCCTGACCCGCCCGTCGCTGCGGTGTACCACAACAAATTACTGCCCGTGGCCGTCAGCGCTACCGCCGTTTGATTTTGGCAATAATTAATCGTCGTTGTCGCGGCAGGAGCGCTTGGCGTGGCCGTGACAATGACATCAATTTTTGTACGACTGCTCTCGCAGCTACTTACTGTTTGAGATACCCAGTAACTGGTGGTACCTGCTGACGTGGTCGAAGGAATCGGGGCTGTCGCGTTGCCTGAACCGCCCGTCGCTGCGGTGTACCACAACAAATTACTGCCCGTGGCCGTCAGTGCTACCGCCGTTTGGTTTTGACAATAATTAATCGTCGTTGTCGCGGCAGGAGCGCTTGGCGTGGCCGTGACAATGACGTCAATTTTTGTGCGACTACTTTGGCAGCCACTTACCGTTTGAGACACCCAATGACTGGTAGTACCCACTGTC
The DNA here is from genome assembly GCF_057652295.1 of Runella sp. R5_40. Lineage (NCBI taxonomy): Bacteria > Pseudomonadati > Bacteroidota > Cytophagia > Cytophagales > Spirosomataceae > Runella > Runella sp. R5_40. The sequence continues at coordinate 173,233 of NZ_JBYFCH010000011.1, read as the reverse complement.
GTGGTAGAAGGAATCGGGGCTGTCGCGTTGCCTGTCCCGCCCGTCGCTGCGGTGTACCACAACAAATTACTGCCCGTGGCCGTCAGCGCTACCGCCGTTTGGTTTTGACAATAATTAATCGGTGTAGTTGCGGCGGGGGCGCTTGGAATGCTATTGATGGTAAAAGTTGCGCTGTTCGAACCCGTTACACTCGGCGAAACAGAATTGACGCGAACCCTGTAGCCTGTTCCACTTAACGTTCCAGCAGGAATGGTCGCGGTCAATGGACTACTTGTTCCTGTTGTTGGAATATCAACAAAATTATTTCCAGCCGCATCCGACAACTGAACGACGTACGAAGTAGAGGTTAAATTGGCCGTTGTGAAACTAACACTGATACTTTGACCAGCACATACGGTACTCGGCGTGACGCTACCCGTTGTAATAGAAGGTGGCGACGCCCCTGAGACAATTAAGCTATAATCTTCTGCTTCTCCATAATTTAGGTTAATGCAAGGATCGGTGACTGCACTACCCGACCCCGAGTTATAACTTGACCGTACCCGCATTCGTACCATTCCGCTTGCCGTCACTGGAATGGTAAAAGAGTTGGTCGCCGTAGGATTCATCCTTGTCGAAGAAATATCCGTACTTTGATACACCTTCTCAGATGGCTCAAAAACTCCATCTTGGTCATAGTCAAGCCATATGGTAATGTGTTGGTCAAAATAAGTACCAACCCCACCTGAAGTAGCCCTTGCCGTAAACGTGTATGTGCTCCCTGCGGTTACGTTGTAAGGAGTAGATGTATAATCTCCAAAATTACCTGCCGAACAATTAGAGTTGACGTTGTTAATGATGGTTGTGGCCCCCTGTTTCAAGATAAAATCATCAATCAATACCTGGAGCGCCGAACATGACGTACTGTAGGTTGGAGTACAATAGTTGAGTCCAGTAGTGATGATAAACACAGCACTATAGTCGGTCGAAGAGTTGGACGCCTTTACGCGGTAATAATAAGTCGTAAACGCGGTGGTTGTTTGGTCTAGGTAGGTCGTAACGTTGGGGGCAATGCCACCAATAGGCACAAAGCCCGCCGTGGCAGAGGTCGTTGAACGCTCAATAATAAACCCTGACTCATTGGATGAATTATCGGTAAAGGTCAGCGTTACCCCCGATGGCCCCAGTGTTCCTGCCAAGTTGCTTGGTACGTTAGCCCCCGTGACGGTCGAACCGCAAGTGAGCGAATACTGGTTTGCGCCGTCAGTTCGTAACAAAACCCCTCCGCTGATTCGGTTCATTTGCCCTGCCGTAAACGTATTTCCGCACGCAATCGGATAGTACGACATGATGTTGGAAAGCGAGGGATTGTACAACTGATTTTGGGGATCTCGTGCCGTTCCTGTGTAACTACAGCCGAGCAAGCTCACCGAATCTCGTCCGTAAGGATCGGCAGGGGTATCACAAACTAAATCTCCTTTTGTTGCGCAGTTGCCTCCCTGAACCAATTCACGGTTGGCTAAATTGGGGTCTGTGCTTCCTTGGAACGTGTGTAACAAATTAAAATAATGGCCTAACTCGTGCGTAAACGTTCGCAAATCGGTGGCATTACTGGCTTGGACAAAAAGTCGATTGGTACTTGCCAACGTACTCGGGAAGTACGCATATCCTGATACTGCCAAACTGCCAAACTGTATGGTATTGGGGAAATAAACGTTTAGGGCATTCGTCACATCGTTGGCATTGCAGAGGACAGACTCTTCGGTATTATCGTAATCGTAGAGGGTAGTGTTGTTGATGTAATTGGGAGAACCGCAAAAATAAAACTGAAGCCCACTGCCCACGTTGATGTAGTATGAATTGACTTGGGCAAGTGCGATGTTAAGATCTGCGATGCTGAGTCCGCCTGTGCCATCTGTTCTTCTTAGTACATGCGCTTTAATTGGGATATACTGAACTGTTTGAATGGCAGCCGTCGCATATTGTTCGGCAAACTTTTGTTTCAGCTGAATGACTCGATTTTCTCGGCTTTGAATCTCTGCCGCATTTTCGTGGGGAGTTCCGCAGGGTACAGCCTGAGCGCGTGCTTCAAAATGAAGCAGCCACGCGGCCCAAAACACCGCACACCCAATAATGCGTAAAACATTTCGAATCATGCCCCTACTACATCGTTAATACTCGTTAAAATGATGTTACAGTTTTGTCACCCACAAGAGGATAACTCTGTGAAAATCAATTAATTAAATTTACGTAGGGTAATTGGTACAGTATAATTTTATAGGCAATAATTATGCCAAAAGTTGATATATCTAGTAGAATATACTTTTCTACCGATACAAAAACAAGCTAACACACACATAATGAGCCACTTTCGAGCACTTTCACCTTAAAATATAAGCATATTCTTACAGTTTTGCGGTATAATCTCGGCCCAACATTCGCATTTGGCGAGCTATTTGCTGTGTACGTCTCAGCGTATAACTCGACGGGTTTTTAATGGAAAAACGTAAAGGACTTGGCAATACGGCTGCAATGCGCGCTGCTTCTATACGAGTTAGGTTTGCCGACGATTTTTGGAAAAAGCGTTGAGCGGCGGCTTCATACCCAAAAGTCATATTGCCTGTCTCAGCTACATTTAAATATACCTCTAAGATACGTTCTTTTCCCCAAATCACCTCAATTAAAAGCGTAAAATATACTTCTAAGGCTTTTCGAACGTAACTGCGGCCTTGCCATAAAAAGACATTTTTGGCTACTTGTTGTGAAATAGTGCTTGCTCCTCTGATTTTTTTTCCCTTCAAATTGTATTGAAATGCGTTGCCCATCGCTTTGAAATCGAAGCCCCAATGTTCGGGAAAAAGCTGGTCTTCGGAAGCTACTACCGACAAAGGCGCTTCCTTCGACATGTCTTCAATGGGAGTCCAATCCGAATAAATTTTACTACTGCGACCATCCGCAATGGCTTCCACTTTTCGTACAAGCATGAATGGCGTAAACCAAACGGGTACAAACTTGAGCACTGTCACCCAAATCACCGACCCAACCAGAAAATACAGTATGCTCTTTAGCACAAAACGCGTTAGAATAGACTTCCAGCTTTTTGTTTTGGGCAAGGGGGCAGATGCAGGGGTATTGGGACGAATTCGGTTAACAGCCATAGAAGACTAGAAAAAGGTTATCAAAATAGTGTGACTGACTAAATGTAACAAAAATCGAAAAAGGAATCCAATTGTTCAAACTAAAAATAAATCTGAGGCAATTCGGTCGGCAAATAATTTCCCCTTCTCTGTGAGATACAGCACATTGTTTCGTACTTCTACCCAATTTTTTTCAAGAAATTTTTCTACGTACGCTTTTTGTTCTTCCAGCAAATCAATGTTGGCTATGTCCCGAATCACCGCTAAATCACAGCCCCAAATCGTCCTCAGGCTCGTCAAAATATAGTCATTTACTTGATCAAAAACTGACAATTCTTCTAATTCAAATACAGGTTTTTCTCCCTGAATACCACGAAGATACAGGGCATTATTAGACACGTTGTATTGGCGAGAAATGCCATTGAATGAATGCGCGCTTGGCCCAACGCCCAAGTAAGGTCGCCGCTTCCAGTAGCTGCTGTTGTGGCGGGCATATTGGCCATTTTTAGCAAAGTTGGAAATTTCGTATTGCTCGTACCCAGCCTGCGTCAAGGAGCGAACCATCTGCTCAAAATGCCGCGCTGACAGCTCCTCGTCAACGGGTTTTATTTTTCCTTTTTTGAGCCAATTTCCCAACGCCGTTTGGGGCTCAATCGTCAGGTTGTAGGCCGAAATATGCGGCGTTCCGAGCGCCATTGCTTTGTCGAGGTCTTGCTGCCAGAGTTCCTCATCACTGACCGTTGGAACCATCCCCAAATGCGCTTGGCTCATGCCATAAATCAGGTCAATCGTCAGGTTATCAAATCCGTGGTCTTGGGCCAGTTTTACACATTGCTCCGACTCTTGCGCGTTGTGCGCCCGATTCATAAAACGCAGATAAGGTTCATAAAACGACTGCAAACCAATGCTTAAACGGTTCACAAACGGTTTCAACGCGCGGAGTTTCTCAGAGGTTAAATCGTCGGGATTGGCTTCAAGGGTAATTTCAGCCCCTGGTTCTACTTTAAAAAAACGGTGAATGGTTTCGATGATTTGTTCCAATTCATTTTGGGTCAAGATAGAAGGCGTTCCTCCCCCAAAATAGATGGTTTCGAGCGTTCGCGTTGGCAAATAGTCTTGTTGTAGCTCTATTTCTCGACAAATAGCCGCCACCATCTCCGCTTTTGACTTCAGTTGGGTACTGAAATGAAAATCGCAATAGTGGCAAGCTTGTTTGCAAAAAGGAATGTGAAGGTATAAGTGCATGGGGCAAAATTACGCAATTAGCCCACCTTCATAACACGACAAATTCAACACGTCGATTTTTTTTCTTATTTTCTTCTGTTGTATTTGGTGCAATTGGGTAGAGACTACCACACGCCCAATGCTCTGAAGTCGGCTACACTAAATTCCATTTTTTATCAAATTCTGTGAACCAAGTGCATTAGCGTAAGCATCATTTTCATCAAAAATACCAGCTCTATCCGAACCTTTAATAGCTCTCGCCCATCCTTGGATAGAAAATCCAGCATAGACTGTAGGTGCTGGGCTTTTACTACCACCAAAAAGTGAATTAAGACTTTCTGTCCCAAAAAATAAACCTCCAAATTTTACTTGCATCCCTACTGCCCATTGTTTGGTTTGTCGCCAATAACTCAATGGCATAGAGAATTCTGCTCCACGTTTTTCAAAACGGGGGGTTAGAGCTGCTACCGAGAATGGGGTATAAGGTTTTGGTGAATAGAACCCTTTGTTATTCCACTTTGCGCTATTGATTAGGGTATTAACATACCATCCTTTCTTTCCAAGTCTAACATCTGCATTTATCACAAATATAGTTGCTAAACTACGAGTAATATCGGGTTGTGATTGTGGACTGTGTTCAGTCAATAAGAATCTCAAGTCGTTGGGCAGGTTGGTTTTACCAAAAGCCGCAGGGACACTTTGATTAACAAATACGCCCTCTCTGCGTTCTACTCCTTTATAGGCAAAACTTCCATAGTCTAACATAGATAGACCAATCCGTACCAGATACTTATTTTTCGTAACATCAATTCGTGTCTTTCCATCCATTGGATGCAGATATTGTTCAAAATCAGGCACAAAATCATAGATGATACCTACATCAAAAGCACCGCCGTTATTTTTAGAAGGAAAAAGATGATTCCATTCAAAAGGCTTGTTAAACTTTGTTGAAGTATTTAAAAGAGTTCCTTCAAAACGAGATGCTCCTAATACTCCCTGAGAAACTAAATCTTCATAGTAAACACCGCCAATAAATTTGTAGGTGACGCCAGCTTTAATATTGTGTTTTTTATGTACCCATATCGGCAATGCGTATGATAACCCTATTTCATTAAATGCTTCCGTTGTCCAACCCCTATTCACATTTGTAGTACTGTTCCCGAAGAGGATTTTTGTTTGATAACTTGCAGCACGATAGCGGGTAGAAATAGAAAAAGCGTGCCTGTTAGGGAGTTGAAGCATAAAACCAGGACCGCGAACATCCGTATAAGTTGGTGTCCATAGATGTTTGTTGAGCTTTAATGAGGTTCCAGAAAAAAGCACATGGCTATTTGGATTATCGACATTTGTTATGCCACCTTGGGTATATAAAGAACCAAACTGAACCTGCCAACCGATTCTTGAATCGCTCAAAGAAGCGGGATTTAAGTACCCGCCTTGAATACCTGCAAAATTATTGAATTGCCATACTCCGACCTCCATCACCCCCTCTTTGATAGAGCCCGTACTCATTTGCGCTATTCCCTCACGATAAGGTAAAAAGAAAAATGCAAAACATAGGTGTGTCCATTTCATCTTGCTAATATGTTTTTTGAGTACAATTTAGCAAAAAGGAAATTGGCACACCTAAAAAGTTATCTAACTGTATAAGGCGTAAACCAAAAATCAGTTTTCAGCTTCTTGGTTTCTATTAGGAGTCTGCCTTAAAGATTTACGCCGTTTCTTGAGCGCATCACTTAGCACGTATTCGATTTGGCCGTTAGTACTTCTGAACTCTTCCTGAGCCCATTGTTCCAGTTCTTTGAGCATTTCGGGACTGATTCTGAGTACAAACGCCTTTTTTTCGGTTGCCATTGAATAAAAAAATAATGGTAAATAACGCAAAAAAGGAATGTTCAGACAACTATCTAAACATTCCGTAAGACCAATCGGCCTGACTATCGTCTGACCTAGGTGCCACAAATTCTACAAAAGCTTCATTGTATAACCTATCGGTCTGACTATCGTCTGAATTATACAACGTATCGGTCTGACTATCGTCTGACCTAGGGCTTAATTGTACAACGTTCCCGCATTAACTACGGGGCTCACCGATTTTTCGCCGCAAAGCACGACCAACAAGTTACTCACCATGGCCGCTTTACGCTCTTCATCTAAGTGAACAATCTCTTTCTCAGAGAGTTTGGCCAAAGCCATTTCGACCATTCCCACGGCACCGTCCACAATTTGTTTGCGGGCAGCCACCACAGCCGACGCCTGCTGACGCTGGAGCATCGCCCCCGCAATTTCGGGAGAATAGGCCAAGTGACTGATACGCGCCTCGATGACTTTTACACCCGCCCGCACCAAGCGCTCATTCAATTCATGCTCAAGCATGTCGTTGATTTTGCCCGAACCGTCGCGCAAGGTAATATCAGCTTCCTCGTCTTCGATGTTATCGTAGGAATACATCCCTGCCAATTTCCGCACCGCCGCTTCCGACTGAATCTCGACAAACTTCTGGTAATCATCGACTTCAAATACTGCCTGTGCCGTATCTTCTACATTCCACACGACAACCGCTGCAATTTCAATCGGATTGCCCATTTTGTCATTGACTTTCAGTTTTTGGCCGTTGAGGTTACGCGCCCGCAAACTTATTTTCCGACGGCGGTACAAGGGGTTTACCCAACGCAACCCGTTTTGTTTCATGGTTCCAACATACTCTCCAAAGAAAGTGGAGACGGCCGCTTCATTGGGGTTGATCACTGTTAAACCCACAAACATAATGCTTCCTAGAAAAAACAGCAGTCCTGCTAACAGGCCCGTTTGGGCACTTGCCATCATTCCACCCAAAATCCATAGGGCGAATCCCACACCAATAAATGCGTAGCCAGAGGCAGAGGTAAGTTCTTTTTCTTTCATCGTTTTTGATATTAAAATGATATTACAATACTATCTTAAAAAGTGCAAATTTTCTCCTGCTATCGGACTAACGGCCGAGGGAATTTATAAACGGCAATGGGGCATTTCGTAAAACGGGATTGAAGGAATGCGTGCTGATGGACTGTGGTGGCAGATTCTCAACTGTGGTGGCAGATTCTCAAATCTGCCACGCGAGGTTTCTCAAAACCTCGGGATGTATGAAGAAAAGACAGGTATAACCTCGTGATGTACAAAAAACCTGCATGACGGTTGTAAGCAACCGTCAACACAGCAATTACGAATCTATTTTTAAGCAAAAGCTTGAGGGTAGAGGCGTTTGCTTTCGGCAATGAGGTGTTCGTAGATCTCAATCGAAGCCCACATAAACGTTGTAATGAGTACGACAAAGAAAGTCGCCCAAATCGCGTAGGCTTCGATAGAATAGCTGTTTTGCCAAAACTCTCCCAGTAGCATATTGAGAAAGTTGGGGAGTTGCCCACATAGCCCAAGCCATACAGGCGGCTTAGCCAGTATAACTTCTTTGTTCATTTTTGAATGACGCCAAACCGCAAAAAAGCCGTACCCCAAGCCAAAAACTATCCAAATTGCCAATATAGTTTTACGAACAATTTTGGGGTCTAAGCCATTCGCTAACAAATACCAAAATAATACAGCAAACGTAGCCGTAAAGGCAGCCCTAGGCCAGCGAAAAAAACTCAAAAAAGCATCCCACATTAGTCGAGATTGCCGTTTACGCACATTTTGTTCTGCTTTTTGTAGAATAGCATCAAACCCCCAACGCCCAAACTTAGAAGAACTTTTTTCTAAGGCGTCATCGAACGTTACGGAGTTATTTTCTTCCATTCGAGCTTCTATGTCGGTAGCTAAATGATCCACCAACTCGATTTGAACATCAAGCGGTTTAACCCCTTTCTTCGAAACAAACGCATAAAGAGCGTCGATTTGGGTGGGAGGGAGTTCAGTCATCATATAAATTTGGGAACTGATTTGAACACCTCAGGGTAAAGTTGGCGACTGTAGGCACGGAGTTTTTCGTATGCTTGAATTTCAGTAGTTCCTAGCAGGAAAAGAGCAGAAATTAACAAAGTAGCCGCCAAAGGATACGTTGATTCTCCCAACATTGTGAATTTCAGCACCAGCTTGGCAGCAGAATAAAAGTTAATAACTACAAGCCCAGTCCCTACACCTCTATAACTTGTCAGTGATAGTTTTTTGGGCATCATTACATTACGAAAAAAGATAAATATACTGTACACAATACCTAAGGAAATACACGGCCATAAGATGTTCTCGTTTACAATCTTTACCAGCTCAATAGGTGCTTTTCTTAAAAAAATATACAAAACCCCCATCAAAACTATTGTAAAGAAAATTTTTGACCCAATAAAAAAGTCTTTGAAACCCTCCATCCAATAACGACGATACAGGCGTCCTACTTGTTTTTCTTTCTCCTTGACAACCTGTTTAAGGTCTCGTTTTTTAAACATTTTCAGGGTTTGCTTCATTACTTCTTCCACCGATTTCTCTGGGTGTTGGTCGAGTTCTTCCTCTATTTTGGAAGCTAAATGGTCCACCAGTTCTACCTGTACATCAAAATACTCGACATCACGGTCGGCTACATACTTATACAATAAATCGATTTGTTCTTTTGTAAGTTGAGAATTCATCATCCAAGCGATAGTTTAGGATTAAGCAATAACTGCATGTGTTTGACAAACTCGGTGAGTTCCTCCAAACGATTAATGGTTTCGGCTTCGCCTTTCTCTGTCAACGAATAGTACTTGCGCGGGCGGTTGCCCACTTGTTCTACCGCCACCGTCAGCAACCCATCAGCCTCTAACTTGTGCAACGCGGGATACAGCGCCCCTTCGTTTATCACCAGTTCTCCGCCCGTTTGCTCTTTTACTTTTTGCGTCATTTCGTAGCCATACATCCGCTTATTTTCTTCTAATAATTTCAGAATAATCAGCGAAAGGCTTCCTTTATAGAGTTGTGAATTGTTCATGGCACAAATATACCTCAGAAATTGATACATCAAAGTCTGAGGTATTATTTTTTATACAGATTGGTGCTGGCAGATTCTCAAATCTGCCACGCGAGGTTTCTCAAAACCTCGGGATGGGCAAGAAAAATAGCAACAGGCTTGAACAAATTGACTTGACAAACTACCCAACTGATTATACTCGGCAACGCGCAGCTAGTGGAGGTCGTAAAAGGAAGAATTCATTGACCTTTTGATAAAAAAGGGTGCTTTTTTGAAATAGTTATTTAAAATCCACTATATTAAGTTTTTAATTTATAACCATTACTCAACCTGCTTTATGGTGCTTCACTCCGACGACACACATTACAAAAACATAGTTTACAACTCCACGATTATTGCGCAAGGGAATGTTCACATTGGGGACGTTTATTATAGCGTAACCAATGATTTTCACCATGCCGTTTTGTTTTTGAAATTGGAAAAAACAGAAGGAGAAAATACGTATTTGGCCCAATTGAGTATTAAATCAAAACACCATACCATTCCCCAATTGCTCCGCCAAAAAGTAAAAGTGGACATATCAACTGAACTTTTTAAGCAAGTAACTAACTTTCAAGAAGTTCGTCGTTTAGATAATGAATTTGTCAGGGAGAGGCAAGGATACCCGATTTCTTCAAAAGGACTGGGAAATGACCTTGAAGAAATCAATGGTATAACATTGGCAGAACAACTTTATGGCACGTTCTTTCAGGGCGATATTCTGACAGTTTGCCAAGATTTTATTGCATTGCTAGAGAAAAGAAAAATTTCGGAACTGATGCTCACGGTGTCTTGCGAAGACCATGCTGTGGTAAATCTCCCCTTTGAAATGGTCATTCCGAAGTTTTTTCCTGCAAAACTGCATGAAAAGCGGCAAAGTTTGGCCGTCAATCATTTTGGGTTTGTTCGTACATTAGAAACTTCGTTGGCAGGTTTTGAGATGCAGGGAAGGCCGAGTGAGGCCGCCCCGCTGAAACTGCTGTTTGTGACCGCTCTTCCCGAAAATTTGAACGAATGCGACAAAATGCTCGAAATCGAAGAAGAGCAAAAACGACTCATTGATGCCATTGGCTCGTTTGAAGCCACGGGAGGACAGCCCAAACTGGTAATTGAATTTTTAGACACTGCTTCGTTGAAAGAAATCAATGATGCTCTTCAAAAACACCACCACCACATTGTTCATATCAGCGGGCACGGGTCGTACAATGAAAAGGCCCATCAAGGGGTTCTGCACTTGGAAGATGACGAAGGGAAACATTTGGAAGTGACAGGCGCGCAGCTCGGCGAGACACTCCGCCAACACGAATGCCTTAAATTACTGATACTGAGCGCCTGCGAAACCGCCATTGCAGGCAATGGCGTGGTGGAACAATTGGCTACTTTTGGTATTCCTGCTTTGGTAGCGATGCGTTTTTCAGTGACCGACGAAGCCGCCAAAGTATTTACTACCGCCTTGTACGCGGCGCTTGCCAAAGGGGAAACGCTTACCCTTGCCCTTGCCCAAGCCCGCGAAGCACTTTGGCAGCGGCTGGAGGAACAACGGCGCATCCAGCCTGACCAGGTTCATTTGGCGGAGTGGTTTACCCCCATAACCTACCTAAACCAATACATCGAAGCGTTGGTAAACCTCAAAAGCAATTACGTATTGCCCGAAGATTTTTACCCGCGCAGCGATTTCTTTAAAACTAAAAATACCCGCCTCATTGGAGCGGGCTTTGTGGGGCGCAAACGTTACCTCAATCAGTTACGCCGCCATTTTGCGCAGGGGAAACACGTATGCTTGCACGGTTTGGGCGGCTTGGGCAAAACTACGTTAGCCGAAGCTTTTTCTAATAATTACGATAACCACAGCCATGAACTGCTGATTTTCAGAGGCGGAAATCAACTCTTGGAAAAACCGATTTTGGATGAACTGCTGGCCCGACTCGAAAATGACGACAAAGCCAATAAAAATACGGTACGACACCTCAAAAATTACCTCGAAACCGATGCCACTCCTACCGAAAAACTGCAGTCGTTGATTACCAACTACCTCCAAAACCGCAAAACCATCTTGGTTTTTGATAATTTTGAGGACGTACAGCGTACCGAAGGCGGTGAGCAGCAGCGCGAAATAGGCAGCGAAAGCCTCCGCGAGTTTTACCAATACCTCTGCCAAAATACTCCTCCCCACTGCCACTTGCTCTTTACGAGCCGCTATACCATTGCCGATTTGAGCACGACGGTTACGCATCTCTCGTTGGACAAAATGACCTACGCCGAGCAGTACCGCCTTTCCAATTTCTCACCTACCCTGCGGCGCATCCCGATGAGTGACCGACAGGAAGTATTTAAGCGATTAGACGGCCACCCCCGCGCGTATGAGTTTTTGGAAGCCTTGCTAAAAAATGACACCCATTTAGGTTGGGAAAACGTAGCTGCCTCCATAGGAAAAGCAGAAAGCCAAGTAGTAGAAAACCTGTTGCTAACCAAGATTTACGACCGCCTCCCGACCGACACACAGCAGCTACTGCAAATGGCCTCCGTGTTTGTTACCCGCACGCCTTTGGCGGCCTTAGAACACCTGAACCCAGCTACGGGCACGGCAGCACTTGCGGTGCTCTCAGATTGGTCTTTGTGTTTTTTGGACGATAACGAACACTTTGAAATACACCGCCTGACGCGGGAGTGGGTGACCCAACAAAAAACCTTACTTGGTCAACATAAAGCTTGGGCATTGAAGGCCGCGGAGTACTTTGACGCAGAACCAACGTTGGACAATGATGCACTTGCCAAAGAATACTACGAAATAGCCGAAGCATGGGAGCAATTTGCTACTGTTTCTTTTCGGTTAGAAGGGCATTATCGGTTGATTGGATTTTATCCACGGGCGTTTGAATTGAACCAAGTCGTACTTAGTAAGCCGAGTAGGGCCAAAAATAAAAGCATAGCTTACAATAACTTAGGAATTATTCTTCAGGTATTCGGAAATCTACCCGAAGCACATACATACTTTCAACAAAGTTTAAAAATTCAGCAGGAAATAGGAGACCGTTCTGGTGAAGGAACTACATTGAATAATTTAGCCACTATTGCCATCGCCAAAGCCGACTATGAGACCGCTTTCACTTATCTGACACAAAGTTTAAAAATTCAGCAGGAAATAGGAGACCGTTCTGGTGAAGGAACTACATTGAATAATTTAGCCACTATTGCCCATTTCAAAAGCGATTACGAGAGAGCTTTAAACTATCTGACACAAAGTTTAAAAATTCAGCAGGAAATAGGCAACCAAAAAGAAGCAAGCACGACCATGCACAATATTAGTCAAATTCACAAAGTTAGAGGCGATTATAAGACGGCCTTAATTTATCTGGAACAGAGTTTGGAAATTGCACAATCAGTTGGAAACCGCAAAGGAGAGGGAATAGTTTTAAGTAGTATCAGTCAAATTCACTCTGCCAAAAGCGATTATGAGATAGCCTTCACCTATCTAAGACAAAGTTTAAAAATTCAGCAGGAAATAGGAGACCGTTCTGGTGAAGGAACTACATTGAATAATTTAGCCACTATTGCCCTTGGTAAAGCCGACTATAAGACGGCGTTAAACTATCTGGTACAAAGTTTGAAAATTCAGCAGGAAACTGGAAACCAGATAGAAGAAGGTACAACTTTGAATAATATCAGTCAAATCTACGCTAATAAAGGCGAGTATGATACCGCATTAAACTATTTACAAAAAAGCCTAAAAATTCAGCAGGATATTGGCGACCGGTATAATGAAGGAACTACTTTAAATAATATCGGCCTAATCTATACAAATCGAGGCGAATATGATTTAGCCCTAGATTATCTAAAAAAGAGTTTACAAATCGCAAAATCAATTGGTGATCTTTCAGGAGAGAGTAGTACCCTGACTAACATTGGTCAAATCTATATAAAAAAAAAGCAATCCGAGACAGCGATAAATTACCTAGAGCAAAGCTTAGAAATTCTACAACGTATAGGAAACCGCCAAGGAGAAGGAGTTACTTTAAATAGTTTAGCAACTGTAATTATTAATGTTTATAAGGATTATGAACTAGCATTAAAATACCTTCAAAAAAGCTTAAAAATAAGAGAGGAAATAGGTGATATCAGTGGTATGGCTGAATCATTACATAATATCGGAAGTATTGTTCATAAAACTAAAGATTGGGAAAAAGCTATTCCGTATTTTCTACAAGCCTATCAAATTTTGGAAAAAATCGGTTCTCCCAATGCACAACTCTCCCTAAGTTACCTAAACGCCATTTATGACAAAATCGGCGAAGCAAAGTTTCATGAAATAGTGTCTAAAATCGGGCCGAATTCCTAACCGTCAGCAATCCATCGGCTTCTAACTATTGTTTATGCCACAGCGCTACATCAAAGTCTGAGGTATTATTTTTTTACATTACCCATTTGTTAGGAAAGCCTCCAAAAACTTTTTAAAACCTTAAAAATCAAGCAATAATAAAGTAACAGATGAAGTGCAATTTGCGAACATGAAGCAGAAGACGCACTATCGTACCATCGTGATTTCGGATGTTCACCTCGGAACTAGCGGCTCCAAGGCCAAAGAAGTCACGCATTTTTTGAAGCAATACAAATGCAAACGGCTTATCCTGAACGGTGACATCATCGACGGATGGCAGTTGAAAAAATACGGTACGTGGAAGCGTCGGCATACGGCTTTTTTCAAAACAGTGCTAAAAATGATGGATGACTACCACACCAAGGTCATTTATATTCGTGGAAATCACGATGATTTTTTAGACCAAATCATGCCCCTACGTCTCGGGAAACAGTTTCAAATTCGCAAAGACTACATCCTGAAATCGGGACAAAAACGGTTTTACGTTACCCACGGCGATGTCTTCGACAGCATTACGACGCACATGAAGTGGTTAGCGTATTTGGGCGACGCGGGCTACACCTTCTTACTGTGGATCAACAAGTTATACAATCACTACCGCGACTGGTGCGGACTGCCGTATTACTCACTTTCGCAATTAATCAAGCAAAAAGTCAAGGCAGCCGTCAATTACGTTTCTGATTTTGAAGAAAAACTAACCGAACTAGCACGCTCTCGTAACTGCGACGGAATCATCTGCGGGCACATTCACCAGCCTGCCATGCGCGACATTGACGGCGTACTTTACATGAACTCAGGCGACTGGGTAGAATCGCTCACGGCTTTGGTCGAAGACCACGATGGCAACTGGACCCTCGTCTATTACAACGAAGCCCAAATGGGCAAAGCAGACGAACCAACGGTATCCGAGTTTTTTGGGGTAAAAGAGCGGGCGGCATCGTGAGTAAGTTTCTGTTTATTATCCAAGGCGAAGGTCGAGGTCACTTGACCCAAGCCATTTCGTTGGCTCAGTTATTGCGCGCCAACGGCCACGAAGTGGTAGCTGGGCTGGTCGGAATCGGAAAAGGACGGCAATTACCTTCTTTCTTTTACGATTCATTTCCCGCTGACATTCACTCGTTTGACAGTCCACATTTGATAATGGGGAAACGGGGAATTAGTTTTTCCAAAACAATTACGCATCATCTTTTTCGGATTCCTCTCTACGTCAAAAGCCTCCAAGCCATTCATGCCCACGTCCAGCATTACCAACCTGACGTTATTGTCAATTTTTACGATGTGCTTGGTGGTTTATACGCGCTGACGTATCGGCCTGCGGTTCCGATTGTCGCCGTTGGGCACCATTATTTGTTCTTACGCAACGATTTTATATTTCCTGCCCAACGCAGTTTAGACCATTGGTTGTTAAAAATCAATACGCGCTTTACAGCAATACGGGCTCAAAAACTGCTGGCTCTTTCTTTTTATCCCACTGCTATTCCTACCCACCACCGCATCGTGACCGTCCCACCCCTTCTTCGTGGGGCGGTCAAAGCGCTGACGCCTACCCAAGAACCCTTTTTTCTGGTCTATGTCACCTACGCCGCCATGAGTAAAACCGTGATTGAGTGGCACTTACAGCATCCTGAAGTGAATTTACACTGTTTTTGGGACCAACCCGACCACCGTTTTGACGAAACACTGACTTTTCATAAAGTGGACGGAGCAAAGTTTTTAGAGATGATGGCACGTTGTACAGCACTGGTGACAACGGCAGGGTTTGAGTCGGTTTGCGAAGCGATGTACCTTGGAAAGCCTGCTTTGATGGTTCCTGCTCACTACGAACAAGCCTGCAACTCCCTTGATGCGCAGCGGGCGGGCGCAGGGATTGCCGCCGAAGAATTTGACCTGTCGCTGTTCCTTGATTACCTTCCCAATCACGTACCTGCACAAGACCATTTTCAAGCATGGTGTGCTCAAGCAACGACCCTTTTTCTAGCTCATTTAGAAGAAGTCGCGCTAGGGAAGCAAGTTTTGGAGGCTTTTGCCTAATTTTGCATCAATATTTATAAAAACAACGAATAGTCCCGTATCTGTACATTTCCCCAACGAGGGGTAAGGGGCTTAAAACAACCAAGTAAATGTTGAGCGAACAAGAACTCCTCCGCCGCCAAAAGCGCGAAGATTTGATGAAAATGGGGATTGACCCTTATCCTGCCGAATTATTTGAGGTAAACGCTACGGCAGCCGATATTCATAAAAACTACGAAAACGATAAGCTCAATTATAAGAGTATCTCCATTGCAGGCCGTTTAATGGGCTTCCGTATCATGGGAAGCGCGTCGTTTGTTGAATTACAAGACAGCACGGGACGCGTTCAGCTCTATTTCCGTCGCGACGACCTTTGCCCTGGCGAAGATAAAACGCTCTATAATACGGTTTTCAAAAAATTGCTCGACATCGGCGACATCATCGGGGTCAAAGGGTATGTTTTTACCACCCAAACGGGTGAAATCTCGATTCACGTTGAGGAGTTTAAAATTTTGAACAAATCGCTTCGCCCACTTCCTGTGGTGAAAGAAGTAGATGGCAAAGTGTATGACGCATTTTCGGACCCCGAGCAACGTTTCCGTCAGCGGTACGTGGACTTGATTGTAAATCCACACGTCAAAGATATTTTTATCAAACGCGCCCGCATCATCAGCACCATGCGTCGGATTTTTGACGACAGAGGCTGGTTGGAAGTCGAAACGCCTATTCTCCAGCCCATCCACGGCGGAGCAACAGCCCGTCCGTTTAAGACGCACCACAACACGCTCGACATGCCGTTGTACATGCGTATCGCCAACGAACTTTACCTAAAGCGCCTCATTGTGGGTGGTTTTGATGGGGTGTACGAGTTTGGAAAAATGTTCCGCAACGAAGGAATGGACCGTACTCACAACCCAGAGTTTACGTCGTTGGAGTTTTACGTAGCCTACAAAGATTATCATTGGATGATGGGCATCACGGAAGAAATCCTTGAGAAAGTAGCCATCGCGGTAAACGGTACGACCAAAATCCAATCGTGGGGCAACGAAATCGAGTTTGCAGGGCCTTACACACGATTGAGCATTTTTGAAGCGATTGAAAAATACACGGGCGTCAACGTAGAAGGCAAAACCGAAGCAGAACTCATCGCTCAGTGCAAGGAGTGGGGCATCGAAACCGACGCGACCATGGGCGTGGCCAAACTCATCGACGAGATTTTCGGCGCGAAGGTAGAAGACAACTTAATCCAGCCGACGTTTATCATCGACTATCCCGTTGAGATGTCGCCATTGACCAAAAAGCACCGTAGCAAACCTGGTTTGGTGGAGCGTTTTGAGTTGTTTATCAACGGAAAAGAAGTTGCCAATGCGTATTCTGAGCTAAACGACCCTATCGACCAACGGGAGCGTTTTGAGGAACAACTTCGCCTTGCCGAACGCGGCGACGAAGAAGCAATGGCCATGGACGAAGACTTCATCCGTTCGCTTGAGTACGGAATGCCTACTACTTCGGGAATTGGTATCGGTATCGACCGTCTGACGATGATGATGACCGACCAAACCAGCATTCAGGAGGTATTGTTCTTCCCACAAATGCGTCCAGAGAAGAAGGTAGAAATGGCCACCGAAGCCGATTACGTAGCGCAAGGCGTGCCCGCGATTTGGGTGCCTGCCCTCCAAAAAATGGGTTTCTTGACCATCGACGCCCTCAAAGCGGCCAACCCCAACAAAGTGTTCAACGATTTGGGCGGTTTGCGCAAAAAACTAAAAATCGACGCTCCCATGCCGAAAAAAGAAGAGGTTGAGGCTTGGATTGGGTAAAATAGTAACAAAAAGCGGAGAACACTCTCCGCTTTTTTAGTTTTATACCCCTACCCAATTTGGCACTCTACTGAATACGCCTTATCTTGCCGAAACATTTACATTTCACTGAAACTCAAAACCATTTCGCGATGAAAAAGCTTTTATTGTCTTGCCTCGCATTGCTTCCTTTCTTGGCCGTAGCCGACCCCGCACCTTTTTCGGTGACAGGCGCCATCAAAGGACTAAAAGACCAAACTATTTATCTCCGTTACGGAAAAACCATTGATTCGCTCAAGTCGGCGAATGGTGAATTTAACTTCAAAGGGCAAATCGAAGACCTTACCACGGCTTACCTTCGCGTGGGCAAAACGCAGACTTCGTTTTTTGTGGAGAAAAACGCCACACTTACGTTTGCGGGTAGCCTCGAAGAACTTGAAAATTCAAGCGTAGTAGGAACCCGTATCAACGATGACTTGTCGCGTTATACTGCTTCCATTGCGTCGCTTAACAACCAACGCCGTCCTGTCATGGCCGCGCTGATGGATGCGTACCAAAAGAAACAGCCTTACAAAGAGTTCAACGAGCAAGTTGACAAAATCGACGAGCAGATTACGACAAAAGCCAAAGAATTTATCCAAACCAACCCTGAGTCGTTGGTAAGTGCGTGGTTGGTGCGTAGCCGTTTCTTCTACGGCGAAGACAGCGAGTTGTCGAGCATGTATGGTTATTTAAAAGGCGACGCGCTCACGTCGAACTTTGCCAAAGATTTGAAGAAAAAAATCGACGTTAACGCCAAAACTGCGGTTGGACAATTGGCCATGGAGTTCACCCAAAACGATGTCAACGAAAAACCTGTCTCGTTGTCATCGCTTCGTGGAAAGTACGTATTGGTCGATTTTTGGGCATCATGGTGCGGCCCTTGTCGCCAAGAAAACCCGAATGTGGTAAAGGCATTCAATGCTTACAAAGACAAAGGATTTACAGTTTTGGGCGTATCGCTTGACCAGAAAAAAGAACCATGGCTCAAAGCCATCGAAAAAGACGAACTTACCTGGACACACGTTTCGGATTTGAAATACTGGCAAAACGAAGTAGCTGTTCAGTACGGTATCAATTCGATTCCTGCCAGCTTTTTGTTAGACCCTAACGGCAAAATCGTCGGCAAGAACTTACGTGGTGAAGCCCTCACCAAAAAACTCGCCGAGCTGATGCCCGACAAAGAAGTAAAATAATACTTAAATAGTTGCAGGCGAGGTCAACCACCTCGCCTTTTTTATACCCTTATGACGCCCATTACGCAACGATTAGCCATTCAAGACATCATCGAAGAAACCGAGGACAGCAAAACCTTTGTGTTAGCATCCGTCGATGGACAACCGCTGGAGTACCAAGCGGGGCAATTTTTGACGTTTTTGTTCCAAGAAAGCGGACACGAAGTTCGTCGGTCGTTTTCGCTGTCGTCGTCTCCGTCGGTCGATAATCTTCCTTCGGTTACGATTAAGCGCGTTGCCAATGGTCTGATTTCCCGCCCATTGCTCGATTATAGCCGCATTGGCGACGTTTGGGAGTGCCTGCCTCCTGCGGGTCGATTTGTGCTTTCTGCTCATCCACCGAAGCACGTTTTTTTGTTGGCCGCAGGAAGTGGTATTACCCCACTTTTAGCGTTAGCCAAAGAACTTTTGGCCAAACATCCTTCTACGAAGATTACCCTGATTTACAGTAACAAATCGGTAGAATCCACCATTTTTTACGCCCAACTTACCGCACTTCAAGCCGCTCATTCTGAGCAATTGAAAGTTATTTTTCTGTGGGGAAATGCCAAAAATCTGCGTTGGGCTCGCCTCAATGGCACTTTATTGGAAGAAATTATTCAGCAAACCCTTCAAGGCGCTCCTTTTTCTGACGCCCATTTTTACGCCTGTGGACCATTCCATTATATGTTGATGGTGGAAATAAGTTTGTTGACGATGGGTTTTCACAAAGACCAACTCCAACGGGAGCATTTTGTGATTGAGCCCAAACCGCCAACGCCCAAGCAGTATCCTGCCCAAACGATTTTGGCGAGCTTCCAAGAGACGCAACAAACGATTTCAGTTCGTGAAAATCAGACGCTCCTGGATGCGGGATTGGTGGCGGGTTGGCCCTTGCCTTACACCTGCCGCGCAGGACGGTGTGGGGCGTGCATTGCCCTGTGCACCTCAGGCGAAGTAGAAATGGAATACAACGAAGTATTGACCGATGAGGAGGTTGCCAATGGACAAGTGCTAACCTGCATGGCGCACCCCCTCACCGAAGGGGTTTCTATTGCTTGGTAAGTACTTGCGCTTACACACCTACCGTTTTATACATATCCGCTACGGTTGCTACGGCGTAGTCGATTTCAGCTTCGGTGTTGTATTTACCAAATGAGAAACGAACATTGCCGCGCTCAGGAGCTACGCCCAACGCCGACAATACGTGCGAACCTACTTCCGAGCCGCTCGAACAGGCGCTTCCGCCCGACGCCGAAATCTTGGCAATGTCCAAGTTGAACAACAACATATCATTGACGTCCGACGGAGGTAAACTCACGTTCAAAACCGTGTAATTACTCCGCTCAAGGTTGGCTGAGTCGCCGTTGAAACGAACGTCTTCTATTTTTTCGCGGAAGCCCGCAATCATTCTTTTTTTGAGGTTTTCCAGATGGGCGCGGTGACTGTCCATGTCGCGGTAGGCGATTTCTAATGCTTTGGCCAAGCCCACAATCCCATACACATTTTCTGTTCCGCCGCGCATGTTTCGTTCTTGCGCCCCACCGTGAATGTACGGATGAATACGCACATCGTTGACGTACAAGAATCCAACGCCTTTAGGGCCATTAAATTTATGCGCTGCGCCGACCAAAAAATTGGTTTTCAAACTCTTCAAATCATGGCGCAAATGCCCCATCGTTTGTACTGTATCGCTGTGAAAAATGGCGTTGTATTGCTCACACAACTCCCCTACCACATTCAAATCCAACAAGTTGCCAATTTCATTATTCCCGTGCATCAACGACACCAACGAGCGAGGGTTGGTCTTCAACAATTCCTCCAAGTGGTTGATGTCCACGTGGCCTTTTTCGTCGATGTTGACCATGCTGAGTTTGATTTTTCCTACTTTGGCCAAATACTCCAATGTATGTAAAACGGCGTGGTGCTCTAGCGGCGAGGTGATGGCGTGGGTAAGATTGTACGCCTCCACGCTGCAAAGGATGGCCGTGTTATCAGCTTCGGTTCCTCCCGAGGTAAAGAAAATTTGGGAAGGCGACGTATTGAGCAATCCTGCCACGGTTTTGCGTGCTTGTTCAATCGCCGATTTTACGACACGCCCGTGTCCATGAATCGACGACGGGTTTCCGTACTGCTCCGTTATCCAAGGGAGCATGGCTTCGATTACTTCCGCGTCGATGGGCGTCGTAGCGGCGTTGTCTAAATAAATACGGTCTGCAACTGAACGAATCATAAAAGCATAGATGAATGTGAGTGAGGTGCATAGTTGTCGAAACAACTATACGCAAAAATAAAGGGAATCTTTAAACCCAACAACCTACCGAGTCGATTGACTATTGACTTTTAAGCCCTCTTTGTTTTTATATTTTTTTGAAAATGAACCCATTGAGAAACCTAAGGCGTGCCTTTATTAGAAATGTGCAAAATAAATCATTGCTCAATAAGCTAATTCCCAAATTCATAACACCATCACATTAAGGATAAGTTTCTGTAGATGAAGCTCATTTTTTAATCCAGCGGGTGCGAATTTTCGCTAAAATAGCCGCAATTTTGCAAAAAAACTTCGTCCGTATGCCCGTCATTCATCGTTCTAGCTACCCAGGCCCTCCGCGTTTTTTGTTCAACGGACACCTACAAACCGTGATTCCGAGTGTATTCCGAAAAATCAAAGGGGTTGATTATGAGCGCGAACGGCTGACGCTTTCCGACGGGGACTTTGTGGATGTCGATTGGCTTGATACAGGTAGCAAAAAATTGGTGGTTATCACCCACGGTTTAGAAGGAGACTCGCATCGGCATTACGTAAAAGGAACGGCCAAGCTCTTTGCCCAACATGGCTGGGACGTATTGGCCTGGAATTGTCGCTCGTGCAGTGGCGAGATGAACCGCGCGTTTCGCCTCTACAACCACGGCGAAACGGGGGACATTTCAGAAGTAATTTCCCACGCCCTTCGCACCAAAAAATACGAACAGGTATCGCTGGTAGGGTACAGCATGGGTGGAAATATCTCGCTCAAGTACGTGGGCGTCAAGGGCAAAGAATTACCCGATATTGTGCGGGGAGTAGCTGCTTTTTCGGCACCTACCAACTTAAAAACAAGCGCTCAGTTGTTGGATCTACCCCAAAACCGACTCTACCGCGAACGGTTTAAGAAAAAATTGCTTAAAAAAATAACCGAAAAAGACCGACTGTATCCCAATCGAATTGACCTAGCCAAGCTCAAAGAGGTAAAAATATGGAAGGATTTTGACGATTTTTTCTCCGCCCCCGTCAACGGCTACCGCGATGCCGACGATTTTTATGAACAAGCTTCTGCTGCCAATTTTATTGAAAATGTCAGCATTCCAGTTCTCATTTGCAACGCCCAAAACGACCCCATTCTCAACGCCGACTGTGCGCCCAAGGCATTGGCCGAGAAAAGCTCCCATATTTTTGTAGAAACCCCCACTGAAGGCGGTCACGTCGGTTTTATGGTACCCAACGACGAGTTTTCGTGGGCGGAACGCAGGGCTTTGGAGTTTTTGAGCGTATAGGTGTGTCTGGATGCTCACATCCAGACGTGATACGCCCGATAAAACCTATTTTTACAAATGGGACACTCACGCCATCGGATGTCCTTGATTTGCTCAACACTTAATATCTTATGGAAACCACCGACATAATTATCCAACAGAAAGAACTATTTACCCCCACCAACATCATCTTCAGAACTGCTTTTTCTGTTAGCCCTATGGATGTTTCTAAGGTCGGATATGACACACATCTAATGGAAGTATTTAGAGAGCTGGGTGTGAGGTATAAAGAATTAGACGAGATAACTGTTAATGAACACAAAAGTAAGTCTTACGAATTTGAAGCTGACTATTTTCTCTATGTAACATTAAAAGAGAAGTTAAACAAAGAGAATCCAATCTTGGTCTTCCCATTCAAAATAACTTTCTCTAAAGAAGACATTGAGTCCCTTTTTAAGAGAATCGAGCTAGAAGCAATTGAAAAATTCAGAGAGGTTAATCGAGTAAAGGGTTTCTTGGTTACAACTCCTATCAAGTTTAGCGTACAAGAAATTATAAACCCAAAAAGTGGCTGGCAGGTTTATTCTCCAAGTTCATTGAAGAATTTCAAATTTGAACAGTTTTTATCATTACAGTACAAATTCACCTTTGAGTCAGCGTAGAAGCAGCGTGCGTCTGGATGCTCACATCCAGACGCACGCTGTCCCCCCTACTCCACCACATGTCCCACAAATTGGGCAGTATTGTCGATGATTTTGCCGCCGCGACGGTAGCCCAAACCACAACCTTCTCCCGCCCAAAAAACACCCGCTTGGTAGCGTTTCCCGAGCGAATCGCGCGAAAATTCAACGTACTCCTGATAGACTTTTTCGTAATCTCCGTACTCGCCTTCTGCCGACGAAACAACGGCTCCGTTGCTTTCAATGATTCGAACATTGGCCCCTTCCCGTCCAAAAAGCACCTTTTCCACGCTGGTTTTGTCCGTAAAAGGCTGCAATGAAGTCGGCAGCAACAGCGGGTGATTGGGGTACAAATCCCAGAGTAACTTTAAAATGTATTTCGACTGAAAAAGCAAGGTATAGGCGGGATTGATAATGACCGCTTTCCCGTTTTTGACGATGCTTGTCAGCAAATCTGCCAACTCAGGTTCTTCGTAACCAATGTACTCCCACGGCACGAGTTTGAACCAAAAATCAAAGGATTCAAATTGCCCATTTTGAGGATTCTGTCTAAAAATCCCATCCGTAGGCGAAAACTCAATCTCATCGATGTAGCTAAACTCCACGTCAAAGCCTGCCTCGCGCGCGGCTTCACCCAATACAGCCACGTTGGTATCGTCTTCGGGGGCGTCGCGCATGGTCGAAAACAACAAGGTCGGGTTTAAGTGGCGATTGCGCTGACGAAGCTCCGAAAACTGCGATTTCAATGCCTCATAAACGTTGTTAAACTGCTTGCTTTCGTCCATTTGGTTGGCTTTGAGGTGCGCCCACTGCACTACGGCCGTTTCGGGAATACAAGTAGCGGTATCGGCGTTAAACTCAATGAGTTTGATAGGCTCGCGCCCTACCCCTCCCGCCAAGTCAAAACGACCATAAATGTGCCAATGACGCTCGTCTTCCCACGTCAGTTTGACCAGTTCAATCAAATTTTCGGGAATCCCCATTTCTTTCCAAAGCTGACGGTCGATGACGTGCTGCGCTGCTTCGGCATAAATTTCGTAGAGTTCGTTGGCGGCATTGTAATACGCCTCGGCCTCGTACGATTTGATGGCTACCGCCTCATTGGTCAGGTAAGGCAGCGTATCGGCCCCAAGCATCCAATCCCAACCTACGTTACGGAGTTGAGTTTCGGGGCTATTATTCAAATAATGTGTTCGTATCATGGTTGTTATCAATAAAAATTATCCGCCAAAACTGCGCCCTGCACGGCTGAAAAATCCGCTACGGCTACTGCTTGGCCGAGACGCAACGCTTTTGCGGTGACTGTGGTAGTTGTCGTGAATACCCGATGAGCGCGCATACACCGACGAGTTGGCGTACGCCCCCGAGCTGTACTGGCGTTCACGTTGTTCATTGTAAAATTGAGATGAGTTATTGCGCCCCAACATATACCCCATTCCACCCCAAAGCAGTGCGTTCGACAACGAGCTACGGTGGTGGTAATGGCTATGATAATGATTAGGGTTGTTGTAATAATCCCGCGTTGTGGAGTCAGTTTTCACCAGCCTTTGCGCTTCTGCCACACTCAGCGTATCGCGGCGGCCGTCGAAATAGCGCACAATCGCCCCTGCTTCCGACGCATTTTTCACCTCCACTTCATCCGTGATTTTAAATTCACCCGGTTTCATTTCGGTAATGTACGTTTTGACGGGGCGGCCTTTGTAAGGTGCTTCGGTTTGTTCACGGTCATTGTCCGACGAACCACCGCAGCTTTGCAGCATCATTCCCCCATTCAATAAAGCCACCGACAAAGCAGCTCCTATCGTAATTTCACGGACGGTTTTAATGACCGCCCCGTTTCGTTTAAGTGTCATATTAGTAAAGGTTGTAGTAATAATCAATTGGTTAAAATTAACATTTCATGGCTGAAAACAGTAATACAAAGGTAAGGTAGTGATTATACGGTTCACAATCATTTTGGGATGAGCAGCAATTTCCAAGAACAGTCTCCTTGTGAAAATCGGATAAACGGCATCAAACTATCTATTTTTAGCATTAAAAATACCTTTAAGAGTAGCTTCAAATGCTTTTCGCCCTATCTTTACGGCGTTTTTTAGAAAACTGTTAATTCACCAAAAATTCATATTCCTAATGAAAATTACCGTAGTAGGTGCAGGTGCAGTAGGTGCAACTTGTGCTGACAACATCGCCCGCCGCCAATTGGCCCAAGAAGTAGTATTGCTCGACATCAAAGAAGGCTTGTCGGAAGGTAAAGCCCTTGATATGTTTCAAACAGCTACCTTGAACGGGTTTGATACAAAAATTACCGGTTCGACAGGTGACTATGAAAAAACAAAAGGTTCGGACGTAGTTGTGATTACTTCAGGGATTCCTCGCAAGCCAGGTATGACGCGCGAAGAACTTATCGGTATCAACGCTGGTATCGTAAAAGGCGTAGCAGAAAACATTTTGAAATACTCTCCCAAAGCCATCATCATCATCGTTTCTAACCCAATGGATACCATGACGTACTTGGCGTTCAAAGAGTTGGGCTTGCCTAAGAAGCGTATCATCGGGATGGGTGGTATCTTGGACAGCGCACGTTTCAAGACGTACTTGTCGATGGCAATGAATGTTTCACCTAACGACCTCCACGGTATGGTAATCGGTGGTCACGGTGATACAACCATGATTCCTTTGACTCGTTTGGCAACTTACAACGGTATCCCAGTGAGCCGTTTCTTGTCAGAAGAGAAATTGCAACAAGTAGCAGCTGACACCATGGTAGGTGGTGCTACGTTGACAAAACTGATTGGTACTTCGGCTTGGTATGCGCCAGGTGCGGCAGTAGCAACGTTGGTAGAAAGCATCGTACGTGACCAAAAGCGTATCTTCCCTTGCTCAGTTTATCTCAATGGCGAGTATGGCCAAAAAGACATCTGCATGGGTGTGCCAGTGGTAATCGGTGCAGGTGGTTGGGAAAAAATCATCAGCCTTCGTTTGAGCGAATCAGAAAAAGCTGCCTTTGCAAAATCAGCAGATGCTGTTCGCAACATGAACAACGTGCTTACCTCTATGTAATATTTCCTCTTTGGAGGAGAAAAATTGGGCGGAGTACTCGAAGTACTCCGCTTTTATTTTGGGTAAAGACGGACTTTTTAGACCTTTGTATTGAAAAATTAAGATAGTTGTTCATGAAAAAAGGAATTGCTTATTCTCTCATTGTTTTGTTGACGTCGGTACTCGCAGGGCAGGCCCAAAACCGCCCCATGACCGAAGAAGACTATTACCGTATTGTTACCCTGCCTATCCCCGAAACAGTCCAATTGGAAGTGGGTGGATTGGCCGTCTTACCCGACGGGCGCCTTGCGGCTTCTACGCGCCGTGGTGAAGTGTGGATGATTACCAATCCCTACCTTAAAGGCTCAGGTCAACCTTCTTACAAGCGTTTTGCCCACGGCCTCCACGAGCCACTTGGTTTGTTGTACCGCCCCGATGGTTCATTTTTGTTATCACAACGCGGCGAAATCACGCACCTTGTTGATTCAGATAACGATGGTGTTGCTGACATTTACGAATCGTTCTACAAATGGCCACTATCGGGAAATTATCACGAATATTCGTACGGGCCTGTTCAAGCGCCCAACGGTGATTTGCTCGTCACGCTCAACCTCGACTGGATTGGCCGTGGTGCGAGTTTAGCCAAATGGCGCGGCTGGTTGCTAAAGTTCGACGATAAAGCAAACATGACCCCCATCGCAACGGGGCTTCGTTCACCAGCGGGCTACGTTGCCCTACAAAATGGCGATATGTTTTACACCGAAAACCAAGGCGACTGGGTAGGTTCGGGGCGCATGACCCACCTCGAATCGGGTGATTTTGCAGGAAATCCCGCAGGTTTGCGCTGGAGCCAAGAGCCCGAATCTCCCGTTAAGCTCAAAACAGAAGACATTCCTGATACGGGCGAACCGCTTTACGAAGTAGCCAAACGCGTTCCAGGCTTGAAAGCTCCTGCCGTGTGGTTTCCGCACACATTGATGGGTATTTCTACCTCCGATATTCGCGAAGACATGACCAAAGGAGCCTTTGGGCCTTTTGAAGGACAATTGTTTGTCGGCGACCAAGGGCACAGCAAAATCATGCGCGTCATGCTCGAAAAAGTAAAAGGACGCTGGCAAGGAATCTGTTTCCCGTTCCGCGAAGGATTCCAATCAGGAATTTTGAGAATGGTTTGGGGGCTTGATGGCTCTATGTTTGTCGGACAAACGAGCCGTGGCTGGTCGGCGACAGGAAAAGACAATTTTGGGATTCAACGCTTGGTTTGGACGGGTAAAACGCCGTTTGAAATGAAAACCGTAAAAGCCACTCCCGATGGTTTTGAAGTAGAATTTACGTTGCCCGTTGACAAAAAAACGGCCCAAGATGCGGCTTCGTATCAGTTCAATACGTTTACTTATAAATACCATCGCACCTACGGGAGCCCCATCATTCGTGCTTCTGAGCGCGTGATTAAGCACATTCAAGTTGCGGACAACGGCCTCAAAGCGCGGATTGTGTTGGATAGCCTAAAACTCGGTTACATCCACGAAATCAAAGCAGAAGGTATTCGTTCAGCGGCAGGTTTAGCACTTTTGCACAATGTAGGCTACTATACCTTAAACGAAATTCCTGACGGCGAAAAAATCCCAACGTCGCAATGGAACGTGGTTGCGCCCGCCCAAATGGCCGATGCCAACGCCCACGCAGGTCATACCATGCCTGCGGCCACTACGACTACCCCTGCCAAGGCCAGCAATAGCCCCAAACGGGTGATTGAGCAGCCTGCGAATTGGAGCAATGGCCCCGACCAAGTGATTATTTTAGGGACAAAACCTGGGTTGAAGTTCGATATTACGGATGTTCAGGTGAAAGCAGGAAGCAAAATCAAGTGGGTTTTCAACAACAACGACGACATGCTTCACAACTGCGTCCTTGTAAAACCTGGTACCGCCAACCCAACGGGCGAAGCGGCGATTAAGCTCGGACTCAAAGGCTCTGACATGCAATACGTTCCTAAATCAGCGAATGTATTGTTTCACACCAATATTCTCCAACCAGAAACCAGCGAGACCATTTATTTTGTCGCTCCTTCTGAACCTGGCGATTACACTTTCCTTTGTACTTTTCCAGGACACCATACCTTGATGCAAGGTAAAATGAAAGTGACCAAGTAAGTAGCAAAATAAAAAGACGTTCCAAGTTTGTTGGCTCAACCTTGGAACGTCTTAATAAAAAATGATAACAGGATACTTACTGTGGACGGTAACGGTTTCCTACTTCCAGCGGCGTAAAATCCTTAAAGGTATTTCCAATTGCCTTGTCAGTCGCTTCCTTTTTATTCTCCCAACCCGCATCCAAATCCAGCGTTACCAAGCCTTTAATGGCCAAAGCTACCCTAAATTCGTCGCGTTTTTTGGCATAATCGTTTTGACGACGGGCTGCCTTTAGCGCAAACTCCCGCGCAAAAACATCACCCTTGTTCTGAATCTCAATTTTCTTTTCCAATACATAATTATAACGGTCGAGCAAATCGCGCAGTGGTTTTCCAATTACCTCCGCCGCTTCCAGTGCCCCAATCGTAGCAATGGTTGTTCCCCCAATCGCAGTCACAATCGTCTTGGTCTGAGCCGTTTTTATCAATGCAGGCGATAAACCAGTGGTTGCTCCCAACGACGCATTGACCATCGAACGGTTTTTCTTTCCTTTTTTGGCTTTTAAGTACGCTCTTTTGAGTTCTTGCTCTTTCTCAGAAAGCTGCGTTACCAAGTTCCACGCTTCCACCAAGGAGTTTCGGTACAAGGTATATAACTGACGGTCTCGCTCGATTTCGTTGACCGCATTCATAATCGTAAACCGAATCTTCTGTTCTTTGCGATTTTGCTCTTTATCCAACACAAAAAAGTTGATAAAAAAAGTCAATGAATCATGTGGATCTTTAACAAAATCATAAGTAGGCGTCCAAATGAATTCGTATTGGTTATTGGTATTTTTTACCAACGCTTTGGAAGGCACGTCGGGGTTATCGGTCACAAAATCAAAGGCTTCAATATCATCGTCACCGTTAGGATCTGACAAAAAGAACTTCAAATTAATCGTCGTATTTTCCTTTGCCTTAAAGGCATCTCCCTTCGGAATTTGAATGATATCGGGTGGTAAGTCCATTTGAGTAGCCTCTAATTTAAGGCGCCCCTTGGCCCGCGCTTTGCTTGGTTGATCTTCTACGTAAAAGTCAATGTAGATGGGCTTATTTTTCAAACTGTTGAATTGAGTCATCGAAGGATGCCACGTCAATTCGCCCGCTGCCGACAGCTTGGCACCTTCGGGCAGGGTTTCTGTGACGGGAATAATCGCGAGCGGGTCGTTGTCTTCATCCTTCAACGCATTGGCATCAATTTGGTAAATATTCTGCGTGCGGTTTTGGACGTAAAACGGCTTTAAAATATCTATTTGTGGCGGTCGATTGACGTGAATGACTCGCAAATCAAACGAGCGAGTCGCCGTTTCATTATGGCCATTCTTTGCCTCTACAATCAACTGAATCGACCTTTGAGTATCGGTTCTATCGGCCAAATCATACGAAGGCACCCACTCAAAATAGCCCGTCGAATCAAACTTCATATCGTCCAACAAACCCTGTTTTACCGTGAAGTAAATCAGCGAATCCGACTTCCCCCCTAGGGCTTTTAGACGAAACTCAATACGACTTCCTTCATGCACCACGTTCCAGTTTGGCTCATTAGGCAGCTCAATGTGGAAATTAGAGCGATTGTCTTGGGCGCATACGATTGTCTGAAAATGAATAAATAACAGGAAAAAGAAATGAATGGAATATCTCATGGTAGCTTCAAAATCTCATCTGATTGAATTAAACGCAAAATTACACCAATGATTTTACGTCTCTTCAAATAATTGTTTTATTTCTATACTTATCCAAGAAAAACTTAAATCATACCAACGTTTAATTGCATATTTTCAAGAACCTTGTTTTCACTCGCCAATTTATTCTACTTATTTATTTAATTACTTCTTTGTTACGAAATCAGGCCCTTTTGTTCTTTAAATACTTCAAAAAAATCATGCACCGCCTCTACCTACTGCTAATTATTGTCATTTTTTCACTGCCTTTTCCACTCGCTGCCCAACGTGCGCGCGACCTGGGAGTTCGTATCGGAGTGCTTCCTACGGGCAAATTAAATGCCATTACCGACGTAAATGGTGTAAAAGTGGGGCATACAACGCTGGCCATTGGCGATAGTATCCGAACGGGAGTTACGGCTATTTTACCGCACGACGGCAACCTTTTTCAACAAAAAGTACCCGCTGCCATTGAGTTGGGAAATGGTTTTGGCAAATTAGCGGGCTACAGCCAAGTCACTGAGTTGGGCAACCTCGAAACACCAATCGTACTGACCAATACGTTGAGCGTCCCTGCTGGCAGTGCTGCCTTGGTGGATTGGACGTTGCAACAAAAAGGAAACGAAAATGTCCGCTCGGTCAACCCTGTCGTCGGTGAGACCAACGATAGTTACTTAAATGACATCCGAGGTCGCCACGTCAAAACCTCCGATGTCCTTCAAGCTATCCAACGCGCCACTACTACCAACCAAGAAGAAGGCTGCGTGGGAGCAGGAACGGGTACGGTATGTTTTGGCTGGAAAGGGGGAATTGGGACGTCATCGCGCAAGCTTCCCCAAAAACTGGGAGGCTATACGGTGGGGGTTTTGGTACAAACCAATTTTGGCGGGGTGTTGGAAGTGGCAGGCGCACCCGTTGGCGTGGAGTTGGGCAAGTATTCGTTCAAAGAAACCCTCGACAAATCGGGTGATGGTTCTTGCATGATTGTAGTAGCTACCGATGCTCCCTTGGACGCTCGCAATCTCAAACGCTTGGCAAAACGGGCCTTGTTAGGATTAGGAAAAACAGGAGGAATTATGGCCAACGGCAGTGGCGACTACGTCATTGCTTTTTCGACAGCGTATCGAATTCCGCACGAATCCAGCTCTCCGCTCGAAACGTACCCTCTCCTGCGCAACGACGACACCTCACCGTTGTTTCTAGCCGCGATGGAAGCCACCGAAGAAGCCATCATCAATTCATTGTTCATGGCTCAAACGACCAAAGGCCACCAAGGACATACGATTGAGCGATTGCCCGTTTCTAAAACACTAGAAATTTTGAAAAAATACGGAAAAGTGAAGTAAAGGCAGTGCTAAGGGTTGCTCACAACCCGAATAAAAAGCAAATAAGCAAAAGGCAAAAAGCAGTGCTGAAGGTTGCTCACACGTGCTGAGGGTTGCTCACAACCCGAATAAAAAGCAAATAAGCAAAAGGCAAAAAAGCAGTGTTGAGAGCTGCTCGCGCCGTGCCGAGGGTTGCTCACAACCCGAATAAAAAGCAAATAAGCAAAAGGCAAAAAAGCAGTGTTGAGAGCTGCTCGCGCCGTGCCGAGGGTTGCTCACACGTGCTGAGGGTTGCTCACAACCCGAATAAAAAGCAAATAAGCAAAAGGCAAAAAAGCAGTGCTGAGAGCTGCTTGCGCCGTGCCGAGGGTTGCTCACACGTGCTGAGGGTTGCTCACAACCCGAATAAAAGCAAACAAGTAAAAGAAACCTAAAACAGTAAACCCAAGAAAGACTAACGCCGTTCTGGTTGTTGCTCAAGGTTGAATAAGTCGTTTAACACGTCAATCAACGTTTCTGCTTCGCCACGTTTGCAGGCAGCTTTTAGTTGAAGTACAGGCAGCTTGATGATTTTCTGCATCATGCTCGACGTAATCTTGTCAATTTTTGTGGCTTCTTCCTCGCTCAAGTTTTTCATAAAGCGTGCCATTTCCTCTTGGCGAATCTGCTCAAGGGCATTTTTTAGCTTTTGAATCGTTGGCGATACTACCATTTCTTTCGACCAATCGCTAAACTCATCGAGAGCCTGTTCGATGATTGTTTGCACGTGCGGTACCGACGCCAAACGACGGTCGAGCGCTTCGTTGGCTTTGGCTTGGATGTTGTCGATGTTATACACAATTACCCCAGGTACTTGCTCTGCATCAGCAGCTACACTCCGAGGCACCGACAAATCAACCACATATTTGAACGAGTGAAGTGATTTCTTTTGTAAGAGGGCTTTATTGATAAAAGGCTCATCGCGCAAAATCGACGAAATCACCACGTCTGCTTTGAGGATTTCCTCTTCCACATTCTCAAAATCAGCCACGCCAAAACCCAGCTCATTGGCCAGCTGCTCCGCTTTAGCCCGAGTACGGTTAACTACGGTGATATTTGTGTATTCTTTTTCTTTCAAATTGCGACAAACGTCCGTTCCAATTTCCCCAACGCCCAACACCAAAATCGACGGATTTGCTTTCAACGCTGTTGCGTGTTCGATTAGCTCTACTGCCACGTACGAAGTTGAAGCGGCACCATCGCGGAAAGAAGTTTCTTGAGCAACGCGCTTGTTGGCAAAGAAAATAGTGTGAAGCAAACGGTGCAAAAACGGCCCCGCCATGCCCAAGTCAACCGACCACTGATAGGCGTGTTTTACTTGGTTCGGAATTTGCATATCGCCTACTACTTGCGAGTGCAGCCCCGTGGCTACTTCAAACAAGTGACGAGCGGCTTGGTTTTGCTCGGTATAGTCTATGAAATAAGGAAGATAGGCTTCGGTATTGGTCAGCCCTTTTTGAATAAGCAGTAATTTGGCAATATCAACGTTACAGTTGGCCGCCGCATTGTAATAGATTTCAGTACGGTTACAAGTCGAAACCACCAAAATATCTGTCCCACCGAAGAACTCTTGCACTTTGAGCATCAAGCCTTTGGCTTCATCTTCATTTAATGCAATTTGCTCACGAATCTCTAGTGGGGCTGTTTTATACGAAATGCCAACGCTTCTAAACTGTAAATATTCCATGTCACTTGCCAGAAAAAAGTTCACAAAGTTACCTCAAACAACGCGTTTTGAAGAATTAAAATCCGAGTAAAAAATAATTTAGAATGAGTATAAACTACTAAAAGAAGTTACACCGCAATTAGAACCATTTTTAAAATTCAAAAGATGACTTTATACGGGTTGTGAAACTGATTTTTGTCATATTTTGGATAGTCATCAAAAACTTTTTCCTTTGACAGCCCAATTCACAAGGTATATGTTTACTTTTTGATTTTTCGTTCAATATTACATACGACTTACAAAAGCAATTAGATGCTTCTGTTGTACTTATTTTACAAAAAAAATTTCGGTATCCCCCATGAAATTTCCAACGATAGACATTTACAGCCAAAAAAACGTGTACCAATTATTTATTGGTGTCAACTTGGCGCTTATCGGCATCGCTTCGATTTTTTATACCTACAACATCGTTGACAACCTCGATACCCGCGAACACCGACAGCTCGCCATCTTTGCCCAACTCATTGAGTACCAAGCCAATCACCCTGACTTAACCGAAGATTACACCAAACTTTTCGAAATCGTCAGGGAAAATATCAAACAAAGCCGAATCCCTACGGTATTGGTCAGTGAAGACCTGCAACCCCAAGGTGACATCAATCTCGACATTCCCAGCAACGTTTCGGAAGCCGAGCACACCAGGCTTTTGAAGGAAGCTTTTGAAGAAATGAAAGAGGAAAACCCTCCTATTGTGGTTGACGTCATGGGGACAAAACAATACATTTATTACAGCGACTCTCCCCTGTTGGTACAAATGCGCTACTACCCCTACGCCCAGCTTCTAAGCCTGCTCGTATTGGCATTTTTGGCGTACCTTATTTTCAGTTCATCAAGGGCTGCCGAACAAAACCGCGTATGGGTAGGGCTCGCTAAGGAAACTGCTCACCAGCTAGGCACGCCCATTGCGTCGCTGATGGGTTGGGTGTCATTTTTCCGAACCGACCCCGACCGCTACCCAGAAGAATACACCCGCGAAATTGAGAAAGACATCAACCGACTCGAAATGATTACGGCGCGTTTTTCCAGCATCGGTTCGGCACCTACCATGAAGTACGAAAAGATGGTAGAAGTCCTTGGCCCATTCTTAGACTATCTCAAGCGGCGTATTTCCACAAAAGTTAAACTGCAGTTTATCAACGAGTTAGACACTGAGCGCTCGATGTACCTCAACCGCAACCTTTTTGAATGGGTAGTCGAAAATATTTGTAAAAATGCCGTCGATGCCATGACGGGCGCAGGCGAGCTCAACGTCCGAATGTTTGCCCTCAATAAACAGGAAATAGCTATCGACATCAGTGATACGGGAAAAGGGATTCCGCGCGGCAGTTGGCAAAAAGTTTTTAAACCTGGTGTAAGTACCAAAAAACGGGGCTGGGGGCTAGGTCTGACGCTGGCCAAACGGATTGTGGAGGAATACCACGGCGGGAAACTATTCGTCAAATCGTCCGAAGTAGGCAAAGGCACCACCTTCAGAATCATATTACGAAGGTGACGACCTATTCAGTAGCGGGGCCTTCATCCCGCGTTTCTTTCTCTATCTTTTCTTGGGCTATTTGCTCTTCTTCCGCTGTCGGCTGCGGCTCGTCGTGTACCAAAACAGCCTTGGGTTCGTACTGTAATTTTATATACATCGGAAAATGATCTGAACCACTGTTTTGAAGGCGGGCAACTTTGATGAGTGTAAAATCGGTAGAACAAAAAACGTGATCGAGCGGAAAACGCAAAAAGGGAATTTTGGCATGAAAGGTATTGAAGAAACCTCTGCCACGGCGCGGGTCGAGTAAGCCGCTCATTTTCTGAAACAAATCAGTGGTATAACTCCACGCTACGTCGTTCAAATCTCCGCAAACAACCACAGGCTTTGTACTCGTTTTCGCAAGTTCGGCAATGAGCAACAACTCCTTGTCTCGCTCCGTCGAGCGGGGGTTTTCTTGCGGAACGGGCGGGGTCGGATGAATACAAAACAATTGCACTTCTTCCGTCGAACGAAGTTGTATTTTGGCATGAATCGAAGGAATACCTTCTTCGACCAAATAATGCACTTTTGCCTCTAACAGCGGTAGTTTGGAATAGAGAAGCATTCCGTAGGTATTTTCCAACGGAACATGCACTAGATGCGGGTATTTTTCTTCCAACGAGCGCACATTTTCTTGCCACCACAAGTCTGTCTCCGCCAATAAAATAACGTCAGAATCTACCTTTTGGACAAGCCGAAGAAAACGCGCTGCATTGCGATTGTACTGATACACATTCCACATCATCAAACTCAGCGTTCGGTCTGCATTAATGATACGCGTTTTGATGAGTTGTTTTGGGGCAAAAGGCGTAAACGGATACACTTGCCAAGCCAAATACACAAGCATTGCTACCAGCAGCACCACCACGCTCCAATCCAACCACGACGCCACCGACATAACAGCGGCATACCACCCAAGCACCACGAGCCCAAGGAAAAGTTTCTGTAAACGTGGGAATTCGGCCACCCGAAAAGTCCAATAATCACTTCGGACAAACGGAAGCAAGGTTGCTAAGAGCAGAAGGCTCGCCGATAGTTGCAAATAGAGTTTCAAGCAGTAGGAGTGGTAACTTTTACAAGGTTACTAACAAAATACTGCTAAATCAACAGTCACCCTCTTTAATTTGTTTGTTATGATTTGGATTTGGAATGCTTCTATTTGCGGGTCAAACTCGTTTTCGCACAACATTTTTCGATAAAATAGGTCATTTCTATAAAAAATATCCAAAATAGAGATAACTGATTTTGGGTTTCAGAAAACAAACGCCTAATTTTGCGGCCTGAAAGGATGAGTTAATAGTTATCCGCGTATCCGTTGAGTGGAATTCCTTCAAAATTAGCGGGTAACGATAACATTAACGGACAACAGATAACTGATAACGCTTATTTAACAAATAATGGCAAACACAACAAGCATAGGCAAAGTAACGCAGGTGATTGGCCCCGTTGTGGACGTGAGTTTTGAAGGGGAAGGCAATCGCTTACCAGCTATCCTTGACGCTTTGGCAGTAACCAAGCCCAACGGACAAACGGTAGTTTTGGAATGTCAGCAGCACCTTGGCGAAGACCGCGTGCGCACCATCGCGATGGATAGTACAGAAGGTATCCAACGTGGAATGGAAGTAACAAACATGGGTGGCCCCATCTTGATGCCCATCGGCGACGATATCAAAGGCCGTCTATTTAACGTAGTAGGTGATCCTATCGACGGACTAAAGCCTGTTGATAAGTCAAACGGACTTTCGATTCACCGCGCTGCTCCTAAGTTTGAGGATTTGGCAACTGCTACCGAAGTACTTTATACAGGTATCAAAGTAATCGACTTGTTGGCTCCTTACGTAAAAGGGGGTAAAATCGGTCTCTTTGGTGGTGCGGGTGTAGGTAAAACCGTATTGAT
This sequence comes from Runella sp. R5_40, assembly GCF_057652295.1. Lineage (NCBI taxonomy): Bacteria > Pseudomonadati > Bacteroidota > Cytophagia > Cytophagales > Spirosomataceae > Runella > Runella sp. R5_40. Next base: position 136,939 of record NZ_JBYFCH010000011.1, on the reverse strand, counting down.
TCAAGAGCTTATCAACAACATTGCAAAGGCATACGCAGGTTTGTCGGTATTTGCAGGAGTGGGTGAGCGTACACGTGAAGGAAACGACCTTATGCGTGAAATGATTGAAGCTGGTATCATGAAATACGGAGAAGGCTTCAAACACAGCATGGAAGAAGGTGGCTGGGACTTGAGCAAAGTTGATTATGACGTACTCAAAGATTCACAAGCTACGTTCGTGTTTGGTCAGATGAACGAACCTCCAGGAGCGCGTGCTCGTGTGGCATTGTCAGGTTTGACAATCGCTGAGTACTTCCGTGACGGAGATGGTACAGGCCAAGGTCGCGATATTCTTTTCTTTATTGATAACATCTTCCGCTTTACACAAGCAGGTTCTGAGGTATCAGCCCTTTTGGGACGTATGCCATCAGCGGTAGGTTACCAACCTACACTTGCTACGGAAATGGGTGCCATGCAAGAGCGTATCACGTCAACAAAACGTGGTTCAATTACATCAGTACAGGCCGTTTACGTACCTGCCGATGACTTGACTGACCCTGCTCCAGCAACAACATTTGCCCACTTGGATGCAACAACGGTATTGAGCCGTAAAATTGCTGAGTTGGGTATCTATCCTGCGGTAGATCCACTAGATTCTACAAGCCGTATTCTTTCGGCGGAAACCCTTGGTGATGCACACTACAACTGTGCACAGCGCGTAAAACAAATCTTGCAACGTTACAAAGAATTGCAAGACATCATCGCTATCTTGGGTATGGAAGAATTGTCGGAAGAAGATAAGCAAACAGTAAACCGCGCTCGTCGTGTACAACGTTTCTTGTCGCAACCGTTCTTCGTAGCTGAGCAGTTTACAGGTTTGAAAGGTGTATTGGTTGATATCAACGATACCATCAAAGGCTTTAACCAAATCATCGACGGAGCTTACGATCACCTTCCTGAGTCGGCCTTCAACTTGGTTGGTACCATCGAAGATGCTATCGAAAAAGGTGAGCGTTTGTTGAAAGAAGCGGCTGGCAAATAATTTGAAAATGAGTTGATTTGAAAATTTGAGATTAGAAATTTTAATTTTCAAATTTTCAAATTTTCAAATTGATACACTATGACATTAGAAATCATTACTCCCGACAAAAAAGTCTTTTCAGGTGAGGCTACTGCGGTAACATTTCCTGGTACGGAAGGTCAGTTTCAAATTTTGAACAACCACGCCGCCCTTGTAAGTACACTTGGAAAAGGCAGTATCATCATTGAAGGTAACGGCAAAGAAACCTTTACCGTAGATGGTGGTGTGGTAGAAGTATTAAACAATAAAGTATTGGTGTTGGCGGAAGCAATTTTGTAAACATCACTTTGTACTATACGCTAAAGCGCGAGGCAACCTGTCTCGCGCTTTTTGTTTTTTCACCGCCACCTTCCCGAAAGTTCTGAAACTTTCGGGAAGGTAGGTAAGAACTTTCGGGAAGGTGAAGGTTTTCCCGTATCTTCGCCATAAATACTTGAAGAAAATGGCACTTCTATCTCGGCTGGGTTTGTATCTACTTTTAGCAGGTTTTGGGTTGTGGCTATCCACCCTTACCCTCAATGAATTTACCCTCACTCCTACCCTGATTTCTTCCCACCTCAAACCCGAACACCAAGCTACACTGGGCGTACGGTTGCAGCCTTTGGTTCAAAAAACCTTCCAATCGGGTTGGGAGTTTACGTATGCCTTTGATACCGTTCTCAACAACCTTAACAACGAATACCGCACTGCCCAACAATGGGACAAAGTCATCTACGATGAGTACAGCTTCGCGCTCACCAAAGCCGCCGCCTCAGGCCCACTCAAACAGCATCCTTGGTTATGGTTTGGGCTCACGTTTGGACTGGTTATCGTTGGGGCTCTCTTGTTTATTCTTCCCGCACTTACCCAATTGGCAGGCAATAAAAACAACGGTATTTTTCAAGATGCGTCAACCAACCGTGGGTGGATTGCCAAAATCATCGGTGCCTTTCTTATTCTTTTTTACATTACGCTGTATTACTATCCGCAATACTTAGCCAACTGGACAATGCTCGTTGACCCCATCAGTCGAGCACTTAATGGTGCAGAGGCGAGTCGGTGGTTTTTGTATGGGTTTATTTACACGGTTTGTGTATTGGTGATGGGGGTAAGAATGGCCATCAAATACCGCCACAACCGCTACCAGCAAGTGCGGACGGCCTCGGTAGTATTTTTTCAAACGGCCGTTGCTTTTCTTCTGCCCGAAATCTTGGTAAGCCTCAATCAACCTTACTTCGATTTCAAAAATATTTGGCCGCTCGACTACGACTTTTTCTTCGATTATAACCTCAACAGCCTTCTCCAAAGTGGGAATTTAGGCATTTTTATGCTGGTTTGGGGCATCGTGTTATTCGTCGTAGGCGTACCTATTTTGACTTATTTTTTTGGAAAACGCTGGTACTGCTCGTGGGTATGCGGCTGTGGTGGCTTGGCCGAAACCCTCGGTGATCCTTATCGACAACTTTCGGATAAATCTTTGGCCGCCTGGAAAATTGAGCGTTACCTCATTCATGCGGTGTTGGGCGCGGCAGTGGTAATGACGGCCATGGTTTTATACACCTACTTTAGCGGCTCTTCTACGGTACTTTTTATTGATAGTTACAGCATACGTTCGTTGTATGGCTTTTGGATAGGAGGCATTTTTGCGGGGGTGGTTGGAACGGGTTTATATCCAATGATGGGCAACCGCGTTTGGTGCCGTTTTGGATGTCCGTTGGCGGCGTACCTTGGTATGTGGCAGCGAAAAAAATCACGTTTCCGCATCACCACCAACGGCGGTCAGTGCATCTCTTGCGGCAACTGCTCGACCTACTGCGAAATGGGCATCGACGTGCGCGCTTACGCCCAACGCGGCCAAGACATCGTGCGGTCGTCGTGTGTAGGATGTGGCATTTGTTCTGCCGTATGCCCGCGCGGTGTTCTCAACCTCGAAAATGCTTCTGAAAACACGCGGGTTATGGTAGCTCCTGAGGTTTTACTTGGCAATAAGTAATAAAATGAAGCTCATTTAGATGAAAAAAATCACTGTTTTTGGTGCAACAGGTTTATTGGGCAAACCCGTTGTACATGCACTCGTGGAGGCTGGTTTTGAGGTAACTGCTTTGGTACGAAACCCACAAAAAGCAAAAGAAAATTTACCTGCATCGGTTACGTTAATCAAAGGCGATTTGGCTGATACGTCGGCCATTCGTAAGGCGCTAGAAGGAGCCGAAGGAATCTATCTGAGTCTTTCGTTTGAGCAAACGGCCCGTCCTTCCGACTTTATTGGCGAACGCGACGGCCTCCAAAATATCCTTTCGGTCGTTGGTGAATTTCCGATTCAACGCATTGCGTATTTATCTTCCATCATCCAGGCTTATCAAGGATTTCAATGGTGGATTTTTGACTGGAAACGAGCAGCCATTCAACGCATCAAAGCGACGGGCATTCCTTACACAATCTTTTACCCATCGTCGTTCATGGAAACTTTCCCCGAACGAATGGTTCAGAGTGGCAGGATTTTATTGGCAGGTACGCCACTTGTAAAAAATTACTGGATTGCAGGGGCTGATTATGGAAAACAAGTAGCGCAGTCGTTCTTGATTCTTTCCACCCAATGCAAAGAATATGTGGTGCAAGGGCCAGAAGCGTTGACGGTTGACGAAGCCGCAGAAATCTATCGAGCGCATTACAGCAAGCGTGCTCTAAAAACGGCAAAACTACCGCTGTGGGTTTTAAAAACAGCAGGGTTGCTAAACCGCCAAGCTGATTACGGTTATCATGTCATCAAGGCAATGATTGAACATCCCGAACCATTCGCTGCGCAAAGTACGTGGGAAGAACTTGGCAAACCGACTACAACCGTGGCACAGTTTGCCCAAAATGTCAACTAAAATCCATACCGAACTCCTGCACCTACCCCCATGAGCTGAGGACGAGATTGGAAAGCTGCATTGGCTCGGGTTGTTGAACCTACCGACCGCTGATAATTCCCTGACAGTAAGGTCGTCCAGCGCTTATTGACTTTGTATTGAAGGCGCATACCTGTAGTAGCCGCAAACGATAAGCGGCGGTAAGGGCTGTCGTTGCCACTCACCGTTACCATGTTATCTTGCCCCGTTTGGAAAGAGTTTTTCAAGAAAATATTATTGATAACTCCCCCCAAAAGCCACAATGAAAACTTACGTTTGGGTTTAATAAGCGCAAAACCCGTTTGAACTGGCACTTGTACAAACTGATATGAGTTGCTAATATCCTGCGTAGTAGATAAGGTTTGGACGAGTGACTTATCCGAACCGATGGTTGCCAAATCGTAACGAGGGACGTTGTTATCGCTTAAATTAACCGCGCTTTCAAGGCTATTGATATAACTGTTACTCAACGTACTAAACGCATTCACACCTTGGTAAATAGAGTTCCCTTGAAGGTAGTTGACTCCGCTTTCCAACGACCAACGAGAGGATAACTGCACTCCCCCTTGCCACTGAAACGCGTACGAAAGCGCCGAGCGGTTCGTACCTGAAGAAGTTCGTGCGGAGTTGTTAAACGACGCCAAATTGTTATATAAAGGTGTGTTGCTTGCAGCCGCCAACATTCCCCTTCTGCCTATTTCCACCCCTGCATTGTAGCTTGCTGGCATCACCCCCACCGAGGCCCAGTATTCTTTCGGCAACTGTTTGGGTTTTACAAAATCGATAGGTTCTGAAGGGACAGCTACCCAAGGTTGACGCTTTGGATGCCCTACTAATTGCCGCAATTGTTTACTTTCTAAAAACGCCAATGTCATTTCAGGGCTTACTTTTGGTTCCAACGGGGAAGTAGTCAGAGCTCCCTCTGAAATCGCTGTCGCTGGCAATTCAGCTGATGCCCCGCTTCTCGCACTCATTTTTTCTCCGCTGTTAGGCGTTGTGTTTTGGGTCGTTGCTGAGGCTATTGTTTGTTCAGAAAAAGGCGAAATCAAAGCTGGTGTAACGAGCAGCTTCGATTCTTGTCTCGCAGCTCTTCCTTTTTGCCCCCCATTTCTTTTAGACGAACTAGCCATAAGCCGAGCAGTTTCTCCCGACAAAGGTACAGCAGCAACTTGTTCTTTTGCCCGTGTCACTTTCGTTGACGTCTCTGCAACACCCTCATCGGCAACAGGTTCGCTCTTTGCGGCTAAACTTGTTTTGGGGTCATTTTCTTTGGCTGATGGCACACGTAGATTTTCCGATTTAGTGGTTTCTGTAGCGCGTGGTTGTTGGGCCAATTGCGTCGAAGTAGCCACTGTTTTTTCGGGGAGGTTGGTTTTTAGCCACCATCCACCCACGGCCAAAAGCAAAGCGGTAACACTCGCCGCGGCCACCCAGCGCAGTTGCTGTGTCCGTTGCCAGAAAGGAATTACCATGACGCGCTCTTCTTCCTCCTCATCTAAGCGCGCCTCTATGCGCTCCCACAAAGCAGGTGGGGGCGTCTCAGAAGCGTCGTCGAAACGTCGCCGCCATTCGTTTTCAAATGTATGTTCTTCCGAAGAAGCCATGTTGGTTGTAGTATTCAATTGATGTACAAACTCTTTGTTTTTTCCCACACTTCTTTTTCGCTCTACGAAGAGTTCGTATTGTTTGTTTCTAAAATCTTGGCTTGTAAAAGCTGCTTTGCCCGAGCATACTGCGATTTGGAGGTTCCTTCCGAAATCCCCAACATTTGGGCAATTTCGTTGTGTTGATAACCTTCAATGGCATACAGATTAAAGACGGACTGACATCCCGCAGGCAGCTCACGCACCATGCCCAGGAGTTGTTGGTATTCCATACCCGAAACGGTCGTTTCGCCCTCCGAAACCGCATCGGCATAGTCGTCCACATCGGCTTGGTCTAAATAGGCTTTTTCCTTACGTAAGTACGAAATGGCCGTATTTATCATGATTCTTTTAATCCATGCCTCCAACGGACAATCGTAACGAAAGGTGTGTATTTGCGTAAAAATTTTCACAAATGCTTCTTGAAGTACGTCTTCGGCCTCAAAACGGCTACGGGTATAGCGCTGACAGACCGCAAACATCCGTCCAGCGAAGCGCTCATAGAGCGTTCGTTGGGCAATGCGGTCTTTATTTCGACACCCCTCAACTAGCGTACGTTCATCTTTCATGCAATCCGTTCTGACTTTATGACGCTATGGAAGCTAAAATGGTTGGAATCTACTTCAAAGTTTTTGTTTTGGGACACACAGGGTCGGGTTTTGAGAAACCCTTAGCACACGAGAGGCGGGTTTTGAGAAACCCTCAGCACACGAGAGGCGGGTTTTGAGAAACCCTCAGCACATGAGAGAGCGGGTTTTGAGAAACCCTCCACACAAGAGAAACCCTTAGCACACGAGCGCTAGGGCGTTCTTTACGCGATGTTCGAGGGCTTCCCAGTCTTTCTTTTGGAGAATTTCGGGGGTAAGCAAGCGCGAGCCAATACCTACCGCATCCGCCCCTGCGCCAAACCACGTACTTAGGCTTTCTTCGGTTGGTTCTACGCCGCCCGTCACCAGTACGGTCGTCCAGGGCATGGGTGCTTTTAGGGCTTTCACAAACGAAGGCCCAAGTGTGTCGCCTGGAAACAATTTGATGATTTCTACGCCCCACGACTCCGCCGTTGAGATTTCGGTCAACGTGGCACAGCCTGGCAAATAGCCTATTTTTCGGAGGTTGCACACTTTGGCAACGTCGGCATCAAAACTTGGGCTGACGATAAAATTAGCGCCTAACTGCAAATACAAAGCCGCCGTGGCAGGGTCGATGATAGTTCCCACGCCCAAAATCAAATCGGGATAATCGATACGCGCAGTTTTTACCAACTCCGCAAACAATTCATGGGCAAAATCTCCACGGTTGGTCAGTTCAAATACCCGAATTCCAGCCTTGTAACAAGCGCTTAGGACGTTTTTGCAAACATCAAGGTCTTGGCTACTGAAAAGGGGAACAATAGGAACATCCAGTAAGGTTTGATATACGTGAAGACGAGAAAAACGAGCCATGTGTAGATAGTTTTTTGAGGAATCGTAATTTGATTAACTTTTTCAGAACAATTTACGGTAAGTTTTGAGTTACATTTAAAAATATTTTCTCCAAAACTCTATGATTACCATTGTTGTGGGTACAAATCGCCGCCGTTCTAAATCGAAGCAGGTGGCTACTTTTTACCAAACCCTGCTCTCTGAACTCCATACCGAAAGTCAGATTTTAGATATTGCAGACCTGCCCGATGATTTCATTCGATCGGCTTTATACGAAAACAACGGCAAAAATGAGTCTTTTAATGTATATCGCCAACTAATGAAGGAATCTGATAAATATGTTTTCATCGTCCCCGAGTACAACGGTTCTTTTCCTGGGGCGCTCAAAGTATTTATCGACGGGCTTGGCTACCCTAGCGAGCTGCTCCACAAGAAGGCAGCGTTGGTCGGAATTTCGGATGGCGTACAAGGGTCGGCTTTGGCACTGAGCCACTTAATCGACGTCTTTAGCTATTTGGGAATGCACGTACTTGCCCAGCGGGTCAAAATTCCGTTTATGAAAAAGAATTTTGTCGATGGGGAAGTCATTGACCCGCTTATCAATAAACTCCTCCGCGAACAAGCCGAATTATTGGTTAAATTTTAAGGCATTGCGTTCGGGCTATCACCCGAACGCAATGGATAATTTATACTACTTCAATCTTCACTTTGAGTAAAAACTCATCCATTTCGATTTCGGAAGCGCTGCCGTTGAGGTCAGCAACGAGGTCGAGTTGAACGGCTTGAACTTCTTGGCAGATGTAGCTTTTGTTGGTCGCAACGGCGTCGGCAAGCTCGGCATTGTTGTTTTCCAACTGAATAGCGATTTTGTCCGTTACTTCAAAACCACTGTCTTTACGGAGGTTTTGGATGCGGTTTACTACGTCACGCGCAATTCCTTCACGGCGCAATTCGTCGGTGATGGTCACGTCCAACGCTACGGTGAGGCTACCTTGGCTTGCCACCAACCAACCTGGCACGTCTTCGGTCAAAATTTCGATTTCGGCCAAAAGAATTTCAAACGTCGTATCGCCGCCAGTAAGAGTCACTTGTCCGTTTCTTTCAATTTCACGGATTTGTTCTTCATTCATGGCGTTGATTACTTCGCCAACTGCCTTCATATTTTTGCCGTACTTAGGCCCAAGCGCCTTGAAGTTTGGCTTGATTTTTTTCTTCAAAATTCCCGAATCATCGCTCACAAACTCAACGCCCTTTACGTTGACCTCGCTCATGATGATAGGCGCTACGTGCTCGATTTGCTCCCGAACTTTGTCGCTCAAGACAGGAATCAACACTTTGGTCAACGGTTGACGCACCTTGATTTTGTGTCCTTTCCGCAACGAGTGTACCAACGAACAAATGTCTTGTGCCAACTGCATCGATTGCTCCAACTCGGCATCTACCCAGAACTCGTCGTACGTATGCCACTCGGTAAAATGCACCGATTCGTGTTTGAATGGCGTGTTTTTCTCAATCGACTCAGCACGTACGTGGTCGGTGAGGTTACGGTACAGCCAATCGGCAAAGAAAGGCGCAATCGGCGACATCAACTGTGCTACTGCCGCCAAACAATGTTGGAGGGTTTCGTACGCAGCGCGCTTGTCATCGGTCATTTCTCCTTGCCAAAAACGGCGGCGATTGAGACGAACGTACCAGTTAGAAAGGTCGTCGCACACAAAATCTTGAATCAAACGTCCCGCTTTTGTAGGATTGTATCCATCAAACTGCTCACCCACGTTTTTCACAAGGGTATAAACTTTTGAAATAATCCAACGGTCGAGTTCGCTCAGTTGTTCGCGTGGAACGCGGTTAAACTGCTCCACTTTGTAGCCATCGAGGTTGGCGTACAACGCAAAGAAATTATAGGTATTGAACAACGTTCCAAAGAATTTACGCTGTACTTCGGCGATGCCGTCGAGGTTAAACTTGAGGTTATCCCACGGTTCGGCATTGGTAATCATGTACCAGCGCGTCGCATCGGGGCCGTATTTGTCAATCGTTTCAAAAGGGTCGATGGCATTGCCCAAACGTTTCGACATTTTATTGCCATTTTTGTCCAACACCAAGCCCGTCGAAACAACGTTTTCAAACGATACTGAATCAAATAATAATCCAGCGATGGCGTGGAGGGTAAAGAACCAACCGCGCGTTTGGTCAACTCCTTCCGAAATAAAATCAGCTGGGAACGACGTTTTGCTTTCGCTTGCCGTACCGCCCATACTTTGCGGATACTTGTCGAGGTTCTCAAACGGGAAGTGGAACTGCGCATACGGCATCGCTCCCGAGTCAAACCACACGTCGATGAGGTCAGGCTCGCGGAACATCACTTTGCCCGAGGCCGATACCAAAAAGATTTCGTCCACGTAGGGGCGGTGCAAATCAAAGGCTTCCGTTCCTTTTGATTGCAAGAAAGACGCATTTTTGGCTTGTTGCTCAGGGCTAAGAGCGCCGCTGTCAATCGCCTTTTGGAGTTCATTGGTCAGTTCTTCCACCGAACCGATGCAGGCTTCTTCGCCCGTTTCGCTGCGCCAAATCGGCAGAGGCGTACCCCAGTAGCGGCTACGGCTAAGGTTCCAGTCCACGAGGTTTTCGAGCCAGTTTCCAAAACGCCCCGTTCCTGTGCTTTCAGGGTTCCAATTGATGGTTTTGTTGAGTTCTACCAATCGGTCTTTTTTCTTAGTCGTAGCAATAAACCAGCTATCGAGTGGGTAGTACAATACAGGCTTGTCCGTACGCCAGCAGTGTGGGTAGGGGTGCTCGTATTTTTCCACTTTAAACGCCCGATTTTCTTCTTTCAATTTGATGGCGATAAGCACATCCGTCGGGCGAAAATCAGGCTCGTTGCGTTCTTCGGTCGAGTAGTACTCTTCTTTGACAAACCGTCCGCCAAATTCGCCTACTTCTTTGACAAAACGCCCTTGGCGGTCAACGATGGGTACTTCTTTGCCGCTTTCGTCGCGCACCATGATGGCAGGCACGCCGTTGGCTTTCGCCACGCGGAAGTCATCCGCGCCAAACGTTGGAGAGGTATGCACAACGCCCGTACCGTCTTCGGTCGTAACGAAATCGCCCAAAATAACGCGGAAAGCTTTATCCGCATCTTGGAGCGGCTGCACGTAAGGCAACAATTGCTCGTACTGAATGTCTTCGAGGTGTTCGCCTTTGAATTCCATCAATACCGACCAAGGAATGACTTTGTCGCCGTCCTTGTAGGCTGCGAAATCGCCATCTTTGCCTTTTTCCGAGAAATATTTTCCCACCAAATCTTTCGCCAACACCACATTGATGGGCAAGAACGTATATGGATTGAAAGTTTTGATCAGGACGTACGCAATGTCTTTCCCAACCGTCAAGGCCGAGTTCGCAGGAAGCGTCCAAGGGGTTGTCGTCCATGCCAAAATATATACCTCATCGCTGTCGGCCGTGTCAAACAAATAGGCTGATTTACCCGTTAGTTTCACTTTAAACTGGGCAACGATGGTCGTATCTTTTACATCTTTATACGTACCAGGCTGGTTCAACTCGTGCGAACTAAGCCCCGTACCCGCCGCTGGAGAATACGGCTGAATGGTATAGCCTTTGTACAAAAGACCTTGGTCATAGAGCTGCTTGAGCAACCACCAAAGCGTTTCGATGTAGTCGTTTTTGTAGGTCACGTACGGGTCGTCCATGTCCACCCAATACCCCATTTTTTCGGTCATGGTGAGCCACAAATCGGTAAAACGCATGACGGCCTCGCGGCATTTTTTGTTGTAATCTTCGATGCTGATTTTTACCCCAATGTCGTCTTTGCGAATGCCCAATTCTTTTTCTACTTGAAGCTCAATCGGCAGGCCGTGCGTATCCCAGCCCCCTTTGCGTTTCACTTGGTAGCCTTGAAGGGTTTTGTAGCGGCAGAAAATATCTTTGATGGTACGGGCCATCACGTGGTGAATCCCAGGCGTCCCGTTGGCCGATGGGGGGCCTTCGTAAAACGTAAACGACGGTGAGCCTTCCCGTACTTCGACTGATTTTTCAAATATTTGATTTTCTTTCCAGAACTGCAGGATTTCTTTCCCCACCTGCGCGTAGTCCAGACCTTTATACTCTTTGTAGTTCATTGGGCAATTTTTTTAAATTGCCGTTAACCGTTAGCCGTTAATAGTAAACCGCATATTCTACGGATAACTGATAACCGATAACCGATAACGGCTTCAATTAAGAACCACAAAGGTAGGAATTTTTTGGCTTAATCTGGCTTTACGGTGCTTCCGCCCGAAATATTGGAGCGCAATTCGGGCGTGCCACGGTAGCGTAATGTACTGCCTCCGCTGGCGTTGACTCTCAAGGTTTTGCCCACCAGTACGCGCGCGGTACTTGCACCCGAAAGGTCTAAATCAACGTTGTCAACGGGGTAATCGAAGGCGTCAACGCGCGACGCACCCGACAATTCGCCCGCAATCGTAAGCCCTTGCCCGTGTAAAACAAGGTCTGATGCCCCCGAAAGATCCACATTGATACGATCCCAATCACTATCAATCACCGACTTAGAAGCGCCCGATAATTCGACGTCGAGCGTACGGCCGTTGGTAAAACCTTCGATGGTCGAAGTTGTAGCTCCTGAGAAATCAACCTCAGTAAGGGTAGGCATCGTAATGTCCACTTCCATGTCGTAGCGGCGAACGCGCCAATTGCGGTATTTCATCACTAACTTACCTGAGCGGTCAACATACACGTCCAAATCTTGAACGTCGCGGCGGTCGCCCCGCACCGAAATGCTAAACTGCCCCGACTGCCGAACGCGCACATCAAAGGCATTGCCCATTTCGAGCTGGTCAAAATCGCGGAGATTGAAAGTTTGGGACGTAGGATCAAGGGGCGTAAGTGTGCCTTCTGAGATAAAAACACACGATTGGAGAGAGGCAAGAACCCCGAAAAGAAAGACGATGGCTGATACTCGTTTCATAGCTGTGAATAAATAATAACGTTAATTGATTTTTAGCAATGACAACGCACTTCGCCGTTCCCCCTATGCGTTTGGGTATTTTTTTAGGGTATTAGTGTATGGTTGTATTGTTTTAAAGTAAAAACTTTTCATAGCTTTGGACAGAAAACGATGCCCTTATGGACAAGCCAAGCTACCCTTTCCGAAAAGTTAAACGAGAACTAATCTTTGAATTTGACAGCATCAGCGACACAAAAACTATCCATAAGGTGATTGCTTATGAACTTATTGATGAACAAAATCATATTTTCAACTTATCGTTAGTAGATAAAGATGAGCAGGGGCAAATCAGTGATTTAACGGTTAGTAATAATCAAGACATGGAGAAAGTCCTGGCTACTGTTGTTCAGACACTACCTTTATTTTTTGATGAATTTGTAGGTGCAAAGGTGTTCTTTAAAGGCAGTACTCCTGCACGAACAAGACTCTATCAAATTGTTATCTCCAAATTTTCTGAAGATTTTAAACGAAATTTTGCCGTTTGGGGTTTTATTAACAATACACCTCAGCCTTTTGAAAAAGGCACAGTTTACGAAGCATTTTTGATTCAAAAATTAGCTTAATCATGGAAAAGACTCCTACAAAAAAGAAAACTGCCAAGGAGGTAAAGCGTTACGCTACACTCGACGAAGCTCTCAAAACTAAAAATGATGAGGCTCGTACTTACCTCAAAAACGTAAAGTGGCCTGAAGATTTTGGGAAAGTGGGGGCGTAATACTTGATATGGTGTCCCCCGAAATTTAGACAGTCATGATAATTGATAATCAAAGTGATTATAGAACATGATGTTGAAAGTTGCAAAACCATTAAGTGCCGTCAAATTTTGTTGATAGGGCAAGTTTTTATCCACTTCGTCAAGCAGCAGCTTCATAGTGATTAGTATAGGTATATAACAAATTGGCAGCCAACTCGATAACAGCCTCAGCTTGGTTACGAGTCACTGTAGGAAAACCTTCCAAAAAATCATCTAATGAACTGACTTCCAAATAATCAAAAAGTGTTTTGATAGCGACTAGGTCGTAGTCATGGAAGGATACAGTTTGATTCCCTCTGCCCGTAGGCGGTTGTTCATTTGTTGAATGACCTTCTCATAAACACCTCCGCTCAGTGCCGCAGGTGTTTGGTACGACAAAGTGATTTCGAGGCGGTCGCCGTTCCAGTCGGTGACTTTTACATCGGGGGAAAGCTTCAATGTTTCATCGTTTAGCATGCCCATTTGGTCCAAAATAATAGCTTTTAGGTGCTCCGTATCTACGTCAGAAGTAGTAAAAATCTTCAGTACCCGTTTTTCGTATCCCGCTCGGGTATGGTTGATAATGGTGCTGTTGAGCAGCGGCCCGTTTGGAATCATTACCCGACGACCATCGCCCGTATCCAAAACGGTATTAAACATCAAAATATCACGCACTTGCCCCGTGTAGCCTTGGGCGGTGATTTTTTCCCCTACTTTAAACTGCTTCATCAGCAAGATGATAAAGCCTCCCGCAAAATTGGATAAACTCCCCTGCAGGGCAAAACCAATGGCCAACGTAGCCGCACTAAACAGGGCCACAATCCCCGTCACCCGAATCCCCAAAAAACCACCCGCAACCATAATGAGCGTAATTCGGAGACTGATAAACAGCAAACTCTTTAAAAAACTCTTGACGGAGGGGTCGATGGTGCTGCGTTTATCGATAAACGACTTGAGCGGTTTATCCAAAAAATTAATGAGCCCAAATCCCAAAATAAGTATCAGGGTCGCAATGCCCAATTTAATCCCCCAACCGACGGTCATTTCACCATATTCGACAAAATCGGCTTTCATACGGGCAATGTAAGATTTGGCGACTGAAGGGCAAACCGAGGTGTTCTCGTAAAAACGCAGTTCCTCAACAATGAGTTTTTCAGAACGATTGTCGTTAAAATACCCTTGTATTTCGACGTACATTCTATTTTCACCCGTTTGTTTCACTTCTTGGTACGCCTCCATGAGGTCTTTGTAGGCTTTTTGGGGCAAAACGTGCACTATTTTCCCCGTCTTACAATCACTGATGGTAGCCGTGTTGTTAAGTTGAGAGAACATTCCTCGCATCGAAACACGGTTCAGGGTGTCCTCAGCAAAAGAAGGCAGTTTAATTCCAGAAAGTGACTGACTATGAACAACAAAGGAGCCAATTATCAAGAAAAAAAGGAAAACAAATTGGGGTAATTTTGAACGTAGAAAAAACATAGGCAGCATCATTAATCGTCGTTGGTAAGTATCAATAATAGCAAAAAATTATGCCAGCCCTTCTCGAAAGTTTTAAAACTTTCGAGAAGGTAGCTTTTTTTCACAAAAAAGAGTCGAGCAACTGCCCGACTCTTTTCATTTTCGTTGTTGTCTCACTTACTTTTATTTCAGGCTTACTTCGCCCGTTTTGCCTTTTTCTACGGCTTTCATCACGCGGAAGAAATTGCCGCTCCAAATTTTCTCAATGTCTTTCTTTGAATACCCACGACGCACAAGTTCGATGGTCATGTTTTCGTATTGGCTTACATCGAAGCAGTCGGCCAAAGCACCGCCACCGTCAAAGTCGGCACCCATTCCTACGTGGTCGATACCGATGAGCTTCACCATGTGGTCGATGTGGTCAATGGCATCTTTAACCGTGGCCAATTGAACAGGGAATTTTTTGTTCAACTCCATAAAATCAGCGCGGGCTTTTTGTTGTTCCGCTTCGGGCAAGGTCATCATTCCACGACGGTCTTTGATGTTGTATTTGGTATATAATGCCTTCATCGCCGCTTCCCTTTCGGCACTTGGTGGAATGGTTTTAACGTAATCGCTCAACAAGTTGAGTTGAACAACACCGCCGTTTTTAGCCAATGCCTTTAGCATATCGTCGGTCAGGTTGCGCGGGTGATTACAAATAGCCTTAGCTCCTGAGTGTGTCGCTACCACGGGCACTTTCGAGAGGCGAATCACATCATAAAAAGTTGAATCTGACACGTGCGATACGTCAATAATCATCCCTAAGCGGTTCATTTCTTTCACAACTTGCTCACCCAACGGGCTTAACCCTTGGTATTCAGCACCTTTTGAATCGGTAGAAGAATCACAAATGTCGTTGTTGCTCGAATGGCAAAGCGTCATATAACGCGTACCCAAGTCATAAAACTTCTGCAACATCCCCAAATCGTGACCAATGGTGTAGCCGTTTTCTACCCCAATAAAAATCGCGCGTTTGCCCGTTTTACCAATCTTTATGGCTTCTTCGGGCGTTGTAGCCAAGGCAGCCATTGAGCTCGTATTTTTTAGCGAGGTATGAACCGCATCAAAAATCTCCAATGCCCGTTTTTTAGCCGTTTCGTGGCCTTCGGGCGTGCGCGGGCCTTGCCCCAAATACACCGCAAAAAAGATGGCATCCAAGCCACCGCGAACCATGCGTGGATAATCCACCTTGCTGTTGGTTGTGCGGGCATCGTTGTCTTTGGTGATGTCAAACCCTCCGCGGGCCAGCAGCATCGGCGTGTCGGCGTGCGTATCTAGCGTAAAGGCTTTGTCGTGGATTTTTTTTGCTTTTTTTAGCAAAGCAGCGTCATCTTGTGCCGAAACGGTAAAAGTCGCCGCCGCCAAACAAGCAGAAAGGGTGGAACGGAAAAGGTATTTCATGGGAATGGTTAACTAGTTTATTGAGAAACAAATGAACAATCAAAAAAACCTAATTATCAGTAAATTGCCAAAAACCCACAGCCAAAAGAGCTGGGGTTTTTGGATAGAACAATGTATGTATGAATCACTTACTTGGCAAACCAAAGTTTTAGCTTCATGTCGTTGACACCTCCCTGGGCTTTCAAGGCCGCACTAAAATTGGTGTAGTTCAGTGATTCTTCCGAGCCTGGATAGGGCAAACGCGTTGGAATAACACCTCCGTTTACGTTGATAACTGCTGGTTTCAATTCAGGAATACCCGTACGACGGAATTCCGTCCAAGCTTCAACGCCTTGTCCGTACATCGCAATCCATTTTTGTTCCATGATTTGCTTGTAACCATCGGCTCCTGATTTAAGCGCGTTGGCGGCTAAGTAGTCCGTCCCCACGGTTAGTTTGTATTGGCTATGCGACGCCGTGATGGCATTGGTATAGTTAGTAGCCACATCACCCGCAGCTGTGATACCTTTGTAAGCCATTTCGGCTTTGATAAACAACAATTCTGAGTAAGACATGATTACGCCCGGTGCCGTCGCGCTCACAAAAAACGCTCCTACTTTCGAGGTTTTCGATAAGCCTAGCGTATTGGCATCGGCATTTGACAACCCGTTTGGTACGCCTTTATAATCTCCTCCGTCGGCAGGTTTATCGGCATATACGGCCAAGCGCGCATCTTTCAAGGCCGCCAGCTTATTCACAAGCGTAGCACTTACGCGGTGATCGTCGCGCGTTTTGCGGTTTTGGTTAATCGGATTGTTGTTGTTTGTTGCGTCAATGTAATTTAACTGAATATTCTCCGACACCGACCCAATCACAGGGTACTTAGCGGGGTCGCTCAAAATTCGGTTGATTTCGGCTTTTACATCAATGGCCGCGTCGGTTTTGCCCAACATCCGATTCAACAAGCGAAGGCTCAACGAATTGGCAAATTTTTTCCACTTTGTCACGTCATTGGCAAACAAAATATCGCCCGCAATCGCCTTGGTTTTGTCCGTTGCATCAATCATGTCGTTGGCCGTTTTGAGGTCTTTGATTAGACCTGCATACACGTCTTTTTGGGTGTCATACGCAGGTTGTAACTCTCCTTCCAGCCCTTGCAGCGACTTAGAATACGGGATGTCTCCGTAAATATCCGTCAGCAGCGAATACACCCACGAGCGCATGATGATGGCCACGGCTTGGTAATTCGGGTTTTTAATCTCTGCCCCAATTTTATAAATACGTTGATAATCGGCCAAGGCTTCGATGTGGAACGTTTGCCAAGTATCGCTATACACACTGCTTGAAATAGAATACTGGTCGATGTCGGTGTATTGGATTCGCGCCCAATACTGCGGAATTAAGTTACCAATATCCATTCCCAGCGAGCCGCCCCAATAGGTATCAACCGCACTCTGGATTCCGTGCGGCAAAAACAGGTCGGCCGTTGCTGTAGCTGGGGCATTGGGATTGGTATTCATTTCGTCAAATTTGTCGGTGCACGCCGAGACACTCAGCATCACCGCCGCCAACGCGGCTTTGTATCGGAAAGAAGAAAAAAGTCTTTTCATTGTCGTAATAGAAAAATTATGTGATAGGTCAGACGGCAGTCAGACCGATGATTATGTGATAGGTCAAACGACAACCAAACCGATGGAAATACGGTCTGACTACCGTCTGACCTTAACACCTTTACAAGCTAAAACTGATGTTAAAGCCAACCGAGCGGGTTGTTGGGATTTGACCATTTTCGATTCCCTGCAAATTGCCATCGTTGTAGAAACTGGTTTCAGGATCGATGTGTGGCACATTGCTATGAATCAACCAGAGGTTACGGCCTACGACCGACACCGTAATATCGCGAACAGGTAATTTTTTAATCAACTGATTGCTAAGCATGTAACTCAATCTTACTTCGCGAAGTTTTACGTAGCTACCATCAAAAATCGTCATTTCGTTGTTGGTCAACGCATAGTATTTGTGGTGCCACTCTTCCGACGAAATCTTGGTTGTGTTTGGTACATATACAGGTTCGGTAGCAGAGCCAGTATTAACAACTCCTTCGCCAATGATTCCTGTTTCGCGCCCTAATACCGTCTCAGCCAATACCCCCGTATAACGACCGATGTTCACACTTTGCGAGAAGATATCCCCGCCGTATTTTACATCAACCAAGGTGCTCAACGAAACGCTCTTGTACGTAAATGTATTCTGCAAACCGCCCAACCACTTTGGCGTGAAACTTCCTAAGATACGGCGGGTTGGATTGAGCGTTGGATAGCCACTTTTATCGTAAATGATATTACCGCTTGGGTCACGGGCAAAACCTTGTCCGAAGAACGTACCGTAAGGCTGTCCTACACGTGCTTCGATGGTCATCCCGCGAACGGTTCCTAAAGTATAGGTTGTTAAGCCATCGGCCAATTCGATTACTTTGTTTTGGTTACGTGCCCAGTTAACTGCCACATCCCACTGAAAATCACCCACTTTTACAGGTGTAGCACTGAGTTGTACTTCAATTCCTTTGTTTTCGATTTTTCCAGCGTTCAACAATTTAGAGTTAAAGCCCGTTGTTTGCGAGATATTTACGTCCAAAATCTGGTTCGACGACTGTTTGTTGTAGTACGTTACGTCCAAACCTACGCGGTTGCGCCAAAACTTAAATTCTGCCCCGATTTCGTACGAGTTTGTTAACTCTGGTTTGAGAGAAGCGTTCAACATCGCGTTGTTTTCTGACAACGAAGGCGTGCTACCCCAAGGATTTTCGTATTTGTAGGCTTGAATCAAACGATAGGCGTCGGTGTCGTTCCCTACGCGGGCAATCCCTGCGCGTACTTTAGCAAATGATAATACAGGGGAGTTTAAGCCCAAAATGTCGGTTACAATGGCACTCAATGCCGCCGATGGATAGAAATACGAGCGGTTGTTGGCAGGTAAGGTACTCGACCAGTCGTTTCGTGCTGTCAAATCCAAGAAAAGATAGTTGCGGAATCCGAAGTTAGCCGCGGCATAAACACTGTTTACTGCTTTTTCAGAGAAAGAGTTTTCGGCCACTTTGGCTTGGCGAGAATTACCGAGGTTCCACACGCGCGGAATGGCTAATTCAGTCGCCCCCATATAATTCCGTTGGTAATAATTGCTACGGTGGTTAGCGCCCACGTTGGCCGACACGTCAAAATCACCAAACTTGCGGGTCGCGCTCAACAATACATCCGAGTTCGATTCCCGAATAAAAATCTGCTCTTCATTGTAGCTATCGTACTGTTTCGCACCGTTGAGGTTGTCGATACGGGCAGCATTTTTGGTTTTGCGACGGTCGATATACACGTCCGTTCCTGAACGCCCTGTCAATGTCAACCAGTCGTTAAATTTATACGTAGCAGCCAAGTTTCCATATACACGGTCGCGTTGGTTAAACTTCGTACTCAAATTCAACACGTAGTACGGGTTTGTCCAGTAGTTGTAGTTCCAGTTGTACTGATAAATGCTGTTGGGAGCTTGGTAATTTTTCAACTTCTCCATATCCACTTGGCGACCAAACCAAATAAAATAAAGCCCCCAGTTGGTGCGGTTATCGCTACCGTCCACCACATAGTTACCCGTTGCGCGGATGCTCAATTTTTTGGTCAAATTCCAACCAGCGTTCAACGAAACCGTACGGCGTTTGTAATCGGTGTTTGGCAAAATTCCCGTTTGGCTCAAGTTGGTAAACGAAAGACGGAAATCGCCTTTCTCATTTCCGCCCGTGATGGCGATGTTGTTGGTATAAGTTTTACCTGTTTCAAAAAAGTTGGTAACGTTATCAGGATGAGGCACAAAAGGAGTCGCCGTACGAACTCCGTTGGCATCCAGCGGCGAATCAAACTGTGGAAGCAAGCGACCGTCCATTTTAGGACCCCAGCTTTCGTCCACCCCATCGTTGACACCTTTGCCCGTTCCGTCCACAAACGAAAACAAGCCCTTGTTTCCTTGGCCGTACTCGTTTTGCCATTCAGGAAGACGGAAAGGGGTATCAAAAGCGGTGTTAGAGTTGACCGAAACGCCAATACCTTTCGCGCCTTTTCCACTTTTGGTCGTAATCAAAATAACGCCGTTGGCACCGCGCGAACCGTACAAAGCCGCTGCGCTTGGCCCTTTTAGTACGCTTACGTTTTCAATGTCATCGGGGTTAATCGACGCCGCACCGTTTCCGTAGTCAACGCCCGTTCCTGAGCCGTAGTTACCGTTGTCGATGGGCACACCGTCAACCACAAAAAGCGGCTGGTTGTTGCTCCCAATGGAGCTTGTACCACGAATCAAAATCCGCGACGACGCTCCTGGCGCACCGTTCGAGCCCGTAATTTGTACCCCAGCCACTTTTCCAGCCAAGGCATTGACAAAGTTGGTAGTACGGGCTTGTGTCATTTGTTTTCCGCTTACCTCTTGCACCGAATAGCCCAAAGCTTTCTTTTCACGGGCAATACCCAAGGCAGTGACAACGACCTCGTTCAAAATGGACGCATCTTCTACCATCGTAATGTTGAACGAAGTTTGCGCGCCGATAGCAATCTCTTGGGGCTTGTAACCGATAAACGAAAGCACTAGCGTAGTGGCACTAGGAGGAGCGGAGAGGCTAAACTCTCCCGTAGAACTGGCCGAAGTACCTCGGTCGGTACCTTTGATGACGATACTGGTTCCAGGAAGTGGAGCGCCGTCTTTGTCAAGGACTTTTCCTTTTAAAACGCGGTCTTGTGCGTGACTGACCAAGCATGTCAGCATCGCACCTACTAAACAGAGAGTGGATAAAAACTTTCTCATGGGCGAACTATATTAAGTTATTGGGTAATAATGGTAATTTTCCAATAATTCTCTCGCATTCGTAGGACGAAATAGAGAGGCTTAATTCTTACATAGTTGCGGCCATTCAGAATTAAAATATGCAATTATAAAGAGCGAAAAATCTTTTGTTGCTTGGCAATAAACGTGCACAAGTTTATGGCAAATAAGAGTATTTTCCAATGATTATTTCAAAGAAAGTTAAATTTTCAAATTAATTATTGGTTAAATTATATCTGTTAACAATAAACAAAACAGGATTCTATTAGCGAAAAAACGAAAGCCAGAAAAATACTCAAGAAATATAACTATTTCACTATTCTGCACTTGCTAAGGTTCAAACAAAAAAAGACACAGAAGTTGCCCCCTGTGTCTTTTTTATGTTTAAAAAAATTGAACGCCTAGTCGCGGCTTGAGAGCTTGGATAACAAGCGAAGTACTTCTATGTACAACCACACGATGGTGACAATCATCCCAAATGCGCAGTACCATTCCATGTATTTGGGCGCGCCGTAAGCTGCACCTTGCTCGATTCTGTCGAGGTCAAGTACTAAATTGAAGGCTGCTAACCCCACTACAAACAACGAAAAGCCAATTCCGAACCAGCCTGTGTCATAAATCAGCGGCATTTCGATGCTAAACATGCGTAATACCATGGCTACCAAGTAAAAAATAGCCACACCCGCCGTAGCTGCCATCACCGTCCGTTTGAACGTGGGTGTAGCGCGAATGACGCCTGCTTTGTACAAACCGACCATCCCCGCCAAAATGGCAAAAGTGAGCAACACCGCCGATAAGCCAATGCCTGGGTACATACTTTCAAATACCAACGTGATTGCCCCCACAAAAACCCCTTCGACCAAGGCATAAATGGGCGCAAGCGTGGGCGCGAGCTGTTGTTTAAAAGCCAAAATAAGGGCAATCACAAAACCTGCAATTGCGCCGCCGATGGCCAAAGGCATGATAAGTGCAGGATTGGAGGCAAACAAAAACCAACTGCCCGCAGCAGAAGCAATGACCAATGCGCCTAATAAAATGATTTTGTTGACTGTACCTTGGACAGTCATCGCTCCTTGCCCAATGCCTTCTTGGGCGGCTTTGATGAATGATTTTTCGGATAAGGTTGGATTCGCCATAGCTGGATTATTTTTTGTAAAAAACGTTTATAAACGACAATTTATGCGGTTTTTAGGTAAAATCAAAGACTTTTTCATTGAATTAAATTCGCCGTTTCCAACTCAACGACACCTCATCTCCCACTTTCAAGTCGTTGGGCCAAGGAGCAGAAGCACTAAGGCGTATTTGCATCGTATCGGTTTCGAGATAACCATTCTCACGGTCTAATTTTGTGATGACACCCCACATAGGCGTGGGCTCAGGGGCTTTGTCTTCGTCCGTTTTTACCCGTCCACGCTCGATTTCAACCTTTCGGTCGGCCAACTGACGAATGTCTTCTTGACTGTGAGTGACTAGCAACGTCGTCGTTTGGAATTGTTGATGCAAATCGCCCAACACTTCCCGCAGGCTTTGAGCAGTAGTAGCATCAAGCGACGCAAACGGCTCGTCCAACAACAACACCTTGGGTCGCCGTACCAACGCCCGCGCCAACGCTACTCGCTGCCGCTGCCCTCCCGACAGCGCGTCGGGCTTTCGATACGCAAGCGACTCTAAACCAATCTTTTGCAGTAATTCATCAATCAACGCATCTTTCGGCGACGCGGCAGCGTAGGCCAAGTTTTCGCGAACAGTCATGTTAGGGAAAAGCGCCGAATCTTGAAAAACAAAGCCAATCGAGCGTTGCTGAACGGGTACATTTATCTTGGAAGAAGTATCCAACCATGTATCACCGTCCACGACAATTCGCCCCGAAACGGGCGTTTCTAAACCCGCCAACAAACGCAAAAGCGTTGTTTTTCCAGCCCCTGATGCCCCGTATAAAGCCGTCAGGCTATGCGACTCCAACGAAAGCTGAATACGTAGCTCTCCCTGACCATCGGCAAAAAGACGCGGCAGCTGTAGGTCAAGTTCTATCATACGGTCAGGCGTTTATTGAACCGATACACAAGTACTAGAATCACCAAAGAAATGACCAATAATAAAGCGGCATAACTGTGCGCAGCAGCATAATTGAGCGTTTCGACTTCGTCATAAATGGCAATGGACGCTACGCGCGTCTGCCCTGGCAGGTTTCCTCCAATCATCAACACCAACCCAAATTCGCCAATGGTATGGGCAAAAGACAGCACAATGCCCGTCAACAACGCGGGCTTACTATTGGGCAATAAGACTCGAAATAACGTAGTCGTACGCGATTTACCAAGCGTAAAAGATGCTTCCTTCCAAGACGGCGGCAGGTTTTCGAGCCCCGCCTGAATCGGATGTACCATAAAAGGCAAACTATAGATCATCGACGCCACAACGAGCCCTTCAAACGAAAACACCAATCGCAGGTTAAACGCTTTTTCTAACCATTGCCCCAAGGTACTGTTTGGACTAAATGCCAATAAAAAATAAAACCCCAGCACCGACGGCGGTAAGACCAAAGGCATACTGATGATTGCCTCTATCAACGGTTTGAGTTTGATTTTGGTGGCCGACAACCAGGCCGCAAGCGGTATCCCAACCAACAGCAGAAGTACCGTAGTAATGCTTGCCAAACGAAACGTAAGCCAAATTGGCGCCCAATCCATGTTCATCATTTTTGTGTTGTGCCCCCTACTCGGTAGCCAAACTTCCGAAAAATAGCGTGCGCGCGCTTACTAAACAAAAAATCATAGAAACGACGGGCGGCCAAACTGGGTTCAACGTTTTTCTTTTTGAGCAACACCACGCCTTGTGCAATCGGACGGTAGGTTTTGGGGTCTATTTCTATCCACGTTCCTTTGTCTTTCAGAGAAGGGTCTAACACCACCGATTTGGCCGTAAAACCTACCTCAACTACTTGCGAAACAATGTATTGGTTTACTTGAGAGATACTTTCCCCCATGACCCACTTTTCCTGCGTTTTGTCAAACAAGCGATAATACGTGAGTGCCTCCTGGGCCGCGACTCCGTAGGGCGCAAGCTTGGGATTGGCAAGGGCAATTTTTTTGATGGAAGGTTGGGTCAAAAACGACAAGTCTTTCGTGGGCTTTGTGGCTCCGATTGTCCAAACAACCAAAGCTCCGTAGGCATAAATCTTGGGAGCGGCAGTGGTTAACCCTTCTTTAAAAAGTACGTCAGGATAGTGCATATCGGCCGACAAAAACACGTCGAACGGCGCTCCTTGTTGAATTTGGGTCGTGATTTTTCCCGAAGAGTTAATAATGGCTTCGAGTTGTATCCCCGTTTCTTTTTCAAAAACGACCTCTAATTCCTCCATCACAAACTGGGCATTGGCCGCTACGGCAACGCGCACCGTTTGGGCATATACCTGCGGCACCATCAGCCACAAAAACAAAAGTATTTTTTTCATTAACTGGTTCAGTATAAACGCTATCAAATAATTATTTTTTCGTCTCAAACGGATTCGAAAACGCAGGGTTTGTGATAAATGTCGAATCAGTGAGGGTGCGCAAAAACGCAATAATATCCATTTTTTCGGAGGAAGTCAGCCCCAAACGCTGCCCAGTGGGCTCGTTGTGTGAAATACGCAACTCGTGGCTGAGGTTAGGGCTAAAATGAAAGTGCTCGTTGTAATGGTCAAGCACTTGCTCCAAACTCGCAAAGCGGCCGTCGTGCATGTAGGGCGCTGTCAGGGCAATATTACGCAAAGTCACCACCCGAAAACGACCATTGTCCAGACCAT
The DNA here is from genome assembly GCF_057652295.1 of Runella sp. R5_40. Taxonomy (NCBI): domain Bacteria; kingdom Pseudomonadati; phylum Bacteroidota; class Cytophagia; order Cytophagales; family Spirosomataceae; genus Runella; species Runella sp. R5_40. The sequence continues at coordinate 112,668 of NZ_JBYFCH010000011.1, read as the reverse complement.
CGGACGTTATTTCTTGCCTTCCTCGGTCCGCCACGGCTATGCTATCAAGACCATTGTTATGAAATACTTCCTGCATCAACTTGGCTCCACCGTGGCAATGTGCGCAATTGCCCCCGCGTACGCCTCGCTCAGGCGCAGGCCCACGCATGAATAACTCCCGCCCCCGTTGCTCCGAAGCTAAAAGAGTAGTTTCACCTTTTAAAGAGCGGTCGTAAGGCGAATTAGCAGAAATCAACGTTCGTTCAAACTGCGCCAACGCTTTGGTGATTTGTTCACCCGTAATACTCGATACGCCAAAGACTCGCTGAAACAACGAAGGATACCGACGCGTTTTGGCCAACTTTTTCGCTGAAGCCTCCAGCGACTGTCCCATTTCATCGGGGTGAGTCAGGGGAAAAACGGCCTGGTTTTCAAGACCATTGGCGCGCCCATCCCAGAATAAGTTCTTTACCCACAGCAGATTCACCAACGACATGGAGTTTCGACGAGTGGGTTTTCCTGACACCCCGATGCTAAATTGTCGGTCGTCCGAAAAAGCATTGGCTTGTTTGTGGCAACTTGCACAAGCGACGGTGTTGGTACTGGAAAGCAGCGGTTCGTAAAACAACATTCGTCCCAGCGCCACGCCTTCTTCGGTCGTCGGATTATCGTCGGGAATCGTGAATCGACGGCCAAACGACGTTGGATACTCCAGCTTGTAGGGATGTAATTCGCGCTTTGTTATCCAAAAAGAAGAAAGAAATATCACCAAAGCCGTTAGAAGGGGGAAGTATCGCATTTTGATTCGTTGTTAGTTTGCGATGCAGGCACAAATCAGCAACATCACTTAGCAAATCGAATTTCAAGGGATTTTAACTCACGAATCCAGCGCGCTGGGCGTTTTTCGTCGGGTATCACCAAGCGAAACGGGCCGACTCCTTGGGGCAGCGGGGTTCCATCGACCGAGTCGGCCACCAAAATGGTACGACCACTAAACTCAGCATCCACCTCGGCTAACGAAAACAACACTTCGTAGCCATCGCCTGCTTTGGCAATGAGGTATTTTGAGAGATTTTCGCCGCGAAGTTCTCCTCCTAAGGTTGCGCCTGCTTTGCGAAGAATAGCCGTAAGCGCTACACCAGCATAACGATGTTCTTTGCCGTCGCGGTCTTTGGCAGTTACTTCAGTCCGTTCTAATGCGTGAAGGTCAGAGGCGGTCAGCATCAGCGGTGTTTTTACTTCGCCCGTGACGGAAAGGGTTTGGGCAAGCAGCTCCTTTGTAGTGAACAAAAGAACCAGTATTCCGCCTAAAAGTAGTTTTATGGAAGTAGGTGTCATTCCCCAAAGCGTTATTTTCTCAAAAATATAACGCTTTGGGGAAATTACCTAATAGAAAATAGACTTGGAAGGTTTTTGAAACCTTCCAAGTCTGAGGATTTATACTTTGGCTTTCGTCGTACCACCTTTGGTCATTGAAATATCGACGGGTGCGTTGGCTTTCCACGAGCCACCCGTAAAGTCAGGCACATCAATGGAATTGGAGCGATTGGCCACCGACCAGCCACTCAGCGGTGCGATGCTACTCCAAAGGGCGGCGTCATACACGTCTTGGTCGAGCGGGAGGCCATTGCGTAGGCAATCGATGGTGCGCCAATCCATCAAAAAATCCATCCCACCGTGTCCGCCGACGTTTTTGGCCACTTCACCCATTTTTTTCACAATCGGGGGCAAGTATTTTTCTTCCAATGCCTTGTATTCTTCGGCCGACATCCATTCGTGACCCGTTGAATAACGCGCGGGTTCGGGGTATTTTAAACCTACCGCCTTGGTACCGCTCACCAGTTGAATCCGCGAATATGGCCTCGGCGATGACACGTCGTACTGCACCATAATCGTCCGCCCTTTTTGGGTCTTAATCGTGGTCGTACTCATGTTTCCGTTGTAGGATTTTCCCACGTAAGGCTTGTAGAAATCGTCTTTGGCGGCGAGTTCTTTGGCCAAATTTCCCAACACAAAATCGCTACTCGACATCGAAGTCAGGTACTCCATTTTATCCCCCCGATTGATGTCCATTACTTGGCAAATAGGCCCCAATCCGTGCGTGGGATACAAGTTGCCTTTGCGCTGAAACATCTCTTGAAGCTCCCACAATTGGTAAAAATGGGTTTTGGAAAAAACGTGCGTTTGTAAATTGTGAATATAGGCGGCTTCTCCGTGGATAATTTCCCCAAAAAAGCCATTTCGAGCCAAATTGAGCGTCAATAGTTCGGAGAAGTCATAACAGCAGTTTTCTACCATCATGCAATGCTTGCGCGTACGCTCCGAGGTATCGACCAGCTGCCACGCCTCCTCGATGGTTTTGGCGGCAGGCACTTCTACGCAAACGTGCTTGCCGTGCTCCATCGAAAAAACCGCCATCGGCGTATGGAATGCCCAAGGAGTGAGGATATAAACCAAGTCTAAGTCGGTGCGTTCGGCGAGTTTTTTCCAAATTTCGGGGCTACTATCGTAGGTTTGGGGGCGGTGTCCAGAAGCTTCGACCAGTTTTTTGGCCGCGGCCGTTTTCTCAGAACGTAAATCGCACAACGCTTTAATTTCGACACCTTCGATTTTATTTAATCGCTCGACAGCCCCCATACCACGGTTACCTAAGCCGATAAATCCAACCCGAACTACGTCCAGTTTGGGAGCGGCGTAGCCACTCATGTTAAATTTCTGCGCCCGCTTTCGATCTGCTTGTTCGCGTACTTGGGCCCATTCTTCGGGGGTATTGGCGTAAGCGGCAAAGGGGTTAGCGGCAAAAAGCCCTAATCCCGTAGCACTTGCCGTTTTTAAGAAATTTCTGCGGTTGTTTTCCATGTTACAAATATTTTTATGCAAACGTTTTGCCTACAAACGTTTTTGCCTCTCCGAGGCGTTTATTTCCTCTTATCTACAAACGTTTTGCCTACAAACGTTTCGCCTCTCCGAGGCATTTTCGTTTCATTCATCTACAAACGTTTTGCCTCTCCGAGGCGTTTTCGTTTCATTCATCTACAAACGTTTCGCCTCTCCGAGGCGTTTTCGTTTCATTCATGTCTCATCACTCAACGCTCATCACTAAACACTCTCCTTTAAAAAATGCAATCTCCGAGGAAAGCAGGCTGGTAGCCTTTTTCGGTTGCCCAGCGCACACAAGCAACGATGCGGTCGCGGAAATCGGGTTTATAAACTTCGTAAAAAGGATAATAGTATTGCTCATGCACCAAAAAATCGACGTAGGGTGGCTGTCCTGATGGTAGATTGGCGTAGTTGTCGAGGTGAGGGACAATTTCGGGAAGTTCTTTTTTATCAATTACAATGCTACTTCGGACAAACGTAATGTCTTCTTGCGTATCGTGCCACACAAAGCGTTTTTTCAACTGACGGCGTTGCTCAACGGTCAGGTAATACGAAACTGGTGGCAAATCATCGTCCACGTTGAAATAACCCAATTGCCCCACATAGCCCGCATCCCGCAAAGCCCGAGAGCCTTCGACGGTGGCTTCGCCCCAATGTAAGGTGGTAACAGGCCCCATCACGGCCTCACCCGCAAAGCGACGAATTTCATTTTTGACCATTTCGCAATCGTCGGCTACTTGTTGATAGCCTGCGGTGCGGTAGGGCATGTCGGGAAACTCTCCGCGCGCGTGAAAACTCAACCGCAACCAATCGGCGTTGGCTGTCCACTCGGGTTTGAAGCGGTCGGTCAGTTGCGACAAATTAAAGCCGTCGGTTTCGTAAAAAAGGTTGAGGTGGATTTTTGTCCCGTATTCGTCGTGTACTTGTTTGAGAAAACCCAAATAGGAATTATCAAAAATCGACGTATAGTTCGCATCGTTTTGGTGAATATCGCGCAAAAACCAGATGTTATCGTCAATTGATAAACGGTAATTTCCTGCAAAATTGGGCAACCAAAAGACCTCGATTTGGGCACTTTCTCCCGTGGTCATATTTTTTACTTCGACCGTATTTTGGTATTCGCTAAACGTCACCAAGGCTTCAAAAACACCTTCTCGTTCTTGGGCTTCCACGCCATTGATGACAATAAAATGCTGCAACGGTGCTTTTACTTTGACCGTTGTTTGGAGTACACCTTCTACTACCTGTCCGTCCCAGCCGTGAAGCATATCGCCTTCTATCGGGCTGATAAATTCTATGTTTTTCATGGTTCTAATCTATAAATAGTCAGTGCCAAACGACACCTATTCAATTACTTAGAAATCAGGACTAAAGACCTCTACAAACGACTTTACAGGTACATCTTTTTGGCGTTGAATCTGGAAATCAACTACTTTCAAGTGCAATTTTCGCCACAAGCTGTACTCCACGTCAAAACGCCCTAAAATGCTATTGAGACGATACGGCATACATTCCGACAGCCACGCCGTTTCGTATTCTCGTTTGAGTTCACCCGTTTCGTCCATGGCGTCCACCAACAGACTATGACAAGGGTACGTCAAATCATAAATGACGTAATCTTCCTTTTTCTTCATCACCATTGCGTAGTCCCAGCGATCTACCACCGTACGCGCCCACATAAACCGCATGGCCGAATAATTAATTAATCGGGCCGATACCAGCAATGAATTGGCAAATTCGCGGTCGGTTTTTGACGCTTTTTTGAGGGCGGCTATCAAATTGGCTTGGGCCTCCTCGCTGTATTTACGGACTTCCCTAAAATCAGCCATGTGGGCTTCGGTATTGGTCAAATAATACGCCGAAAACGGGTTCGACCACGCTTCAACTAGCGTCCCTCGCGGCATACTTTGGGTGTTTTTTCCCAAACATTTTTTCAGGTATTCGACCGAAATGGCAATGTTATCAAAGGCTTCGCCCATTTCTTGGGCAATGTTGGGATAAACCAACGATGCGTATTTTCGGGCAAAATCTTTTTGGTTAGGAGATTTTCCCTGCCAAGCCGAAATGCAGCCGTAGGCCATAAACATCCACGACGACCGCACAAAAGGCTCCACCGAGTCGGTCCAAACGGAGGTGATAAAACCTAATGTTTGGTGACGCAACCCTGCCCGTAAGCACAAGTCGATGTTGTCGTAGGTATAGCCCGCTTCGGGATAAATGTGCCCCCAACCCGATACCGCAGGCTGAATGAAAAAGGGCTTTTTTTCGTTCAAAACGGGGTTTAAATAATGGTAGGTTGCCGCCGAATCGGGCGAATATTGCCAAATAACGGGAATAACATCAACAGGAAATTTCTTGATAATATCGGGATAAAACGAGCTCATATCGGTCCAAGCCAAGAGCGTTTTTCCATATTTTTTGAGTTCTTCACTCACAAACGTCAATTGTTGGATGTACAACGCTTCAGGATTGAGACTTTTCTCCTCCGTGCTGTTGAGGCGCTTGGTTTCCCACGTTTCGTCAAAACCCACGTGGATAAACGGACTTTTGAACAACGCAGTGTACTGTTTAATCCAGTTTTTGAGTAATTCTTTCACGCCTGCATTGCGAGGATCCATCTCATGTCCGTAGCGACCAATCGCCAACGACGCGTACTTTTCATTCCGAATAAGCTCGTGCAAATGCCCATAAAAATTGACGAATGGAATAACGTCCATGTGCCGCTCGCGGGCATAAGCGATGATGCTTTTCACTTCTTCTTGGCTGTAATTGGCTTTGTAATTGAGGGTAGAATAGCCTTCTAATTCGATGCTTACTTCGTTGTAGAAGTAATACTGGTTGGTTTTCCAACGTGCCAAAAAGTCGATTTGACGTTTGATTTCATCCACCGTTAGCAAGCCTCCGTGGGCAAAATCCATCATCACGCCCCGAAAGGCCATGGTGGGTCGGTCGGTGATGGTCACATAGGGAATCTTGGCCTGTTCCCCTTCTCCTTGAATCAGTTGTCGAAGGGTTTGGACGGCATACCATAGCCCCGTTGAGGTTTCGGCTTCTATTCGGATTCCCTGCGCCGATACCGACAACGAATAGTGTTCGCGGGTGCTGCCTTTGATCGCTTCGTCGGTTTCGGGCAGTTCCCGTCCTGTCGTTTTTACGGTATAACGCACCCGCGACGCGGCGAGTGTGGAAGCCGTTTTGACAGGCTTTCCACTTCGCTCACGCAGGGTTTGTTGTAATTCTTTGAGCGCAAATACAATATCTTTAGAAGCAGTCGAGGGCACATAAAGTGACACGTTGTTCACCGCCAATGCACCATTTCCGTACTGAACAGATGTGGGTTCGGGCAGCAAACTGGGACGATTTTGGGCAAAAATCCCCGTAAACACCCAAAAACAACTACTTACTATCAGAATGAGGGATTTCATTTTCCTTTGTTTTAACCATTCTTATCCAATAAACTGGGTTCTGAGGAACCCTTTCAGGAGGTTTTGAGAAACCTCCTCCACATTTGCGTGCTTTCGGATACTCCTATCCGAAAACAGGGTTTCTCAAAACCCCGTCAATATAAATCACCCGCAAGCTGGGTTCTGAGCAACCCTTGCTGGAGGTTTTGAGAAACCTCCAACACATTTGCGTGCTTTCGGATACTCCTATCCGAAACGAGGGCTTCTCAAAACCCCGTCAATATAAATCACCCGCAAACTGGGTTCTGAGCAACCCTTGCAGGAGGTTTTGAGAAACCTCCAACACATTTGCGTGCTTTCGGATACTCCTATCCGAAAACAGGGTTTCTCAGAACCCTGTCAATATAAATCACCCGCAAACTGGGTTCTCAGGAACCCTTTCTGGAGGTTTTGAGAAACCTCCAACACGCTTGCGTGCTTTCGGATACTCATATCCGAAACAAGGGTTTCTCAAAACCCCGTCAATACAAATCAGCCGCAAGCTGGGTTCTGAGCAACCATTGCAGGAGGTTTTGAGAAACCTCCAACACATTTGCGTGCTTTCGGATACTCCTATCCGAAAACAGGGTTTCTCAAAACCCCGTTTTAATATGTTGCTCTGCCTCCCGATAAATCGAAGGTAAAGCCTGTAGTGAAACTGTTTTTGGGCGAAATGATGTAAGCGGCCAAGTCGGCGGCTTCATCTAACGTACCACAACGTTTCATAGGAATCTTGTCCGTCATGTATTTGACCTGAACTTCGGGCATGGCATCCACCAAAGGTGTACGAATCACCGCTGGTGCCAAGGCATTGACCGTAATACCGTCTTCAGCATATTCTTTTCCTTGGACTTTGGTCAAACCAATCACCGCGGCTTTGGAAGCTGAGTAGGCCAACATCCCCGCGTTTCCTTCTTTTCCCGCAATGGATGCGATGTGCAAAATGCGCCCGTATTTTTGGGCTAACATCGAAGGTATCACTGCCTTTGAAGTGTAGAAGCAGCTCATAAAGTTGACATCAAACACCTTTTGCAAGTTTTCGGTGCTTACTTCGTGGCTTTTTAGGTTGGTAACTCCCGTGATACCCACGCAGTTGACCAAAATATCGACTTTTGAAAAGCGCGCTACTACTTCGGCTACGGCTTCTTGCACTTGGGCTTCGTTGGTAATATCGAGTCCGATGCGCAGGGTTTGCTCGCCATAGGATTCAAATTCTTGTTGAAGCCCTTTTTCGTTAAAATCTAGCAATGCCACGTGGGCTCCCTCAGCCAAGAGTTTCTTGGCTATTGCCAAGCCTATGCCTGATGCCGCTCCCGTTACAATGGCTATTTGTCCGTCAAATTCTCTACAAACGTTGTGCCTCTCCGAGGCAATTTTTGATGATGTTATTTCCATTTTCTACAAACGTTTTGCCTCGCCGAGGCAACTTTTGATGCCGTTATTTCCATTTTCTACAAACGTTTTGCCTCTCCGAGGCGATTTTTGATGATCTTATTTCCATTTTCTACAAACGTTTTGCCTCGCCGAGGCAACTTTTGATGCCGTTATTTCCATTCTCTACAAACGTTGTGCCTCTCCGAGGCAACTTTTGATGCCGTTATTTCCATTCTCTACAAACGTTGTGCCTCTCCGAGGCAATTTTTATCTATTCGACATTCTGCACTCTGCCTTCGACATTTAACCTCTCGAAAGTTCAAAACTTTCGAGAGGTTATTTATACTGCTTCGGCTACTGGGCGAATGGCGTAGGTTTCGTCGTTGAGAACGTCGATGACCCGTTGGTTCAATTCTTTGATGTAGCTCACACTCGACGCATCTGGAATGTAGGCTGCTTTGCGGGCAATGCTGTTGCTCAACACACCCCGCGCAATGAGCAATTCTTTTTCGGCGTAGTGGAACAACTCCATGTTTTGCAACGAGAAGAAAATTTGCGGCATTACTTTTTCAAACAAATCAAACGCTTTGCTGTCTTCCCCGTTACGGCGCAAATCAAACACGCGTTGTAGAATATCGGCCACGGCTAACCCTGGCATAACACCCTGAATACCAATCGGCACCAATTCGAGCATGTACAAGCCACCCCATCCTTCAAACAAACCTACCTTGCCTTTGGTCGCTTTGATGATGCTCTCAAATTTAGGCGCACAAAGCGGTTCTTCCAGTTTAAGGTATTTGAAATTCGGGTTTTCGTCCATCAACTCTTTGATAAATTCTACGCTGATGGAAGCGCCACCTGGGTTAAAATCTTGAATCAATACAGGCGTGTTGGGAATCGACTGAAGAAACTCCGATAGGTATTGTTTCAACGAGCTTTCGGGCAGGCTGAAAATACGAGGTACGGCCAACGACACCACATCGGCACCCGCTGCTACGTTGGCTTGGGCTAACCGAATCGCTACTTTCAGCGATGGATGATTTGACTGTGCTACAATCTTGATACGCCCTGCTGCGTGCTCCACCGCCACGCGTACGACTTGAAGCTTTTCTTCGTCCGTAAGCTTGTAAAACTCACTGGCATAGGCGGGTAAGCAAACCGCTTTAATGCCTCCTGCAATGGCGAAATCAATCAAATTGCGAAGGGCGTTTTCGTCGATTTCTTCGTTTTCGGTAAAGGGTGTGGGAACAATCGGGACAACGCCGAATAGCTCGTTTGTTAGCTCTGACATATCTGTACTGATTATGGATTATTATTAATCATTTTTTTTTGTTGCACTCTGCTATCTACAATAGAAAGGATAAGGGTAGAAACTAGCACTAGAAGGCCGCCAATAATGGCCTGTGAATTAAGCTTTTCGCCCAACCAAAAAGCGGCAATCGGAAGTCCCATAAACGTAATGAGGTAGTTGGATAAAGCCACTTGGGTCGCGTCCAAATGTTTGAGGGCCTTAAAAAACAATACCATCGAAAGGAAGTTATGAAACACCGTCAGCGAAATCATCCCAATCCAGGTATTGGTGGTAAATTCGGGAATTTTGCCAAACATTTCGGGTTCGTAATAGAGCACCAGCGGCGTAAGCAAAATACACATCACGAGGTAGGTATAAAACACCATTTCGATTTCGGTGTATTTCTCCGCAATTTTCTTACAGCCTACGTTGTAGTACGCATTGCCCAAAATAGCCAAGAAAATAAGTACATTTCCCAACGCGTATTTGGAACTTAAATCGACCCGCTTGATGTCGTCCGTGGAGCATAGTGCCACCCCAATAATCGCAATGGCAAAACTGACCCAACGGGCCACATTCATGCGTTCTTTGAGTATCAAGAAGGCAAAAACAGCCGTAATGACGGGCAAGGTAAGCACCAAAATGGCCGCATTACTGGCCAAGGAATACTGCGTTCCCCACGTCATTAGTACTTGTGAGGGAAAGGCACCCAACGCCGCTAACTGCACGAAAATCAAGATGTCGGAGAGTTTTTTACCTCCTTTCTTAAAATCGCGTACCACAAACGGCCCCAGCAAAATCGTAGCCAGTAGCATCGGTGCCCATACCGTAAAATACGGCCCGACTTGGTCTTGCGTCAGCTTGATGCTCGTAAAATGAAAGGCCCACATAAAGTTACAAGCAAACAGTATGGTCCAAGACATTGCCGATTTTTTCATAGTTCTTTTATTTACCCCACCCCAACCCTCCCCTGTTAGGGAGGGACTTTTAACTCCCTTTCCCTAACAGGGGAAAGGGTTGGGGATAGGGGTTTAATGAATCATTTCACTCACTTTATATCTCTCCAACGCCTTTCTATCTAGTTCGATACCCAGTCCTGCGCCTTGCGGGACGAGGGCAGCGCCGTTTTCAAATTGAATGGGAGTAACAATCAAATCATCCTCTCGAACCAACTCTCCAAATAAATCGGAGGGAATGGTACAGTTGATACTCGCCGCCGCGATGTGTAGTCCCATCGTTTCCGAAATCCCTAAGTCCACTTCCGAACCTCTCCAACAGGCTTTCCCCTCTAAATGAGCGATTTCGGCCAGCAGCACGCAGTTATAAGCCGAACCGTTAAAATTATACCCATCCACGGCATCGGCGCGAACAAAGGCAATCATGTCGCGGATGTCTTGGGTGTAAGGCAACGAAATGTGGCGGTACATTGGAATACCCAACGTTTCGCGTAAATACTTAAATCCTGCTACGTCGGCGTGCAAAATAGGATCTTCCAAGCCCAGCATGATGTCGTTTTCTACGCCTTCCATCAATCGAAGCGTGGTAGCCACATCCGTCCAACGTTGGTTGGGGTCGAGCAATATTTTAATACCATCTCCGCATTTTTTCTTGATTTCAGCCGTCCACAAACGCACAGGGTCTTCGTCGGAGCACTTAAATTTGAAGGCTTTGTGGCCTTTTTGCATGGCTTCGTAGGCTTTTTGCGCGGCATCTTCGGGCGTTCGGCGGCCTGTCCAACCAAAGCAATCGACTCGGTCGCGGTAGGCTCCACCAAGCAATTGAGCGACGGGTACGTTCAGTATTTTGCCCACCACATCCAGCACCGCCGTCTCAAAAGCTTCGTAAATTCGCTGGTCGGTCACGGGCAATCGACGCCAGTTTAATTGGAGTACATCTTGCCCAACCAGTGTTTGCATGGCCTCAGACAACTGCTCTTTGGAAGCGCTTCGGTAGGTTTCGCCGATGCCCGTCAGGCCATTTTTAAGCGTAATTTCAATGATCCACTTGGGCTGATTGGCAAACTCCGTCCAGCGCTCGCCCGTCAAAAACTTCTGGGCAAAGGCGGCGTCTTTGTCTATTACCTCCTCCGAATTTAGGCTTCCGGGCTTGGCAGGCACAATCACCTCCGTGGCTTTAATGGTGTGGATAGTCGTCATTAGATATTTTCAATCGAACTGGATGAATACTTTTTGGCTAATTTTCGGACGTCATAGCTAAATTCAATGAATTTTTCCTCCCAACGCTCGGCACTTTCGGGCGTGTAGGTGTAAAATCCGTGGGCATTGCTAACGCCCTTAGCACCTGCCGACACGAGGTCTTCCATAAAAGCAGGTGCTTCGGTAGCGTTGCTGAGTTCTGGAAACAAGTCTTTCATAACAGTAAGGTACGCTGGAATACCCGTCAGGTCCATGAATCGGAACGGTCCTGCAAACGTAATCCAGTACCCCAAATCGTTTCGTAACGAACGGTCCACGTCTTCCATAGTAGCGTAGCCGTTTTCGACCAAATAAAATGCTTCGCGCAGCATGGCGTACATGATGCGGTTGGTGATAAACCCACGAATGTCTTTTTTCAACAACGAAGGCTCTTTGCCCCAGCTTTCGGCCAACTCGACCATTTTATAGGCATATTCTAACTGCGAATCTTTCCCACAAATCACCTCCATAAAACGAGTGATGTGGGCAGGCTCGGCCCAGTGAATTCCCAACACTCGCTCGGGATGTTGGAGTCCACTTTGAAGTACCGTGACGGGAATCGCCGATGTATTGCTACCAATGATGGCCGTAGGCGAAAGCACCGTTTCTAGCTTTTGATAGACACTTTTCTTTTCGTCAACATTTTCGATGATGGATTCAATCACCACTTCGTGCCCCGCCATTTTAGTCACATCGTCGGTGATGGTATGGCGTTTTACTACCTCTTCGGGACGCTCAGTTAGGATGCCTTCTTGGTGAAGTTGTTCCAAAAAAGAGAGGATACGCTGCCTTGCTTCGTCCACGATGCTTAGGTCTTTGACCAACGATGTAACCTCATGCCCCGCCGCCAAAATGCAGGTAGCAATGCTGCTTCCCATCAGTCCTAGCCCAACTGTACCAATGCGTTTTGTTTGATTCATACTCTACAAATTTGAAAATTTGAAAATGGGGCAATTTGAAAATGAGTGACAGACGGTATTTTCAAATTACCGAATTTTCAAATTGTCCCTCTATTTTTGAGCAATAATCGCTATCGCGTCAATTTCAATTTTAATTCCGTCCGACAACACCGACTGCACGGTGGTTCTGGCAGGTTTGATTCCCTGAAAAAACGAGGCATAGGCCGCATCGTAGCGGTCGAAGTCGTTGATATCTTCTAAATGAACGGTACATTTGACGATGTCATCAATCGTTCCCCCTGCGGCTTCGACTACCTTTTGCACGTGCGAAAGCGTCAGCAACGTTTCTTCTTCGATGGTACCGTGAATCACTTCTCCCGTGGTCAAGTCGAGTGGGCCTTGTCCGCTGACAAATAACCATTCACCTACCATCACTCCTGCCGAATATGCGCCCGTATTAGCGGCTTTATCGGGATGTTTTATTTCTATTTTTTTTGACATAACTATGTTGATTTTCAAAACTTTCAAATCTTTTTTATTTTACCAAAATGTTCGCAAAGAACCAGGTTGACCGCATTAAATAGCTTTTTATTGCTCCAGAGGAGCTACATCTTAGTAGAAAGAATGACCCAGGTATTCCCCCAAGCCCCATCGGGGTGACATCTTTCACCGAGAGTCAGTCGCCCCGACGGAGCCTTGGGAGGTGTGGGACGTGTTTGCTTACCTTTTTCTACTAAGATTTAGCCTCGCTGAGGCTACTTTTTTTAAATGCGTTTAACCTGTCAAAGGGCATTCACTTTGTGTTTCTTTGTACAATTCTTAGGGTTCTTTGTGGTTAAAAAGACGCTCCGACAAAGGCCAGTTTTTGAATGATTCTATAAATGTAATTAATCCTTTGATAGCCTGTTCTACTAAATACTTTCCTTTTTCGGCCGTCCCCAATTGAGGCTCGCCGCTGCTGCCATTGCTCGAAATAAAAGCCGTTTGTTTGAAGACCGTCACCCCTCGGTACGGCTCATCGTCTTCCCACGGAATGTAGCCATTGCTTTCGGGGCGTTGTGCCCGTTCGACGCGCTCCATCCACACTTTATCGGCAAATAAGTGCAGCATCATGCTTGTTTCGTATTCACACGCGTGGCTCAGGGCAGGGCTTTCCATTGGCGGTTCCCCCGCAAAGGCTTTTCCTCCAACTTCCCAATACGTTGCCAACGCAATAGTAGGTTGGTGGTTTACGTCAAAACGCTTGCTCAATACCGCCAATGCTTGGCGCACGGGGGTAATGTTTCCCCCGTGGCCATTGAGCAAAATAATCTTTTTAAAACCGCTTTCTACCAACGATCCCACCAAATCCATCACCACTTGGGTATATAGTTCGGGCGAAATACTCATCGTTCCCCCCAACGATAAATGATGGTGGCTCGACCCAAAAGGCAGCGTAGGACAAAGCAACACCGACTCAGGTAATGCTTTTTCTATCTGCTGAGCAACGTACGTGACAATGTCGGTATCGGTCGAAACCGACAAATGTGGGCCGTGTTGTTCGATGGCGCCCAAAGGCAACACCACCACCTTGTCGTTGGCTGCCTCGTTGAGGTCGGGGTATGTAGAAGCGTAAAAAAGCATGATGTTGGTTAGTGGTTATCCGTTAACTGTTATTGGTTATCTGTTACCCGTTATTGGTTCAGATAACGGATACACAGTTAACAGATAACGGGTACACAGTTAACAGCCTAATAATTAGGATTTTGTTTCAATACGGGTTGACCGTTTACTACACTTAGGTCGATTTGTGCTTGCGGAATAGGGTACAACTCGGTCTTCCCTTTCTTAAACGTCGCACCTTTCATGTAAGTAAAATCATAGCCAGGGATGGTCGTTTCGTGCTGCACGTAGGCATTCAAAACGTTGGCCATGTAGCCCGTTCCGTTGTCCCAACGGCGAAGGTCAAAGTAACGATGGCCTTCCATTCCAAACTCAATTTTACGCTCAAAACGCACCGCTTCCCGCGCAAACTCTTTGCCTTTGGCCGTAAATTCGGTGGTGTATAAGCCCACTTTGTAATTGGCCGCTGGTTCGTTGGTAACCCCTTTTAATGGTGCGGTGTTGTCCACATACTTTTTCACCCATCCCGCTGGATTTGCCGCCCGTGAACGTACACGGTTGACATACTCTTGCGCTTTTGCCAAACTTCCCACTTCTACCTCTGCTTCTGCCGCCCACAACAATACATCCGCAAAACGAATCATGGTGTAGTTGTTGGACGTCCAACGCGATGACGATGAGGTAGTTGCGGCTGCCGCTTGGTAATAAATACTCTTGATAGGACTATATGGCCCTGCGACCGACTGCACGCGAATCCACGCTTTTCCTGGGTGCAATCCCCAATCCAAATACGGTATTCCGCGACGACCTACCGTCCAATCCAAACGCGAATCGAGCGTTCCTGCGTAAGGCGTAAACGGCGTGCTACTTTCGATTCCTTGGTCGTTGGTAACATCCGAATTGTTGAACGTATCAATTAAAGGCAAGCCCGTAGTAGCATCCGTTTTAAATGAATTAACCAAACTAAACGACGGCTGATACGCTCCGCAGCAAGTAGCAGGGCCGCCCATCGGGAAGTTGAGGGCATCGCCGTAGTTTCCATTTTGGAACGATTCGGCAATCGACATTTGCACCGCAAATACCGATTCTGGGCCGTTTTTCTTAGAAGGGTTAAAGTTGTCGGCATAGTTGACCAACGCATACTTTGCTCCCGACGAAGTTACGCCGTTAGCAATCACATCTTCCAATACCGTTTTGGCTTCCGTGTATTTATCTTGGAACATGTACGTTTTTGCCAAAAACGCCTTCGCTGCCCAGCTATTGGCACGACCTACTTCGGTTTTAGTACCCGAGAGATTATCAGCCGCAAACTTAAAATCGGCCTCAATTTTAGGCCAAGCCGAGGTGGTATTAGCTACTTTGTAATTGTCGTTGGCGTAGCTGATGCTTTCGTCCAAATACGGAATATTTTCCCACATTTTAGCCGCTTCTAAATGGTACACCGCCCGCAAAAACGTTGCTTCGGCTTTGATTTGCTTGGCTTCTTCTGCCGAAAGCGCAGGGTCATTGGTTTTGGCCAAAACCCGCAACACGTCGTTGGCGCGCTGCACTCCTGCGTACAATACCATCCATTTGTTGTTGAACGGTGCCAACGTCGCGTCATAGTTGTAACTTTCAACGGCTTCCATTGGTGGCAATGCCGACGCTTGCGTTCCTGTATGGGCGTCGTCAGAGGTTACCCCGCCAAAAATCCAGTTGCTCACCCCCACAAAATAGTAGGTGGTGTTGGGTACGCCCCAGCCGTCGAGCAAGGAATACGCTCCCGTCAAGAGACCATTCAAACCTGCTTTGTTGGCAAGGGTAGCTTCGCTGGTAGAACCCAACGCCCCGATTTCGAGGTATTCTTCCTTGCAGGAGTTGGTTGTCAAAATCAACCCCAACCCAGTCGCATATAAAAGTGTTTTAAATCGTTTCATGTAAGTCAATGTTTAGACTGTTATTGGTTATCAGTTAATTCAGCGATTAAATTCATTTTTTAACTGACAACGATTAATAGAGTGTTAGCCAAGTTTTTTTAAAATTTTACCCGCAGATTAACGCAGATTGAGAGCCGCAGATAACGCCGATAAATGGCTTTATAAAGTCTTTTTTCAGCGCAAATCTGCGTTTGTATTAGTCAGCGGCTTCTGCGGGTAACTAATGAAATTATTTACTTAACTTTAAAAAGAAAGGTTTAGACCAAAAATGAAGTTCTTCTGGTTGTTCGGATAGTTGGCATAGTCAATTCCAAAGGACGAACTGTTTCCGCTCAACTCTGGGTCAAGACCCGTGTATTTGGTGAACGTAAACAAGTTCGCGGCCTGGGCGTACAAGCGAAGTTTGCTCATACCATATTTTTTGAGGAACGACGGTTGCACAGTATAACCTACCATCAACGAACGCATTTTGAGGAACGACCCATTTTCTACGTAAAACGAGTTAGAAACCCCCGACGAACTGAACGAGCCCGTTGACTCAATTTTTGGAATGCTGCTATTGGGATTTTCAGGCGTCCAAGCATTCAACAAATCATTGCTTTTTGCCCCAACATACGTACTAAAGAAGTGCGTAAACGACCGAACTGTATTGTAGATTTCGTTGCCTTGTGAGCCGTACAAAACGGTTGAGAAATCAAAGTTGCGGTAAGTTACGCCCAAGTTTAAGCCGTACGTAAAATCAGGGTTAGGGCTGCCAAGGAAGGTACGGTCGCTGGCGTCGATTTTGCCATCTGCGTTGACATCTTCGTATTTAAAGCGGCCTGGTGCGGCCCCCGATTGCGTGGGCGACGAGGTCACTTCGGCGTCGTTTTTAAACAATCCAATCACTTTGTAGCCAAAAAACGAACTTACAGGCTGACCGATTTGGTTACGCACAACGTTTCCGAGGTTTTGGGTGTTGGCACCGTCAAAATACCCTGGGCTTGGTGTGTTTACGACTTTGTTTTGGTAGGTCGTAATGTTGGCACCAATGCTAAATTTCAAACTTGGGCTAATCGTTTGGCGGTAGGTCAAAGCCAAATCCACCCCTTTGTTTTGGATGTCACCAATGTTCACCGTTGGTGCCGTAGCTCCCCCAGCTGTAGCAGGAAGCGGTTGGCTAAACAATAAGCCATTGATTGACTTTTTGTAGTATTCGACCGAAACGTCCAATTTGTTGTTCAAGATAGTACCGTCCAAACCGATGTTGGTCACGATGTTTTCTTCCCATCCTGTATTCGGGTTTCCAATGCTTGTTTGGGCAAAACCTTGTGCCAACGCACCGTTTCCGCCAATGTCGTAATAGGCATTAGCAAACGTACCCCCGAAAAGTGTATAGGCATTCTGCGGACTTACGTTGTTTTGCGAACCGAGCACCCCGTAGCTTCCTCTCAATTTCAATTCGTTGAGCCAAGCAACATCTTTCAAGAACTCCTCACCCGTCAAGCGCCAGCCGAGCGACACCGAAGGGAAAATACCGTAGCGGCGATTGGCGCCAAAACGCGACGAACCATCGCGACGAACCGTTACGCCCACCAAGTATTTGTCATCAAACGAATAATCAACACGGCTAAAAATCGAGAACAACGTATTGTTGTAAGCGCTGCTACCGTTGGTGATGTTGATGGTTCCGTTCGATAAGCTCAAATAATCGAAATTAGTAGAGAACAAGCGGCTTGCCGAACCAATGAGGTAACGTCCGTAGTTACGAATCGCTTCCGAACCCACAATTACCTTCAAATTGCTTTTGCCAAATGAGTTCGTGTACGTCAGCGTATTCGTCCACATGGTGTTGCTGTTGTACAACGCAATTTCCGAAAACGAGTTAGGGTTCGTGTTACCTTCTGAATTGTTATAAGGGGTAAAGTTAAAGTTCGTAGCATACTGGTTATCAATGCTTCCCCCAAAGCTGGTGCGTGCCGTAAAGTGCTTCAAGAAATCCACTTCGGCATACACGTTTCCAATCACATCCCAAGCGTTGCTTTTGTTGTTGATGGTGTTCATCTGTACCGCTACAGGGTTGGACGAACTTCCCAATTCAGGGCCTGCGAACGTTCCACCGTAGTTACCTCTGATGTCATAGACAGGAATAATCGGCATCGCACGGTACGTCCAAGCGATTGGGTTACCTGTGCTCAAGTTGTCAAATCCTGGGTTGCGTTTGTAGAACATATAGACGTTTTCACCCACCCGAATGTTGTTTTTAATCTTAAATTGGGTGTTGATACGCGCCGAATAACGCTCCAAGTAGCTTTTGAGCATCGTTCCTTGTTGATTGAAATACCCCAAAGACACCATATAATTCGACTTATCAGTACCGCCGCTGGCCGTTAAGTTGTGGCTGGTCATGGCAGCAGGCTTAAACAACTCATGGAACCAATCGGTACCTTCTTTGTTTACGGACTGAATCAAGTAGTTGCGACCTGGGTTGTTGGCATCAAAATTATACTTGGAAGGATCCACCGCTGCATCGCCTGCTTTACCCACGCCCGTTGCACCTGGCCCTCTATACGTAAAGTCAGGAAGACCGTTTTGGAATAAACCCGTCGTTGGGTAGGCAACTTTGGTCAAACGCGCAAAATCCGTTGAATTAAGTAAGTTAAACACGTTTCCTTTCAACGGTTGTTGGCTTCCGTAGTAGGCATCGTACGAAATAACGGGTTGTCCAGACTTCCCTTTTTTGGTCGTCACAACAATCACCCCGTTCGAGCCACGTACCCCATAGATGGCCGCCGCACCCGCATCTTTCAAGACCTGAATCGACTCCACGTCGTCCGAACTTACGTCGTTGAGTTCTGCCTGAACGCCGTCAACGAGCACCAACGGCTGCGTATTTCCAAACGAAGTAATCCCCCGCACGAAGATATTGCTAGGGCTTCCTGGCGCGCCTGAGCTAATGACGTTGACCCCAGCCGCCTGACCTTGAAGGGCTTGCACCGCCGAACCCGACGGAATCGACTTCAACGCCTTCACATCCACCACCGACACCGAGCCTGTAATGTCTTTTTTGCGCTCAGCCGAGTAGCCCGTTACTACCACTTCCCCGAGGGTAGTGGTGGAAGGAACGAGGGAGATGTTAAAAGTTGTTTGCGAACCTACATTCACCTCCTGCGCTTGGTATCCAATGTACGAAATTACCAACACCGCATTCGAGCCAACCGTCAATCTAAATGTACCGTCGGCACCCGTGATGGCACCATTTGTCGTATTTCCTTTAATAAGCACCGAAGCGCCTGCAATGGGCTGAGAATCATCAGCCCCCACCACTTTACCCGAGATTTGGGTTTGGGCGTACACCGCAACGGACATAAGTAGGCAAAGCAATAGCATACTTACCCCTTTTTTTCGGAGTAGGAAGAAGTCATTCATGTGTGTGATGTTTTTTTAAAGAAAAGAGTTAATAGTAAATAGGGCTTTGCATTTAATGGTGTTTTAATAAGGGTTATTGGTAACATTCTCAATTCTCCAAATCTAGTTAGGCATTACGCGACTTTTGCCTACATATCTTTGCCGAATTTGTTTACAAAGAAAACTTATTTTTGTAAACAAAAAAAGTTATGTTAATTTTTTTTTACGAAACCCTTTCTTTCCCTATCCCCCTCAAAATCAAAACCCCAAGGGTTTACTACGAGCGTAGCTTACCCTTGGGGTGGTCAGAATACTGTTATATAATATAGATAAAGGCTTAATCTAGCTCCAGCGCCTCTACTTCTCCACGAAGCAAGTGCTTCGACAGCGTCTCCTCCGCCAACTTTACATCTTTCTCTTTCAATGCTTTCAATAGCTGCCGATGTTCTTGGTCGGTGAGCTCGTAGTCATCCATGTGGGTTTGGGATTTACCCAGCTTTTGGTGGAAGAGTGGAATGTTACTGATTTCGTAAATGTCTTTTAATTTGTCATTTTGGGCAAAATCAATCAGGGTTTCGTGAAATTTCACATCCGCCTCGCAAGCCCCGCCAAAATACCCACGCTCTACCATCGATGAAAAATCATTACAAATCTCCTCCAACTTACGAATCCCCTCGTCATCAATCTTTTGAATGGCCAACCGAATTGCTCCTAGCTCTAATATTTCGCGCAATTCGCGTATCTGACGTACATCTTCCACACTCATCGACTTCACAAAGTACCCCCCTTTTTCGCCCGTTTCAATCAACTGCTCCCCCAATAACCGCGTCAACGCCTCACGCACCGCCATGCGGTTCACATCTAAACGCTTGGCCCAGATGTCTTCCTTTAGTCGAGTACCCGACACCAGTTGGTTCGACAGAATTTTTTTGCGAAGCTCATTATATACTTTATTAGCGAGGGAATCTACTTTCATTTTTTGTAGTCAAATTTTATGCAAAAATGTAAACAAATTTTAAGTATCTTTGTAAAGTTAAAAAATATTTATCCAATGACACCGTAATAGTAGTACAAATATGTCTTCCTAAATATAGATAATATATTGTCTATACCCAATCATCTGTTTTCATCATGAAAAAAACCACATTTACTAGAAGAAATTTTGTTAAAAGCGCTACTGTCGGAAGTTTATCGTTGTCGGCTCTTGCCCCTTCCTCTTTTGCCTCTGCGTCCGCAACGGTAGCCGCAGGCAAGCGAGTAGGTATCATTGGCCTTGATACCTCGCACAGTACCGCCTTTACCAAAGTTCTCAATGCGTCCGATGCTAGCGCCGACTACCAAGGCTACAAAATAGTTGCGGCCTATCCACACGGCAGCAAAGACATTGAAAGTAGCACCAAACGCATTCCTAGTTATACCGAAGAAGTCAAAAAATTGAATGTCGAAATCGTCGATTCGATTGAAGCATTGTTAGAAAAAGTCGATGTGGTGTTGCTCGAAACCAACGACGGCCGCCGTCACCTCGAACAACTTATCCCTGTTCTTAAAGCAGGAAAACGCGTGTTTATCGACAAACCGATTGCCGCCTCGCTTTCCGACGTCCTCACCATCTTTGAAACCGCCAAAAAATACCAAATGCCACTTTTCTCCGCGTCTTCGTTGCGGCACATAAAAGGCGTAGAAAAAGTGGATAAAACCAAAGTCGTAGGCGCTGATACCTTTAGCCCTGCGGTGTTGGAAAAAACGCACCCCGATTTATTCTGGTACGGCATTCACGGCGTCGAAACGCTCTACACTGTCATGGGTACGGGCTGCAAACAAGTGATTAGAATCAACAACGAAGGTACCGACATTGTGGTAGGTACTTGGGCCGACGGGCGCGTGGGTACCTTCCGCGGAACACGCACGGGCAAACACGACTACGGCGGCACGGTTTATACCCAAAACGGCAACATCGTTCTCGGCCCTTATGGCGGTTACGAGCCTCTGTTAAAGGACATTGTGGCTTATTTTGAAACAGGCCAAGTCCCCGTTACCCCCGAAGAAACGATTGAAATTTTTGCCTTTATGGAAGCCGCCGACGAAAGTAAACGCCAAGGCGGAGTCCCCGTAACGCTTGAAAGCGTGTTAAAAAAAGCAAGAAAAAGCTAGACGGTGTGGGTGGTTTCTCAAAACCACCCATCGGGTTTCTCAAAACCCCGTTTGTTGGTAGTAACCTCCTTATTTTTGACTAAAAACCTGTATTTATATGCCTTCCCAACCCTTTTCACGACGAGAGTTTCTCAAACGAAATTCGCTTACGGGACTCGGCGCTGCCTTGGCTCCCACCCTGCTAACGACCTCACCCGCAGAAGCTAACGCAAAATCAGTCACGTTTTCGTTGGCAGAGCCTCCAGCGTTGTTGGGAGGCAAACCCGTACGGACGCAACAGTGGCCTACGTGGCCCATTTGGAAACCCGAAACGGATGAAAAACAACTGCTCGAAGTTATCCGCAGCGGCGTTTGGTCACGGGCCAATGTCGTCACCGACTTTGAAGCAAAATGGGCACAAGCCGTCGGAGCGAAGCGTTCGTTGGCCGTGGTCAATGGCACCAACGCACTCATCACAGCATTGGCACAGCTCAACATTCGCGGGGGCGATGAAGTACTGGTACCTCCTTATACCTTTATCGGAACGGTCGCGCCCGTCATTGCCAACGGCGCTATGCCCGTATTTGTCGATGTTGACCCCGAGACGTTTCAGATTGACCCTGCCAAAATTGAAGCCAAAATCACGCCTCGCACCAAAGCCATTATCCCTGTGCATATTTTAGGCTTGCCAGCCAATATGCCGCAGATTTTGGCCATTGCCAAAAAACACAAATTGGCCGTGATTGAAGATGCTTGTCAGGCGCATTTGGCCGAAATCAACCACCAAAAAGTAGGAACTTTTGGCGATGCAGGCTGTTTTAGCTTCCAAAATTCCAAAAACTTAGCCATCGGCGAAGCTGGAGCGATTGTAAGCAACAACGACTTATTTATGGATCGTTGCTTTTCGTACCACAACTACGGTAACCCCTACGGGATGGCTTCGGGAGTGATTGGCGCGGGTACCATCATGCAGGGCAACAAACAACGCATTACTGAATACCAAGCCGCCATTGGGTTGGCACAACTCAAACGGTTGGAAGGAGAAACTAACCTCCGCAACGAAAATGCGGCTTACCTAAAAGCCAAAATCGAACAAATCCCAGGTATTATTCCGTACAAGCTGTACGGCAATGTCACCAAAGCAGCCTTCCATTTATTTCCATTCCGTTATCAAAAATCGGCCTTTAAAGGACTTTCACGCGACACGTTCTTAAAAGCGCTGACGGCCGAGGGAATCCCATGTTCGAAAGGCTACGCGACCCTCAACAACATGCCTTACCTCGACGATGCGTTCCAATCGAAAAATTTCCAGAAAATGTACCCCAAGGCCATGCTGGATTTTAAAAGCTACGTGGAGCGGAACCATTGCCCCAACAACGACCGCCTTTGCAACGAAGAAGCCGTTTGGTTTACCCAAAATATGCTCCTTGGTACACGCGCCGACATGGACGACATCGCCAATGCCATCGAAAAAATCTTTACCCACGCCGATAAACTCCTGACAATGAAATGAGAAAGCATCTTTGGCTGGTGGGATTATTCATCATTTCAACCACCTTTGCAAAAGGCTGGAAAGCAGGCGTTTCCAAAGTCGTTATTACACCTAAAGAAGCGATTTGGCAAGCAGGATATGCGTCGCGCACCCACGCTTCGGAAGGAAAACTGCACGATTTGTGGGCCAAAGCCGTGGCACTGGAAGACGAAAATGGCCAACGCTCGGTGCTGGTTACTACCGATATGCTGGGGTTTCCCAAAGCCATGTCAGACCGCATCCGAAGCCAGCTACAAGCACGTTTTGGGTTGAGTAAAGCGAATGTGCTCTTGAACAGTTCGCACACGCATTCTGGCCCTGTGCTGTACGATGCCCTGCACGATATTTATCCCCTCAATGCCGCCGAAGAGGCCAAAATCGACCAGTATTCGCGTTGGTTGGAGGGGCAAGTGGTGGAGTTAATTGGCAATGCGTTGAAAAACTTGGAACCCGTTGAGTTGTTTTCCCAAAACGGCGTAACCCGCTTTCAGGTCAACCGACGCAACAACAAAGAAGGGGCTTTGCTCGAACAAACCGAATTAAAAGGCCCCAACGACTACGCCGTTCCTGTCATCAAAGCCGTGACGCCCAAGGGAAAGCTCAAAGCCATTGTTTTCGGCTACGCTTGCCACCCTACCGTGCTTGATCTTTACGCCCTTTCGGGTGATTACCCTGGTTTTGCCCAAATCGAGTTAGAAAAAATGCACCCCGAAGCCACTGCTTTGTTTTTTCAAGGTGCCGCAGGCGACCAAAACCCTTTGCCTCGCCGCACGGTTTCGTTGGCCAAGCAATACGGCAAAGAACTCGCCGCCGCCGTGGAACGGGTGTTGGAAGAACCCATGAAACCGCTGTCGGCGCAGTTTCAATCGGCCTACGCCGAGGTCACGTTACCGCTTTCGGCACCACCTACGGAGGCACAGCTGTTGAAAGTTCAGCAAACTGAAGCCCCCTACATGCAGCGTTGGGCTACTCGCCTGCTCAGTGAAATGAAGCAAGGAAAGCCGTTTGTGTCGTCTTACCCTTACCCCATCCAACTTTGGAAATTAGGCGAGCAGGCTTTGTTCAGTTTTGGGGGGGAATTGGTCATTGAATACGCCATTGAGTGCAAAAAGCGCTACGGAACGGACATTTTTGTGGCGGCTTATTCCAACGACGTCATGGGTTATATCCCTTCCGCCACAATACTGAAAGAAGGGGGCTACGAAGGTCAATCGTCGCAAATGGTGTATGGCTTGCCGAGCGTTTGGGACGCATCGGTGCCTTCCTTGATTTATGCCGAAATTGACAAACTAGCAAAGCAAATTAAGCTCGTGCCGAAATAGGGTATCTAACACACGGTTGTAAGCAACCGTAACGTGAGGGTATGAGTACCCTCACGCACACAGATCCACTTGCCACGTAGTGGCTACCCAGCTACAATGCGAGGGTATGAGTACCCTCGCTCACTAGGCGCACACACCAACAATTATTTTTTCCAAAAAACCACAACCACATGAATTCACTTACTGCCAAAGCCTACTTTTCGGGTTTTGAGTTGGCTCACGATACCTACAACGCCATTTCAGTGGCGAGCAACGGCAAAGTTTATTACGTTCTTTGTTCAGAATCGTACGACATCGGCGGACAAATGTACGCTTACGACCCCGCTACTGACCAAACCGAATGGGTAGCCGACCTCACCGACGTTTGCGGCGAAAAAGAAGCTAACGCCATTCCGCAGGGAAAAAGCCACGTTCGTTTTTACGAAAACAACGGCAAACTTTATTTTGCTACCCACATTG
This sequence comes from Runella sp. R5_40, assembly GCF_057652295.1. Lineage (NCBI taxonomy): Bacteria > Pseudomonadati > Bacteroidota > Cytophagia > Cytophagales > Spirosomataceae > Runella > Runella sp. R5_40. The sequence goes on along the minus strand of NZ_JBYFCH010000011.1, from coordinate 88,260 downwards.
GCGTCTATGAGATGATTGAGGGCATGGAGCGCCTTCCTACCCAAGCACCCAATAGAAAAAACCTCTACCCAGGTGGACATTTTCTTTCCTACGATTTGGCTACGGGCGCATTTGAAGACCTCGCTCTTGCCCCCGAAGGCGAAGGGATTTTAACCATGACTATCGACCGTGAACGGGGGCATTTGTACGGCATTACGTGGCCGTTGGGATATTTTATTGACCTCGACCTTTCCACCAAAACCCTTAAAAAAGTAGCGTTAGTTTCAGCCAACGGCGAAGCAGGAATTCCTGGACACGACTACCGTGTTTTGTGCCGTTCGATGCTCGTTGACCCACGCGATGGTAACGTTTATTTTTCCACCGCCGAAGGAGATATTTTCACTTACCAACCTGATGATGAAGGGCTAACCAAGCTAGAAAATATTGACTTACGTATCGACTATTTTGGCAAATACGACCCTAAACATCCAGGCAGCATGGGGTACAATTGGCGGAAAATTTTCTGGTATGCTCCTGAACAAGTTGCCTACGGAATCCACGGAAATTCGGGGTACTTGTTCCGTTTTGACCCCAAAGCTCAAAAAATAGAACTTGTTGAGCGCCTCACGTCGGAGCCTTCGCGCAAAAGTGGCATGTTCGACCAATTTAGCTACGGGTATTTGGGCTTCCAATTAGGCCCCGACCACGAAACCATTTATTACCTCACAGGTGGCCCTATTTACATCGACGGAAAACGCGTCAAAGGAGCCGACCAAATTGCCAAAGGAGCCGCCAAAGGACTCGAAAACCTGCATTTGGTTACGTACCACTTACCGACCCACACTTACCACGACCACGGCCCGATTTTCTACGCCGACGGCAGCCGCCCTACTTACGTTAATTCCGTTGCCATTGGCGCCGATAAGTCGGTTTATACCTTGGCACGCTTTGACCACCAAGGACACGAGATTCAAGATTTAGTAAAAATCAGTTTGTAATACCCCAATGAATGCCTCGAAAAACCTCCTCTTCTTCGCACTTGTAGGACTCAGTTGGTCGTGTGCGCATTATACCGACCCCCTCACCCCCGACGAAGCCCTCAAAAGCTTTACCTTGAGCGACGACCGCCTCCAAATCGAAGTATTTGCCACCGAACCGCACGTACTCGACCCCGTTGAAATGGTGTTTGACGAGGAGGGAAATGCGTTTGTCGTTGAGATGCCCGACTACCCTTCCAAACCCGAAGATGGTACGTTGGGAGGAGCAATTCGGCTCCTGCGCGATACCAACCAAGACGGGCGCATTGATTCGGCCATTGTTTTTGCCGACAACCTTTCGGAAGCTACTAGCATTTTGCCGTGGGAAGGAGGACTACTGGTCGCGGCCGCTCCCGATATTTTGTTTTTAAAAGATACCACAGGCGACTACCGCGCCGATATTCGTGAGGTACTTTTTACGGGCTTTTTTGCCAACAATTCGGAAGCGCAAATCACCAACTTGCACTACAACGTCGATAACTGGATTTATGCCTCCAACTGTGGGCAAGATGGGCTAGTAAAATTTATGCGAAACCCCAAACTACCACCCATTTCGGTCAAAGGCGGCGATTTTCGTTTTCGTCTCGACCGAGGGCAGTTTGAAATTGAGTCGAGTACGGGGCAATTTGGGATGTCAGTCGATGACTGGGGCAATCGCTTTTTTACCGAAAACTCCCTGCACATTCAGCATGCCCCCATTGCAGGACGTTATTTGTTCCGTCATCCATTTTTGCCGTCGTACGATGTGGCTTTGAATATCTCCGACCACGACCCTGAAATGTTTCAAGAAACGCCCGCTCCCTACTGGCGTCAAGAACGTACCAAGCGCCGCAATGAGCAGTTTGCCGAAGCCAAACTCGACCGCCACGAATACGCCGAAGACCATTTTACGGGGGCTTCGGGAGGAACATTTTACGGCGGAAATTTACTTCCCGCCGACTACCGTGGTTCGGTGTTTACGGGCGAAGTAGCAGGAAATTTGATTCACCGTGACGTTGTACATCCGTTACCCAACAGCCCAACGTTTGTTGCCAAACGCGGGGAAAAAGAAAAGACCACCGAGTTTTTGACCTCTTCCGACCCGTGGTTTCGACCTGCGCAACTGAGCGTGGGCCCCAACGGCGTGCTGTACGTCATCGACATGTACCGACAGCACATCGAAACTCCCACGGCCATTCCTGAAGATTTAAAAGAAGAAATGGATTTTTTCAACGGTAACAAACTCGGGCGCATTTACCAGATTGCCCCAAAAGAAGCCAAACTAACGCACGAAGCGCCTAAATTACGTTCAAAATCATCGGCCGAATTGGTTGCGCTTTTAGCTCATCCGCAGCAATGGTGGCGGCTCAATGCCCAGCGACTTTTGCTCGAAAAGAAAGATAAATCGATACTTCCCGCCGTTACTGACCTTTTCTTAACACACCACGACGCCCGCGCTCGTTTGCACGCATTTTTTGTCTTGGAAGGACTTAATACCCTGACGCCCAGCTTGATCAAAAAAGCCCTCGCCGATGCTCAACCCGACCTCCGCGCCTATGGCCTCATCGAAGCCGAAAAGTGGCCTGAGTTAGTACCTGAACTTATCGAAAAAACCACTGACCTGTCGCCCAAAGTATCGTTTCAAGCTTGTTTGAGTCTTGGACAGTACAAAACCCCTGCTGCTTCAACCGCATTGGCCCGTGCCCTCTCAAAACACGTTCAGGACAAATGGTACCGCATGGGAATTTTAAGTTCGGAGACAGGAGCCTCTTTTGCACTCATTGAAGTATTGCAAAAGGAAGGTTTTTTTGATCGAATGACACCCGACAAAGAAAGTTTCTTCAACGACTTTGCTCACGTGGTGCGTACCCGCAATCGCTCGGGAGAAGCTCAGCGATTAGCCCTTTTGTTGGGGAAGAAATAACAGGTTTATTTTATCATTAACCCGCATGAAAAGAAGAGAATTTATCGCCACCGCGTTACCGATAGTACCCGCCACCGCATTTTTGGTGAGTAGCTGTCAACCAAAATCGGCTTCTCATTCTGAAACGACCGACCCTTGCAAAGATTTTTCAATGGTTAGTGAGAATGACCTAAAAACTCGGAAAAAACTGGGGTATGTCGATGCCTCACCCCGTGCCGAGTCTCAGTGTGGAAATTGCAATTTGTGGCTTCCTCCCAAAGACAGCAAAGCCTGCGGTGGCTGTATGTTGTTCAAAGGCCCCGTTCAAACGGCAGGTTATTGTACGTATTGGGCACCGCAAAGCAAATAACAAACCTTTCCAAGTTTTGAAAACTATCGAAAAAGAAACTTGGAAAGACTAAGATACTTTCCAAGTTTCGTAAAGCGTCGAAAAACAGCCTTGGAAAGGTTAAAAACCTTTCCAAGGTTCACAAATCGCAGAAAAGGAAACTTGGAAAGTTTAGGCAAAAACTCAGGCTAACCTTTATTTTTGCAGGTGTCAATAAACACATTATTTCTAACCAAAAACCTTTACATGAGCCAAAACTCAACTTCATCCAACAGCGCTTCTCGCCGCGATTTTCTCAAAAAAAGCCTAACAGGAACGGCCGTTTTGACCGTAGGCGGCGTTCTCCCTGGTTTTAGTGCAAAAAGTTATGCCAATATTTTGGGCGCTAACGACAAGGTACGCCTCGGTGTCATGGGAGTCAACAGCCGTGGATTTGCCTTGGCAACCAACTTTGCTCTTCAACCTAACTGCGAAGTCGTCAGTATTTCAGACGTGGATTCAAAAGCCGCTGCAAAGTGCGTGGCGGGGGTAGAGAAAATCCAAAACCGCAAGCCAAAAGAAACGCCCGACTTCCGCAAAGCACTGGAAGACAAAGACATGGACGGCCTCATCGTTGCTGCTCCTGACCACTGGCACGCCCCTGCGGCTATTTTGGCTTCAAAAGCAGGTAAACACGTGTATTTGGAAAAACCATGCAGCCACAACCCGCACGAAGGCGAATTGTTGATGGCTGTCGCCGCCAAGTACAAAAACGTGATTCAGATGGGAAACCAGCGTCGGTCGTGGCCCAACGTCAAACAAGCCATCAAAGAAATTCACGACGGGGTAATTGGTCGCCCGTATTTTGCCAAAGGCTGGTACACCAACAACCGCCCTACCATCGGAACGGGCAAAGCAACGGCCGTACCGTCGTGGCTCAACTTTGACTTGTGGCAAGGCCCCGCGCCACGCAAAGCCTATAAAGACAACATCATCCACTACAACTGGCACTGGTTTTGGAATTGGGGAACGGGCGAAGCCCTCAACAACGGCACCCATATGCTCGACCTCATGCGTTGGGGATTGCAGGTAAGTTATCCGACCAAAGTTTCCTCTTCGGGTGGGCGTTACCGCTACCAAGACGACTGGGAAACACCAGATACCCAAGTTATTAACCTCGAATTTGGCAAGGATAAATTCATGACGTGGGAAGGCCGTAGCTGCAACAGCCGCAATATCGAAGGCAGCAGCGTAGGCGTTTCGTTTTACGGAGAAAAAGGTACGTTGGAATACGGCGGCGGCAATGCGTACAAAATTTATGATTTGGACAACAAGGTCATCAAAGACGTTACCAACGACATGCCGATTGACCCTCGAAACAAAATGAATCCTTCGCAAGCATTGGACGCCACTCACTTCCAAAACTTTGTGGAAGCCATCAAAAAAGGGACGCCGTTGGCATCCGATATTATAAGCGGGCACCAGAGTACGCTTTTGTGTCAGTTGGGGAACATCGCTTTGCGTTCCAACAGCATTTTGGACATTGACCCCACCAACGGGCACATCAAGAACAACAAAGAAGCGCAGAAATTCTGGAAACGTGAGTACGAAAAAGGCTGGGAGCCAACGTTGTAACGATTCTTTCTAAACCTAACCAACTTCCCGAAAATTACCACTTTCGGGAAGTTCAAAACCATCCTTTCTATGAAATCCTCTACTGCTGCCGTTGAAGTAAGCAGCCTAAGCCCGCGCGAAACCACCGTTTCTATTTTCTTGATTGGGCTGATGTTTTTTATCTTCGGCTTCATTTCGTGGGTCAACTCCATTCTGATTCCTTACTTCAAAATTGCCTGCGAACTCACTAGCTTTCAAGCCTATTTGGTGGCGTTTGCGTTTTACATTGCCTACTTTATCATGTCGGTACCTGCCTCGTATCTGCTCAAAACCCAAGGGTTCAAAAAGGGCATGATGTTTGGCTTTTGGGCGATGGCGTTGGGTGCGTTTATTTTCGTTCCTGCTGCTATGACGCGCACTTATGGCATTTTTTTGATGGGACTGTTTACGATTGGCATTGGGTTAGCCATTTTACAAACCGCCGCCAACCCCTACATCACTATTTTAGGCCCAAAAGAACGTGGTGCTCAACGAATTAGTATCATGGGCATTTGCAACAAAGCCGCGGGAATTTTGTCACCGTTGGTATTTGCTGCCGTGATTTTACGCCCCACCGACACCGATTTATTTGCGCAACTTGACACGATGAATCCCACCGAAAAAAGCGCTGCTTTGGACGAACTCGTCCGTCGGGTGATTCAGCCTTATACTGTTTTAGGAATATTTTTATTTGTGTTGGGGTACTTGGTGTATCGCTCGCCTTTACCCGAAATCAATACCGAACACGAAAGCCCCGAGGTCGCCAGTGCCAACGCGGGCAAAACCAGCATTTTCCAGTTTCCGCACCTTATTTTGGGGGCTGTGGCCATTTTCCTTCACGTAGGTACGCAGGTGATTGCCATTGATACCGTCATTGGGTATGCCAACTCCATGGGAATTGATTTGCTCAAGGCCAAAACATTTCCGTCCTACACCTTGGCTTGTACCATTTGTGGGTACATCATCGGGATTATCACCATCCCCAGATTTGTCAGTCAGGTCAATGCCCTGCGCTTTTGTACGGTGTTGGGAACGGTGTTTACGTTGCTCATTATTTTTGCCAAAGGCACCGTTCAATTTCTAGGCCATACCGCCGACCTTTCGATTTGGTTTGTGGTATTACTTGGCTTGGCCAACTCGCTCGTATGGGCGGGAATTTGGCCCTTGGCGTTGGACGGCCTTGGACGTTATACCAAACTCGGCGCGTCGATTCTCATCATGGGCTTGTGTGGCAACGCCATTATGCCGCTTTTCTACGGCTATTTCGCCGATTTGTACGACGTGCGCACTGCGTATTGGGTGTTGTTGCCTTGTTATTTGTACTTGGTGTATTATGCGGCCTACGGCCATAAAGTGAAACGTTGGGGAACCTCACCCCAACCCCTCTCCTTTCAGGAGAAGGGCTAAACTTTGCTCTTAAACCCCTTCTCGTGGGGTTTATCCTTACCCCAACTCCTCTCAGGAGAAGGGCTAATTTTTTAGCCAAAAAGACCTGCATTTTATGAAAATAAAAATCAGTAACGGGACTGTTCTCACGCCCTTTCGCGCCATTAAAAATGGAACGGTGGTGGTGGAAAATGGTCAAGTCCTCGGTGTCCATGAAGGCAATATAGACGTACCCGAAGCCGAAGAAATCGACGCCCAAGGGCGATACATTTCTCCTGGATTTATCGACATCCACGTCCACGGCGGTGGTGGCGCCGATTTTATGGACGGTACCGAAGAAGCTTTCCTGACCGTTGCCGAGCTGCACGCGCGTTTCGGTACAACTGCCTTGGTACCAACCACATTGACGGCCGAAAAAGAAGATTTGCTTCATACGCTCGATGTGTATGAAAAAGCCCATCGACGCAATACCAACGGCGCGGCCTTTTTAGGGATTCACCTCGAAGGTCCCTATTTTGCCCTAAGTCAGCGGGGAGCGCAAGACCCGCGTTACATCCGCAATCCCGACCCTGCCGAATACGAAGAAATTCTGAACTATTCGTCGTCCATCGTCCGCTGGAGCGCCGCCCCTGAATTAGAAGGAGCGATTCCGTTTGGGCAACGGCTACGTCAAAAAGGGATTTTGGCGGCTATTGCCCATACCGATGCTTATTACGACGATGTGTTGACAGCCTACGAAAACGGCTATTCGCTCGTCACTCATTTGTATTCAGCGATGTCGGGCGTGACGCGCAAAAACGCCTTTCGCTACGCGGGGGTGATTGAAAGCTCGTACTTACTTGACTTAGATGTAGAAATCATCGGTGATGGCATTCATTTGCCCGCTCCTTTGCTCCAATTTGTCTATAAATTCAAAGGGCCCGACCGCACTGCCCTCATCACCGACGCCATGCGCGGCGCAGGGATGCCCGAGGGGGAAAGCGTGTTAGGCTCGTTGAAAAATGGCTTGCCCGTTATCATCGAAGACGGCGTGGCCAAACTCCCCGACCGTACCTCGTTTGCGGGCAGCGTCGCCACCTTCGACCGACTGGTGCGCAACATGATTACGATGGCCAATGTGCCGTTGTTGGATGCCGTTCGCATGGCAAGTACTACCCCCGCCCGCATCATGGGCGTTAGCGACCGCAAAGGCTCGCTCGCCAAAGGCAAAGACGCTGATGTTGTTATTTTTGATGAAAATATCAACGTCGGGATGACGATGGTGGCGGGGAAAGTAGTGTATAATCAGATGCCTATGGCATGACAATTCGTTTAAATGTATCAACCTTACGTTCAAAAAATGCCTCTTTTGCAAGAAACAACCGTTGACAAACTCCACGTCAAATTAGCCCAAAACCGCCAAGAATTAGGGCAATATGCCGCCGAAATGGCTGCTACAAACATTAAATCATTGCTCCAAAGCCAAGAAACCGTCAATATTATTTTTGCCGCTGCTCCGTCGCAAAACGAGTTTTTGGATGCCCTCGCTATTCAGCCTGGTATTGAATGGCAACGGGTGAATGCCTTTCACATGGACGAATACATTGGCTTGTCGGACGACGCGCCGCAGCGGTTTGGCAACTTTCTCAAAGACCGATTTTTTGCCAAAGTACCGTTGAGAGAAGTGTTTTACATCCATGGAAACGTAGCAGACGCCGAAGCAGAATGTCAACGTTACTCGGCTTTGTTGACCCAATACCCTACCGACATCGTTTGCATGGGCATCGGCGAAAACTGCCATATTGCATTCAACGACCCGCACATTGCGTTTTTCAACGACCCTGTGCTAGTCAAAAGGGTGGACTTAGACCTTACGAGCCGTCAGCAGCAAGTACACGACGGCTGTTTTGCGTCGTTGGAGCTTGTTCCCGAGTATGCCCTTACGCTTACGATTCCTGCGTTGGTGAAAGCGCCCACGGTGTTTTGCATGGTTCCTGCGGCCCACAAAGCCGAAGCCATTTACCACACCCTCCTCGACGACATCAGCGAAGTATATCCATCAACGATTTTGCGTACCCACTCAAACGCCACCCTGTTTATCGATCCTAATAGCGCTCAGCAGTGGTTGGAAGCTAGGGGAAAATAACTTTACCTACAGCGCGGGCGGAAACGCCCGTGCTGCCATAACTCACTTACTTTTTCCAAACAATTTAAAACCAAGGGTTATCCCCGCCGTTTTACCCATAAAAAGATGCTTCCCGTCAACTGGGTCTGAAAAAGATATCTGATGATAAGGAGAAAAACCTTGTTGATAAAATGCTTCGAGTCGAAAACGTTTGTACTGATACCCTAGACGAACATCTGCTCCCCACTCTGATGCCTGCGTTCCATCCCCACCTATTACCTTTTTGCTCAACAACACAGCTGCCCTAGGCCCCACGGTCATGTAGATATTTTTATAAGTACCTCCTACCCGACCCGACAATCCCAGGTAATTGAATGTATTTACGGCAACAACCTTCGTTTTATCAGTGGGGTCTCCGTACTGATTTTGTCTCTGTTGAAAATCGAGGTCTGTCTCTATAAATAACCACTTATTGATAGGAAAGGTGGCCCATGTTCCCACTTGAAATCCCTCTGACGGTTGTATGCCAACGAGCCGAAAATTACTAGGCTTATTCTTTACATCAGTAAACATTCTATTCCCTCCTACTTTCACACCAAAAGCAGGATGAGTCCCAATCTGCCCGTGACTTTTAACGGCAAAAACAAGTAAAAAGGCAAGTGTAACATTAAGTGTTTTTTTCATGACTTTATTATTTAAGAGTAATTGTAAGCGTATCTATTGCACAAGCTCCTACAAATCCATAGCCGTTTGATATATTATTTTTAATAGGAGAAATGTCAGCAAAAGCATCTTCATTAAAGGAATCGTACTCGTTCAATGAGTAATAATAATTATACGTATCTTTTGTCAAGTGGTAAAGATAAACTCTTATTTTATCTGCTTTTATACGTTGACTATTAAGGCCTTCTTTGAATAAGAACTGTCGAAGTTCAATTTCTTTTTCTTTGGATTCAAAATCAGTATCAGTTAATATATTTCTAAAAGGTATCCGATAAATGTGGTCGCTTATAAAAGGAATACCATTAGCTTCTGCCACAATTTTGTAAGCATAGTAATCTTCACCATCAATATCTTTGAAGTGCATCAAAATAGTTGCTTCAGATTTATCTTTATTATAGGATAAATTTGCGCTAGTAATGGGCACAAAAACTGGCAAAGGTTCAAGCAAAGCAGATGCAATCCCCAGACTATTGTGCAATATTTCAAGTGTATAATTGCTGCTATACTCCCTTTTTATTTTAGAAGTGTATAAACCATCCTCTTTCGATAACTCCTCTATTTTTTCACCGTTTTTGTAAAGGCTTGCCGTTACCTCTAAAAGAGAAGAAGTCTGTGAGGGTTCAAGCACAGGTGCCGTTTTTGAAACAAAAACCCCCATTCCTAAATTTGAAACAACACCATTTACCACCAGTCGTTCAGGGACAGTAGGTAAAGTAACTGTCCTTGTTGAAACAACCTCACATGAAGCCAACCAACCAATGCTAAAAATAAAAAAAAGCAATCGTCTCATTTGAATTTGTAAGCAATATTGATTGATGGAAGAATAGGGAATATAGCTACTGATTTAATAACTTTTTTTCGGTCAATGGGTTGATTCTGGGCATTTCTAATCACTTCTTCAGAAGGATACATTCGATAAGCATTAGACCGATTGTAGGCATTAAAAACAGTTGCATTAACTTCTATATAACGTTCTCTTTTCAATAAATATTGTTTAGTAAATGAAATATCCAAACGATGGTAATCAGGGAATTTCCCATCGTTTATTTTATCATATACCACATATTCTGGCACTAATGGATTTCCCAAAACTCGGCCAACTGGCAAATCATAACGCTGCCCCGTGTAATACATCCATAAAAAAGAGAGTTGAGTTGTTTTATTTATTTTAAAAACCCCATTAATGTTTAAAATATGACGTCGGTCGTACAGATGATTAAACCAATCTCCATTGTTCCAATTCTCAAACCTTCTCTTATTCCATGATAACGTATAATTTAAACTTGCAGTCCATCTTCGATAGTTTTTCTCAAGAGCCAACTCTAATCCATACGATTTCCCTTTCCCGTTCGACAATGTATTTTTCTCCCACTGATAGTATAAATACTCGTTTCCGTAATAGTCGTTGTACATACTCAAGTTTTGCATTTGTTTGAAGTAAGCCCCAATGCTATATTTCAAAATACTAGCTGACTGAGACCAACTTGCCGTATATTGCCAAGACGATTGAGGGCCTATTTGGGAAGTTGATGGTACCCAAATAACCTTATCCGTCAACCCACCCGTTTTCATCAACGCATGATTGTATTGCATCATTCGCGTAGCACTTAGCTGAACGTTAGCCTTGGATAGGTTATAATTAAATGAAAAGCGAGGTTCCAGCCCATGATAGCTCGATTGTTGGGTTCGAAAATAGGAGAATCTACCTCCTATAGTTAGCTGCGCGGCGGAAGAAATAGCCAAAGAGTAATTTCCAAATGTTGCCCCCTCCCAAGCCCAAGACGTAGGTTCTTTAATTAGTAATGAGTCATCATTTAAACTTTGTCTTCGATATGAAATAGGTGTATAATGATGCCTAATGAGATCACTTCCAATTTTAATTTTACTTTTATCACTCAACGACCAATCAGCCAATACATTGGCCGAAATGTCCTTTACTTGACCCGTACTATGCTTAAAATTTTCACTTATTTTTGTTCGTATTGTTTCTGGTAGTATCCACGGCTGAGGTTGTGAAATAGTTACCTTATAGCTGGCGCCGCCTTCATTGTATCGAAATGCGTATTGAGTCAAATGTATTCCAGTTTGGAGAAACAAGCGGTTCCCTAAAATATGATACGACCTAACTGATGCCAATTGATTGGTTAAACGGCGAATATTTTGATCATAATTAGTTCCGTTAAAAGAGTTTTGCAGCGATTCATAATTATCAACACCTCGATAGTAGCTAAAGAACAACTTATGTTTTTGATTAAAAGCATGGTTTATTTTAAAATTAATATCATAAAAATTATACCCTAAAAAATTACCTTCTTGGTGATTTAATATTTCTTGCTTTTTATTTTTATTAAACAGATTCAAATAGGCGCTTCTTCCTGTCAATAGTAAAGATGTTTTATCTTTTTTAATCGGCCCTTCCAGAGAGAACTTTGCAGTGATTAATCCTACATCTATTTTTCCTTGCCATCGGTTTTTATCTCCTTCTCTAAATATCACATCAGTAACGGAAGACAACCTCCCTCCGAATTCAACTGGAAATTCCCCCTTGTAAAAATTAACCCGCTGAATTGCGTCTGCGTTAAACAATGATAAGAAATTAAATAAGTGCCCTGTGCTATAAATTGGTGCTCCATCCAAATAAAATAAGTTTTGGTCATTTGCTCCACCCCGTACATTGATGCCCGACGACAATTCGCTTCCCGCCGAAACGCCAGGTAAAGTACCAATAGCTTTTATAATGTCTTTTTCTCCACCGATGTTAGGGAGTTGGTTTAGTCTTGAAGGAGAAATACTAACAAGGTTGGGACTAGACGCTGGTTGGTAGCTGGTTTTCACTTCTACTTCCTGTAAAGTATATCGCTTTAAACGGACAATCAATAAAGTATCTTTACTGATTGTGACTTGATAAGGCTCATACCCCACTTGGGAAAACAAAACCTGCGTCGCTTCTCTTTCAATCGTTAACTGAAAATAACCGTGCTGATTAGTGGTTTCATGCCATTTTTTTGATGCACTTGAAACCGTAACAGAAACCAATGCAAGCGGCTCGCTTGTTTCAGCTTCTGTTACGGTTCCTTTGACTGTTATTTTTTGAGTATAGGCAGTGAAAACCAAACTAATTCCCGCCAAAATCATGATTATTTGTTTGGCGATTTTTCTTACAATTTTACTATTCCCATTTAAGGAAGTAACAGCAAAGGATTTTAGTAACATGGCATGTATAATTAGTACCTACTTTTCTTGTTTGTACCAAATCAGAAGTTCAACAGATACAGCCCGCTCCGCTCAGTGGGTTGGGACATAGCTCTGACGAACAGCTTTTTTGGTGTGGCTGTTAACGTTGTTCATCAGAAAGTAGGGCTGCATGCTTGGGCATACGTTGGGCCAAATATAACGAATCATCTCTGTAACTAACAACTAAAACAATTTATAAATTTACTCAACCAGTTACACTGCCTCGCCATAGCAAGAAGCCGTCAGAAGTAAGTAAATTTGTGGCCACAAACGCTTATTCCTTAAAAAATCACCCACAAATTCTATGAAGAATCGCCTTCTAGGCTGCTTATTAGCTGCAAGTAGTTTAACCCTCCCCAGCATGGGACAACAAGCCAAAAAGCCCATCAGCCTCATCGTGCTTGAGCCTGGGCACTTTCATGCCGCACTGGTACAAAATACCCGCTACGACAACGTCAACCCCGTCGTGCACGTGTATGCCACCAAAGGCCCCGATGTAGAGGCGTACCTCGATAAAATTAAAAAGTACAACACCCGCTCCGACGACCCGACGCAGTGGGACGAGAAAGTCTATACGGGCACTGACTTTTTCCAGAAGATGTTGAGCGAAAAAGCAGGTAATTTGGTGGTTTTGGCAGGAAATAACCAAAAGAAAACCGACTACATCAAAAAATCGGTGGACGCAGGACTAAACGTGTTGGCCGATAAACCTATGGCCATTGACGCCGCTGGTTTTTCGTTACTGCAAGAAGCTTTTGCCCAAGCCAAAAAGAAAAACGTATTGCTCTACGACATCATGACGGAGCGCTACGAAATCAGCAATGCCCTTCAACGCGAGCTTGCGCTGGTGCCCGCCATTTTTGGTACACTCCAAAAAGGCACCCCCCAAGACCCTGCCGTGACCAAAGAGAGCGTTCACCACTTTTTCAAGTACGTTTCGGGCGAGCCGCTGATTCGTCCATCATGGTTTTTTGACGTAAAACAACAAGGGGAAGGCGTAGTGGACGTGACGACCCACTTGGTGGATTTGATTCAATGGAGCTGTTTTCCCAACCAAATCATTGACTACAAAAAAGACATCAAGCTCCTCAATGCGACTCACAGCGCCACGACCATGACGCCTGAGCAATTTAAGCTCGTCACCAAAAATGACACCTACCCCGATTATTTGAAAAAAGACGTCAAAGGAAAAAATCTTGAAGTGTATGCCAACGGTCAGATTGACTACACCCTCAAGGGCGTGCACGCACGTGCATCGGTGATTTGGAACTTCCAAGCGCCACAAGGCACGGGCGATACGCACTATTCAATTATGAAGGGAAGTAAAGCGAATCTGATTATACGTCAGGGCAAGGAGCAGAATTTTAAGCCTGTGTTGTACATTGAAGCCCTTAGCAATACGCCAGCGTACGAAAAAGTAGTGGCCGAAGCGTTCAAAAAAGTACAGACAACGTACCCAGGCATCGAACTCAAGAAAAACGACAAAGGCTGGGAAGTAGTGATTCCGAAGAAATATGACATTGGCCACGAAGCGCACTTCTCACAAGTAGCGAAGAAATACATGGACTTTTTGAAGGCTGGAAAACTGCCCGAGTGGGAAGTTCCTAACATGATTTCGAAGTATTATACCACCACGCAAGCCCTTAAAATGGCACAAAGCAAAAAATAAGTAAATGGGCAAATTTGCAAATGGGGCAAAACAGCAAAATTTGCTAAATGTCTTGTCCTAGCCTAAGTTGACAATTCTGTGCTGAGGGTTGCTCACAACCCGATTGCTAGTGTCGAATTGAGAATGCAGAGTGTCGAATAAGAAAAACCATTCGACACTCTGCATTCGACCCTCGACATTCCTAAAATGGTAAATTATCTTCCTCGCTGGCTTCAAAGGTGGTAGGTAGCGATGTAGTAGGACGGGTGCTTCCGCCAAAACTTGCCTCTTCGCTTGCGCCACCGCCGCCGCTCATTGAATCAATTTTCCACGCTTTTACGTCGGTGTACCAGCGGCCGTTGTATTCGCGGCTTTCGATGTCAAACGACACATTTACTTCATTACCTACTTTCAAGGCGCCTTCGTTGATTTTATCACCCCATGCCGAGATACACACTTTTTTGGGGTATTGGCCGTCGGTTTCAATGACAAAATCTTGTTTTTTCCACGTCCCATTTTTACCCTCGCCTGTTTGCAAAGGCAATAGTTGGAGTACTCTTCCTTTGATGTCCATAGTCCGTTATTCGTTTTATTGTTGATATTCGATGATTCATTTGTGGTTGTGAGCAACCACAGTCACATTATTCATTTGTAGTTGTGCGCAACCACAGGCACTTTTGCCCTTCTGACTACCTTCTCAACAAAAAGTTACATGGGTTATCAGAAGTGCTAGATACAAAAATGCGAGCTACTGATGTTCCTCAATAGCTCGCGTTTGAAATTGATGTATCGAAGACGATGAGCTTACGCTCATGCGTTTTGATTAATCTTCTTTGAAATATTTTGTGTATTTACGCTCGTTTTTCTCTAAAAGGCCTCCTACCCAAAACGCAACGCCTAACAATACTGCATAAAATATGAGGGTACCGATGGTTCTTAAGTCCATTATGATTCGTAATTTATTGTGTAAAACCTTATTTTAAAGATAGTACAAAAGTAATAGCATTCGGCATTTAGACCCAAAAAAACTGGTGTTTTTTTGTAAAATTATCCGAATGCTTTCTTGCTAAAGTACTCCCTTGGTCGATGGCAAAACATCCAGCGCTTTTAAATCACGTTTTACCGCCATTTTAATCGCTTTGGCCCATCCTTTAAAAATCGCTTCAATTTTATGATGTTCGTTGCTTCCTTCGCACTTGATGTTGAGATTGCACTGAGCCGTATCCGAAAACGATTTGAAAAAATGGTAAAACATTTCGGTTGGCATTTCTCCGATTTTTTCCCGCTTAAAATCAGCATCCCACACCAACCACGGACGACCCGAAAAGTCGATAGCTACTTGGGCCAATGCCTCGTCCATCGGCAACAAAAAACCATAACGACTAATACCTCGTTTGTCGCCCAATGCCTTGCGGTAGGCTTCTCCCAACGCCAAAGCGGTATCTTCGATGGTATGGTGCTCGTCGATGTGCAAATCGCCCACCACCGAAATCGTTAAATCGGCCCCTGAGTGTTTGGCAAGCTGGTCGAGCATGTGGTCAAAGAACCCAAGTCCTGTGTTCATTTCTGACTTACCTGTACCATCGAGGTTGAGCTCAATTTTAATTTGAGTTTCTTTCGTCACTCGCTCTACCGAAGCCGTGCGGGCAGGCAAGCGAAGGTGTTCATAGATGACATCCCAATCGGTACTTACAAGCGAGATGGCATTGGCCAATTCGGGAGCAAGGTCGGCGGGGAGTTCGTTGGCAATATAAATGGCTTTACATCCCATATTAACCGCCAATTGCACGTCAGTCAGGCGGTCGCCCAGCACGTAGCTGTTTGCCAAATCGTACGAACCATTAAAATACTCCGTCAACAAAGCCGTGCCAGGTTTACGCGTGGGGGCGTTTTCGTGCGGGAAGGTACGATCCACGTGAATCGCCTGAAACGTCACGCCTTCGCCTTCGAGGACTTGGAGCATTTTATTTTGGGCAGGCCAAAACGTATCTTCAGGAAAAGAGTCCGTTCCTAAGCCATCTTGGTTGGTTACCATCACAAAACCAAAATCGGTTTCTTCGGCCAAACGGCGAAGATTTGAGATGGATTTGGGCAAAAAGGCCAATTTTTCTAGGGAATCTACCTGAAAATCGACGGGTGGTTCAACGATAATAGTTCCGTCGCGGTCTATGAAGAGAAGTTTTTGCATCAGTTTTCGATTTTGAACCGCGAATATCGAACATCCAAGGGCGTTTTTTGTTAAATTGCTCAAAATTTTTCCTAACGACAAACTAAAATCCGATGAAAAAACCTCTCCTAAGTGGTGCATTGTTAGCTCTGAGCCTTGGCACAGGATACGCGCAAAGTGCCCTCAAGCCCGTCATCAACCAAGCGTCTGACGCTATCGAAAGCAAGGTAATTGCGTGGCGTCGCGATTTCCACGAGCACCCAGAGCTTGGCAACCAAGAATTTAGAACGGCTAAGATCGTGGCGGAGCACCTCCGTAAATTAGGCTATGAAGTAAAAGAAAAAGTAGCCGTTACGGGCGTAATTGGGGTATTGAAAGGTGGAAAACCTGGCCCAGTAGTAGCCCTCCGCGCCGACATGGACGGCCTGCCTGTGACGGAACGCGTGGATATTCCCTTCAAATCGAACGTGGTGACGGAGTTCAACAACCAAAAAACGGGCGTCATGCACGCTTGCGGTCACGATAGCCACGTCGCTATTTTGATGGGGGTTGCTGAGGTATTGGCGTCGATGCAAAAAGACTTAGCAGGAACGGTTAAGCTTATTTTCCAACCTGCCGAAGAAGGTGTTTATACAGGCGGGAATTTTGGTGCGAATCGAATGGTGGAAGAAGGCGCATTGGACAACCCAAAAGTGGATGCTATTTTTGGACTTCATATCAATTCTCAAACCGAAGTAGGCAAAATCCGCTACCGTCCAGGAGCGACCATGGCGGCCGTTGACCAGTTGACCATCAAACTAAAAGGAAAACAAACCCACGGCGCCAACCCTTGGTCGGGTGTTGACCCTATTGTTACGGCTTCTCAGGTAGTGATGGGTTTACAAACCATCGTAAGTCGCAACGTTGATATTACGGAAAACCCTGCGGTAGTTACGGTAGGCGCGATTCACGGCGGTATTCGCTACAACATCATTCCCGAATCGCTCGAAATGATTGGTACCATTCGTACCTTCGGCGATGATCAGCAGGCGCTTGTTCACCGTCGCATCAAAGAAATCTCTACCAATATTGCCGAAAGCGCAGGCGCAAAAGCCGACGTTGAAATCGGAATTGGCTACCCAGCGACGGTCAACGACCCCGCACTTACCGATAAAATGATTCCGACGTTGGAGGCATTGGCAGGCAAAGACAACGTTCTTCTTTCGCCCGTTGCTACTGGTGCTGAAGACTTTAGCTACTTCCAAAAGAAAATTCCTGGGTTCTTCTTCTTCTTGGGGGGAATGGCCAAAGGCAAAAGTCCCTATGACGTAGCGCCACACCACACGCCAGATTTTTATCTCGATGAAAGCGGGTTTACGTTAGGTGTAAAGTCGCTTAGCCACTTGGTGGTAGATTATATGGAGATGAACTCAAAAGCGGCAGCTTCAAGCACTACCAAAGGGAAGAAAGCGACGAAATAACGTGGGTAACCACATAGTTCAGATAGTTTTTTTTCACATAGTAAACATAGCATACAGCCGCATTAGCCGTTCGATATGTTTACTATGTGAAAACCCTACTGTGCTCTATGTGTTTTAGAAATGAAGATACCCGATTTAGACCAATTGCCCGTACAAGTCAAACTCTTCGGCGTTGTTGATTTTCACGTTGGCAAAGTCCCCTACTCGAACGTACTGTTCGGCCGAAATTAATACTTCATTATCTACTTCGGGGGAATCAAATTCGGTACGGCCAATGAAATAACCACCTTCTTTACGGTCGAACAACACCTTGTACGTATTGCCTATTTTTGCTTGGTTCAACGACCACGAAATGTCTTGCTGCACCGCCATGATGTCGTCGGTACGTTGTTGTTTTACGTCGGCAGGCACGTCGTCGGGCATGGTAAACGAATGCGTCTGGTCTTCGTGCGAGTAGGCAAACACACCCAAGCGATCGAAACGGGTACGCTCGACAAACTCAAGGGTTTCTTCAAACATTTCTTCCGTTTCCCCTGGATGCCCTGCAATGAGGGTCGTACGCAGCGCAATGCCTGGTACTTTATCCCGAATGGTCTTGATGAGGTCTTCGGTTTTTTCGCGCGTGATACCACGACGCATGAGTTTCAGCATTTCGGTGCTACCACTTTGAAGCGGCATGTCCAAATACTTACAAATGTTGGAACGCTCGCGCATCACATCCAACACATCTAGCGGAAAACCCGACGGGTACGCGTATTGCAAACGAATCCAGTCGATGCCTTCTACATCGGCTAGGTGGTTGAGTAGCTCCGACAAATTGCGTTTTTTGTAAATATCCAACCCGTAGTAGGTCAAATCTTGGGCAATCAAAATCAACTCTTTCGTGCCACGACGCGCCAATGATTTCGCCTCGGTCACCAGCTCATCAATCGAACGGGACACGTGGCCTCCGCGCATCAACGGAATCGCGCAAAAACTACAAGGGCGATCGCAGCCTTCTGCGATTTTGAGGTAGGCATAGTGCGCGGGCGTCGTCAATAAACGCTCTCCAACGAGTTCTTGTTTGTAGTCGGCTTTGAGGGTTTTGAGCAAACGAGGGAGCTCATTCGTTCCAAACCACGCATCTACGGTAGGGATTTCAACCGCCAATTCGTCCTTATAACGATGTGACAAACAACCCGTTACATATACTTTATCCACTAACCCTGCTTCTTTGGCATCGGCATAGCGAAGAATGGTATCCACCGATTCTTGTTTGGCGTTGTCGATAAACCCACACGTATTGACAATCACGATATTGGCATCGTCTTTTTGCGACTCGTGGGTCACGTTGTAGCCGTTGCCTTTGAGTTGGGTAAAGATATTTTCGCTATCCACCAAGTTTTTACTACAACCCAGTGTCACGATATTGACTTTGTTTCGTTTGGTTCCTTTGGTTTTCATTGATTCAGAGAATGGAGGCAGGCTTCATGAGTCACAAGAAAAAAACAGATACTCAACTTATTATGCCTCTACGTAATACTGTAATTTGAGCCACAAAGTTCGGCAACTGAATCGGAAGCACCAAAATTGATGACGGATTTAGGGGTTATTGTACTGCAAACTATCTCTAAACAGCTGGCGCGTACAAGCAGCGGTCTTGCCGACGAGGCGTTAACTTTTTGACTTTGGTGGGTTTGGACTGCCTATCGGGTTTTACGCTCAAGTTCCAATAAAGACCCAACGAGGCAAAAGAACCAACGGGTCGTTTGAATGGAACAGCGACTTCTTTGAATTGGATAAAATGATTTCTTAAATAAGAGGCTTGCAGGGACACCCGCGTCGAGATTCGGTAGCGAGTCCCTAGGCCATACATAACGCCTGCGGATTCGTCATGAACCTCAAAAGCCGAAAAATTGCCATTTCGCCCACCTTGATCTAATTCCAAATAGACGCGCCACCTTTTTTTGCCCGTTCCTAGCCGCATGCCCATAAGTATAGCAGAGTCTTCAAAGTCATTTTCTAAGCATCGTGCATGAAGAAAAACTTCTGCAAAATGTCCTTCTATGGATTCAAAGTGCAACCCAAGGTTGGCATTGACTTGCCCCCGTGGCGTCCACGCATCAACTTGAGTTGAACCGTAGCGAATGGCCTGCGATTTCTGAAAAATGGGGGCGGCATAGCTCATTTCGGCTTGCCAATAGCTGGTGTTTGGGTATTGTGCCAAAGTTTCCTTGCCCAGAAGATACGCAAGCGTAAAGAAATAGAAGGTTCTCATGTCATAGCCGTTATAATGATAAAACGGCTACTGTTATGATTTATTTCTTTTTTAGTTTTTGTTTGTTAATAGGTGGTGGCAAGTATGTTCAAAAGTTTCAAACTCAAAGTTAAAACCTTCATTCATCAAACGATTTGGTAACACCCAACGGCTTTTTAAAACGAGTTCCGCTTCTGTTTTTTTCAACCATGTGCCTATTTTCAGCATCCAGTCTGTACTCGGCAACCCAATTGAAACGTGGAGCGTCCGCCGCAAAATAGACATCATTTCACCGTTAGAAATCGGGGTAGGAGCGACGACATTATAAATTCCTTCGGCTGTACTGTTTTTAATAAACCAATGAACTGCACGAGCAAAATCTTTCTCATGAAGCCAGCTAACCATTTGTTTTCCAGTTCCCATTTTTCCGCCTAACCCCCACTTCGTTAACCCTACTAACTCAGGAAAAACTCCCCCAGTTGTCCCTAAAACAAGGGCTGTCCGTAGGAGAATTTTTCTGGTAGTAGGCAATTGGAACGCGCTACAAGTAGTTTCCCAAAGTTTGCAGACTTCTACCGAAAAGCCTGCCCCTACCTCCCCTCTTATTTCATCCATAGGACGATCTTCGGCATGGCGATAAATTGTAGCCGACGATGAATTAAGCCAAACCTTGGGTGGACATTCACATAATTCCAGCGCTTGTCCCAAAACCAACGTCGATAATTGACGAGAAGTAAAAATATCGAGTTTATTTTGGGCATCATAACGGCAGTTGACACTTCGCCCACTCAAATTAATCAAAGCTTCTGCCCCTTCTAATTCTTGCGTCCACTCTCCCAGTGTTTTCCCATCCCACTTTACCCATCTAATTTGAGCGAACTGTTGGTCACTATCTGTACGGGCTAAAACGACACACTGATACCCTTTTAAGACGAAGTAATTTGTAAGAACTTGACCTAAATAGCCCGTTCCTCCAGCAATCACTATTTTTTTCATAGTCCATAACGGGTTTGAGTAGCGAGATGTATTCCTAGGGCGGTGATGCCATTGGAGATAATTCCAAGCACGGGAATGATAAACCAAAGCACATATTCTTGCTTGAGGGTAAAAGGCAAAATGAATTTGCCGCCCACTAGAACCCCTATCCAGACCGCCGCTGCAATAAGATTGGCGGCTGACCAATAGCCAAAGCGCCAAGAAGGAAATAACTTAAAGAAAACCCACTCATTGAAGCACTGGAATAGGTAGTACGTTCCGAACAAGATAAAAAGGAGATAGTCATCGTATTGGTTTGTCCACATCTTATCCACCATCACCACAATAAGCAGACCTGTTACCAGCAAGGTCACTAAATTCAGTAGCCATAACGTCATTGGTTTTTGTTTTTTATGAAAACTCTCCAATGCGACCCATTGTCCAGCGACCAAAAACAAAGGAAAAGGCATCATCATTAATAACCAACTTGCATAATAGGCGCCGATGGGCAATAACGCCCACAACCAAAACCATTTTTTGCGAAACGCCGAACGGATGTCTGGCGCTTGGGGCGGAAGGTTCATGACACGATTCATCCTTTTGTATATTTAGATATTTCAGAAATTATTGAAATTTAAAACCCAATAAATAGGCACCTAAGTGCCCGTTTGTTCGCCATTATTAGCGCAATAACTTGATTAGCGTCCCTAAGATTAAGCTTTCTTCCGCCTTCATTGCAGCATCCAACGCCCCATCTGCTAAGTTTACCACTCGACTGATGCTTTCGATGGTCGCATGGAATGTTTCTGAATCGGCATCACCCGCCCGAACAGGGACACCCCGAAGCTCTTCTAATAACTTAATCACAGGCTCAATCTCTCTTCTTCGACGTTCTTTTGCTACTTGTTTAGCTACTTTCCAAGCGTCTTTTTCGGCAAAAAAGTACTCTTTACGCTCTCCAGGACGTAATTCTTTAAAAACCAATCCCCAATCCATCAAATCCCGTAAGTTCATGCTTACATTTCCACGAGAAATCTGAAGCTGCGCCATCAAGTCTTCGGTCGTGAGCGGATTAGGAGAAATCATCAATAACGCGTGAATCTGCGCCATCGTACGATTAATTCCCCATTGGGTCGCTAATGTTCCCCATGCCTGAACAAAGCGGTCTTTTGCCTCTTGTAATTCCATAGCCAAAAGTAAAACAAATTATTATACTTTCAAAAATAATTGAAAATAAATTTATTCTCCCAACACTACACAACTAAACGGTGCCAACGAAATGGTATCGACCTTTTCAAAACGCGACGCGGTGTCAGTGGTCAATAGCAACTCGGTGGGCATGAAGGAGGCAGAATAAGTCACTGTTGTACTCGAAAGATTATGAAGCACCCATACTTCCTGCTCGGCGAGGCCACGCTTGAATACGACCAAGCGAGGGTTGCGGTTGGGTAAAGGTTCGATTTGTCCGTAAAAACTACCGATGACGGCATTGGATTTACGGAAATGAATCAAGCGTTTGTAGTGGTTGTAGAGCGAATTGGGGTCGTTTTGTTGATTCGCCAACGGTGTTACGGTCACGCTTTTGCTGTACTTGGGCTTCATCCAACGCGCTCGTTCGCGGTCATGTTGACGGTACCCCCACAAAAACGGCTCACGGATAAACTCATCGGGTTTTTGTCCCAGCATCCCCAATTCTTCGCCATAATAAACGTACGGCTGTCCTGGTAATGTAAAGAGCAAATTGGCTGCCACTTTCAAGTGCGTCTGCTTGCCGTGCAACACACTTCCAATGCGCGTTTGATCGTGATTGGTCAGCATCGTTGCATCAATAAAACGAGGATTTGTTTGGGCAAATACTTGACGATTTTTGGCCAGAGTGACAATCAAATGCACGGTATCCCGCTCTTCAGCCGTGATTTTTTGAAGTGCTAGACTCAAATCAAAGTTAAAATTGGCCGTCAGCCCGCGAAAATAAGGGGCTATTTTATCGGCTGTATTCCACACTTCCCCGACCAAATACACCTGCGGGTTTACTTTCTGCATTTCCGTCCGAAATTCGACCCAAAAATCGTAGTTTTTGTACTCTTCCCATTCGGGATAAATATGGCGTGCGGCGTCCAATCGAAAACCGTCCACGCCCATTTCTAACCAATAGTTACCAATTTCATAAATCGCTTGGCGCACAGGTGGGTGGTCGCAGTTGAGGTCAGGCATTCCTTTCCAAAACAGGCCGTAGTATTTTTCCGTATTGCCCACCGCACTGTGCCAAGGCTTTCGTTCCCACGTATCGGGCGTAGCTTCGCGCGTGGCAATACCCAACGCCTCGATTTCCTCGGGGCTTTTCCAATTGTAATAGTTTCGGTAAGGACTCGCTTTACCCTTGGCCGACTCTACAAACCAAGGATGGCGCACACTCGTGTGGTTAATCACCAAATCTAGGATGACTTTAATACCGCGTGCGTGGGCTTCGGTCAGAAGATTTTTAAAATCGTCGAGGGTTCCGTATTCGGGTTCAATGCCGTAATAATCAACGACATCGTATTTATGATAACTCGGTGACGGCTGAATCGGAGTAAGCCATATTGCCTCAACACCAAGTTCCTGAAGGTAAGGCAGCTTGGAACGAATGCCGTTCAAATCACCGATTCCATCCCCGTTGGAATCGCAAAAAGAACGAACAAAAATTTCGTAACAAATTCGGGGGTGCGTCAAGATTTCCAAGGTTTATTTAACGGCAATAGGCGCCATTGATTTCGCCAAAATCTTCTGCATGTATTTCCCCAAAATATCAAACTCCAAGTTGACGATGTCACCCACCTTCAATTGATGAAAATTGGTATGCTCGTAGGTGTAAGGAATAATCGTTACGCGGAAGCCGTCATCGTGCGAGTTAAAGACCGTCAAGCTCACTCCATTGACACAAATCGAGCCTTTTTCTACGGTAATGTTTCCTACAGAAGCATCATACGTGAAATCAAACAACCAACTTCCACCTACTTCGGCGATGTAAGTACAAACTCCCGTTTGGTCAACGTGGCCTTGAACAATGTGCCCATCAAAACGGCCATGCGCAGGCATACAGCGTTCCACGTTTACCTTTGTGCCTACTTTCCACTGGCCTAAGTTTGTTTTTTTGAGGGTTTCGTCCACCGCCGTCACCGTGTAGGTAGTTCCTTCAATGCTCGTCACCGTCAGACAAACGCCATTGTGGCTTACACTCTGATCAACTTTGAGTTCGGGCGCCAAAGCTGCGCTCAACCTAAACGTCAGGTTCGTTCCTTCTGCAACAATTTCGACGATTTCGGCCGTCGCTTCTACAATTCCTGTGAACATCTGATTTTACTTCAAAATTCCTAGTAAATACTGGCCATAACCGCTTTTGAGCAACGGCTGGGCAATTTCGCGAAGTGCATCGGCCGTGATGAAACCCATACGGTAGGCCACTTCTTCGATACAACCGATTTTAAGCCCTTGGCGTTCTTCAATCACTTGAACAAATTGTCCTGCTTGCATCAACGACGCAAACGTACCTGTATCTAACCAAGCTGTTCCACGGTTCAACACCCCTACTTTGAGTTTTCCACGCTCCAAATACACGCGATTGATGTCCGTAATTTCGAGTTCTCCGCGTGGACTAGGTTGGATATTTTTGGCAATCTCCACCACTTCATTATCGTAAAAATAAAGTCCTGGAACGGCGTAATTTGACTTGGGTGCTTCGGGTTTTTCTTCAATCGAAAGCACGTTAAAGTCTTTATCAAATTCTACCACACCGTAGCGCTCGGGGTCGTGCACTTGGTAGGCATACACCACACCTCCGTCGGGGTCGTTGTTGGCTTGTAATAATTTACTGAGTCCACTACCGTAGAAAATATTATCGCCCAACACCAACGCCACTTTATCGTCTCCAATAAAATCAGCACCAATAATAAACGCTTGGGCAAGGCCATCGGGACTGGGTTGTTCGGCGTAGCTAAATTCACAACCGATGCGACTTCCATCTCCTAAGAGTTTTTGAAAGTGCGGTAAATCATGGGGAGTCGAAATAATCAAGATTTCACGAATACCCGCCAACATCAAAATTGATAACGGATAGTATATCATTGGCTTATCGTAAACGGGCATCAACTGCTTACTAACGGCCAACGTGAGTGGGTGTAAGCGAGTGCCTGAGCCACCCGCCAAAATAATTCCTTTCATAGAATGCGGAAGTTCTAATTGTGTTTCGGTGATTTAGCATCAAAATTAGCTATTTCATTGTGAAACTCAGCACCAAAAAATAAAGTCCGCCAAAACTGGCGGACTTACTACGGTCTGACTATCGTAAACCCAGTCAGACGGTAGTCAGACTGAGATACGATTCCGAGGCGGTTTGACTATCGTCTGACCTTATTTCAGTCAGACGACAGTCAGACTTACGATTCCGAGGCGGTCTGACTACCGTCTGACCGAAAAATCGTCTGACCTTATCTCAGTCAGACGGTAGTCAGACTGAGATACTATTCCGAAGCGGTCTGACTATCGTCTGACCGAAAAATCGTCTGACCAATTAATCATTTACTGAAATAGAACCCGCACTTGCACGCATCGACACCAACGCGCCACCGCCGTTGAGTGAGCCTTTTACACGGTCTTTTTCTACAATACCATTGAAGTTTTTAAGCGTACCTACGTTGACGCGATTAGCGCGTAAATCGAGTTCCATGCCTTTGTTGAATGGCATTTGAACGTGAATACCACCTGCTGAAGTTGACAAGTCTAAAAATTGACCTACCGATACAATGTCAGCGTGGATACTTCCTGCGCTGGTGGATGCCCGCAACGACGCCGCTACGTCATTCAAACGAATCGAACCACCCGAAGTTGAAGCCGTCAATTCCCCTTTGATACCGCCACCTCTGATGCTTCCACCGCTCGTACTAGCTCTCAAAACGCCATCCACTTGGTTGAGCTCGATGCTTCCTCCTGAGGTTACGAGTTTGATGTCCCCTTTGCATTCGTCGGCATGGATGCTCCCACCGCTCGTACTGAGGTCGATTTGCTCACGGCATTTTGCCAAATGAATACTGCCACCCGATGTGCGTCCTTTAACATTTCCGCTCAATTCGTCTAAATGCAAGCTCCCACCACTGGTAGAGAAGCTTTGCGTTCCCGACAAGTTCGCCAAACGGATACTTCCCCCGCTCGTAACCAAATCGGTAGCGGTTTTTTCGGGAACAATGATTTTAAATGAAATACTCAATGAGCGTTTCCAGTCCCATTTTTCGTCTTCGTTTTTGCGTTTCACGCGGCAAACGAGCGTTTCGCCTTCCATCGCTACGCGTACTTCGTATTCTTTGAGGCGTTCGTCTATTTCTTCTTTGCTCAATTCCGAACTGCCGTTCCAGTTGTTGGCGCGTACGTACATTTCGACTTTGGGTTCGTTAGTACTCCCTGCTACGCGAATGCTCCCGCCCGAGGTACGTACTTGAAGGGCTTTTACAGCCGAAGCGCTAAATGTTTTGGTAAAATAAGGGGTTTCGTTGTCCTTTTGAGAGAATGCGGCAAAAGCGACTAAAACGAACGATAATGTAAAGACGATGGCTTTCATGGTTGTATGAGTTTGTGTTTTGTTAAATAGATGCAAAACCTCAAGCTCAAGTTGCACACGAAGCGCTGTTTTTTCAAAAAGTTTTTCCCTAATTCAAATGGAAAGGCTGGGAATCTTGGCGAATGATTTTGGAATTCACTACCAACGACACCACGATAGTGCCGATAATGATGGTAATGATGATTTGAAGGTTTGAAAGGAGATTGCAGTAATACGTCTCGGTGTGCGAATCTTTGATAAGTTTTTGCCCGACTACCGACTGAATTTTGGTCAGTTCACTCAACCGATGAATCGACTGCTGAAACAATTGGCTTCCTTCCGATTGAAACAACTCTTTTCCCTCTTGGGAGGCTGAATGAGCAGCTAATCGTACAATTTTTTGTTCTAACGTCGCATAAGCTTGGGCATGAGTCTTCAACGCATTGAGCGCCTTTACTTCCTCTTCCACCAGCTTTGTTTTCTGAAACTCTACCAATAAGGAATCAATCTTGTGGGTATGAACCGAGAGTTGTTTCCCTAGTTCCTGCCACGAAGTAGAGGCATTCTTTTCCAGCCCTTGTTCCAACAACAAACGCTTTGAATATAAATGCTCGCTCAAATACACAATATCGACGGTAGGCACCAATCTATCTTGGTAAATAGACGACAGCGAGTGGTCGATGTTATCCAAACTCATGCGCGACACAAGGGCACTCAGCAAAATCACAACCATAATTCCGCCTAGAAGCAACGATGCTTTTACTTTTTGCTGAATAACAAATGACCATTTCATGATTTTACTGAGTTTAGAGAAGAATACTGTCGAATGTAATAAAAACATTTCGTTTTCTCAACTTTAAAAACCCAGCAACGTTATTCCACTGCTAATGGGTCATATAATAAACCGCAATTCCAGCCAAGTAGCCAATCAGTGCATAGCCTGAAATACGCTTCAAATACCAAATAAAATCAATTTTTAGGATACTCATCGAGGCCACCCCAGCCGCCGACCCAATGATCAGAATACTTCCGCCCGTTCCAGCACAATAAGCCAATAGGTTCCAAAAATCATGGTCGGTAGGAAATTCGGACATAGAATACATTCCCATGGCAGCAGCCACCAGCGGCACATTGTCCACAATCGCAGAAAGTAACCCTATCGTGGTATTGATAATGTAAATATTGCCAAAGGTTTGGTTAAGAAGCTCTGCCATCTGGCGCAAATGCCCAGAGGTATTCAATGCCCCAACAGCTAACAAAATGCCTAAGAAAAACAGAATGCTCGGCGTATCAATGCGGTGCAACATGGCTGCTACCGAAAACCCTTGTTTTGTGTCGGACTCTTTCCCTCGATGTAAAAATTCCGTAAAATACCACAGCAACCCTACCGACAACAGAATACCCAAATACGGCGGATAATGCGTAAATGCCTTAAAAACGGGTACGGAAAGTAGCCCTACTCCTCCCAAAACGAACATTAGGTTACGCTCCAATGCCGTGGTTTGAGCGTGTGCTTTCTGCTCACCTGCCGATTGTTTTGGAGATTCAATGTTTCCCTTTAAGAAATACGAAGCCACCAACAAAGGCGCTAAAAGACTAACAGCCGATGCTAAAAACAAGGTTTTCATTACAGGCAGTGTCGTCACTTGTCCCCCAATCCAGAGCATAATTGTCGTCACATCACCAATAGGTGACCATGCTCCGCCCCCATTGGCCGCAATGATTACAAACCCGCCAAAAAGCCAAATGTTCTCTTTATCTTTAATAATACGGCGCAACAAAGCACACATGATGATAGATGTGGTCATGTTATCTAAGCCTGCCGACAAGAAAAACGAGACCCAAGAAATAATCCATAGCAACTGAATCCGATTGGTTGTCTTGATACGATCAGTGATGGCTCGAAAGCCATCGTGAACATCGACCAGCTCCACAATTGTCATGGCTCCTAACAAGAAAAACAAAATACCCGCAATTTCCCCCAAGTGTTCAAAAAGAGCTTCATTCAAAAAATGATGAGCCTCAGGAGGCGTGGACAAGGCTCGAATGGCAGGCATATTTTCAAAGCCCACCAAAAGAATAACCCAACAAAAAACCCCCGTCAATAACGCGGAGGCTGCTTTGTCAATTTTAAGAGAATGTTCCAATGCAATAAGGCCATATCCGATGATGAATACGACAACAAGTAAAGTAGCCATAATACAAGAGATTAGGGGTCAAAAGTTAGGATGATGCACTGCTCAGGCATTGGTAATATACTGTTCTAAAAAGCCAATGTGGTCTTCTTGCTCTTTCATGATGGAATTAACAATATCCCCGATGCTCAAAACCCCAACCACTGTTCCTTGTTCCACAACGGGCAAATGTCGAAATTTCTTCTCACTGAATATTTTCATGCACTCTCGGATGTTCATATCTAGCCCAACCGTAAACACTTTGGGTGTCATTACTTCCTTAATTGCCGTACTTTTTGCTTTTCGGCCTTGTACAATTCCTTTTCGGGCATAATCTCGTTCAGAAAAGATGCCGACCAGTTGTTGGTTATCCAACACTACCACTGCACCAATGTTTTTTTCGCCCATTAATAACAGTGCTTCTATCACCGTATTTTCGGGTGAAACACTCCAAATATGCGACTGAGGCTTATCAGCTAAGAGTTTTTTTACAGAAATCATAATCGTTTCAATTTGAATAGGTTAGGGGTCAATAGCAGAAATTAAAGCTACTTACTTTCTTTTATATATACAAATATTTCTCAGAAAAATATTATAAGTAATTTTTGAAATTTTTCCCAAAATTTATATCTTTCTAAAAAATGGTTGTTATGATAGCTGCTATCGTTTTATCTGTTGTCTTGGTCTTGATTGGCGTCGCTCTTTTAAGTATTCGCTTACTGCTTGTCAAAGGAGGAGAGTTTAAAGGTACTTGTGCCAACAACAACGTTTATCTACAAAAAGAAGGGGCCGTGTGTGGTGTATGCGGGCGGCAGACTGGGCAGCCTTGTGGTAATGAAGATTAAACGCTATTCTGCCTTTGAGAAAAAATTAGGCGTATGAAAAAGCTGTAGTTCGCCTTTTGAAGTAGCCGAAATCGCGTACAGTTCCAAACCTTGTTGTGCCGCCATCGTTTTGGCTTTTTCTAGGCCAAGCACCAAAAAAGCCGTCGCATAAGCATCGGCCGTCATACAATCATCCGCAATCACCGAAATACTCAACAAATTATGGGTAATGGGAAAACCCGTTTTAGGGTCGATGGCATGGCTAAATTTTGTACCCTCTCGTACGACAAACTTCCGATAACTACCCGAAGTAGCCAGGGATTTTCCGCTTAACGAAACCACCGTTTGCAACGCTCGTGCTTCGGTCTGATTCTCGGTAGGCTTGTCAATGCCGATTTGCCAATTTTGTCCTTTTTCATTGCGGCCTTCGGTGCGTACTTCCCCGCCTATCTCCACCAAAAAATCATTAATAGCATGTGATTTTAAAAAATGAGCCATCACATCCACCGTATAACCTTGCGCAATGGCATTAAAATCTATGGCTGTTTGAGGGTTTGTTTTTACCAAACGACTTTCGTGAAGCTGTACCGTACGGTATCCCACGGCTTTTTTGATACTATCTATTTGCTGGGAAGTGGGAAGCGGAAGTCCTTTTTTATAACTAAAGCCCCACGCTTTCACCAATGGCCCAACGGTAATATCAAATGCGCCGTCGGTCAGGCTTGAGATTTCTTGAGATTTTCTAAAAACCGTTTCAAAATGTATATCTACGGGTGTTTCTAATGTGCTTTTATTGACTTGGCTGATGATTGAGGTGCTATCCCACAGCGACATACTATGGTCTAGCACTCGAAATAAACTATCGACAGCACCCGAAAAATCCTGCTCACTGGCATATACGATACGAAAGGTAGTGCCTTGGGCTTGCCCCTCCAAATGCGTATATTTTTTTTGAGGCTGACATCCTATAAGAAGCCATACCACTCCCCAAAGCCCCAAAAATCTACTTTTCATTTTGTTAGCTACCAAAGTCATCAAAAGCAATATTATCCCTAGCAACGCCTAAGTTGTCAAGCATCGTTTGTACCGCCGAAAGCATCATTGGTGGTCCACATAGATAATACTCAATATCTTCGGGGGCGGCATGATTATCTAAGTATTCATTTTTGACCACTTCGTGGATAAAACCCACGTATCCATTCCACTGGTCATCAGGGAGCGGCGCTGAGAGCGCAATTTCAAAGCGAAAATTAGGAAATTCGCGCTCAATAGCCCGAAAATGTTCTTCATAGAAAATTTCACGACGGCTTCTTGCACCGTACCAGTAAGATACTTTACGGCCTGTTTTGAGGGTATGAAACAAGTGAAAAACGTGCGAGCGAAGGGGGGCCATCCCAGCTCCACCTCCAATGTATATCATTTCTTTTTCGGTATTCTTAACGTGAAACTCTCCATAAGGCCCACTGATGGTTACTTTATCGCCTGGCTTACGAGAAAAAATATACGACGAACAAGCCCCTGGATTGACATCCATAAAAGCATTTCGTGCCCTATCCCAAGGAGGTGTAGCCAAACGAATATTCAGCATAATGATATTCCCTTCGGCAGGGTGGTTTGCCATTGAATATGCCCGAAAAAGTGGCTCGTCTATTTTGGTTTTTAAATCCCAGATTTTGAATTTATCATACTCGTCAATAAACCTGTTGGGGATGTTATGAAGTTGGTATTTAAAATCAATCGTTGTCTCGGGTACATCCACCTGAATATAATCTCCTGAATGAAACTTGAGCAATTCTCCTTCGGGTAGTTTTACTACAAATTCCTTAATATAAGTCGAAACATTCTCGTTTGACACCACCGTACACTCCCATTTTTTGATACCAAAGACCTCATCAGGAATACGAATCTCCATGTCTTCTTTTACCTTCACTTGACACGCCAACCGTACTTTTTCTTGCACTTGTCGTCGGTTTAAGTGATTGGTTTCAGTAGGCAACACCTCTCCGCCTCCCGCAAAAACCTGGCATTTGCACATGGCACAAGTTCCACCGCCACCGCACGCAGAGGCCAAAAATAAGTTTCGGCTTGCCAATGTAGCCAACAGCGATGCCCCAGGCTGCACCATCAGTGGTTGTTCTTGATTTCCATTGATAATAATTCCTATTTCCTTTTGAGGAAGTAGGCGATCTTTGGCCGTTAGAATGAGAAACGCCAATATTAAAACGACGAATATAAAAACAACAACACTGGCAGAAAGGATAGGTAGCATGGCATTTTAAAGTTGAATTCCTGAAAAACTTAGAAAAGCTAAACCCATTAAGGCCGTGATAATCATGGCAATACCTAACCCCTGAAGGGGCTCGGGGACATTAGAATAACGCAAACGCTCGCGTATGGCAGCCAATAACACAATCGCCAAGAAGAAGCCAATACCTGCTCCCGACGAAAACACCACCGTCTCCGCAAAATTATATTCGCGCTCTTGCATAAATAGCGATGCACCTAAGATAGAACAGTTGACGGTAATTAAGGGTAAGAAGATACCCAATGAAGTATAAAGCGCAGGCAAGAATTTCTCGACAATCATCTCGACCAATTGTACAGCTCCTGCAATGGTAGAAATGAAAAGGATAAATGCTAAAAAGGTCAAATCAACGCTTTGAAGCGATGAATGTATCCATCCTAATGCCCCAGGCGAAAGCATATAACGTAGAATCAGGTAATTGAGAGGCGTCGTTAGGAGCATCACAAAAATAACTGCTAGTCCTAATCCAAAGGCCGTTTTTACCTTTTTAGAAACGGCCAAATACGAACACATGCCCAAAAAAAAGGCAAAAATGACATTCTCAACGAATATAGTTTTTATCAGAAGATTCAGGAGATGTTGCATGGTCGAAATGAAATTAGTAAACCCTCAAGATTAAGAAACATTTATCAGCTTTTTATTGCGGCTTCGTTGCCACCAAATGATGACCCCTATCAAAAGTAGCGCCGCAGGTGGAAGCATCATGAGGCCATTATTGACATAGCCCATGTCATAAAGCCACTGTGGAACAACCTTATAACCAAGCAAAGACCCCGCCCCAAGCAACTCCCGAACAGCCGAAACCAGCACCAAAACCACCCCGTACCCAAGGCCATTACCAATACCATCCAAAAACGATGGCCAAGGTTTCTGGGCCATCGCAAATGCTTCTAGCCGTCCCATGACAATGCAGTTGGTAATGATAAGTCCTACAAATACTGATAGTTTTTTACTGACATCAAACATATAAGCTTTCAGCAACTGATCAACGATAGTCACTAGCATAGCTACCACAATCAACTGCACAATGATGCGAATCCGGTTTGGTACTGTATGCCTAATGAGGGACAAGATAAGGTTAGAGAACGCTGTAACCGCCGTGACCCCTAGCGCCATAATAATCGCAGGCTTCATCTGGACTGTTACCGCCAAGGCCGAACAAACCCCCAATATTTGTACTGTCACAGGGTTATTGTCGTCGAGTGGATCCCTCAAAATCTGTAGGTTTTTCTTTGAAAACACCCCTTCTGATTTCTTTTTGCTAACAGACGGAGCTTCTGTGCTGCTTTGAGTACTCATCGTGTTTGCTTTGTTTATTTTTTAAGTTTCTCAAAATAAGCCAAATAGGGTTCTAACCCATTTTTTATCATATTACTTGTGCCTTTTGAGGTAATAGTTCCCCCCGAAATGGCATCGACCCGATGTTCTGCCCCGAAATCTGACTTATCTGTTTTTTTGATTACATTGACAGAGACAAACTGCCCTTCTTCCATGATTTGTTTTCCTTGAAATTGTTCCTGAAATGGCATTTCAGCGATTTCTGCTCCCAAACCTGGCGTTTCACTTTTATGGTCAAAAAAAGCACCATACACCGTACTGAAATCATCTTGAATGGAAAGATACCCCCAAATCGCCCCCCAAAGCCCCACTCCTTGCATTGGTACGATGTAGTATTTTTTTCCCGTTTGCTCCGTAAATACATACAAAGGAAGACGTCGTTCTTGGGGTGTTTTTCCTGCTTCAGTTTTTAGGTTTATCTCGCTCACTTTGACATCATTCACCACTTCTCCTGCCGCGTTGAGTACCATTTCTTGGATACCTTTGGCATACGTATCTTCGATTTGAGAACGCTCACTAAAACTCAGGCGTACTGCACGAAGGATGTTAGACTTTTTATCTAGGGCACTGTTTGCCTCTTGGGCAGGCTTGAGCCCTACCGCTGCCACTGCCAGTACAATTGCCGTGATAACCGACAAGACGGAGGCATACATCAGGGTGTATTGGTTGCTATGCACGTTTGTTACGGTTTTTAATGTGTTGTTCTAATACAATATGGTCAATCAAAGGAGCAAATACATTCATCAGCAATATACTCAGCATAACCCCCTCTGGATAGGCGGGATTAAACACCCTCAAAATCACAGTAAAAGCCCCAATCAGCAACCCATAAATCCACTTGCCTTTTTCTGTATGGGCGGCGCTCACGGGGTCGGTGGCCATATACACAGCCCCAAAAGCAAATCCTCCCATAAGCCAATGATAATAGGCAGGGGTGTGCATGGCATGGGTCGGAATGTCGGCAGGTGCCAAACCATTCAGTATCAGCCCCATCACCAAAGCCCCCGCAAAACAAGAAACAATGATTTGCCAGCTACCAATCCCTGTGATGATTAAAACCAATGCCCCAATCAAGCAAGCAAAAGTGCTTGTTTCGCCAATAGAACCCTGTTCAAACCCCCAAAACATATCCGCAGCCGAAGGGAGTTTTGTATAATTGGCATCAAAAGTAACCAAGTTGGTCGCGCCTGAATAAGCATCAATAAGGGCATGGCCTGATTCGGCCGACAAATCAGTCCAAATATCGCCCGACATATAAGCGGGGAAAGCAAAAAACAAAAACGCCCGTGCCAGTAAGGCAGGGTTCATAAAGTTCATGCCTGTTCCCCCAAAAATCTCTTTCCCAAATACCGTACAAAAAACCGCTGCCAAAGCTACCATCCAAAGTGGCACAGTAACGGGCATGGTAAGTGGAATGAGCAAGCCCGTTACCAAATAACCTTCACTGACTTGGTGGTTTCGTAAAATGGCAAAAATAAACTCGACCCCTAACCCTACGCCATAAGACACAATGACAATAGGTAAGACTTTCCAGAAACCGAACATGAAGTTATCTAGCAGTGATGCCTCCATACCATAGGCCAAATGATGCTGATAGCCTACGTTCCACATCCCAAAAAATAGCGTAGGGAGCAAAGCAATAATGACCGTAAACATAGTACGCTTTAGGTCGATTGCATCTCGAATATGTACCCCATGAGACGTTGTATGCCCTGGGACAAAAAGAAAAGTTTCCAGCGCATCAAACGCAGGATGAAACTTTTCCAGCCGCCCGCCCTCTTCAAAATAAGGCTTAACGGCTTTAATAAGTTGTCGAGCTATTTTCACGGTAAATCAGGATTGGTTTAGGAGATGTTTATTATCCTTCGCGTCGAATAAATTCTAATCCTTCAGATATAATACGTTGTACCTCTATTTTAGAAGTACACACAAACTCACACAGCGCAAAATCTTCTTCCGATACTTCATAAATTCCTAGCTGCTCCATCCTATCAATGTCTTTTGCCAAAATAGCTTTAAGCAAATGAACAGGATAGATATTCATTGGGAGTACTTTGTCGTATTGCCCTGTCATCACAAAAGCCCGCTCTTCGCCGTGTTGGTTTGTATCAAGCTCATAGGTTCGCTTGGGACTTAGCCAAGAGAAAAACGTTCGTGACAAACTCAACTTCTCAAAACCAGGCAGCAGCCACCCCAAAAACTCAGGAGTATCCCCTTCGGGAATAACCGTAAGCTGATTGCCATAAAAAGACAAAAAATCGTTGGATGGCGCTTTTTTCCCTGTCAGTATATTTCCTTGAATCAAACGGCTATTGTCAGTCTGTATTCTGTCGTCCACAATTGAGCTTATCTTTTGGCCTGTCATTACCTGATAGTACTGCGGTTGTGCAACGCAGCTACCTGTTAATGCAATCGTACGGTCGGCTCGATACCTACCTTCAGAAAACAAGCGTCCTATGATGATAACATCTTGGGGATTTACATACCACACCACATCTCCTTTTTGGATGGGTGCAATGTGGTGAATCTGTACGCCTACATTACCCGCAGGGTGTGGCCCTTTAAAATGATGAAGGTGGCGAATTTCATTAAAATCGCTGTCGGTAAGTTTTTCTTCGGGGGCTGCACGAAGCGAGATGTGCAAATGCCCATTAGCGAGTTTTTCTAATACTTGAAGACCCGTAAAAAAGCTCGTTCGCTCTTGTTCAATCAAATACCCTACGTCAGGTGCCAGCGGCGCCGAGTCGAAACAAGATACAAAAATGGCTTTGGGAGTATCGTCAGGGTTGGCGATGAGCGAATAGGGGCGTTGTCGAATATAAGCCCAACAACCACTTTCTAGGAGTTGTTCGATGATGGCTTCGCGCGCTAGTCCTTGGGGATTTGTTTGAGGGAAGGAGACATATTTGGTCGTGCGATCAGGCATCACACGTACCTCTAAAATACGGCGTTTTTCGCCGCGTACAATTTCTACTATTTCACCACTGACGGGCGACGGCAATCGAATTCTGGGATTATTTTTATCATGAAATAAGGGCTGACCTGCCAAAACCTCTTGCCCTACTTCTATTGATAACCTGGGGATGACCGAGGGAAAATCTTGCGGTTTTAACGCAATGACATCTGAAAAAGGAAGGCTAGTGATTCGGTGATCCGCCACGCCTTTTACCTTAATATCGTAGCCTTTTTTAATGGTAACTGTCTTTCCCATAATACCATTTATTCTTTTAATAATACAAATAAATGGCTTTTTTTTGAAAAACCTAATATTTTCCAAAAAAAATACAAATTTTTACTTTATCAGGCAAAAATTACTCATTTGCCTGATAATAAAGCTTTTCGCCCGCCTCTATCCGCACAGGTAAGGTGTTTTCTTTGGGAGGAATAGGGCACGAATATTCGTGATTATACGCGCAGTAAGGGTTATAAGCTTTGTTAAAATCAATGGCCAACTTACCGTCGTTCACGTCTTCCAGTTTGAAATCTAAGTAACGTCCACCGCCGTAAGTTTCTTTGGGAGCAGTGGCGTCACGAAACAGAATCGACAGCCCTGATTCGTGTTTATAAATCAGCAACCGATAGACGTTAAGGTCGGCAGCGGCGCTCTCGCCTGGCAATGTAAATTCCGCAAAGCCGTATTTTTCGTATGCTACCGTTGTGCCATCGGTCATTGGCACGTTGACTTTTTTATCAGTAGCGTGGTAAGGCACCACCGTGGCAGTTACTTTATAAATAGAGCTCGGAGAGAAATAATTAATGCCTTTAAAATCGCCCGTTTTACGAAAAGGAGACTCCTCCGAATCGCGGAAAAACTTGTCTTTGTCTTTGCGCTCTTGCGCCATTTCTGCCGCGTAATCTGCTTCAGACACGGTTGTTTCTTCTCCCAAAAATGTGTAGCCAATGACCCCAACAATAACCGCTACAATCAATCCGATGACAAATTTGTTTTTAAACATACTGGCTTAAAATTAATGA
Organism: Runella sp. R5_40; assembly: GCF_057652295.1. Classification (NCBI taxonomy): domain Bacteria; kingdom Pseudomonadati; phylum Bacteroidota; class Cytophagia; order Cytophagales; family Spirosomataceae; genus Runella; species Runella sp. R5_40. Next base: position 51,263 of record NZ_JBYFCH010000011.1, on the reverse strand, counting down.
GACAAAGCGACGGCATCGCTTGAGGCGATGCCGTCGCAAGTAGTCTATCTATAAATTTATACTTACAAAATCGCTTTTTCGAGCGTTGCTTTGACCCCGTTGGTCATCATTTCGGTCAACAACTCGGTGACCGTTTCGGCAAAACCTGCCAATTTGGTCAAGTTAGTATCCCAAATTTTTGTATTGCTCAACACCTCATTTACTAGCGTTCCCACCGTTTCTACCGTCACACCTTGCCATTGTTCAGAGAAATAGGCCGCTTGGTCGTCGTTGATGAGGTAGAAGCTCTCGCCACGCTGTCCAAAATACTGGTTGTTTTCGCTCTTTACCGCTTTCATAAAAAGCAAATAAGCCGCAAAACCTAACGCAAAGTGCTTAGGTACGGTGCCAAATTGCTTGTAATAACGCTGAATAGTGGCTACGTTACGAGCGTTCATTTTCGAGGTTTGTTGGAGCGTAATACCAATCAACTTTTGTTGAATGAACGGGTTACGGTAGCGACTCAAGATGTCGCCCGCAAATACTTTTAACTCCGCTAGTTGGTCTTCAAAAGGCAAGGTTGGCACCACTTCATCGTAAATAACACTTTCGTAGTATTTCGACATCGCAGGGTCTTGCATACACTGATACGTAATGTCAAATCCGCTCAAATACCCCAACGGAGCAGAAGCACTGTGGCTTCCGTTAAGAATGCGAAGCTTGCGCTCGCGGTAATAGGAAATATCTTCGTCAACAATCACATTATCAAACAATTGCTCAAACGATAGTACTTTTTTCACGCGGTCGTCGCCCTCAATGGCCCACAAATAATACGGTTCGGCTACCGTCAATAGGCTGTCTTCGTACCCAAGTTTTGCTTCCAATTGCGCTTGAGTCGCTGCATCGGGCTTCCCTGGCACAATTCTGTCCACCAAGGAGTTACAAAACTTAACGTGGTATTTTAACCATTTATTAAACAATTTACCAAGCTCATTATAAGCAGAAAGTTTTTCGACGCACTCACGGAGTTTAAGGCCATTGTCGGTAATCAACTCCGTCGGAATTACGACCACGCCTTTGTCTCTTTTTCCACCATAGGTGCGGAAGCGTTCGTACAAAAACGCCGTCAATTTGGCGGGAAACGATTGAGGTGGGTTTTGAAAAATATTTTCTTCCACGTACTGAATTCCCACTTCGGTCGTGTTCGAGATAATTACTTCGAGGTGCGGATTGCGAGCCACTTGCAAAATACTGCGCCAATTGTCTTGTGCCGATACTACGCGGCTAATTGCCCCCACTGTCACGGCTTCGTCGATGGTTTCGCCGTTGCTGTCCACCCCACGCACACATACCGTATATAAACCATCTTGCTCGGCAAAATCGTCGGATAGACCTGCGGTAGATTTCACCACCACAATACGTCCGTTGAAAACGTGTTGTCTATTGGCTTGGTCAATCAAATAATCACACAACCCTCTGAGCAACACACCCGTACCAAATTGGAGTACTTTTACGGGCAAGTCAAGGCTATATTGGGTTTCGTTATCAACAATTTGTTTGGTTAATTTAGGCATGGTTCTAAAAGATTGAGCAGTTTGGTAGGTTAAAAATGTTTGTATTGGCAAACCTAATAAATTTTGCGCAAAACTTATCTTTGTGGCTACCAAAGGCTTACAAACTCTAATAGATTTTATTGATTTATGACCAATTTTATTTTGTACGACGACGCGGCCATCCGCCCTCATTTGCTCCCGTTCACGTTCACCCGTCCTGTTTCCGACGTACGTTGTGGAATTATGACTTTGACCGAAAAATGGGTGCATTACCTTGGTAAAACCCCTTCTTTTTTGACCGAACCTTACCTTCAGTATAAATTTCCGCTCATTACCACCCACGACAATACCTTCCTCAACGGTGCTGTTTGTGCCACCGTTGCCATCGCCAATGCCGTTGAAAAATTACAAGTAGGACAAGTATTAGTGGGTTCCAATGGCATTACAATTGCCTACCGTTCGCCGTTTGAAGTGGTACAGCCGCAGACCGAGCTTTCGGTCATTCCTTTTCCCGAACCTATTACGGTTATTCAACATGTATGGGACATTTTTGTGGAAAACGGTGCGCAAATCAACGCTGATTTTGCAGCCATCACCCACCAGCGAACTTCCCAACCACTGAACGACCCACACACGCATTGCTATGCCCCTGAGCGTATTTTTATCGAAGAAGGAGCCAAAGTACGTGCGGCGATTTTGAACGCCGAAAATGGCCCCATTTATATTGGCAAAAATGCAACCATTTGCGAAGGCAGTGTGGTCATGGGCCCATTTTCACTGGGAGAAAGCGCGACCGTCAACTGGGGAGCAAAAATGCGCATGAACACGACCATTGGGCCTCACTGTAAAGTAGGAGGAGAAATCAGCAACTCTGTTCTTTTTAGTTATAGCAACAAAGGCCACGACGGTTTTTTGGGAAATTCTGTTCTTGGTGAATGGTGCAACCTAGGTGCCAACTGCAACAACTCTAACCTCAAAAACGATTATACCAACGTAAAGCTGTATAGCTACGCCACGCATACCCTCGAAGACACGGGGCGCTTGTTTTGTGGTTTGTTTATGGGCGACTACACCAAAGCGGGCATCAGCACCATGTTCAACACGGGGACAGTTGTCGGGGTCAATGCCAACGTTTTTGGGGCAGGATTTCAGTCAAAGCACATCCCTTCGTTTTCGTGGGGAGGCGCTACCGAAGGCACAACCGAATACCGTCTCGAAAAAGCCATTCAAGTGGCCTACGAAACAGTTAGCAGACGAAACGTTCGTTTTGGAGAAATAGAACAAGACATTTTAAGAAGTATATTTGAGCAGACTCGGGTACGTTCTTGAGTCAACTATTTTTAGAGCCATAACAACATATTCGTTCAGTATTCCTATGAAATTGCGTTGGTATTTTTTCTCAGCCCTCGTGCTATTTTTGTCCATCCAAAACACTTATGCTCAAACTGACACCTTGGTGGTGCGGGGAAAAATCGAAAACCTTACGGCACGTCTTTATCGACAAGCGTCGGAGGTGGTGGTCGCACGGGTCAATATTTTACAACCCAACCACGAAATCATACGGGCTGCCCCTTTGCAACCCAACGGTAGCTTTGAACTCAAAATGCCCCTTATTTTTCCCAAGGAAGAGTGTTATTTGACGTATAACAACCTCGTGATGCCCTTCTTGGGAAGTAAAGGCATTGTCGAAGTGACGATTTATGCCGATTCTTTGGTCAAAAGTGACATTCCGCTCCGCTTTGCAGGAGTCAATGCCGAGGTGAATAATTTGCACGCTCAGTTTTATATCCAACGCAAAAAGTGGCTGGAAGCCAACCCTGCCACAACGACAAACACCACTGACGCAGGCAAATACTGGCAGCACTTAGATACCGAAAGTAACCGACAAATTGCGTTTTTTCGCTCTCTTCCAGCCTTTACTAAAGCTCCTCCCTTGCTAGAAGAATGGGTGGTTTCTTCAATTGAAAATACCGCCAAAGCGCAATTGTATTCTTTTTTGCAGCAAACTCTACAGCGTGTGCCAAATTCACTTTGGGTGATTTCTTCAACCGAGACTGAGCAACGAACAACCCGCATGGGGCCTCAAGGAAAGCCGATTGGTACCGTTGCCGACTTAGACCAATCGAGTTTGCTTACTTTTGCACGCGCAGATTTTTTTCAGCAATTCAGCGCCCACGCGCAGCTGACCACCCCTGCCCTCTCTATCAATACACTGCCTGTTGCCAAAGTTGCGTCACTCATTCTTACCTACATTCCCGACATCTCCGAAGAACAAAAAAGCAAGCTACTGGAAATATCACTGGGTGGCTCGGCCAAAACGCGGGATTTGACGATGCTCAATACCCTTTTCAGCAAAAAACGCGATACGTTAGAGGTAATCAATACGTTTGAACTTGAAAACCGAAAATATAGCTTCTATTTTGGAGACAGAGGAGTCGATTACCTCAATGCGACGTTTTATGTCAGACATCTCTACACCGCGCCTATTTTAAATAAAATGGTCTGGTACCAACACATTCGCCCTACCTTGACTTCGCCCTATTACCAAAAATCGTTGGACGAACTGCATCACATCGAGTGTAACGACTCCACCGCCATCAATGAAGCACACGACATTATAGATTTGCAAACCCAAGGAAATTTCGAGGCAGAATTGGGAAATGGCATTACGCTCTACCAAAAAATCTACATGGGCGGGCGTGAGTTTTGGGATGAAATCAAAAGAAAAGTACGAGGAACACCCGCCTATTTACTCTTTTGGACCAACGACGAATACGGAATGCGCGCCCTCGCCGAAGCCCGTCAGCTAGAGGCGTCTTTGCCGAAAGGGCAGCTTAATTTTGTCTATCTGTCAGAATACAAAGAGAGCACTAACGTGTGGGTTGAAAATGTGGTCAAACGTAAATCTAGGGGACTGCACGGAAAACTTACCCAAGACCAAAACGAATTTTTAGAAGCGGAATGGGAAATAACACGAGCTCCTTATGCTGTTATTCTGGATGCCCAAGGCAGGTACATCAAACGCGACGCCCCCCTTCCTGGCGACCGCGAAGGATGGAGCAAGATTTGGCCAAAGGTTTTTAAGAGATAGATAAAGACAGCGATTATCCTTTAGAAAAACGGCTGTTGAGTATCGGGTACAAAATTACTGTCAGTAAAATAACGCCCGTTCCTGCATAAAAACCTGCGGTCATGCGCTCATTGAGAATAAAATACGCCAGCGCCATGCCATACACAGGTTCTAGGTTGATGGTAAGATTGAGGGTAAAAGGGGACATTTTTTTCAGCAAATGCACGCCTGCCGAATACGCATAAACGGTACAAACACTGGCCAAAATCCCCAACCACAGCCAATCCATGCTTTGAGGAACAACCTGTGCTTGTGTAAGGCCGCTCACCATTCCAATACCCACTAGCCCAAGAAACATCCCCATGGTGGCACCGCTCATTTCATAAAAAGTAATGACCAAAGCAGGATGGGTTTTGACAAAACGGCTATTGGCAATCGTAAACAAGGCGGCCAGCAAGGACGAAATCAGCGCCAAGCCCAAGCCCCACGATTGGTCAAACTCAAAACGAAAAATCAGGTAAAGCCCCAACATAACCAACAGGCTCATTAGAATTTCTAACGGTCGTACTTGTTTACGGCTAAACAACGGTTCCAACAAAGCCGTAAACAATGACGTAGTGGACATTCCTGCCAAACATACCGACGCACTTGATACGTGGGCAGAGGCAAAAAACGTCAACCAATGAACGCCCATAATCACGCCTACGCCCAGCATTTTATTACGGTCTTGGGGCGCTACTTTTTTCCATTCTTTGCGTAGCGTAAGCACCAAAGCCAAGCCAATGGCCGCTAAAAGTGTCCGAAAGAACGTCAGACTAACCCGCGACAAATCGGCGTTGATTAATTTCCCTAAAATGGCCGTAAAGCCCCAAATAATGACCAAAAAGTGTAGGTGTAAGTAATCGAAGAGGGTAGGTTTGGGCGAGGTGTTCATCAGTGTTGGTATTATGCTCTTAAATAAAAGAAGCTGCCCAAAAGTTCCCCATTATCATCTGGTGAAAAACTTTTCAGGCAGCCCTTCTAGCTTTTTATGTGCGTTCTATAACTCTTATTTGTCCCACCATACACGGGTGTATTGGTCATCCTTACCTTGCTTTGCCACTACAGCGTTGTAGTTAGTTTTATTAAGGGTTGATTCTGTAGCAGGATAAGCCATTCTACGAGGAATATCTTTTCCTCCATTCAATGGGTTAGCAGCAGGAGTTAACGCTGGGAAGCCAGTACGACGCCATTCTGCCCATGCTTCACTTCCTTGATAAAACAATGTAATCCAACGTTGTACACTAATTTGCTCAATGGCTTTAGCAGCAGTATAAGCCACATCAGTTTGGGCAATGTATGCTTTGTAGTCTGCTTCATTATAAACACCCCACTGTTCCAGCGACGCCTTAATCGCAGCTTCATACAAATCTTTGGCATTTCCTGTAGTCCATCCCAATGCGGCCGCCTCGGCTTGTGCCAACAATACCTGAGCATACGTAATTACGTTAACAGAAGAATTCTGTTGACGAATTGAAGGCGCTGCCAAAGATACATCTTGCGCTTTCCAAGTAACAGGAAACACACCGTAAGGTACTCCACGGTACTCTCCGTTGATGTTTTTCTCTGCCATTGCTGGTAAGCGTGGGTCTTTCAATTTCACCAATGTGTTCACAAACGTACTACTCACAGCATAGTCCTTACGGTTTGTAGTGATGTAGTTATTATAAAGCGGGTGCTCATTATTGGCTTCCGACAAATAAGAATATTTCACGTTATCAGCGTTAGAAGTAATCACTCCATCGGTCAGGGCAGCCGCAAATTCTGCTTTTCCTTTAGCAGGATCTACTTTTGACAAGCGTAAAGCTGCAATCAGACGTAGTGAGTTTGCGAATTTTTTCCATTTCGCTACATTTCCACTCAAAAGGATATCACCCACTACAGTTTTACCAGCATCAAACTGACCTTGCGCCTCTTTAAGCTCTTTAAACAAATCATTGTAAATTGCCTGTTGAGAATCAAAGGCAGGGCTAAAATTAGCAACCCCCTTCAGTGCCTCAGAGTAAGGAATATCCCCCCAGCGATCAGTGATGTACTGCAAAAAGTAGGCTTTCAGGATGCGGGCAGTTGCTACCTGATTGGGATTAGAACCATTAGCAGCAGCGGTAGTCTTCGTAGCATCATCAGTATTTAACTTAATGATATACTGCAAGTTACTAAGTGGACCAGTGTACAGTGCATTATAATCTACCTGTACCGTTTTGTACCGCGACTCTTCTATGTAAGTCACATCTCCAAACTGCTGCGCATACAAGGCAGGCATAATATTTGTTGTAGTGCTTCCCACATTTCGCAAAACCCCTGTCAACAAACTAGCCGTATTTGGATTAGCAGGACTATTAGGGCTGACGTTCATATCCCCAAAATCACTGCATGAAGTCACAGAGAATAGTAACCCTGCTCCAAGAATTGATTTTAAAATTGTATTTTTCATAAAATGATTCTTTTTGAAAATTGCACTGAAGTTCAAACTCATCTTTAGGCTTTATATTACAAGCCCAAACGGAGGTTAATACCAAACGAACGTACTGGAGGTAGCTGACCACCTTCCGTCCAGTAGCTCTCTGCTTCTGAAATATCAATTCCACCACCTACAGCACTGTAAATCAATAGTGGATTTCGGGCAATAAGCGAGATATTGGCCGACTTAATGGCTTTACCTAAAACTGCTTTAGGGAAGTTGTAACCAATTGATACTTCACGCAACTTCACAAATGTTTGATCAAAAATCCAGTAATCATGCAATGCAAACAAACGGTCTTCGTACAATGCCTGCGTCTCTGCACGAACTGTATTAGGTGTTTTTCCATCAGGGCCAACTCCATCAATCAAGATACCACCACCGTCAGCAACAGCGTCACGTTTTGGCTTGCCCAATTCGTTAAGTCCAGCTGTTTCAGCAGCCAAACCTGCATAGGCATTAAACATTTTGGTAACAGAGAAGAACTTACCACCAACAATAAAGTCAGTGTTGACTCTCATGTTCCAGTTTCCGTATGTAAAGTTGTTTAAGAAACCACCTTTAAATTTCGGCAATACCGAACCCAAAGGCTGATTCAAATCGAACTGATAAAGTCCCTTTGCATCCAAAATAGGCTGTCCAGCTTCGTTTCGGCGTATTTTACTACCTGAGAACAACCCCCATTCTTCGCCTTCACGCGCATTGATAGTAAGACCTCGCCACGATGAGCCTAGTTGGTAATTCGTCAAACCTGGTGCCAACTCAATAACTTTTGAAGTACTACGATCAAAGTTCAAATCCGTTTCCCATTGGAATTTGGTTCCTTTTACAGGAGTGGCATTGATGTGAATCTCCCAGCCCTTTGTCCGAATCAAACCTGCGTTGATAATTGCATTGCTATAACCACTCGTAGGAGCCACTGCCAAAGGAATAATCTGATCTTTGTTGTTGTTTTGATAAACAGTAAACTCTAACCCAACACGATTACGGAAAAACTTCAAGTCAATACCTCCTTCGTACGAAGAAGACAAGCCTGGTTTCAAGTTTTCGTTAGGTAGCGTAGTTGGAAGATACATAGTAGGGTTTGAACCAAATGGATTCCCAGTACCATAAGTCAACATGGTATTATAGGGTCCAATGTCTGTTCCAACTTGTGCATAACCTCCCCGAATCTTACCGTACGACAAGAAACCGCTATTAGGCAACAAATCCGAGAACACAACACTTCCTGAAAGTGAAGGATACAAATAAGAATTGTTGTTTTTGGGCAAGGTAGATGACCAGTCGTTGCGTAATGAACCTTCTAAGAAGAAAATGTTATTATACCCTAAGCTCACGTTTCCGTACAAGCTATTGATACGACGTTCTCCTTTTATGTTAGATACGCTTGGGCGGTCTTTAGAAGCAGCAATGTTGTAAAAACCAGGAGTAGTAAGCCCACCTACAGTTGCCTGAATGAAATACTCAGAGAGGTTGTAACGAATGTTACCACCCGCATTGGCAACTACCGAAAGTTTTCCATAGGTTTTGTCAAAGCTAAAAAGAGCCTCGTAGTTATTTTCACGAGAATTAAGTACGAGGTTTGAGTACCCTCCTTTTCCACCTTCATTCAAAGTACCAGCAGCAATACGCCCCTCTTGGAAGTATTGACGTTGGTCACGGCGCGCAACCAAAGACAATTTCAAATAATCTGTAAATTTGTATTTAAGGCCAAAATCACCAAAAATACGAGTGTCACGGCGGCTATTGGTGTTATCATACACCTGTGTATAAGGGCTATCCCAGTATTTGGGTTTCGCATCCAATGGTCCACCAATATTCCAACTACGGTAAGTACCATCCGCATTTTTGTAATTTTTTAAATCTTCAATGCTCAATTGACGCTGGAACCACTGGTTGAAAGAACCGATGGTTTGGTTAAATCCATTCAAAATCGCCCCACCTAGTCCTGTTGAGTTACTTCCACCACTTGAGCCATAGTTATCCGCAGGAATATTTACTCCCCTAGTAGCAGAATAATTGATATTCAAATCGGCCGTTAATCCTTTGAATATGTTCAGAGAGTTTTTAGCACTCACAAAATCACGGGTTTGGCTACTATTAGGAACAATACCGTTATTGATAATGTGGGTATAAGAGATACGCGTTTGGTAATTATCACCTCCTTTTGAGAAAGAGATGTTTGAGTTATGGCTTACTGGCTTTTCAAAGAAGTCGCGAACGTTGTTAGGATTAGCTACAAAAGGAGTAAGCTGCCCAAACTCAGGACCAGGCTGCCACGACCACGCAGAACGGTGAGGAGAACCATCGATTTTGGGACCCCAGCTTTCATCGGCAGAATAATCTAACATCTTTTGTCCATCAAACGACGACCATGAAGCAGGGTGAATGGCAGGGTTAAACTTAAAAATTTCCCAATCTTGCGAGTATCCACCACCGTATTCATTTTGATACTTAGGCAGAAGGCCAACCATGTCAAGTGTCGTACTGTGGTTAATGTCCAAACGTGCTTCACCAGATTTAGCGCGTTTTGTAGTAATCAAAATTACCCCACCCGCAGCACGGTTTCCATAAAGGGCTGTCGCCGCAGGGCCTTTGAGTACTGAGAGGTTTTCCACATCATCCATGTTTACGGCATTGATGTCCGTGGGAGTTCCGTCAACAATATAAAGCGGACTACCCCCTGTAAGGCTATTGACCCCACGTACACGGATGTCAGGCGTACCAAACTTCGCTCCCGACTGCCCAAGTACCTGTACCCCTGCAATTTTACCTGCAAGCGCGTTGGCTACGTTTGCGTCACGAGCGGCGGTTAGTTTGTCCGCCTTAATTTCTTGGACAGCAGTATTGATAGCCCTTTTGTCACGAGAAATACCTAATGCGGTTACAACTATTTCTTGTAATTGAGAAACGTCAGAAACAAGCTTGATGTTGATAACATTTTGTTTCCCTACGGTTACTTCTTGATTGGTAAAGCCAATAAAACTAAATACCAATTGCGCATTGTTTGGGGCAGACACTTTGTAGTTTCCGTCTGCGTCGGTGGTTGTTCCACGTGTTGTTCCACGTACCGTTACACTCACTCCTGGCAAAACTGACCCGTCGTCGGAAGTTACTTTACCCGAAATCGAGCGGTCTTGGGCAAACAACGTGAGGCCACAAAATAGCATCGCCACTGCGGCCAGCAGTGTAAACCTTTGTTTCATACTTTTACTTGTTTTTTAGTTTAGATTAAGAAATACTTCCGCGGGTAAATCTAAAGAAGATACTATCTGCCGAGATGAAAATTAGATTAAAGTTATTTTGCATATCTACAAAACCCCCAAATCTATCTACCAAAACCCCCTCTTTAATGACGTTTTGCCATTAAAATAGCTATTAAAACCTTTCTTTGTTCGTTTTACTCTCTCACAAAGAGCTTACATTTCTATTTTGGTTTTAGTACTTTTTCAATAATGGCTTTTTCTCTTCTTCTTGCCCTAAACAAATATCAAGTCATCTCCACCCTAAAAAAAAGACTTTAGTCATCTTTTCAGCGAAATAAAAATGGGCTTTCCTATTGACACAGTTGATTGGTTTATTTTACTTTGTATTTCAAAGTTCTTTTTTATAAAAATGAAAAACAAAAACCATCTACTCGCTGCGGTGTCGCTCATAAGCATCATTTTGCTTTGTGGCCGCGTTACGTTTACCGAAAACTTTGGAGGAATTTTCCTTACGTGGAATCTTTTTCTGGCTTGGGTTCCGTTCGGAATCGCTTGTATTGTAGAAGATTTGGCTCAGCACCGTTTTATCCACCAACGGGGAGTACTCTTAGGAGCAGCAGCTTGGCTGTTGTTTTTTCCCAATGCTCCTTACCTCATCACCGACCTAATTCACCTGAGGGCTTCCCCCGACCATTTGATTTGGTACGATGCGTTGATGAGTTTTTCGTTTGCGTTGGCAGGACTACTAACGGGCTTTTATTCTGTCCTGAAAATCCATGCACTTTTGGAGGATTATTACAGCCGAATCACAAGTTGGCTGCTTATTGGGGGGAGTTTGGTCGTCGCAAGTTATGGAATCTACTTGGGGAGGTTTGGTCGTTGGAATAGCTGGCACGTGGCTACTCATCCTTTATCGTTGGTTCGGTATATTGGGAATAACCTACTACACAACCCTGTAGCACTACAACTCACGCTGGCATTTTCCTTCGTGATGTTGTCCACCTATGGGGCATTTTGGGTATTGGCACGCTCTAAAGCTGAGTAATGTGTTTCCTGTTTGGGGTTATCGGGCGGGTTGTGAGCAACCCTTGGCACACTTATCAGTCCGTCCATTTCCAATCTTTGCCAAGAACCAACTCTTTTTTGAGCCCTTGAGCCACCATTAAATCGCGGGTTTTGTAGGTATCTAGTTTTTGGGCGGGTAAATCGTTGGCATTGGCCAAAGCATAAAGCAGCATGGCCGAAAAACGAACGCCATTGACCATTTCATCGCGATTGATCAAATCAAATTTATCACAATCAGCGTGATAGCACCCATAGACATTAGCGCCGAGACGTCCCGCAGGTGCTCCCGTCGGAATGCCTTCCAACATAAACGGTTGGTGGTCTGAATGGAGTCCTGCGCGGCTGCTAACGATGTTTGAGTAGGTATCGTCCACTTTTTTGATTTGTTCCCCCACCGCTTGGAAGAACGGAATCAGTTCGTCGCGCCCTCCCACGCTCATTCCAAACACGTTGTTGGTCATGTCGAGGTTCATCATAAACTTGACCTTCTCAAGCTGTTTGGCCTTGGCCAATTCTTTCACCATCTGCCTCGAACCTAGCAAGCCTTGCTCTTCCCCCATAAACAACACGAAATCAATCGTCCGTTTAGGCTTGATTTTTAAGGCTTTAAACGTACGAGCAATGTCCATAATCGTAAATGACCCTAGGCCGTTATCGGCTGCGCCCGTTGCCAAATCCCACGAATCAAGGTGCCCTCCAATCACGATTCGGTCGTCGCTTTTGCCTGGAATCGTGGCAATGACATTCCTTGCTTTTATTTTTTTACTCACGTTGGTCATATCCACAATGGCATGGAGGTCGTTGTCCACCTTCATCCAACTCCGAATTTCTTCGCCACTTTCACGCGAGATGTTCACGGCAGGAATACCTATCAACGCCCCCGTCACCGAGGCCGTCCCTGTCAAAAGCACATTCCCTACCACTTGGTTGACGGTGATAATCGCATTTGCGCCATATTTGATGGCCAAAGCCGTTTTTTCGGAACGGTGCAAATTCTTTTGCCCTGCTTTTCCGTTGACCAATCCAATATTTACTAGCGCTACTTTGCCTTTGATAATGTCTTTGACCGCTTCAAAATCTTCTTCCAAGCCATTGCCTACGTCCACTATTGCCCCGCTCACTTTGGCACGAACGGGCGAATGCGCCAACGCCACCACGGGCACTGTCCTGAAATTATCACTTTTGTTGGGCACTACGTCCAACGTCACGGTGTCACGCATCCACGATTCTACCTCAAACGATTGGAACTTAACATCTGTGTAGCCGTATTTTTTGAGAAGATTAAACGCATACTGTTCTGCCTTGGCTCCGTTTGGGCTTCCCGTCAGACGATGTCCGATGGTCGAAGTAGCATCGCCGAGGGTTTCGTACGCTTGGCTATTTTTCAGGGTTTCGTTGTTAATTTTTTGAAACGCCGAGACAAATTCGCTGTTGTCTCGAAATGCAACAATTACGCAAAAACTCGCACTGACCAAAAAGGAAGGAAAAAGGTGGCGATACATGGGGGCTTGTATAGTTTTACAACTTTAAAGAATACAAAAATAGTAAGTGTTTGGTTTAAAAAGAATCTAAGTATTTATCTAACGGTCAGGGAGATTTCAGCAACGATGTACCAATAGCACACTGCAAACATCCCTTTTTTACACAAAAATGGGTATAGAGTTCGATAATAGCTTGGGAATCAAAGGCTGTTTTTGATTCTATCCCCATCTGATGCCACCTATCGGTGAGGTGGTTTATTTCGGCAGGAAGTTGTTCCAATAATTCGGTTGCTTTGGTCATAAAATCTAGATTATCTTTTGCTTCAGCATAAGCTGCTACTAAAGGAACGACCGTATTGACAACAATATTTTCGACCGATGCTTTTCCTAAGGTAGCTACTTTCGCTGCCGTTGTTTTCTGAAAGTGATAATGTGTCTGCCAATAGTCCGACTGCTTGACGCGGAGTACAGCCTCCAGTTTTTTGACATTTTCCCCGTGAATAAAGAGCGAAAATAGGCTGGGTTGTTGCTGAATAAACGCCGCCAACTGCGCCAACCGAACCGTGGGAAAATTAGCGGGACGCAACCGCAAAAACTTCCATTCGTGGGCCTGCAGTTGGGTGGACTTTAAACTGTATTTCGCTGCTAAAAACGTGTATTCTTTCTGCAAAGACAGTGCGTATTCGTCTGCGGGCATCAAAAGTCCCGCTTGTCCAAACAGCAGGGCTTCTAATTGAAAAAGGTTATCGCGGTGTTTGTGAAGGATTTTCAGGGGCAATCCCTGCGCCAGCCGAAGCATCGGTTCGGCATTGACTTTAAAACCGAAGTTTTGGGCTAACAATTGATACGTCGTTTCTTCCCAATCTTGGTGATTTTGGGTCAACAACTCCAATACACCCTGCGCTTTACGCTCAAGACGCTGCGTAGCCGCGCGGTCGAGCATCATGCGTTTTTGCAAGTTCGAAACAGCTTCCAATTGGTTTTCGCACGGAATCGTTTCTTTGCTTCCTATCAGTACGTGATATTTGTGCAACAGTTTGGGAGAGGTAATGTTTTTTAAAGCCAAGGTAGGAACTGCCGTGCCATCGTGCCGACAAATATCCGTATCGTTTTCCCAAACTACGTGCAAAACAACGCTCTCGTAGGCACGATCGGTGGTATGGGCATGTCGGTGCCAGTCTGAGCTTCGCAAGTGCATTTCGATACTTCCTGCCCATTCGATATTTTCTACAATGACGCGCCCATTGATAAAATCGGGGCCTGCATTGGCGTTTCGTTGTCCAATGGCCAGTACTTGGAGCGATTCTCCCGCCGTAGTTGTGAGGTGAGCAGCGTCAAAATACTGAAACTGCCACAAGAAGTACAGAAAATCTTCGGACATAGCGCTTTATTGAAATAATTTTGAATTAAATTGAGTTAAATAGGTATATTGATAGTTCTATACCTAGTTTTGGTTTCGACAAATTCCGCAGATACTATGAAACGTTTTACGCCCTACTTCATCGTTTTTTTATGGCTTACAGGGTTGGTTCTTCACGCTCAAGTCGTCAAACTTTCTGACGACCCTGCGCAGTTTATAGCCGACGTGCAGAAAATGATGGCTGCAAGCGGCAACCCTACCTATCTCAAAGCCGCCAAAAACCTCGAAACCCTTTGGCTGGACAGTCGTTTGACGCAAGCGCACCAAAAAAGTATCGTTACCCTTACCAAACGCATGGTAGCGAAAGGATATAAACCTACCACACCTCATTTTGAGCAGTTTTTCAACAGTCTTTACGCGGCTTTTAATGGAACACACGCCAATCCTAACGAAGTAGATGGCTACCTAACCACCACCACCCAGGCCGTAGATACCTACGATACCAAAGCGACTTTAAAGTATTTTGAGACAGCTCGCAATCTGTTTGAGAATCGCCTGATTTATACTTCGAATTTCAATCGCCTTTATGCGCTCGAAGGAACGTTTAGTTTCCGTTTTAGTGACGCTAATTCTGAGCTTATCAAGACCGTAGAGTCGGCAAAAAACAGCGCAACCAACGATGGTTGGGGAGCCGTAACCGATACTTCAAACGCCGTCACCCTGCTGCCTGCTTACGAGAAAAAACCTCTACCTGACGTTTCGGGAGCCATTATTGAATTCAAGAACACCAACCTCGTTATGCTCACCGCCAACGACTCGGTGCCTATTCTGCAAACCAGCGGAAAATTGGCCATTCGCGAAGGAAACTGGGTTGGCATGGGTGGAAAAGTAAGCTGGGAAACAGCAGGCGCACCCGATATCTTTGTCAACCTGAGTGCCTATAGCTTTAATGTAGGACTTCCTAAACTCGTGACCGACGACGCCAAACTCCAGTACGGCGCCAAGCTCAATGCTCCCGTCGAAGGGGTATTTGAATACGAAAGCAAACGACGCACCAAAGGCCAACCTTCGCCCTATCCTCGTTTTATTTCGTACCGCAACGATGCCCAAATCAAAGGATTAAGCAAAAATATCATGTACCAAGGGGGTATTTCGTTGGTGGGACAAAAAATGACCAGCGCTTCATTGAGCCAATCCCCCTCAACGGTGATGGTCAATTACAACGGAAAATTGGCGTTCAAATCGAGCAGCCGCCACTTCGACATCACCGATTCGTTGATTACCTCCCCCATCGCTACCTTCACTAGCTACATGGGCACTGATTCGCTGCATCACCCTGGCGTTCAGCTTTCGTACAGCGAAGCCACGGGGACAGTCAAAACGCAACCCGCTTCGGTCAAATCAGGCTTTCACTATACGCCTTATTCCGATTCGTACCACAAAATGTACATCGACGCAGAAATGCTTCGCTGGAACTTCCCCAAAAATCAAATTGAGTTTTTGCGTATTTCGGGAAAAAACGTCGTTCCCATTTCGTTCGAGTCGTTTAGCTATTTCAAACCCGAACGCTTCCGTGCCATGAACGAGCAGTCGGGTTTTCACCCGCTGCAAATGGCGTCAAACTACGTTACCAAACAAAAAGTAACCAGCTTTGCCCCCGAAGAAGTTGCCCAGTTTTTCAAACGCGACATGAACGCCGTACGCTCGGCTTTTATGCAACTATACTACGACGGCTTTTTGTCCATCGACCCTAAAAATGGTCTTTTCCGCTTTACCAATAAAGGAGCTTTGTACGTGATGGCTAACAACAAACAAACCGATTTTGACAACTTCAAAGTCTCGTCGTTGTACCCTGCCAACAACGACATCGCCAACGCCAGCATCGACCTCAAAGACAATGTATTGACCATTAGAGGAGTCGATAAATTTACCATTAGTGACTCGCTCAAAATCGTCGCTTCGCCTTCGGACAAAGAAATCAAGGTGCTCAAAAACCGCGATTTTCGCATGAATGGTTTGTTGGTTTCGGCCAACTTCCGCTTCAATGGCCGCGATTTGATGTTTAATTACGATAAGTTTTTTGTTGATTTGAACAAAATTGACAACATCACGTTCGTGCCAAAATCAGCCTACGACAAAGGAAGCAATACCGAAGTGGGTGGTGATATTGTGTATGAAAAATCAGGACGGATTTATCTAAATGACCCTAGTAATAAATCGGGGGGCCGTAAAAACTCCATTTTTCCGCGCTTGCACGTCCCCGAAGGGATGACGGTTTATTTTGATCAACCTGACCGTGGAAATTTCAAATACGACCGCAAAGTTTTCTTTAAAATTCCGTCGCTCGACTACGATAGCCTTGGTCTTCAAGACATTGTATTCATCGGAACGTTCAACTCCAACGGTATTTTCCCTACCTTCCAAGCCGAACTCCGCTCCATGCCCGACAACTCGCTGGGCTTCAATTATACCCCGCCAGCTACGGGCTATAAAGTATATGGCACCAATACCGTCGTGAAGTTTACCAAAGAGCTTGTGATGGATAAACAAGGGTTACGTTCGCAAGGCGAAATTACCCACTTGAGCGCGCGTATTCCTACCGAGAGCCTGTTGTTTATGTCAGATTCGTTGATTGCCAACGGCGCGCAGGCCGAAGTCAAAGAGGCAACCATTGGTAAGGCGTATTTCCCTAAGGTGGATTTGAGAAATTTCACCCTACGCTGGACCCCAAAAGCCGACAGTATGTCGCTGACGACCAAGGGAAATACCTTTAATTTTTACAACGGCACCACCAAACTCGACGGGCGGATTGTGCTTCGTTCGACGGGTTTGTACGGAAAAGGATTACTTCGCCGCGACGACTCAGAGCTTACATCACAAGACATCAAGTTTAACAAAGAAGGTTTTTTTGCGGGCGAATCGCAGTACAAAATTATCTCGGCCACCAATGCCACCCGCCCCGTTTTGTTAGGCTCTAATGTGGACGTGGACTTTAACCTTGTAAAGGGATTAGTCGGTATTTCAACCAGTAAAAATACCCTGGAAAACCCGCTTATGGAGTTCCCATTTGCCTCATATCAAACCTCTATCAACCGCGCTCAGTGGAACATCAACGCCAAAACCATTGCGATGAAAGGCGATGTGGCCACTTCCACCTTTACCTCCACTGCTCCCGAACAAGCAGGGTTGACGTTTAACGGTTCTTCGGCCTTGTATGAAATCGAAAAAATGACCCTCAACATTGGCGGTGTTCCATTTATCAAATCTGCTGACGCGAAGGTATTGCCCGATAAAGGACTTGTGGTGATTCACCGCAACGGCGAAATGACACCTTTCAAAAATGCGCGCTTGGTCCTTGATACCCTCAACGAATACCACCGACTCAAAAACGGTAACATCAAGATTGAATCACGCACGAAGTTTACGGGCGACGCCACTTACCTTTATACTACCGTCTCAAACGACACCATTCCTGTCAAGATGGGGAACTTTAGTCTGCGCCAAGGCGTAGCAGCGTCGTCGGGAAGCAACCGCACTGCGCCTTCCAAAGAAAAGACTTCTTACACCGTGGCCAAGGCCGAAATTGTGGAGCTCGACAACTTTGTGGCCGCTCCTCGCCTGCAATACAAAGGCGCTATGACCATGCTCGCCCCCGAGCCGAACTTACAATTTGATGGATATGTCAAGCCAATTCTCAAAAAACGCCCCGATTTGGTCGCTTCTTGGATTCCGTTTAAAGAAACCCCGACCAAAGACGTAGCCCTCAAAGTGACACCTGCCCTCAAAAACGAAGCAGACATGCCTATTTCGGTTGGGTTGCATTATCGGGCAGGTACTGATGGATTGTACCCAACGTTTTTATCGGGCAAAGAAGCGCGTAACGACCAGATTATCTTTGAAGCCTACGGACTTTTACGCTTTGATGATAAACTAAAAGCGTTTCGTGTGACACCCGAAACCAAAACCGCCGATGAGCTAGTCGATGAAGAAAATGCTTATACTTTCAACGACACCAAAGGCACCATTTCGTATTCGGGTAAAATCAACCTCATCAACGACCGCAGTACCAAAGAAGCCGAACAGCTCTTTATGATTTCGGGGGGAGTACAGGCCAATATCGACAGCAGTACGTATCGTTTCAATACCCTCATGTCGCTCAACTTCCCTGCAAACCGTGAGATTATTACCAAAGCGGCAGAAAACCTTGTTCAAACCAACTTAGACGAACAAAACAGCGACCCCGCCGAACCGAGTATCGAGCGGTTGGGCAATAAATTGGCCGCCCTCATTGGCCGCAAAGCCACCGACGGCTACATTAGTCGCAGTGCCGCTGCGTACAAGCCGCTGTTTGATGCTTCGCCTAAATTCAACAGTACACTCGTTTTATCGAATGTCAATCTTCGCTGGTCGGCGCCTCAAAATGCGTTTTACAGTGTGGGTAAAATTGGGGTCTCCAACCTTGGCAATACCGACATCAACGCCGAGCTAGAAGGTATGGTGGAAATTCGTAAAAATGCCCGTGGCGACGAAGTAAGTATCTACATCGAAGCATCCGAAGATGTGTGGTATTATTTTGATTGGCAACAAGACAAACTTGCCGTTGTGTCGTCGGTGCAGGAAATTAATGATTTGATTTCGGTGAAATCAAAAGATAAAAAAGACGGTTCTATTCTGCCAATTGGCTTTGAAGAACGTGACTTGTTTGTGGATCGTTTTACGGCGTACTACCGTCCGAAAGTGAAAAAACCGTTGGCCAAAGATACCAAAGCCCCTGCAAAAGGTGCTCCTGCGAAAACCACTGCGCCATCGACTGCGTCAAAATCAACGCCTGCTGCTACTCAAAAAGCAACAACGACGACACCTGCCGAAGAGCCTGAAGAGGAGGAAGTAAAAGTGGCAGATAAGACTACCAAACCTACCACCAAAGACACTAAAGCAACAACGGATCCGAAAGCAAAAGATACCAAAACGGCAGCAAAAACGACAGCTACTGACCCTAAAGCAAAACCTGGTGCTAAAGTAGCGCAAACGGCACCTGCCAAAACCCCAACGAAAAAGAAAGAGAAGGAAGAAGAGAAGGAAGGGTTCTAAACAAACTCGCCCCGAGGGTAGCTCGGGGCGGAACAAACGCAAAACCTTCTAAGTTTTGAAAACTTGGAAGGTTTATTTTTTCCAGGGCTACAAAGGTTTCGCCTCTCCGAGGCTGTTTTAAGTAATAAAGCAAAAGTTTTAGAGTAGTTCAAAGCCGCCTCGGTAGAGGCACAACATTTGTAGTAGCAGCAGGAGTTTTTTTTAATTTTTGCTTCGGAGAAGCATAACAAAGCATCTAGTTATGCTTCCGCACAGGCGGCCCTGTCCGAAGCAAAAGGGTTTCATGGATGCCCCCTCTACTACTACAAAGGTTGCGCTTCCGCACAGGCGGCCCTGTCCGAAGCAATATAAACTACTAACACACTAAAACTTTTGCCCAACTACTTAAAAAGCTATTTGCGGCGTCTTTCCTTCGTTCGAGGACGTTTTTCTTTCACACTTCCTCTACCACGGCCACGCGCAGGCAATGCCGAAACAACATTGGAAGTAGTTTCTGCCAACGTCAAATCCATGCTTCGGCGCGAAATATTGGTGTCTTTGACTTTTACTTTCACCGTATCCCCAAACGTGTAAAAACGCTGCGTGCGCTTTCCGACTAGTCGGTAGTTTTCTTTGTCTAGTTCGTAAAAATCATCGTTCAGGTCGTTCATTCTGACCAATCCTTCCGATGCCGTTTCGGTAATTTCGACAAACAAGCCAAATTCGGTAACGCCCGTAATAATCCCGTCCCAAACGCGCTCAGGGTCCATCGAGGCCATAAATTCCACTTGCTTGTACTTGATACTTGCCCGTTCGGCATTGGCGGCCAATTGCTCCCTCGACGACGAATGCTTGCACGCTGGCTCGTATTCGGCTCGGTCGGGCGATGGCTTTCCGTCCAAATAATGCTGCAACAAACGGTGCGCCATCATATCGGGGTAGCGGCGAATCGGCGACGTAAAGTGCGAATACCGACGAAAAGCCAAGCCAAAGTGGCCGACATCTTCGGTGCTGTACCGCGCCTTGGCCATGGTTCGAATCGCCAATTGTTCGAGTGCATTTTGTTCGGGTTTTCCTTCCAAATCCGACATCAATTGATTGAGCGACTTGGCCACGACTTTTTCATCGTCGAGCTTCATTTTATAGCCTAACCGACCCGCGAAGGCGGCAAACATCCGTAGTTTTTCCATGTCGGGCTCCTCGTGAATCCGATACACCATGGTATTGGGCTGCTCCTTGTTTTTCGATTTTCGGTAAATGTATTCGGGTACGCGCTTGTTGGCCAACAGCATAAATTCCTCAATCAGCTTGTGGGCGTCTTTACGGATTTTGGTGTAAAGCCCCAACGGCTTGCCATTTTCGTCCAACCTAAACTTCACTTCGGTGGTTTCAAAATTGACTGCTCCTTTGGCAAAACGCTCATCGCGAAGTTTGTAGGCCAACTGATTGAGCAAGGTAAGTTCTTTGGCAAAAGGCCCTGCGTCTTCTTCTCCGCGCGCGGTCGCTTCGAGTACGTCTTGTGCTTCCTCGTAGGTAAAACGCTTGTCAGAATGAATCACCGTACGGCCAAACCATTCGTTGATGATTTTGGCATTTTCGTTCAACTCAAACACTACCGAAAACGTCAATTTATCTTCATTGGGGCGCAATGAACACAAGTTATTGGATAGTTTTTCGGGCAACATAGGCACCGTTCTATCCACCAAATACACCGACGTAGCACGGGCATACGCTTCCCGCTCCAACGCCGTGTTAGGACGTACGTAGTGCGAAACGTCCGCGATGTGAACCCCGATTTCGAAATGACCATTTTCCAACAACTGAACCGAAAGTGCATCATCAAAGTCTTTGGCATCGGCGGGGTCAATGGTAAACGTAGTCACGGCACGCATATCGCGACGACGCTTTATTTCGTCGTTTTCTATCACTTCCGAAATCGCATTTGATTCCGCTTCTACATCTTCAGGAAACTTATAAGGTAACCCAAACTCCGCCAAAATCGCGTGCATTTCGGTTTCGTGAGCTCCTGCTTTGCCTAATACTTCCAGTACTTCTCCTTCCATACGACGCGAGCGCGTTGGGTACTGCGTAATTTTCAGCAACACCTTGTCTCCGTCTTGCGCATTGTTGAGTTTGGGCTCAGGAATATACACATCATCATAAATGCGACGGTTGTCCAACACCACAATGCCGTATTTAGGCCAAAGTTCTACTTCTCCGACCAATTCGACCCGTCCACGCTCTAAAACCTCTTCCACTCGGCCTTCGCGGCGGCGTCCACTTCGGTAATCACTCAAAAGTTTTACCCGAACGGTATCGCCATCAATTGCTCCCCGCAAATCGTCGGAATCCACCCAAATGTCGGTATTTTCTAACTTAGGCTGCTCGCTTGATTTTTGGATATCTAGTACGATAAAGGCATAGTTTTTATTGACGTGTTCGACTTTCCCGATAAACACATTTGCGTTTTCGTTGGTCGCATACAGCCCTTCTTTCGTTCGGATTACTTTACTTTCTTCCACAAGCTCATCGAGCAATCCATTGAAAATAAGCCGAAGTTTTGGGTCATCGGCATCAAAATGACTGTGAAGTTCATGCAATTCAAAAGGTCGCTCGGTATTGATTTCAAAAAAAGTAGCAATCTCGGATTTGAGTTCATCCAAAAACGAGACTATTTGTCGATGCGTACGTCCCCCTTGTTTCTTTTTGGGGCTACGCGTTTTCTGTGATTTTTTCTTCATACTTTTCATACTTCTACTCAAATTAACCATTTTTTTCCGAAAATCATTGCATTTCCCTAGTTTTTCAAACCAAAACACCTCTATTTGCGTAAATAAGTAAACACCCAAGACATTTTAAACTATGGCATCGTACTACAACTCTGAAGACCTTAAAAAATTTGGCGCCATTGGCGATTTTGGTGCAAAAAATTTAGCGCAAGATTTCTTCAAATACTACGGCGACGTATTTGCAGAAGGCGCTCTCACCTCTCGCGAAAAATCACTCATTGCTTTGGCCGTAGCCCACGTGCTCAAATGCCCCTATTGCATTGACGCTTACACCACCGACACCCTCGAAAAAGGCTGCTCAGAAGACGAAATGATGGAAGCCGTACACGTAAGTGCTGTGATGGCCGCAGGTATTACCTTGGTACACAGTACCCAAATGATTAACAAGGCGAAAGAAGTCACGATGTAATTGTTGCAGGTTTTATTCTCCCCATTTTCATGAATCCCGTCAAATCTCTCAAGGCACAAAAACACGAACTCGGAAACACCCAGTACCAGCTTGATGTACTGAACGATTCGGAAAAACTAGGGCATCACTTTCCCTTATTTCAGGAAAAACTCGCACCCATCGGTTTGTTTCCGTTGAAACCCACGCAAATTGATATTTTTCAAATCAATGTGGGGAAAATGTGCAATCAAGTGTGTAAACATTGCCACGTGGACGCAGGTCCCGATCGCAAGGAGATTATGACGCAAGACACCATGCAGTTGTGTTTGGATGCCTTGAAAAAGCACCCCTTCAAAATCGTTGACCTCACGGGAGGAGCCCCCGAAATGAACCCTCATTTTCGGTGGTTTGTGGAGCAAATTCGTGAAATTAGTCAGGAAATAAAAATCATTGTTCGCTGCAACCTTACCATCATTTTGGCCAACCCTAAGTACCACGACCTGCCCGATTTCTTCAAACAGCATCAGGTGGAAGTGGTTTCTTCGTTGCCATTCTACACCGCCAACCGCACTGATTCTCAGCGCGGCAATGGCGTTTTTGAAGATTCTATCAAAGCGCTTCAGCTCCTCAATGCCGTTGGGTATGGACAAGAAGGTTCGGGCTTGACCCTCAACTTGGTCTATAACCCTGCGGGCGCTTTTTTACCAAGCGGACAAGCGGGGCTGGAGCGCGAATTTAAGCGGGCACTAAAAACCAAATTTGGCATTGACTTCAACAGCCTTTTTTGCATCACCAACATCCCCATCAGTCGCTTTTTAGACTACTTGTTGGTGAGTGGCAACTACGGTTCGTACATGGAAAAGCTCGTCAATGCGTTTAATCCCGTAGCGGCTAGTAACGTCATGTGCCGCAACACCTTGTCGATTGGCTGGGACGGCTACTTGTTCGACTGTGATTTTAACCAAATGCTGGATTTAAAAGTAACAGGCTCGGCGAAACACTTAAAGGAGTTTGATTTTCAACAACTTACCGAACGAGACATCGTCATCAACCAGCACTGCTACGCCTGCACCGCAGGGGCGGGCAGTA
Source organism: Runella sp. R5_40 (assembly GCF_057652295.1). Taxonomy (NCBI): domain Bacteria; kingdom Pseudomonadati; phylum Bacteroidota; class Cytophagia; order Cytophagales; family Spirosomataceae; genus Runella; species Runella sp. R5_40. The sequence goes on along the minus strand of NZ_JBYFCH010000011.1, from coordinate 27,713 downwards.
GTTGCGGTGGCGAAGTGGCTTAAATTGCCCAAAAATTGTTGACTCTTGAAAAAAGTCAACAATTTCTTACATTTGTGATTAAAAACAGTATGCTTGCATAATTTGTTAGAAAAATCACCCAATGGAAACCTACGGACGCATTCTTCTCATTGCCATGCCCATTTTTTTGGGCTTAGTTTTACTCGAAAAACTGTACGGATGGGCAGTAAAAAAGCACCCGTTCCGCACCATGGACGTACTTTCTAGCCTTAGTTCTGGCTACACCAACATCATCAAAGATGTGCTGGGCATTAGTGTTTCGATTCTGACTTACGGCTATATGGTCGAACATTGGGCGCTGTACAAAGTACAATCTACGATTTGGGTCTATATCATCGCTTTCATTGCCCTCGATTTTTCGGGCTATTGGGTACACCGCTTGAGCCATCAAATCAACTTTTTTTGGAACAAACACGCCATTCACCACAGCAGCGAAGAGTTTGACTTGGCCTGTGCCTTGCGCCAAAGCATTTCGTCGTTTGTCAATTTATTTACGATATTTTTGCTTCCTGCGGCGTTGCTAGGCGTTGAGCCAAAAGTCATTGCGATTGTCGCGCCGCTGCATTTGTTTGCCCAGTTTTGGTACCATACCATTTACATTGGCAAAATGGGCATCTTAGAGCACATCATCGTGACGCCCTCGCACCACCGCGTACACCACGCCATGAACCCCATTTATTTGGACAAAAACCATGGGCAGATTTTTATCATTTGGGATAAACTCTTTGGTACGTTTCAAGAAGAACTCCCCGACGTACCGCCTGTTTATGGCATCACGCGGCCCGTTCAGACGTGGAATCCCATCAAAATCAATTTCCAGCACTTGTGGCTATTGATAAAAGACGCCTATCGCACCAAGAGCTGGAAGGATAAAGCTAGAATTTGGTTTATGCCAACAGGATGGCGCCCCGCCGACGTCATCGAACGTTATCCCGTTTACAAAATCGACGACCCGTACCACTTCCAAAAATACGCTCCTGAGGCTTCGGTAACACTACGAACTTGGACATGGATTCAGTTTTTGTTCACTTTTGCTCTCATCAATTACTTCTTTATCAACATTGCCAAAATAGGTACGCCCAACATTTTTGTGTATGGTGGTTTCTTGTTTTTGTGCGTTTTTGCCTATACCGAACTCATGGATAAAAATCCCTACGCTTGGGCGTGGGAAGCGCTCAAAAACGCCATTGGGTTGTTTTTGATTTACCAAAACGGCTGGTTCGGAATGTCAGAAACCATGCCCTGGGGCACCGTAGTACTGGCGAGTTACTTTGTACTTTCGAGCATTGTGGTGGCGTTGTTTGCACGGTCGCTTACTTTTTATTCATCCCAAAGGCTTTCCAATGTATAATCAGACCCTTCTAAGCACCAAAAATTGCCTTTGATGTAACGATACTGCAAGTCTAACTCCCGCAGGGTTTTCATTTCTTGCTCGGTTAGCTCAATGTCGGCGGCGGCTAAGTTTTCTTGCAAGCGTCCTGCGTTGACTGACTTTGGAATCACGGACGTTCCCCGATTGACTGCCCACGCGAGCATCAACTGCGCGGCCGAGCACCCGCGTGCCTGCGCCAAAGTACGAATTACTTCATTTTCAAATAATTTAGGTTCGCCGTCCACAATCCGATTGGCAGGTCGGTCTGACGAGCCTAAGGGGCAATACCCCGTCAAAACGATGCCGTGCTCGCGGCAATAGTCCACCATGGGCCACTGTTGCAAAAACGGATGCAGTTCCAGCTGATTCACCTCAGGACGAACGCCCGTGGCGGCAGTTACCTCTTCCAGTTTTTTGATGCTGAAATTGGACACCCCGATGTGGCGCGTCAAACCCATTTCTTTCAAAACAATCATTTCTGCCCAAGTTTCTGAAAGAGGAACGTCCGTCAGACTGAGCATGTCCTCGCCTGTTTGGGGATAAGCTACCTCTCGTTTGAGCGCCACGGGCCAATGAATGAGGTACAAGTCGAGGTAATCGAGCTGTAAATCTTTTAAAGTGGTGTTGATGGAAGGCAAAATATGTTGTTTTTCGTGGCTGTTGTTCCAAAGTTTCGACGTAATCCAGAGGTCTTCTCTTTTTACCGTTCCTTCGTTCATTGCATCCGCAAACGCCTGACCGATTTCTTGCTCATTGCCATACACCAAAGCGCAGTCAAAATGCCGATAGCCAATCTCAATAGCGGTCTTTACGGCTGTATATACTTCTCCCTTGGCCGATTTCCACGTCCCAAGCCCCAAGGCGGGCATTTTGTCTCCGTTTTCAAAAGTTAAGTAGTTCATTTCAAAAGTAAGTTATCTTAAAACCATCCACTGGCGCTACGAGTTAAATATAGCAAACTCCTTTTTCTAATGTCATTTCAAGGAAAAAACATTCTCATCATCGGGGCAAGCTCTGGAATTGGCCTTGCCATTGCCCAAATCCTTCAAGCCGAAGGAGCCTCGTTGTTTACGGCTTCACGCCGCGCACCGCAGGGTATTCAAAGTCAACATAGTACGTGGGATGTCACCCAGCCCGTTGAAGGTCATTTTGACGCATTACCCGATACCCTTCACGGCCTTGTGTATGCCCCAGGCAGTATCAATCTCAAACCTTTTCAGCGGTTTTCGTTGGCTGATTTTCAGGCAGATTTCAACGTCAATGTCTTAGGAGCCGTCGCCGCGATTCAGGCCAACCTTGCCCGACTTCGTAAAGCAGGCGGGGCATCCATTGTGCTTTTTAGTACGGTTGCCGTTCAAACGGGCATGGGTTTTCACGCGTCGATTGCCACGGCCAAAGGAGCGGTAGAAGGATTGACTCGTTCGTTGGCGGCGGAGTTGGCCGCCACCAAAATCCGTTGCAATGCCATCGCACCATCGCTAACCGACACGCCGTTGGCAGCCTCGTTGTTATCGAGCGATGAAAAACGAGAGGCTTCCAACAAACGCCACCCGATTGGACGCGTGGGTACGCCCCAAGATTTGGCCGCCGTAGCGAAGTTATTGCTTTCGGACGAAGGCAGTTGGATTACGGGACAGGTTCTCAACGTAGATGGCGGAATGGGACGATTGAAGTAATCGTCCCATTTGTGCTAAAACTGGAAAACTTGGCGCTTTCTATCTGATTGTGGCTTTCCTTTTTTATAGGTCGGCGTCCATTTTTCTCCCTGTTTGAGGATGCGAACGGCTTCCTCAAACAGCTGATTATTCGCTCTGTTTTTATTTTCAAAATCACCTAATTCCCCCAACTCGTTTACTGTAAATTCGACCACTACTCGTCCGCGAGGGCCTTGGGGGTTCTTTTCCAAAAATGCTTGTACTGCTTGCTGTATGTAATCGGAATACGCTTTTTGGGTTTGAGTTGATTTGGACTTTTGGGTACGTTTGCTATCGCCTGTGACCACTACCTCACTTAGTGCATTTTGCTCTGCTTTTAACAAAACTGGGGCTAAAAGTGAATCTTTCACCGTGATTTGGACGGGGACAAAACCGACGGCACCGACACTTACATTGTCATTGGGACGTACTCCTCGTAAAAAAAACGTTCCATCGTTGGCCGAAGAAGTCCCTCGGTTGCGTCCCATCACCGCAATGATACTTCCTGCCAGTGCTTCTCGCGTTTCGGCATCCAATATCTTTCCGCGTAGCGTAAACGTATCGGCTGGTAACGCCGCCGCAGGAGCCGATGCAACTCGACTTTTTGCCTGCGCGGGCCTCGTAGCCAATTCCTGCGCAGGAACTGCGGCGATTTCGTCCGCCTTTTTTTCTGCTACTATGCTTGCGGCACTACTCTCGGCAGGAGCAGCTTCCAACATTTCTTGGGTAGGAGGCGCGGCGGCCACTTGTTCTTCGACTGGTTTTTGAGCAAGCCTTTGGGTATTGGGTTTGGCAGAAAGTGTTGGCGAGTTTTCTTCTAAAATAGGCGCACTTTCAGGTACGGGAGCCGACGGTAATACCGTCTCTGCCGTTGTTTTAGCCGTTGATTCGGGTAACTCTTGCCGCTGTACCAACCACCAACCCAACCCCACGGCCATAACCACCGCAGCAGCCGAGGCATAGTAATACGGCACTAACCTGCGTTTTTGGGGCAAAATTCGTTGTTGAAGCCGCCTACGAACATCCAACAGCGCTGCCGACTCGTCCACGCCCGCGTTTTTCATGGCTTGGAGTCCCTCCAACGTATCATCGACCTGTTGGTTTTGTAATGCTTCTTTCTCGACCTTGTGCTGGTCTTGGGGAGTCAGTGTCCCTGCTACGTACTGGCGCAGTTGGGGCATCAAAGGCGAAGTAGGTTGTTTTGATTTAGCCATGTTGTTTGCCCTCCATGCACAGTTTTAGGTTACGCTTTCCGTTTTGGAGATAACTTTTCACTTTTGTTAACGCAAATCCCGTTTGCTCGGCAATCTGTTGGTAGCAAAGTTGTTGGAAATAAAACAGTTCTACGCTTTTGCGCTGTTCTACGGCCAACGTTTGCAGGCAATCGCCCAAATCCGACAATTGCGTTTCAAGCGTTGCGTCGGTTTCGGAGGTTTGTACCACGAAGGTTTCGTAGGCTTCGTGTTCAAATAGCCCCTCGTCGCCCACTACCACGCGTTTGGCGCGCAGTTGCATCAAACAATGATTGCGCGTTACGCTGTGCAACCAGCTTTTGAAGTTGTGCACTTCGCTCGTTTTCAACTCTTCTATCAACTGCTCAAACACCTGCATGACGGCATCTTTGGCATCGTCTTCGTCGCGCAAGTACCTGAAACATACCGCAAAGACCATGTCCATGTGCCGTTCGTACAACTCACCCAACTCGGTCAAATTGCCCGTTCGGCGATACTCCGAGAGGTAGTCAGTATCGGAGAAATCTGCTTTTCGACGAAATAGTTTTAAGAACAAGTCCTTGCTGCTTTTTTAAGTATTGAAAATTAACAAGATACCAGGGCTAACGCCCCTTTCTGTATTAGAACCGTTTTTATATCTACGATGATGTTAGGGCTACGCCCCTCAAAAACCGAAAAAGATATAACCCTGACATCATCATTGAATGTAGTTTATCTTTAGATGAACGAATAGAGAAAATTCCACAAAAAAATTTCAAAAACTTTTATGGAATCGGGCTGGTGGCTGCATCTAGTGGTTGAAACTAACAAATCACAACCATGAAAACAAATCTTTTTTGCCTGATTTTAAGCGTATTTACGTTGTTTGCTTGCGCTCAATCTACGCCCGTTACGGTCACGGGTACTGTGCTCGAAGAAGGGCTGTTGACTCCCATTTCAGGCGTAACAATTGCTGTTAAAGGAAAAAACAAAGGCACTACTACCGACGTCCACGGGCGGTATTCGCTGGCCGCTCGCAGGGGTGACAAACTGGTTTTTAGCTTTGTTGGCTACCAAACCATCGAACGAACCATCGGCAAAGATTCGGTGGTGAATGTCAAGCTCAAAGTAGCTCACGAAGCCTTGCAAGAGGTCGTGGTGACTGGCCTCAGTAAGCGCGAGGCAAAGAGCATGGCTGCGCCTGCCTCCTCTTTTGCCTTGATGGGTACGCCTCCTCCCGCCATGCAAATGGACTTCAATGCAGAAGAATACAAGGGCATCAACGAAAACGGTTTTCACAATCCTAAAAACAACCCGCTCACCACGTTTTCGATTGACGTAGATCGGGCGGCTTACAGCAACGTGCGCCGACTGTTGAATTTGGGGCAATTTCCGCAGAAAGACATGGTGCGGATTGAGGAAATGATTAACTATTTTGACTACGATTATCCGCAGCCCAAAGGCGAACACCCAGTAGTTATTCAAACCGAACTATCGGATTCGCCTTGGAACAAAGGCTTGAAATTGCTTCACATCGGGCTACAGGCCAAAACCATTCCTAGCGATAACCTGCCTGCGTCAAACTTGGTGTTTTTGGTGGATGTATCGGGGTCGATGGGAATGCCTAACAAATTGCCTTTGGTCAAAGAAGCCTTCAAATTATTGGTCAATCAGCTTCGTCCCAGCGACCGCGTGGCTATGGTGGTGTATGCAGGAGCGGCAGGAACAGTGCTCCCCTCTACCCCTGGCAATCAGACTTCTACCATCAAAGATGCCTTAGACAATCTTCAAGCGGGAGGCTCAACGGCGGGTGGCGAGGGCATCCGATTGGCCTATAAAATTGCCCAAGACCATTTTATCAAAGGAGGAAATAACCGCGTCATTTTGGCCAGCGATGGCGACTTCAACGTGGGGGTTTCGAGCGAGGGCGAATTGCAACGATTGGTCGAAGAAAAACGTCAAAGCGGCGTCTATTTGAGCGTTTTGGGCTTTGGAATGGGCAATTACAAAGACAACAAAATGGAAACCTTGGCCGATAAAGGAAACGGAAATTATGCCTATATCGACAATTTACAAGAAGCCCAAAAGGTATTTGTGCACGAATTTGGCGGAACGCTTTTTACCGTTGCCAAAGATGTAAAACTCCAATTGGAATTTAATCCACGGTTTGTCAAAGGTTATCGCCTCATCGGTTACGAAAATCGAATGTTGAACAACGAAGACTTCCACAACGATAAAAAAGACGCGGGCGAAATGGGCAGCGGCCATACCGTAACGGCCTTGTACGAAATCATTCCCGCAGGAGTGGAAAGCGCTTATTTGAATAAGGTAGATGACTTAAAATACCAAAAAAGTGCGGAAGTCGCCACTTCTTCGGACGAACTGGTGACCATCAAACTACGCTACAAACAACCCGATAGTGAGACAAGCCGCCTTTTTGAAGTACCTGTACGTAATGCAGCTACGCCTTTGGCCAACACCTCCAATAACTTCCGTTTTGCGGCAGCGGTTGCCGAATGGGGGCTATTGCTTCGCGGTTCCGAATTTAAGGGAGAAGCTTCTTATGATCAGGTTATTGACCTTGCCAAAGGAGCTATTGTCAAAGACCCAGAAGGCTATCGCGCCGAGTTTGTGCGCTTGGTCAAATTGGCTCAGTCGCTGGATACCTCCAAAACAGTTGCCAAAAAAGACGAATAAAAAAATGCCCGTAGGTGGGCTTATCGCCTGCCTACGGGTCATTTCCAGCCACTATATATAACCTAACCTATCTAAACTTCCCTGTGCTTGGAGAGTAGTTGCCCAGTGGAAAACTTACGCCGACATTGAGTCCCCACGAGCGGTTGTGTACATCAGAAGCATTCGCCATCACGTTGGTAAGGCCAATGTTGTAACGCAAATCAGCGTTGAGCCATACTTTATTTTTGATGGAATAGTTGAGCCCTGCGCCCAAAGCGGCTCCCGCATCTACGCCTTTGTAAGCCCGTGCTGCCCCTTCGGGATTGATGTTTACGTTACTTTCATTGACAGCTTTGACCAAAAATCCAACGTAAGGCCCTGCCATCAATTTGGGACGAAGTGCGTTGCCTCGGCCATTGAGATAATAGGTTCCCATGATGGGTATTTGGATGTAATCGAGGTGGCCTTTTGAGGCTCCGTTCCCCGATTCGCCCCCAATTCGCGAATACAACAGTTGTCCATTGACTCCTAAACGGCTTTCTCCACTATAGTTGATAAAAATACCCGCCGAGTTGCCGACTTTCCAGTCGTTATAAATTGGGTGATTGGTCAATCTCGAAAAATTTACCCCTACAATCGGGCCAAAAGAGACGTTTTCTTGGGCTGTTGCCTGTCTTCCTGCTGAAATCAAGGCAATCATTAAGAGGAAATAAGCACTTCTTTTCATGGTTGTGAGTGAGTTTTTGTGGTTGTACTTTTCCTTCAAAAACCTCGTTCCACTTGTTCTAAGAAAAAAACCAGCCCAGAAACGGGGAAAATTTTCCTCATTTTTGGGCTGGTTTGTGGGGAGTTTTCGGTTAACGGGGTTTTGAGAAACCCCTTGCTCAGGTTATTAGTAACCTGAGCCACGTTTTAGTAACCTGAGCCACATTTTATCAGTAACCGACTGCCGAGGTTTTAAGAAACCTCGGGCACGTTTTTATTTCGGCATCGTCGGGCGAACTTCGATTTTACTTGGCAGCGTGCGGGGGTTCATTTTTAACAAATCCACCACAATTTGCCCAATGTCTTCGGGTTGAATCTTCCACGCATCTTTTTCGGAAGGTTCGTGATTATTAAAATGCGTGGCTACTGAACCTGGCATAATCGTCGTTGCTTTGATACCAGCGCTACGCACGTCCATCATCACCGCCTGCGTGAAACCTACTAAGCCAAATTTACTGGCATTGTAGGCCGATCCGTTGGCAAAAAAGTTGGTTCCTGCCAAACTCGCAATCGTAATCAAATAGCCTTTTGACGCCGTAAGGGCGGCCAACGACGCTTTGGTACTGTAAAAAACACCCGTTAGGTTAATGTCAATCGTTTCTTGCCACTGTTCGAGAGTCAGTGTTTCGATGGGAGCAAAATGCCCTACCCCTGCGTTGGCAACAAGCACATCAAGACGCCCCCATTTTTCCAACACCTGATTCACCGCTGCTTGCTGAGAATCAAAGTTTCTCACGTCGGCTACGACTCCTAACGCCGCGCCTTCTTGCAATTGATTGAGTTGTGCCGCTGCTGCTTCTACCGTTTCTGCGTTGCGGCCCGTTATGGCTACTTTGTACCCTTCTTTGATGAGCATTTCGGCCACACCCAGACCAATTCCCTTCGTTCCTCCCGTAATCAGGGCCGTTCTTAGTATTTCTTTCATGGTTCTTTCTTTTTCGTGTATCGTAATTATTTGTTCGTTTCTCAACAACACCATCTCCCTCAAATGAAATCCCGAATCGCCCTGTTTTTAGTCGTTGGTCTGGGTATTTTACCCCAATGGTTCATGCAAGCGCCTGCTACCAAACCCAACATTATCTATATTTTGGCCGACGACATGGGGCAAGGCGACGTATCGGCATTTAATCCAAACGCTAAGTTTAAAACTCCGCACCTCGACCAACTGGCGGCGGAAGGAATGCGCTTTACGGATGCGCACTCAGGCTCGGCGGTGTGTACTCCCACGCGCTACGGGATTCTGACGGGGCGGTATTCGTGGCGTAGCAAGCTCAAAAAGGGGGTTACTTGGAGCTACGATTCGGCACTTATTGAAGATAAACGACTGACGGTGGCTTCCTTTTTGAAACAAAACGGCTACCAAACTGCCTGCGTTGGCAAATGGCATTTGGGGCTCAATTGGGCACCCAAAAACGACCCCGTTGTACCCGTTGATTTTTCTCAACCCGTCCAACAATCGCCGAACGAATACGGCTTTGATTATTCTTACATCATTCCCGCCTCCCTCGACATCCCTCCTTATGTGTATGTTGAAAATGGCCGCGTCACCGCCCAACCCAACCGCGAAACGGAATCCAAAACACAGTACGGATGGTGGCGAAAAGGGCCTACGGGCGCCGATTTTAAGCACGAGGAGGTCTTGGAGCGGTTTGTTCAAAAATCGGTGGAATTTATCCGTAACCGTACGTCTGCACAACCTTTTTTTCTATATCTGCCACTGGCGGCACCACACACGCCCATTTTGCCGAACGGGCAATGGCTAGGCAAATCGGGGCTAAACGAATACGGTGATTTTGTGCTGATGGTGGACGACGTCGTTGGGCAAATCCAACAGGCACTCCGTCAGCAAGGGATGGACAAAAATACGCTCATCATTTTTACGTCCGACAACGGCTGCGCGCCTTACGCGGGTACCGAACTCATGGAAAAAGCGGGGCATTTTGCCAGCAATGGGTTTCGGGGTTACAAAGCCGACAGCTACGAGGGAGGGCATCGGGTGCCGTTTATTGCCAAGTGGGCGGGGCATATTAAGCCCAACACTGCGTCAGACCAAACAATTTGTTTAACCGATTTTATGGCGACGTGTGCGGGGATTCAGGGCAGAAAACTCCCCCAAAATGCGGGCGAAGACAGCTACGACTTGGGGCCTGTTTTGTTTGGCAAAAACCCAACGAAACCTTTGCGGGAAGCCACCGTTCACCACTCGGTAGAAGGGTTGTTTTCCATTCGACAAGGCGAGTGGAAACTGATTTTGGACGCAGGATCGGGCGGATGGAGTTACCCCAAACCTGGCAAGGACTACGAAGGTTTACCCACGGTACAGCTCTACAATTTGAAAAACGACCCTGCCGAAAAAACCAACCTTTATGCCCAATACCCAGACAAAGTAACGCAACTCAAAGCCTTGCTCCGCAAATACATTCAAGACGGACGCAGCACCGCAGGAACGCCCCAGCCGTACGTTGAAAGTACCTCTTGGCCAGGGGTGAAATTTTAAAACCCCTCTACGCTTTCCTGAAGTACTTTCCCATCCGAAATGACTACAAAGGTGTAGCGAGTCAGGCCCGTATCAAGTTTCTCTTTAGAAATACTAATGCTGGGCATTGGTTTGTTTGCATCAGGGTATTTGAATGCTCTGTAAATTTCTGAATTTTGAATTTTGGCCAAAACAGGTTCAATCTCATAGCGCGAAATAGAGGGAACTGTTACATCGTTTGAAACCTGCTTCGGAGTTTCCTGAATTTCAGGGGCGGCAGCCTGATTAAGAGTCGGAGTAGCTATTTCAGCCGTAAAGATGGCGTAAGGCTGGGTTTCAAAACCAGGTTCGAGTGTCACTGACGTATTCGATTGATAACTGTTGGTAGAATAACTCGTTGGTTGGTTAGTGGCTGTTATGGCTCCCGTTGCTTGGTATTTGATGTATTGGCCTCTTTCGGGGTTATCTTTAATGGCTACAGAAGGCAATACTTCGGCTTCCTGAACAAACAATTCTGTACCATATTGAGGGCTAATGGCCGCAAAGTAGAACTTACCATTGTGACTTTGTTGAGACCCACCTAAAGGTTGGATTACTCCCGATATGGAACGATTTGCTATTGGTCGAATACCGTTAGGAGTAGCATCTATTTCCCATAGCTCAGAAGTAGTGAAGAAATAATACTTTTGATTGTGGGTAAACGTACTGTAAATACTTGAAAATTTATCCTCAGATATAGGAGAAGTGCCTTTTTGGGTACCGTCTGAACGATAAATAGGTCTAAAGCCAGGCTGATCCTCAATCCAAAAATGAAAAATAATGTGTCCATTCACAATATCAAACAAATCGAAATGCCTACGTTGGCTTAGAGGAACATCTAATGTAATAACTAATTGTGCACCTTGTAGTGTACTATCTCTTGACCAAATTTGACCACTACCGTTATTTAAAACATGATATACTTTATCATTAAAATTGAGCATTTTTCCTGATAATCCATCAGCTACATTTCCATCAGGGGCCGTTAGAAAAAAAGTCCCTTGTTCCGTACCATCAGTTCTACAGATATGATATTCCATTTCGTTTGGAGTCGGTCGATGTAAAGAACTAAAATAGACTAAATCCCCAACTACACCAAAATTATCAATATCCATCGAATGGCCATTTAACTCTTTAATTTTTTTGGGGATAGCATTTTTGGTTTCAATTTTCCATAACTCAAGTATACTTTTAGCATTATAAGTCCATAAAACTATAAAGTCATTATTGGCATATAAACCCCAAAAGCCATTAGTAGAAAACTGTATTTGTGTGCACATGGTTCCGTTAGTACGCCAAAGTTGGTTACCATATAAACCAAACTTAAAATATAAGTCGCCTTCAAATAGGGTAAAAAATGCCCTAAAAGTACCATTACTACTGGAATTTTGAAGTACTAATTGGGAGTTTCCCTCTTCATCAATCTTCCATACTTGATTTCCATTAACCATTACATAAAGGTGATTTTTATAGACAATCATTCCATTAAAATAACTATCTGTATTGGTAGAATTATACCAAAGAGAAGTGGGCTTTTTGGTAAAGTCTTTTACCATTCGGGTAGTCGCCTCCGTCCCTTTGGTCATCCAAAGCTCTCTTCCATAACGAATGTTATCAGCGCTAAAAAAAAGTGTATTATTTAGCCCAATAAATCTTTGCTTACTGGATGCCCATTGTTCTTGATTAGGATTAGCGTCGGCGGGAGTAGTATTAACTTCTTTCAATTGGCTTATTGTATTCCCATCTATTCGCCATACTTCACTACCACTGTCGTCATCTTTAGCACTGAGGTACAGCTTATTCTGAAACACAATTTCAGGGCGAATATCAAACAGCCCAAGGGACGAATCTATGTTTTTCACCATGATAGTCCCCTCTGCGGTTCCATTGCTTCGCCAACACTCTTGCCGAGTCAAATCATCGGCATCGTTCGATATAAAATAGAGTTTATCTTGATAGACGATAGGTTTGTCAAATACGGCATCACTCACTCCTACGTTAATATCTTTCACCAATTGAGTACCATTGGCTGTTCCGTCGCTCTTCCAAAGTTCTTTTCCATGGGTACCGTCATTGGCCGTAAAAAACAGTGTACCGTTGATAGTCGCTAGGTTTATAGTTCCTTCAAAAGCATTGGCACTGCCCGTTCGGACATCTTTCACCAGCGTTGTATTAGCTGCTGTACCGTCGGTCTTCCAAAGTTCTGCCCCGTTTGAAGGTGTACTATAAACAAAATAAAGCCAATCATTAACTGAAATAAATTTAGATGTATAAAACCGATTTCCTTGAGAAGTTAACTGAACTGTTCCTGTTGCCGTTCCGTCCGATTTCCAAAGTTTATAGCCTGTGTTATTAGTATCGGCCAGAAAATACATAAAGCCATTGTGTACAAATAATGAGCTATTCATAATTCCGTACGCAAATGATTTTACCAAACTTGTACTTGCAGAAGTCCCGCTTGTTTTGTATAAACTAGAATAACTATTTGTTGTTGAAGCCGTGAAAAACAACGTATCTTTATAGGCAATCGAATATGAACTACCAAACTCAATAGATGATTCAGCCCCTGGGTTCAAATCAATGACCAAGCGAGTTCCTTCGGAAGTACCATCGGTACACCATAATTCGTTTCCCAATTCATCAAAAGCGGTAAAGTAGAGAAGATTCCCTACTTGCGTGATACCAGATACGCCAGAAGAAACATTGTCCCCTTTGGCGATATCTTTTAATAAAAAAGTACCTGCTGTGGTTCCATCTGATATGTGAGGTTCATCCCCTAATTTATAATGAGACGCTACAAAAAAAAGCTTTCCATTAAAGTTGAAAAGGTTTCTTGCTCCATGGTAGTAGCCTTCTGGATTATAGTCATTTGTTAATAGTCGTTGAGTACCTACCTCAGTTCCATCCGTTTTAAATAGCCCGCCAGTCGGCATACCACTTGCCCAGTAAAATAGAGAATTACCAACATTGGCAGCTTGCTGGATTACGTAAATATTTTGCGTAGGAGTTAGTTGGGTAGTTCCTTGTTCCGTTCCATCGCTTTTCCATAGTTTATTAAACGTTTTTTGAGTTCCATTGGCTCCTGCAAAAAACAACTGATTATTGGACACAGTAAACAACTGAGGTTCAGAGCCATTAGACCCTAAAGCAATGTCCTTTACAAGGCGAATTGTAGGCTGAGCAAATAAGTGATTCGAAGTATTTAGCCCAGCAATTATAAATATAAGTGTAACTAAGCGCATTTTAGTTGTAGTTTTAACGCACTAAATATACTTTGTATCAAAGTAATCTCATAGAAATAATTGACTAAAATAATTTCGGAAACAGCATCGCTACTCGGCGACGATACTCCACGTAGGCGTCACCAAATTCGCGCACAAGTTTTCGTTCTTCATACACAATACCAATACGAATATAGACCGTAATGCAAATGGCCATAATCAAGGCTTGGGGGCTAGCTTCCCCCACAAATACGCCCCATGCCCACAAAATAGTCCCCGTATATAACGGATGCCGTACGTAACGCAGCAGCCCACCCGTGCGGAATTCGTTGGGAGTAGCCAATGAAGCAGGCGCTGAAAGTCCTAAAAATTCACGCAAATCGTACCCTCGCAATGCCCATAAAGCAATGATTATACCCAGGCCTTTGGCCGCTTCTGCTAGGATGTCAGCCCACCATGCAAAAGCCCAGAGGCGTTCTTTAGGGAATAAACGTTGGTACCACAACAGCCCTATCAACAATACAAATGCCAACCCATTGTACATCAAGCGGTAGTAGCGAAAAGCACTCCCTAATTTTTGTTCAAAAAAACGCTTGACTTGGTGGCTAGCTAATACGCTGTGCAGTAGCCCATAAGCTAACCAAAGGAAGGATTGTAGTAGGTAGGGGTTCATATTATTAGTATTATAAATAGCACACGGAAAACACGGATTGGACAGATTGATACGGATTTGTGCCCAATTTGTCATTTTAATCCGTAAAAATCCATTACATCCGTTCAATCCGTGTGCTAAAAAGGGAGAGCAAGGCCATTGAACGACAAAAATTGGTAGAAGCATAGCGTAGTTTCAGCAGTTATCACTATTTTCGATGCCTGTCCAACGCTAACCACGAAAATCTGTGAAAAAACTATCTTTCCTTGGCTTCTTTTTATTGAGTTATTGTTTTGGTGAACTATCAGTCCTAGCCCAATCCTACAAACCGCCCGTATTCACCGATCCCGACAGAATGAAGAAAATCGAATCGGTATTGCCTACCATTGACAAAATTTACAAAGAATACGCCGAAAAAAATCATTTCCCTGGGTTTACGTACGGAGTGGTGGTCGATGGCAAACTGATTCACACGGGGACGGCGGGCTATACCGACCTTAGCAAAAAAACGCCCGCCACAACGCAGTCGCTTTTCCGCATTGCGTCGATGAGTAAAAGCTTCACGACCATGGCGATTTTGCAATTGCGCGATGCGGGCAAACTCGACTTGGACGACCGCGCCGACAAGTACATTCCTGAAATGAAGAATACGAAATTGCTCACGGCCGATGCCCCCGCCATTACGATTCGTCATTTGCTCACGCACGCGGCAGGTTTTCCTGAAGACAACCCTTGGGGCGACCGCCAATTGGCCGATACCAACGCAGAGTTGTTGCAATTGATTAAAAACCCCATTGCTTTTTCAAATACCCCAGGAGTAGCCTACGAATACAGCAACTTGGGTATTACGCTACTGGGCTATATTATCCAAAAAGTATCGGGAAAAACCTACCAACAGTTCATCAACGACAACATCTTCCAACCCCTCGGCATGACCCATACCAAATGGGAATATGCCGAAGTCCCCGCCGACAAACTCGCCCACGGCTACCGCTGGCGCGACGGCCAATGGACAGAAGAAGCCCTCCTCCATGACGGCGCATGGGGAGCAATGGGCGGTTTGATTACGTCTATCGACGATTTTAGCAAATACATGGCACTACATTTGGCGGCTTGGCCTCCCAAAAACGACGTCGATAACGGCCCATTGAAACGGAGTTCGATTCGGGAAATGCACCAGCCTTGGAACATCAGTGGCTTTTCTCCGCAGTTCAAATACGCGACGGGTCGCCCGTGCGCTACGGTGTCGGCTTATTGTTATGGCCTCAATTGGCTGCGCGACTGCGAAGGCCGCGAATACGTAGGTCACAGCGGTGGGTTGCCTGGTTTTGGCAGCAACTGGCGCATTTTGCCTCAATACGGCATTGGAGTGGTTGCGTTTGCCAACGTTACTTACGCCCCCACCGTCCCGATTAACCTCCAAATCTTGGATACGCTCATTGTAAGTGCCCAGCTAAAACCTCGTCAGCTACCCGCCTCCGACATTCTAAAACAACGCCAACAACAACTCACCCAACTCCTTCCTAACTGGCAAAATGCCGAAAGCAGCGGGCTATTTGCCGAAAATTTCTTTGCGGATTACTCTTTGGAAGCCCTCAAAAAAGAAGCATCGGCTTTGTTTGAAAAAGCAGGAAAGATTGTGAGTGTAAAAGAAATTGTTCCCGAAAATCAACTGCGCGGCCGCTACCTTATCGAAGGAGAAAAAGCAACACTCTGGGTGTCGTTTACGCTTACGCCCGAAAGTTCGCCATTGATTCAGGAGTATCATATTGGGGAGGTGAAGAAATAATACCTATATGAACAAGTTAACATTAGATTCTACCCATTCTTATCCTTTTGCATAGTAAAACGCACAACCCCTATGCAAACCTCCCGCAGAGATTTTATTCGTTCGGCTTCGGTGGCTACTGGAGCAAGTTTATTCTCATTTACCCCCCTCGAATTGCTGGCAAGCCAACGCAAACGAGTCTCTGCCAATGATAAATTACAATTGGGAGTGATTGGCTGCAAAGGCATGGGGTGGTCAGATTTACGCTCCCACCTCCAGATGAGCGAGGTCGAGTGCGTGGCCTTGGCAGACGTGGACCAAAGTGTCCTCGACCAGCGCGCAGCCGATGTACAAACCGCCCGTGGCAATCGCCCTCAGCTCTACAAAGATTACCGCAAAATGCTTGAAAACAAGGACATCGACGCGGTGATTGTAGGTACGCCCGACCATTGGCACTGCTTGGCGTTGACCGATTCATTGGCGGCGGGAAAACACGTCTATTGCGAAAAACCGTTGGCTAATTCCATCGAAGAATGTAATATCATGCTCGCTGCGGCCAAACGCGCGGGTAAAATTATCCAAATTGGGCAATGGCAACGAAGCGGCTCGCACTATGAAAAAGCCATCGAGTACGTGCGATCGGGTAAATTGGGCAATATTCGTTTGGTAAAAGTATGGGCGTACCAAGGTTGGATGGAGCCCGTCCCCGTCAAGCCCGACAGCGCACCTCCTGCGGGTGTTGATTATGACATGTGGCTCGGCCCCGCCAAAAAACGGCCTTTCAACCCCAACCGATTCCACTTTAATTTCCGCTGGTTTTGGGACTACGCAGGTGGCCTAATGACCGATTGGGGCGTCCACGAAATCGACATTGCGCTCTATGCCATGAACGCCAAAGCGCCCAAATCCGTCATGGCTTCGGGTGGAAAACTCGCCTACCCCGACGATGCTTCTGAAACCCCCGATACGCTCCAAACGGTGTATGAATACGAAGGCTTTAACATGCTTTGGGAACACGCCACGGGCATCGACGGCGGGAATTATGGCCTTACCGAAGGGATTGCGTTTATTGGCAACAACGGCACCTTGGTGCTCCACCGCGGGGGCTGGTCGCTGCACCCCGAAACACAAACCAAAAACGGCATTAAAGTCTATAAAATTGAGGATATTCCTGACCAAGCGCGCAACGGTGACTACCTCAACGAACATACCAAAAACTTTGTACAGGCCATCAAAGACAACAACCCCAAGCTGCTCAAATGCGGTATCGAAACGGGAAGCGTGGCGGCTATCAACGCCCACATGGGTAACATTGCCTATAAAACAGGTCGGAAAGTGTATTGGGATGCGACAACAGGCGCATTCAAAAACGACGCAGAAGCCAACGCCCTCATCAAAGCCCATTACAATAACGGTTGGCAACTACCGAAAGCGTAAAACCCCGATAGGGTTAGAAAATGAGGCGTAAAGTTGGTAACTTTGCGCCTCATTTTGTTTTTCAACTCCATGACAGAACGTTACCTACAACGTGGGGTGTCGGCCTCCAAAGAAGACGTACACCGCGCCATTGCTAAGCTCGACAAAGGACTCTTCCCCAAAGCTTTCTGCAAAATCGTCCCTGATATTTTGGCAGGTGACCCCGACTACTGCACCATCATGCACGCCGACGGAGCAGGTACCAAAACCTCGCTGGCATATTTGTATTGGAAAGAAACAGGTGACTTATCGGTGTGGCGTGGCATAGCGCAAGACTCGATTGTGATGAATACCGACGACCTGATTTGCGTAGGAGCAACGGGTCCGATGCTTATCTCGTCGAGCATCGACCGCAACAAAAACAAAATCCCTGGCGAGGTCATCGCCGAAATCATCAACGGCACCGAAGAAGTACTGGAAATGCTTCGTAGTCACGGCGTTGAGATTTATAGCACGGGCGGCGAAACAGCCGATGTAGGCGATTTGGTACGCACCATTACGGTCAACAGCACGGTAATTGCACGCATGAAACGTTCGGACGTGATTTCTAACGATACCATCCAAACGGGCGATGTGATTGTCGGGTTGGCATCGTTTGGACAGGCTTCCTACGAAACCACTTACAACGGAGGTATGGGCAGCAACGGACTTACTTCCGCCCGTCACGACGTGTTAGACTCTTACCTTGCCCCAAAATACCCCGAAAGTTTTGACCCCGAAGTCCACAGTTCCTTGGTGTATAGCGGTTCAAAACGCCTTACGGATGCCGTTGAAAATACGCCTGTCAACGTGGGTCAATTGATTCTTTCACCTACGCGAACCTACGCCCCTTTTGCCAAAACGTTGTTGGATGAACTCCGTCCGCACATTCATGGCATGGTGCATTGCAGCGGTGGCGCCCAAACCAAGGTATTGCATTTTATTGAGAATTTGCACGTTGTTAAAAATAACTTATTCCCCATTCCTCCGCTTTTCAAGTTGATTCAAACCGAAAGTGGAACGAGCTGGCAAGAAATGTACAAAGTGTTTAACATGGGGCATCGCCTCGAAGTGTATCTTTCGTCTGAACACGCCCAACGCGTCATCGAGATTGCGCAATCGTTTGGCATCGAAGCCCAAATTATCGGCTACGTGGAAGCCAACGAAGGCAAAAAAGTAACGGTTCAGAGCGAGTTTGGGGAGTTTGTTTATGAATAGCTAGGACATTGTTTTTTATTTCGCCCGCAGAAGGCCGCTGACTAATACAAACGCAGATTTCCGCTGAAAAACGTCTTCATCAAGTCCTTTTTTAGCGAAAATCTGCGGCCCTCAATCTGCGCCAATCAGCGGGTAAAACGGTAGTCAAACTTAGCTAACGTTGAAAATAAAATTTCAACACTCCTCAATGTACAGATGAAAACTAGAAAAACGCTTATCGGGCTTTTAAAAGACATCATTGATAGGATTAACTCCTACTAATTTTCAACCCTACTCCCATAAAAATAAGCCCAAATACGGCCAAAACAGCCGATAGTCCCCATAATTCCCAAAACCCTGCGATTTTAGCATTCGCAGGGTTTTGCTTTTCGTATAAAATAGGCACTTGTTCGCCATTTTCGTAATCAGGGCGGCCCCTGCCCGTATCCGACCGAAAGGTCATGCGCTGGCCTTCCGCCGTCTGAAATTCAACAACGGGATAATAAGAACCTTTCCCTTTTCGCGATTTTACATACACCGACTCCACCACTGTCCCCGTGGCCGAAGCAGCCTCTTTTGCAAATTTCTGGTCGTTTTGAAATAACATCCAAGCCCCAATCATCAGCAGCAGCCCAATGATTGCAAAAATACTTCCACCTATCCGATTTGACTTTTTGTTCATCGCACACACAACCGATTAAGTACTCAGGCAAAGTTAGTTTCTATTATTTGTTGCTCTAAAAACAGGCTTAGCTAGCTGATAATCTGAATTTTACAATTAACAGATAACGATTAACTATTAACGGGCTATTACTTAGTAACCCTTATTTTGGTTTTTGGGGTAGCACATTTTTCTTCAACGGATTGGGCATTCGGTAGCGGTATTTGCTCTCCTCTTCTTGGGGAGTGATAGGCATCGCATTGGGCATGGCATCGCCTGACTGCGCAATGAGCACAGGCATATTGTCCACCCGCGAATAGGCTACCGTAGAATCACTAGAATAGCGAAACATAGGCACAGGAGTCGCCTGCTTAATCGGTGGTAATTGCTTAGAAGGAACTTTCAATTGCAGTTGCTGTGCCCAAAGCACGTGCACACCAAACATAAGGGGAATAAATAGCAGTTTTTTCATGGCAGGAAGTAATAGGTTGAACAGAAACAGTTGGGTATCTTTTACGCAAGTTAATCAAAATCAAAGCACAATCTGAAAGCTACGGCATTTTTCCGTAATTTTGCAGCCCAATTCACAGCTAAGGACTATCGACTGTGGACTATCGACTATTAAACGTAAATCGAAGATGACTTCTCACGAAATCCGCCAAGCTTTTTTAGACTTTTTTAAGAGTAAAGGACACCTTATCGTGCCGTCGGCACCGCTTGTTGCCAAAAATGACCCCACGCTCATGTTTAACAACTCGGGCATGGCGCAATTCAAAGACTTTTTCTTGGGCAACGGAACTCCTCCGAGCAAGCGCATCGCCGATACCCAAAAGTGCTTGCGCGTGAGTGGAAAACACAACGACTTGGAAGACGTAGGTTTTGATACCTACCACCACACGATGTTTGAAATGCTCGGCAACTGGTCGTTTGGGGATTACTTCAAAAAAGAAGCCTTGGAGTGGTCGTGGGAACTGCTCACTGGCATTTATAAACTTCCCAAAGACCGCATCTACGTATCAGTATTCAAAGGAGACGAAAAAGACGGCGTACCGTTTGACCAAGAAGCGTGGGATATTTGGAAAGCCATTTTAGGCGGCGAAGAGCGAATCATTTTAGGAAATAAAAAAGATAATTTCTGGGAAATGGGCGACGTAGGCCCGTGTGGCCCGTGTTCAGAAATCCACATCGACCTCCGCGACCAAGCCGAAGTGGATGTAAAGCCTGGCAAAGAACTCGTCAACGCCGACCACCCGCAAGTGGTTGAAATCTGGAACAACGTCTTTATGCAGTTTGAGCGCAAGGCCGACGGGTCGTTGATTACGCTTCCTGCCAAACACGTGGATACAGGGATGGGCTTTGAGCGCCTTTGCATGGCCATTCAAGGAAAACAATCGAACTATGACACCGATATTTTTCAAAATACCATTCAGGTCATTGAGAAAATGTGCGGTAAAAAATACGGCGTAAGCGGAACACTCAACACCAGCGATTATACCGACATCGCCATGCGCGTTATCGCTGACCACCTTCGGGCGGTGAGTTTCGCCATTGCCGACGGACAGCTTCCGTCCAACGCCAAAGCAGGTTACGTAATTCGTCGCATTTTGCGCCGCGCCATTCGCTACGGCTACTCGTATTTGGGCTTTACTGAACCTTTTATGAGTCAGTTAGTGCCTGTCTTGGCCGAACAATTCAAAAATGTATTCCCTGAGCTTAAATCGCAGGAGGAGTTTGTGACGCGCGTGGTGTTGGAAGAAGAAAAGAGCTTCTTGCGGACATTGGAATTGGGAATCAAGCGATTCGAGTCACTTAGCCCAACGGGAGGCGTCATTGATGGAAACATCGTTTTTGAACTCTCCGATACCTACGGTTTCCCTGTGGATTTAACGGCGCTTTTGGCCAAAGAAAAAGGGTACAAAATCGACGAAGCGGGCTACGAAAAAGCATTGGCCGAACAAAAGAACCGCAGTCGCCAAGACGCTGCCAAAGAAGCCACCGACTGGGTAGAAATAAGCGAAGGAAGCGACTTTGAGTTTTTGGGCTACGATACCCTCGAAGCAACCGCTCAACTCATCAAATACCGCAAAGTAAAAACCAAAGCTGGCGAAGAATACCACATCGTACTCGACCGCACGCCTTTCTACGCCGAAATGGGAGGACAAGTGGGAGATACAGGCGAATTACGAATTACGAATGGGGAATTACGAATTATCAACATCGTTGATACCAAAAAGGAGAATGATTTATTCATTCATGTTTCGAGGGATAAGAATTTAGATGAACTACTCACCGCTCCTCACTCCTCACTCATCGCTCGCGTTGACGCTCATCGTCGTCAGAATATCATGCGGAACCACACGGCGACGCACTTGATGTTGGCGGCTATGCGTCGGGTGTTGGGAACGCACATTGTTCAGAAAGGTTCGTACCAAAACGACGAAGTGACTCGCTTTGACTTTTCGCACTTTGCCAAAGTAACCGACGAAGAACTCGCGCAGATTGAAGCCATTGTCAACGGTAAAATCCGCGAAAACATTGCGCTCAAAACCCACGTCAACATCCCCATCGACGAGGCCATCA
Organism: Runella sp. R5_40; assembly: GCF_057652295.1. Lineage (NCBI taxonomy): Bacteria > Pseudomonadati > Bacteroidota > Cytophagia > Cytophagales > Spirosomataceae > Runella > Runella sp. R5_40. The sequence goes on along the minus strand of NZ_JBYFCH010000011.1, from coordinate 5,907 downwards.
AAATGGGTGCAACGGCCACTTTTGGCGAAAAATACGGCGACTTTGTGCGCGTGGTAGAGTTTGACCCCAACTTTTCGGTCGAGCTTTGCGGGGGAACGCACGTACCTGCTACGGGCGAAATCTCGCTCTTTAAGTTCATCTCCGAAGGGTCTGTTTCGGCGGGGGTACGTCGGGTAGAGGCCGTAACGGGCGAAAAAGCCTTTGAGTTGTTGAACGAAGAATTGCGCATTACGAATACCCTTCGCGATATGTTCAAGGGACAAAAAGACGTTGTCAAAGCCGTTGAAGGTCTTTTGGCCGAAAAAGCTACTTTGCAAAAACGCATCGAAGCCCTCGAAAACGAGAAGTTAGCCCAAGTAAAAGACGCCTTGTTGACCCAAGTAACGCACACCAACGGCGTTGCCAGCCTGATCGCCCGCGTAGAAGTTCCAAACGCCGACGCCTTGAAATCGCTTGTTTACCAATTGAAAGAGCAATCACAAGCGCCTTTCTACATCGTTTTAGGAACGGTGTTGGGTGGTAAACCTCAGTTGGCCGTGATGCTTTCTGACGACTTAGTAGCACAAGGCAAACACGCAGGCAACATCGTAAAAGAGCTTGCCAAAGAAGTAAAAGGCGGTGGCGGTGGTCAGCCTTTCTTTGCCACCGCAGGTGGTTCCGACGCCAGCGGCTTAGATGCAGCTTTGGCGAAGGCTCAAGGAATCGTGTAACGACTCTCTTTATTTCTCAATATACTAATACCCCTGCTCTTGTTCGCATGAATGAGGGCGGGGGTTTTTGTTTTTTGGACTAAAGACAAGACCCCAAATACCATAACCTACCCCCCACCAACTACAAGCAAAAAAGCATTTTACCTATAAAATCAAACAAAGTCGTGATAAAGAAGATGTTAAGCAATAAAGCAAAAGTTTTAGAGTAATTCAAAGTAGCCTCGGTAGAGGCGCAACATTTGTAGTAACAGCAAGTGATTTTTAATTTTTGCTTCGGACGGGGCCGCCCGAGCGGAAGCATAACTTGTTGCTTTGTTATGCTTCTCCGAAGCAAGAGGGTTTTATGGATGGCTCTACTACTACTACAAAGGTTGCGCTTCGCCGAAGCGATATAAACTACTAATACACTAAAATTTATGCGCAACTACTTAAAAACCTCCTTCTCCGAGCAAGAATTACCCTCCTACAAAACAACTACCCCTTTGTAGCTACCAACGCTTCCTTCCCTTCCAAATACTCCTGCCGCACGACCGTAGCAGTGCGGTGGTTGCCGTCGGGGCTCCAGCCTGGAGGCATGATGGGATAGAGTAAAAAGGCTTTGAGGCTGGGCGCACTTGCCATGTCTTTCAGAAGTTCCCACACTTCACCAAAGTAGGTTTCCATAAAATTGCCTGAGTCTATTTTGCGCGTGATACCGTACTCGATAGGGATGTCTTTTCGCTCTACTTGGTATGTGCCAAATACCCTATCCCAAATATTAATGAAATTGCAAAAGTTGGTATCCATGTACAGCGGATTGCGGGCGTGGTGAACCCGATGGTCAGAAGGGGTAAGGATGTATTTGCCAAAGAAACGTACTTTTTGCAGTCCCAATGTACCATCTTTGAACAGGTTCTCTCCTACGTGAATAAACGTGCCATACGTACCGTCGATAAACATAATGAAAAACAGCAACTTAGGATCTAAACCCGCCAAAATACAAATTGAAGTCCGAATGGCATCGGCATAGGGAGCTTCGAGAAAAAAGTGCGCGTGAGCAACCGATAAGTTCATGTCTTCGGGCGTGTGGTGCGTGGCGTGCAAACACCAAAACAACCGTACTTTATGCCCAAAAAAGTGGTAGATAAAATGGGCAAACTCCCACACTACGTAGCCGTAGAGGAGCCAATACCAGGTGAGTGTGGCGTTGAAAGGGGCATACGGCTGTAGAGTGGCAATCATCCAGCCCGTTACGCCCAAAGAGATATAGCGTGAAATAAAACGATTGAAAACATAGATGATAAAGTTCGTACGATAGACCTTGGTCTGCGGGTTTTTCTGGGCAATGCCTAACCCAAACTCAAACACCAACAATAGCGGAATCATTGGCCTCAAGGCCGTAAGGATGCCGTCTAAGGTGCTAAACGCACTGTAATCTCCACTACTAATGATGTTGATAATGCCGTTTACGCCTAAAAAGCCTAAAATTTCTTTGTAAAGGGTTTGCAAAATTTCCATGAGAGGGCTGGTTTACTAAGTCAAAACCATAAGGAGCATGATGGGAATATTTACTGTGCCCCCTACCGCTCATCACGCACTTACAAGGCGCCGTCACGCGATTCCAAGGCGCGACCTTAAAATCATTTCTTCCAACAATCGCTGGTAATCTACCTTTGTACCGTTATTTTTAAGTGATTCTTAACCTCTTAACGCTACCTGCTATGGAATTCCTTCAGAATGCCGACCCTTTTGTAAAAGGGTTGTGGTACATTACGCTGCCCGCGTCGCTCATTTTCCTGATTCAAACCGTTATGACGTTTGCGGGAAGCGATGCCTCCGATGGCCTTAATGCCGACTTCGACGGCGATGTGTCGCACACCGATGGGCCGTTTCAATTGTTTTCGTTCCGAAACCTGATTCATTTTTTGTTAGGGTTTGGCTGGACGGGGCTTGGTTTCTACGAACTCATTTCCAATCAGTTCGTCCTCGTCATTGTTGCTACATTGGCGGGATTGGCGTTGATTGGGGTATTTTTCTTTATTATCAAACAGTTGCAAAAGCTCAACCAAAACAACGTGATGCGGCTCGAAAATGCCATCGGTAAAACCGCCGAAGTCTATCTGACCATCCCTGCCCAGCAAAACGGACATGGCAAAGTGCACGTGAGCGTTCAAAATACGCTTCGCGAGCTCAATGCTGTCACCCACCAAGCAGCGCCTATTCCCACGGGGGCGGTTGTTAAAGTGACTGCTACTTTGCCCAACGACACCTTGGTAGTGGAGCTGTGCTAATTCTCTCTTTTTACTAAACTATTTTCATTCATTTTTTAACTAAATCTCTTTACAACCATGACTCCATTGATTACCATCGCGGTGATTGCGGTCGTTATTTTCGCTACCATTACCGCCCTTTTGGCGCGTTACAAGCGCTGTCCTTCTGACAAAATCCTTGTCATCTACGGACGGACGGGAACCAACAAAGACGGCGGCACGTCGTCGGCGCGCTGTATCCACGGCGGGGGTGCTTTTGTGTGGCCTGTGATTCAGGATTACGCCTTTTTGGACTTAAAACCCATTTCCATTGAAGCCAATTTGACCAACGCCCTCAGCCGTCAAAATATCCGCATCGACGTACCTTGCCGTTTTACAGTAGCCATCTCTACCGAAACCGACAGCATGAACAACGCCGCCGAACGCCTTTTGGGGCTTTCGATGCAGGACATTCAGGAATTGGCCAAGGATATTTTGTTTGGACAACTTCGTTTGGTGATTGCCACCATGACCATCGAGGAAATCAACTCAGACCGCGACAAGTTTTTGACCAATATTACCCAAAACGTAGAAGCCGAGTTGAAAAAAATAGGCTTAAAATTGATTAACGTCAACGTTACCGACTTGCGCGATGAGTCGGGGTACATCGAAGCCCTTGGTAAAGAAGCCGCTGCGAAGGCCATCAACGAAGCCAAAATCAGCGTGGCCGAACAAGAAAAAGTGGGGGAAATCGGAAAAGCCCTCGCCGACCGCGACCGCGACACCCGCATTGCTGAAACCCAGCGCGAACGCGATATTCAAATTGCGCAAACCAAAAAGGACAAAGAAGTGGTCATTGCGGCCACCCTCCGCGACGAAGCCATCGGAAAAGCCGAAGCCGAAAAAGACACGCGTATTAAAATTTCGGAGGCCAACTCCATCGCCGTTCGGGGTGAAAACGAAGCTCGAATCACCATCGCCAACTCCGAAGCCCTCCGCCGTGAGCGCGAAGCGGAAGCCAACCGCCGCGCCAACGCCGCCGAAAAAGTACAACAAGCAATGGCTTTGGAGGAATCGTATCTGGCTGAACAAAAAGCAGAAACCGCCCGCGCCGAACGCGAACGTTCGTCACAGTTGGCCAACACGATTGTCCCTGCGGAAATCGCCAAACAACGCGCCATTATCGAAGCTCAGGCCGAAGCCGAACGCATCCGCGAAAAAGCCAAAGGGGAAGCCGACGCGATTTATGCCAAAATGGAGGCCGAAGCAAAAGGGTTGTACGAAATCCTGACCAAACAGGCAGAAGGGTACAAAGAAGTAGTGCAAGCCGCAGGTGGCGACCCGTCGAAAGCCTTCCAGTTGTTGTTGATTGAAAAACTTCCTGAGTTGATACAAATTCAAGTAGAGGCCGTGAAAAATATCAAAATCGACAAAGTGACGGTTTGGGACAATGGCGGAAGCAACGGTGAGAACTCATCTACCGCCAATTTTATCTCTGGCATGATGAAATCGGTTCCTCCCCTCAATGACCTTTTCAACATGGCAGGCTTGAACCTTCCTGATTATTTAAAAGGCAAAGAATCGGGCGAAACTCCAACGATTCAGCTCCCAACGGATTCTAAGTCGTAATGACAAAGTCCGATAGCGCGAGTGTCTCACTCGTGATGACTATTCAAAGGCTTCCAGCCTTTGAGTTTTAGTCAATAATTGAAAAGGCTAGAAGCCTAATAATGAAGATCACGAACGAGACGTTCGCGCTATCTGAGGTAATATTTACGCTTTTTGTCATTCCGTAGGAATCTTCTACCACGTTTTAAATTCCTACGGAATGACAAAAGGGACTATTTTTTCGTCACTTTCCACAGTTGTCCCTTTCGTTCGTTGGAAACTACAAAATCGGTGTTGTTGACAAAAACGATGGCTTCGGTCTGAGCACGGGCTATTTTGAGGCAATGCGTCGGGTGTTCTAAATTCATGCCTTGGGCAATGTCAAAAAGCAGCACTTTCCCGTAGGTGAGCAATGCCAACGTTTTCCCGTCGGGACTCACATCGGCTCCCGTTACCATCGCGTGGCTATACACGCTGTCTTGGGGGCTGGCCTCGTAGCTGCCTGCCGCGTCGGGCACGGCATACATTTTCACCATTCGGTCGGTTTTACTGCGATTTTTGGAAAACAAATAGAGTTTGTTTTGGTGCCAAACCACCGCTTCACAATCAAAATTGAGCGAGTCGGCGGCGGGTGGATACGCGCGTTGGTCGGCGTACCTAACCCGAATACTCTCTACGCGCTCGGGTGTGAGCGGGTGAAATTTATAAATGACCAAATCGCGACGATTGTTGGCGTTATTGCCCACGTCGGCGAGGTAGAGGTTGCCTCGGTCGTCTTTGGCGATGTCTTCCCAGTCTTTATTGACCAAAGGTGACAGCGGAAGCGTGCGGAGTAACGTTCCTTTTGGGTCAACTTCATAAATTTCGGCGGGGTTTCCACCGTCGTTGTGCGTCCAAAACGTCCCTTCTTTTTCCCCTAACACCAGCCCCGAAGTTTCGTGAATTTGTGGCGGCAATTGCCCTACTTGCGTTACTTTATAACGGGAGTTTGCCCGTTTGAAGCCTTCTTTTCGTCTTTCGTGGTGACAGTCGCACATCGCCACGCGCAACGTAAATGCCAGCCAAAATAGTTTTTGAAACATTTTCTCTTTTTCGGTTTACTGTTTCCTGTTTGGAGTTTCGGGTCTTTGTTCTTCTTCGGGCGGGTTGTGAGCAACCCTTGGCACGAGCGCACGTTTGCCCTTTGCTTTTTGCCTCTTGCCTTCTTCGGGCGGGTTGTGAGCAACCCTTAGCACGTTTGTCCTTTGCTTTTTACTTCTTGCTTTCCTCGGGCGGGTTGTGAGCAACCTACCTTAACCCCATAAGTGTACGTAATTTATTTTTAATATTGTAAATGCGCAAGAAGACACATTTTTTTGGGG
>NZ_JBYFCH010000010.1:0-211491 GCF_057652295.1 Runella sp. R5_40 | reverse complement strand
AACCTGCTTTGAAAGTAGTGGCACCTTCGATGATAACTCCATAATAAAAGGAAAAGGGTTTGGTGAGCTCTCACCGCTACCGAAGGCTTCGTTCAACAGCGCCTTCATGGCTTGGCCTTCGGCCACCACGAAAGCTTAGTTATTGGTGGCAGTAATAATTCAGTTTAAAAAGGTAAGTTGTACTTTCCGTACAAGGCTTTATTTTCAATACTTTTAGCAAAAAGAGGTGTTTCTTCATGGTTGTGAGCGTCAGAAGCCAACTGTCTGTCGTGTGCTGCCTGCGAAAGAAGTATCCCGTGCTTATTGATGAACTCTAAAAATTGGGGTGTGGCAGTAGCATGGATGGTGTTGGTAAATTTTGAGGTTGAGTCATCGATTTTTTCTGCCCTCAACTCCCACAAAACCTGAACTGTCGAACGTCCATTAGCCGTAATGGTATCAGAAATGGATAGCATCCTACAATAATCTGGTTGGTAAATTTTAGCTACATAATGCTGTATAACCAAAGCTGTCCCAACATACTCAACATTTATAGACATGGGTTCACCCTCAAAGTTGGTCGTATTTCCAGCCGCAATATGATTTACGGAACAACGTTGATATTCTGAATCGGGTAAATTCAAAAGCCAGTCTGCGATGTTAATTTTCTCAATTGGTGCATTAATTACGGCAGAAACCGTTGAGGCTGATAATGCATTTTTGGGCGTTTGTATAATTTCCATTTTTGTTTTTTATTTTACTAATGTTTATGATAATTGAATGTCCTGATTATTGCCACCAACTCTCAAATATGCGAAAGTTTTGTAGTACTTTTTGTGTTTATTTGCCTTTTTTGAAGAATCTATTAGACTTTAGATGTCGTATTTATTTTCATCGCAGTCCATAAAGACTCATCCATCTCACGGGCAAAACGACAATATCCGTAACATTCCACCCAAAACGCATTTAAAAGCAAAGGCGGGCGTAAAAGCAAAAGGCGTATGCCGCTTTGTAAATATATCCCAAAGATTAGTTGAATTCAAAACTAACTGCCTAATTCCTAAAAGTTTTTTAAAATTGCTGAGCAGGGGTAGGTTTGTGCCATGGGTGTTAGACCTTTCCTTCGTCGAGGTGACAAAAGTTGGGGGTGACAAAGTTTATTCTTTGGAGGTGGTGCCTAGTAGCAACGGAAGCATAAACGCGTTTCGTCCTTCGGGTTTTACGGAGGGGAGGAGGGTTAGGTACGCAGGTTGGTGGTATTTTTGGGAGGCCAACGTAAAAATAGCCGCGCTGTGTTCGTACGATTTGGGTTTAATCTGCTGGTACGTCCACGCTTTTTGCCCTTCTACAAAAGGCACCAAAAAGTCAACGCATTTGCGAATCCCCTTCCCGTCGGGCGTTTCGTGCGTCCAAAGGTCGATGTGGAGGTGTTCGGCCAGCCGCGCCAAGGTCATAAATCCCCACAAATTCATGTTGGTATAGTTCCACGACAAGGTTCTTGCCAATTCGTGCGGTTGGCTACCGTCGGGTTTCCATTGGCTTACCATCCGTTCTTTGGTCACGGCGAGCTGCTTTTCGGCCAGGTCGCGGCGGCCACATGCCAAGGCAAGGGCGACGAGCTGCACGTCGTAGTACGTCCCGTGGTTGTTGTGTTCGTCGGCTTCGTCTTTGCCCAAGTCGCTGGTCATCAGCCATTCTAGGTACGACGAAAACCATTTGTTGAGCCCCTGCTGCGCGGTCCCGTCCCAATGTTTGGAACCCGCCAACAGCGCCGACGCGTCGCAGACTTTGCCCAGTTCGCGGGTTTCGATGATGCCAATTCCACGCCCGTTGTTTACCCCAGGAATCCCCTGTCCGTACTTCAAATGCGGGTTCATGCGGGTTTCAGGGTTTAAAAACCACGTTTTGAGCAGTTTTGCCGCCAATTCGGCGTACTTTTCTTCGCCCGAATAAAAATAGGCTAACCCCAACAACTCCGACTCCGCCATGAGTTTATCAAAATGGTCGTGGTCGGTAATGCCATTGATTTCGGGGTTTCGATCCCCGTCGCGGCGAATGTAGGGCTTGCCGTCGGCTTTGGTAGGGTCGGGCCACCAATACGGCGCCTGCGACATGTAGTCGTGTTTATCGCCACTCGGCGGCAACGGGATTTTGTCCATCACCGAATACACCTTGTTGTTTTTCACCAATTGGTCGGCTTCCTGCATCAACTGCCGATAGGCGGCGGCGAGGGCGGGGTTTCCTGCCTTGCGTAATTGCTGGTTATGGGTCAACATTTTGGCGTCTATCAAGAGGGTTGCAGGCGTTTTTTGTCCCCGAACGACGGAGTAAAGGGTGACCAATAGGAGGATGAAAACAAGGCGGTTGGGCGTCATCGGAATGGAGTTAATGGACATACATACCATAAAAAGCCGCAGATGGGTTTAAAATACCTTCTTACTGGTATTTTTGATAACCGACGAATATCCCCTAATTTTAGCGCCGAATCCTAAACATCATTCCATGATTTCTATTTCCAAATGTAAGGTGGCAATCGTCGTGCTTGCCGCCGCCGTATCCACTTTTGCTGTTGCACAAACCTCCAAAAAGACCTCAGGAAACCCCATTTTTGATGGCTGGTACGCCGACCCAGAAGCCGTTATTTTGGGAAAAGAATACTGGATTTTTCCAACTTTTTCGGCCAAATACAAAGACCAAGTGTTTTTGGATGCGTTTTCGTCGAAGGACTTGGTGAACTGGGAAAAGCACCCGCGTATCATCGACACCACGGCCGTAAAGTGGGCCAAAATGGCGATGTGGGCGCCTTGTATTGTGCCTAAAGACAATAAGTACTTTTTGTTTTTTGCGGCCAATGACATTCAAAGTTCGGAACGAAAAGGGTTTGGCGCCAACAACCCCGATAAAGACGATAAAATCGGCGGGATTGGCATTGGGGTAGCGTCGCGTCCCGAGGGGCCGTACAAAGATTATTTGGGCAAACCGCTCATCAATCAGTTTTACAACAAAGCGCAGCCCATCGACCAAGCTGTTTTTAAGGACAAAGATGGCCAATATTACATCATTTATGGTGGCTGGGGGCGCTGCAATATCGCCAAGCTAAAAGATGATTTTACGGGACTTGTGCCGCTCGAAAACGGCGAAATGGTGAAAGAAATTACGCCCAAAGGCTACGTAGAAGGGCCCATTATGTTTATTCGGAACGGGAAATATTACCTGATGTGGTCGGAGGGAGGCTGGACAAACGGCACCTACAAAGTGGCGTACGGCGTAGCGGACTCGGTTTGGGGGCCGTTTGAGAAAAAATCAACGATTTTGGTTGCCGACGAAAAAGTGGCAACGGGCGCAGGCCACCATTCGGTGATTAATATCCCCAAAACGGACGATTGGTACATCGTTTACCACCGCCGTCCTATTCCCAATAAAGACCGCGACCACCGCGTTGTCTGCATCGACCACATGTATTTCAACGAAGACGGCACCATCAAAGACGTAAAAATGACGTTTGAAGGGGTGGAAAAACGGAAGTTGAAGAAATAAGTGGTTAATTAGGAATGACGAGTTAGGAATTACGAATTACGAATCGTTCGCTCCTAGTTTCTAACTCTTAATTCCTAATTCTTTTGTCACTCTTTATAAAATACCCTTTTGACGCGTTCACTAATCCCCGTTAGGATTTCGTACGAAATGGTGCCGATTTGGTCAGAAAGCGTGTAAATGGGAAGTTCTGGCCCAAAAATAATGACTTCATCGCCTTCCTCCACCTGTACGCCCGTACTATCCACCATGGTCATGTCCATGCAGACGTTACCAACCACGGGGCACAAAGCACCATTGATCAGCACTTTTCCAACCCCTTTGCTAAAACGGCGGTCGTAGCCGTCGGCGTAACCAATGGCAATCGTGGCAATCGAGGAGGCTTTTTCCAATACGCCCGTTCGGCTGTAACCGATGGTTTCGCCTGCGGGCAAATGTTTTACTTGGGATACGACCGTTTTAAACCGTCCAATTTGTTGCAACAAACGCTGTTCTTGACGATTGACCTCCACGCCGTACAGTCCAATTCCTAGCCGAACCATGTCAAGTTTATAATCGGGAAAACGAACAATCCCCGCCGAATTGAGAATATGACGCAGGGGGCGGTACCCCAACGCCGCCTCAAGCTGTGCCGCACCTGCCACAAAACGCTCGTATTGGAGACGTGAAAAATCGTTGTGAATGGCTTCGTCTGCTCCCACCAAATGGCTGAAAATGGACGCTACTTTTAAGGTAGGATACTGCGCCAACCGCTCGATGAGGCGAGGTAAATCAGCCTCGGTAAACCCAAGACGGTGCATTCCCGTGTCGAGTTTGAGGTGAATGGGCAAGTGGGCAGCCGATGGTTTTTCGGTGATAAATTCGAGCCATTCGGCCAAGATTTTGTGGCTATAAATTTCGGGCTCCAACTGACATTCCAACAACTTATCGAAGGTCGAAAGCGACGGATTCATGACCATAATGGGAAGTTCAATCCCGTTTTGGCGAAGCGTAACTCCTTCGTCGGTGTAGGCAACGGCTAAGTAGTCAACGCGGTGAAACTGTAGCAGTTGTGCGACTTCGGCGCTGCCACTTCCGTAGGCAAACGCCTTCACCATGACCATGATACGGGTATCGTTGCCCACCCGATTGCGGTAAAAATTGAGGTTGTGGGTAAGGGCATCGAGGTTGATTTCTAGCACCGTTCCGTGAACGCGCTGCTGTAGGCGGTTGACAATCCGCTCAAACTGAAAGGGGCGAGCGCCTTTGATAAGCACAATCGCGTCTTTAAAAGCATTGGTATCTAAGCTGCCCAAAAACTCCGAAGTGTTCGGGTAAAAGTCGGCAGGGATGCTGATGAGGTGCGCATTACGAGCAAACGCATCGCCAATGGCAACGAGTTTTTCTACCCCTTTTTGTTGCAAAAGGGTATTGATTTGGGCGTACAACTCTTCTTCTTTTTGTCCCGTTTGAAGCAAGTCAGAAAGAATCGCGCATTTGTGCGGGCGTTGTTCTTGCTGGCCCAGAAAATTAAGGGCAATGCTTAGGCCAACGAGGTCGTTGTTGTAGGTATCGTCAATCAAATAACATTCATTGATGCCTTCTTTGAGTTCAAGCCGCATCGAAATGGGCTTTAAACGGGAAATTCGCTGACGGATTTCGCCCGAAGGAATGCCCATTTGAAGCATCAGAATCAAACAATGAACGAGGTTTTCGACGGAAGCATCGTCGGTAAACGGCACTGAAAAGAGTTGGTCGTCAAACTTGTTCACCTCCGATTTCATGACGATATACGTCTGGGTAGCGTCTTTGTGCCAATCCACGTTGACGGTACAGCTTTCCGAAGTTCCCCAGCTTATTAATTCACAATTGGGGTTAACGGGCTTGAGTATCAGTCTTATTTCTTCGTCAATGTCGGCATAATCAGCCCGATAAATCAGTTGCTGACTTTGGGTAAACAACCGAAGTTTTTCCGTCGCTTTTTGTTTGCGACTGCGAAAGCCTTCGTCGTGGGCGGAGCCAATGTTGGTAAAAATACCGATGGTTGGGCGGATGATTTCTTGCAAAGCCTTCATCTCGTGCGACTGCGAAATACCCGCCTCAAAAATGCCAAGCGTATGATTTTCATTGAGTTGCCAAACCGAAAGCGGAACGCCAATTTGTGAATTGTAGCTTTTGGGGCTTTTGGCAATCCGAAAATCGTTGCTCATCAACTGGCTCAACCATTCTTTGACAATGGTTTTTCCGTTGCTTCCCGTAATACCAACCACTGGAATCTCAAACTGGGCGCGGTGGCGTTTGGCCAGTTCTTGGAGGGCTTTGATGCTATTGTCAACTTCCCAGATTTGGGCATCTTCAAAACTTTCTAATTGGTCGGTAAGGGCATTGGTGAGGGCTTTTTGCTCGACCACAAATTGCCGTACGCCTTTTTGGTACAAATCACCGAGGTAGTGATGACCATCGTGGTGCTGCCCTTTGATGGCAAAAAAGAGCGTCTGATTCGGAAACACCAATTGACGGCTATCGGTCAGCAAATAGGTAGCTGAAGTTTCAATGGGTGTATGTAAGAACGTGGTGGTTGTCATTTTCAATAAAAAAAGTAATGCGCCAAAATTAACGTTTCTCTGAATCACCTTTTTGATTATCTTTCGAATAAATTACACTTTACCCAATGTCGCCCGAAAATTATCTATCTAGCAAGGATGCTACTTTGGCGTCTATTATTGAAGCTACTCCTACTTTTAAAAAAACGGATTGGAACAAAGATTTGTACTTGGCACTCTTGGAAAGCATTGTTTCTCAGCAGATTTCGGTCAAAGCTGCGGATTCGATTTTTGCCCGTTTTAGGGCTTTATTTCCAGAGCACTATCCACATCCCGACCTGCTTTTAGCTCAAACCGACGAAGAGCTACGAAGTGCAGGGTTGTCGTTTCAGAAAATCAATTATCTCCGCAATGTGGCTAGGTTTTCGCTCGAAAAAGGCATGGATTATGCGCATTTGGACACGCTGACGGACGACGAAATCGTTGATTATTTGATTCCAATCAAAGGCGTTGGGCGCTGGACGGTTGAAATGCTGCTGATGTTTGTGATGAATCGTCCCGATGTGTTTCCCGTGGATGATTTGGTGATACGCCAAAAAATGGTGAAAGCGTATCAACTGACCGAAACAGGACGACCTTTGTACAAACAATTGCACGAAATTGCCGAGCAGTGGCGCCCGCATCGCACCTTGGCTTGCCGCTATTTGTGGCGCTGGCAGCCAAACGCGAACTAGTTTGGTCTGTTTTTTGAGGGGAAATTAATTTAAAGAAAAACTCATCGAAACTATGGAGGTAAAAATCTTGACCAGTAGTCAATATTTCAGGCTTTTGATGTTGATTTATGGAGTCATGCTGTTAGCGCAGGTGGGAACGGGAGCGGTCTTCTTTTTTTTAAGAAGCACCCAAGAGGAAGTGATGCAAAACAATGCCGAACTGGGCGAAATCTTTCAATATTTGATACCAATTTTGATTTTAATGCCCTTTTTGGGGTGGTTTTTGTCAAAAAGTACGTTGAAAAAATTGAAAGAAAATGATCCACTTTCTGATAAACTTCGCACGTATCAAAGTACCATTTTGGTCAAATATGCCTTTTTTGAAGGGGCTTCTTTGTTTTCGCTGATTGCTTATTTTTTGACGGGAAAAAACATGTATTTGGGCATAGCAGCGGGGTTAGTGTTGTTTTTTTTGAGTCAAATTCCAACGCCCAAGCGATTGTCTGCTGAAGTGCCCTTATCGCTCATCGACGAATCGAAATTGAACGACCCCGACGCCGAAGTGGCCGAAGTGCCACTGAAGGATTGAGGATTTGTTTGTACTTTTGTCCGCTATGACGCGTCGAGTAACATCATCTACACCCCAAAAACGTCCCCTTCCGCCCGTTGGGTGGGCCATTTTGGTGGGGCTTCTTGTGCTGATTGGCGGAGGAATTTGGTATTATAACCGCCTGAATATCAATCAATGGAGGCATGTGTCGAAATTAGGGATTCGTTTGCCCATGAAATTTCAAATTCATGGTATCGACATCTCAAAACACAACGGTCGCATCGATTGGAACAACCTTCGGGCGATGCGGTTTGAAGACATTCGCCTGCAATTTGTCTATGTAAAGGCCACCGAGGGAACGTCATTGATGGACAAAGATTTCAAAACCAGTTGGCAAAAAGCCGATGAAGTGGGCTTGTACCGTGGTGCGTACCATTTTTATATTCCGTGGAAAGCACCAGAACCGCAGTTTGAAAATTTCAAAAAAATGGTAAAACTAAAGCGCGGGGATTTGCCTCCTGTGCTTGATTTTGAAATTGGAACCAATGTCTATACCCGCGAACAAGTCGTTGCCAACGTCGCTACGTGGCTTCGGTTGGCCGAAAACTACTACGGTGTTCGCCCTATTATTTATACCAATGCCGACTTTTATCGCCGCTACATCAAAGGAAATTTGGATAAGTATCCCCTTTGGATTGCCGATTATTCGGGTTGGACGCTCGATCGCTACGACGATGCCCGCATCCATTTTTGGCAACATTCAAAAAGTGGCTACGTCAACGGCATTCGCGGTACGGTTGACTACAATGTTTTTTTAGGTGAAGTCGAAGACCTGAAGCAGCTTTGTGTAAAGTAAAATAGTTAAGAAATAAGGTTCTCAAGGTACTTATATCCGCTTCCCGTATTCAACATAAGTATGTTTTCTGAACGTTGAATTTGCTGGGTTGCCGTCAATTGTTGAAGGGCAACAAAAAGAGCAGCTCCTTCGGGGGCAATGAGTAACCCTTCGGTACGGGCGATTTCCTTGACGGCAGCAACCATGTCAGCGTCTGAAACGGCGATAGGGCAACCGCCCGATTCTCGCATTACTTCCAACATCAATGTTTCGGCAAACGGTTGAGGCACAGCTAGTCCGTTGGCCAACGAAGCCTTGCCCTGATACTGAGAAGCGTTGGGTTGCGTATTTTCCCACGTTTTAACGACGGGGCAGCAGTTTTCGGCTTGTACGGCGTACATACGCGGAAGTTGGGCGTCTTTCGCAATCCAGCCCAAGGCTTTGAGCTCAAAAAAAGCCTTCCAAATGCCAATCAGGCCCGTTCCGCCGCCAGCAGGATAGAGAATAACGTCGGGCAATTGCCAGTTTAACTGTTCCGCAATCTCGTATCCCATCGTTTTTTTCCCTTCCAACCGATACGGTTCCTTCATCGTAGAAACGTCAAAATAAGGGGCTTTGCCTTTCATCTCGGCTACTTTTTTACCACAATCGTTGATGAGGCCATCGACCAAAACAAGTTCGGCCCCGTACAGTTCGCATTCGTCTTTGAACACCTGTGGGGTGTGGCGTGGCATGACTACCGTTGCTTTGATGCCCGCACGGGCGCAATAGGCTGCCATAGCACCCCCTGCGTTTCCTGCGGTGGGAATGATGCACGATTCGACGCCAAATTCTTTGGCTTTTGAAATGGCCATGCTCAAGCCTCGTGCCTTAAACGACCCCGTTGGGTTGTTGGATTCGTCTTTAAGAATCAATTGTTTATAGCCGTACTGACTTGCCCATTTCTGTAATGGTAATAGGGGCGTTCCACCTTCGCCGAGTGATACGATATTGTGGTCATCAAAAACGGGAAGCATTTCACGATAACGCCAAAGCGTATGGGGCCTAGTTGCCAACAGGGAAGGAGACAACGGCGCCGAATAGTCGTAAGTAGCCCACAAAGGTTTTTGACAACAGGGCGAAAAGGTAGCAAGATGAGAGGACGAATAGACTTTCTGACAATGGCTACATTGCAACGCAGCAACCCGACTTACGGAGGTGTGGGAGAGGAGCATGGTGGTTGTTTTTCGACAAAACTACTACCCCAAACCTCGCGGTGGAAAGTCAGATTTTTGATAGGGTATTCTAAAAGTTGATACCCTGCTGGCAATGTTTGATGAACAGTCGCGGGAGTTTGTGGTTTTCTGCCCCTTGGCGCTGGACGATGTAAAAATCACGGTGAATGTTCAAGCCTGGAATTTCAATTTTGGTTAACTCCCCGTTTACAAGTTGTTTTTGGACAGATAATTGAGGAAGAAAGGCTAATGAGCCATTTTCTAAAATGAAATTTTTAAGCGCTTCCGTTCCGCCAATGACCGCTTGAATGGGCAATTGGGGAAGTGCAATTCCTTTATTTTTTAACGCATCAACCACTACGGCGAGCGTTCCTGAGCCTTTTTCGCGAACCGCAATGGGCGTACGAAGGAGTTGTTCCAACGACAGGGTGGTTGTTTTAGCGAATGGGCTATTGGAGGCACAGACGGCCACTACCTCGTCGCGAAGCCAGAATTGGTAAGAAACCGAGCTAAGTTTGTGGGCTCCTTCCACAATCCCTACATCTACTTCGTGGTTGAGCAAGGCTTTTAAAATATTGTCTGAATTTCGATTAATAAGCTGTAACTGAATGTTAGGAAATGCTTGGCGGAAAGAAGAAAAAATACGCGGCATGAGATAAAGTGCGACGGTGGTACTTGCCCCAACAACGAGCGCACCTTTGGCGTCGGATTGGTTACGAAGTGTCGAAATTTCGAACTGCAATTCTTGGTTTAACTGATGGGCCTTGGTAAGAAAATCAACCAAAATATGGCCTTCTTCGGTCAGACTAATGCCGTTGGTTTTACGTTCAAACAAGGCCACTCCATAGACCCCTTCCAAGTTTTTGATGTGTTTGCTCACCGAAGGTTGCGATAAGTAGAGCTTTTCGGCGGCTTTAGAAAAGTTGAGTTGTTTGGCTACTTCCAACAATACAAGGTGAGCAAAGTCAATCATGGCATTTGAAGATTTGTTGCCAAAGAAACGCAAAAAATAGGCTCAGTTGTTACAAATAAATTTGTAACTCAGCTTGTTTTTATGGTCGGTAGCCAGCTACTTTGTTTTTTTTAAATGGATACACAATTAGAATTTTCTCATGCTCAAAGCCCGCAATATCGTTCGTAATTATGGTAATCTGCCTGTATTAAAAGGAATTGACCTCGATATTCATCAAGGCGAACTGGTGACGATTGTAGGGGCTTCGGGGGCGGGAAAAAGCACGCTTCTTCAAATTGTAGGAACCCTCGACCGACCCGACGGCGGACAAGTTTGGATGGACGATACCGACGTTTTTGCGTTGAAAGAGAAAGAGTTAGCCGCATTCAGAAACCAAAAAATAGGCTTCATTTTCCAGTTTCACAACCTTTTTCCTGAATTTACGGCCCTCGAAAACGTGTGTATGCCTGCTTTCATCGGGGGAAAATCGCCCGAAGCTGTAATTAAAAATCGAGGGGGCGAATTGCTAGAAATGTTGGGGCTCAAAGACCGTATGCAACATTTGCCTTCGCAGTTGTCGGGCGGGGAACAGCAGCGGGTAGCCGTGGCGCGGGCGCTTATTAATAACCCTGCCATTGTGTTTGCCGATGAGCCAAGCGGAAACTTAGACTCAAAAAATGCCGAAGATTTGCACCAGCTTTTCTTTAAACTTCGTACCGAATTGCGCCAAACGTTTGTGATTGTAACCCACAACGAACACCTCGCCGACTTGGCCGACCGTAAGTTAGAAATGGCCGATGGCCTTCTCCGTTTGTAGCTTAAAAGTAAAAACTATTGTTCTCCGCTTAGCTGAAGCATGGCTTTGCGAATGGCTTCATTTTTGCGTTTGCGTTGCAATACAGTAGGAGCAGCCATCCGTTCTTTGCAGTCAAACGAAGGACAACGTTCGCACGTTTCGTTGACTTCGCGTTTGGGGATGTCGGCATTGTTCAAAAACTTAATCTTCGCCCGCACATTATTGTCCAATCGAATACCCATGGAAACGCTTACGTTGAGGTTGGGAGTTGGAGACATCGGCTTGGCAAAAGCTACCACAAAGTATTCGTCTTGGGTGTCCATGTAATGCGAAATCTGCATTCGGCACAAGGTATGTTGGTACTGGCTTTTTGACTGTAAATCAGCGAGTTCCTGTAAAATCGTCAGCGCTACCCAGCGGCGGCAGTAGTGTTCGTCGCGTACGGTATGGGGGTTGTGTTTGCGAGCGATGTGCATTTCTTTGGTGAGGTCAAAACGATTTTGACCCGCAAAATTGTTGAAACGCAAAAAGAACAATTGGCTGATTCCAAAGTGCTTAGGGAGAATATTGCTCAGTCGATAGCAGAAAGACTCGGGGGTACTGTGGAAATATTCGATTAGTTGGACGAGGGCTTCGCCGTCAAATTGGGGTTGCTCAAAAAAGTGACTTAGTTTTTTGGCAAGCACCTTTCCTTTGATAATGATTGCACTCGCAAAATACGAGGCTTTGTAGTTATTCAGAAGCTGCTCAAACGACTCGGCTTCCACTAAGTGCGTGGTATTGAGGCGGTTCTTGAGCTTCATGTATTGGTAGCCTAGTTCCCGACCATAAATAAAAGCGCGCTGATTGGCGTCGAGTTGGGGGCTTATAAGTAAGCGTAATTTATCACCTCGCGGAACCAACATCGACCGAATACCGATGAGTTCGGGGTATTTTTTTTCGTCAATAAATTGAATTTCGTAGGGGTAGTTTTTAACCAACAAATCAGCCAAGTATTTGTCGTTCAAAATCAACTCCTCGGGGACATGGTAGTGGGCCAAAAACTGCTCAGCTTCTTGTTCCAAATCCTCAAAATAATTGTCGTACATCTCTTGGTACGTGCGCAAAGCCGAGAAGTAAAATTGCTCAACCGACATGTTGTAGTTGCGGGCAATTTCGATCAGCGTTCCGATAAAAGCACTGAGCTTCGTGGGGGCATCGGAGAGCATTTCGAGCAAGTCGGCGGGATCGATGCCAAACAAATCTAAGGGAAGTTCGGTCAGGATATTTGACTGAAGCAGCTCCGAAATAGGTTCTAATTTTTTACTGAGCTTAATCGAAACCAACGAATCATATTCTACTTCAAGGGCACGTGAAAGTGCAATGATTTTGTCAGATTTAGGGTATTTTTTCCCTTTTTCAATTTCATTGATGTAAGAAATAGAAAGCCCCGTGCGCTGTGACAAGTCGCTGAGAGACAGTGATTTGTCGAGGCGAAGTTGTTTTAGTTTAAGTCCAAAAACGAGGCGAATATTATCTTGGTTCAGTGGCACTTGATGAGCGGATGAGTAAAACATGAGGAACTCGAAAACCTGGGCTTCGCTTTCCTATTGATTGATTTGGGTAAATTTAGCACTTTTTCTTTAATCGCCATAGCCGCCGCCCCCTGGGGTTTCGATACAAAGCGTATCGCCCGTATCGACATCGATGCTGCAAATCCCCGCCAACACTTCTTGCGTTCCGTTGGTACGGGTCAGGGTTTGCTGGCCTACTTTGCCATTTTGTCCTCCCGCCAGCCCATAAGGAGGCACAACGCGGTGCTGGGTAATGAGCGTCACGCGCAGCGGAGCCAAAAAGGCCACTTCGCGGATGATTCCATCACCACCTTTCCAGCGTCCTTCCCCGCCCGAATGCGTCCGAACAGCGAAGTTTTTGAGACGGACAGGATAGCGCCGTTCGAGTTCTTCGGGGTCGGTGATGCGGGTATTGGTCATGTGTTGGTGAACGGCCGAACGGCCGTCAGCACCTTGGCTGGCACCTGTCCCGCCGCAGATGGTTTCGTAGTAGCCAAAAGCACTATTTCCAAACAAAAAGTTATTCATTGTACCTTGACTACAAGCCGATAACTCAAAGGCTTTGAGGAGGGTATCCACCAATCGTTGGCTGACTTCGGTATTGCCCCCCACAACGGCGGGGCATTCGGTGGCTTCATCGCTAAAAATAGGATGCAAAAAGCTGTTTTCGGGCAAACGAACCTCTACGCCTTGCATTAATCCTTCATTGAGCGGGATGTTTTTGTTGACCAGCAGACGAAGGACGTACAAAATGGCGCTGTAAATGATGGAGACGTTGGCGTTGAGGTTGTTAGGGTGGCAATCGGAGGTGCCCGTAAAGTCAAACACAATTCCTCCCGCTGCGTTTGGCTGTATTGACACCTGAATGCTATGCCCGTCATCGAGCGATTCGGACGCCTCAAAAACGCGGTTTTTATACGGTAAAAAAGCCTGTTGGAGGGCTTCAAAAGCGTTGCTTTTCAGTAATTTCATGTACCGATGGACCTTTGCCAAACCATGCTGCTCGACCAGCTGTTGGAGCGCCCATTCGCCCGAGCGAAGGGAAGCCAAAGCGGCGTTGATGTCGGCAATATTTTCGGTCAAAGCGCGGGTAGGGTAGGGCGCATTGGTAAACAGTTCGGTAACGGTTTCCCACTGCATTTCACCATTTTTAACCAAATACGTGGGCAATAAAACAACTCCTTCTTCCACCAACGAGGTTGCATCGGGAGGCATAGAGCCTGGCGTTTTTCCGCCTATTTCGGCGTGGTGGGCGCGGTTGATGGCATAGCCGATGAGTTCGCCTGCGGGGGTAAAAATCCCCGACAAAAGGGTCACATCGGGCAAGTGAGAACCGCCGTACTTGGGGTGATTGGTGATGATGACATCACCTACGCCAATGGTGATTTTTTCGCGAACCAGCCGCGCGCAAACGCCCAAACTCCCCAAATGCACAGGAATGTGCGGGGCATTGACCAACAACTCGGCATCGGCATCTAGCAACGCACACGAAAAATCAAGGCGTTCTTTGACGTTGACTGAAAACGCCGTTCGCTGAAGCTGTGCGCCCATTTCCTCCGCAATCGCCATAAAACGATTGGTAAATAGTTCTAATTCAATGGCTTCACTTTGGGCGTCAACGACACTGTTCCGTTGTCCCACCAAAGTGACTACTACGTCAGCGGTGGGCGTGAAGACGGCTTGCCAACCTTCGGGGATAAAACTGGTAGAAGTAGTATTGAGCAATACCGCAGGCCCCGAAAAGTAATCGCCTGGGTTCATTTGATTCCAGTCGTAAGCAGGGTATTTTGCTTGGTGAATGGGGCTGGCAAGTTGTTGTAAGTGAGCGGTTTCGGTTTGCACTTGGCGGGGGGCTTTTTCCGAAACAACAACTTTGATGCTTTCTACCTCAATGGTCAGGTTGTTGGGACAGTAGCCAAACAAACGGCGGTATTTATCGTAAAAATGTCCTTCAATTTCGTCTAAAGTAAGGGCTTTCTGTGCGGCGACGGCGACCTCTATCGTACTTTCTTGGCCTTTGAAACGTAAATACAACAAAGCGAGTGCATTTTCTTTGTCAACCAGTTCCGTACCGTCTTGCTGGAGAAGCTGAGAACCTTGTTCCGTGAGGTAGGTCAAACGGGTAAAAAGCGACTCGTTTATTTCGCTTAAAGGTAAAAGTACTTGCTGAGTAACAATGCGTTGGGCAGAAGCTTGTCCCATCCCGTAGGCACTCAAAAGCCCCGCATCGTAGGGGAGAATAACGGTTGAAATACCGAGAATTTCGGCCAACTGGCATCCGTGCAACCCACCTGCTCCTCCAAAAGTAAGTAGCGGGTATTCTTTAGGTGAAAAGCCTTTGGCAACCGAAATACGGCGGATGGCCTCGGCCATTTTTTCGTTGGCAATTTGTTCAAATCCCCGCAGCAATTCTTCTTCCGAAATTAGTTGCTGATTTTTGGTAAAAAGCTGGTGTTGAATGGCTTGAAGAGCTTCCTTGGCTTTGTCAAGACGAACGGGAATTCCAAAGCGAGAAGTGTCGAGTTTGCCTAAAAGTAGGTTGACATCCGTGATGGTCAATGGCCCTCCTGCACCGTAACAAGCGGGGCCAGGATAAGCACCTGCGCTTTCGGGACCGACGCGTAGTTGATGCCCGTCGAATCCGCAAATGGAACCACCGCCAGCCGCCACGGTTTCGATGGCGAGGGTGGGATTGTGGAGTTCGATGCCTTCGATTTTGGTGATAAATTCTAAATCCAATTTTCCGTCAAAACGCGCGGTGTCAGTGCTGGTTCCACCCATGTCAAAGGTCAAACAGCGTTCAAAACCAAGGCGTTTGGCAATGGCCGCCGCGCCTACCATTCCGCCCGCTGGGCCGCTTAGGAGGCTGTCTTTGGCCTGAAAACTTTCGGCGCTTACCAAGCCACCCGCGCTGGTCATTACCCTGACCGAGTGATTGGAATGGACGCTGTTTTCTGGGCGAAAAGAGGCAGTAATGTTGTTTAAATAATCCGAAAGAATCGGTTGTAGGTAGGCGTTGACGAGGGCCGTTTGGGTACGTTTTAGGTAATTAATCCCCGCGTATAAATCGGTTGAACTACTGACGTAGCGGTGGCCTTGCGCCAAAAAGTGACGTTGGACAGCTTGTTCGTGCGCTGGGTTTCGGTAACTGTTGAGGAAAGAAATAGCAATGGATTCACCCGCGTTTTTCTTAGAAACAGGCAGTGTCAGTGCTTCTATTTCAGTGCCTGAGGCATCGAGTCGTTCTTCAACCTCAACCACTTGCTGGTACAAAAGCGTGGGTTCAGGAATGGCAATTTGAAACAAATTGGGGCGTTGTTGTGTCCCGATTCGTAGTAAATCTTTGAACCCTTTGGTCACAAAAAGGGTGACTTTTGAACCTTTTCTCTCCAAAAGCGCATTAGTGCCTTTGGTCGTGCCAAGCCGCATCGACAAGGGTGGAAAAGCGCTGCCGAGCGGCGTTTGCGTCACAATCCTTGTCGCCAATACAGGCGCTTCTTCGTGGGTTGTAATTTCAAAATCGACGGAGTCGCCATCCAAGTAAAGGTCATGAGAAAGCGTTAGTACATTGCCTTCAACCGCCGTTATGTGGAGAAAATCGGTTTGACCAACGATTCGGAAGGAAAAACCAATAATTAATTCAGGGGGAAATGCCCAAGATGAGGAAATTTGGACTTGATGAGAGGCTACTTTTTGTTCAATTCTACCTCGTAAAAAGCTGCTACTAAGTACTTTGCTTCGGAGAAGGTCTTGAGAAGGAGTAAGCGCAAGGCAGTCGGTAAAAGTACCGCCTGTATCAATCCAAATGTGCCACATAATGAGGGGGGTATTTAAAATAACTTCCCGAAAGTAGGCTCACTTTCGGGAAGTTTAAAGGATGATTCTGATAAAAAATTACTTTCTTTTTCGATGTACTTGCCCTTGCGTGAGCCAAAGAAATAAAACGGTGACACTTACCAAATAAATCACGTTGCGGGAGTCAACCAAACCACGCCCCAAATCGGCGTATTGTTGGTCGAGCGAAATCCACGAAATGGGATACGACAAAGAACCCCAAAAATCAAGTTTGGCCACGGCGCCTATGCCCGCAAAAAGTAAAAAGCTGATAAAAACGCCTAACACAAAAGCGACGATTTGGTTGTCGCTCAGGGAAGACGCCCATAGTCCAACGGCGACAAAAACAGCAGCCAATAAAACCAAACCAATGTATGAACCAAAAACGGCGCCAGAGTCCACATTTCCCACAGGGCTACCTAATTGATACACCGTGATGTAGTATAAAATGGTAGGAGCTAGGGTGAGAATAATCAATACCCAATCGGCTAAAAACTTCCCAATAACAAGGTGCCAATCGCTCAATGGTTTGGTGAGCAACAACTCTATCGTCCCGTTGCGAAACTCTTCAGCCAACGACCGCATCGTAACGGCAGGAACAAGAAAAAGCAAGACAAAAGGAGTAAGGTTAAAAAACGAAGTCAGGTCGGCATACCCATAATTGAGGAGATTGGTGTCGGGAAATACCCACATCAATAGCCCTACAGCGGTCAAAAATACCGCCATGACAATATAGGCCGTCAGCGAGCTGAAAAAGGCATTGATTTCTTTTTGGAAAATGGCAAACATTAGTAGCTAATTACGAATTGGGAATGAGGAATTACGAATGGAGGTCTTTTTATTCAAAATCAAAGGGTTTATCTTTTTTCATAATGGCAGAAACGATCAATGAAATGATGAATCCCATAAGGATGGCCATAAAGATGCCAATTGCGAAAGTGATGCCAGGTGTTGAAAATTTGGAGCTCATTTCTATCGCAGCATCAATCTGGGCATCATCCATGCCACGGTTTTCTAAGTCTTCTCTGGTTTTATCCAGAATTTGTTGGCGTAAAGTAGGATCCACAAATTCGTTGTAAATATAGTTGTAAACACCTGCTAAGAAACCACCAATACCCGACAATAAGGTTCCGATACCAAGACCTTGGCCATAAGACATAAAACCACCATTTTGGGTGCGAAATTCTTTCATTCCCATGACCATCGCAAGTATAGGAATGATGATGCCCAGCCAAGCAAGTCCTGGGTTGGTTACTTGTCCAGTTACATAAATAAGGGTACTAAAAATCATTGAACCAATTCCTGAAATAGCGCCCCATTTTAAGGCGGCGCGGGCTGTAGTAGGTTGTTGTTCCATAAAGTAGCTTAGTTTAGTGGTAATTAATCTTGAAGTTTGCGTTTCAATTCAAAACTTTCTCCTAAATACAAACGACGCACTTGTGGGTCGGCGGCGAGTTCTTCGGGTGTTCCCTGTTTTAAGATTTTACCTTCAAACAACAAATAGGCGCGGTCGGTGATGGAGAGGGTTTCGGATACGTTGTGGTCGGTGATGAGAATGCCGATGTTTTTGAATTTTAATTTTGAAACAATGGTCTGAATGTCTTCGACGGCAATGGGGTCAACGCCAGCAAATGGTTCATCGAGCAAAATAAATTTAGGGTCAACGGCCAGACAACGCGCAATTTCCGTCCGCCGACGTTCGCCACCCGACAGTACCATCCCTTTGTTTTTACGGACGTGGGTAAGGCTAAATTCTTCCAGCAGTTCTTCACATTTGGCTTTTTGGTCGGCTTTGCTCAGGTTGGTCATTTCAAGGACGGCGATGATGTTTTCTTCGACGGTCAGGGTTCTAAACACAGAAGCTTCCTGCGCCAAATAGCCAATGCCCAAGCGCGCACGCTTGTACATGGGCAAATCGGTGATTTCTTTATCGTCGATATACACATGGCCGCTGTTGGGTTTGACCAGCCCCGTTGCCATGTAAAACGATGTCGTTTTACCTGCGCCGTTTGGTCCCAATAATCCAACAATTTCACCTTGCCCAACTTGGTAGCTGACGTTGTTGTTAACAAGGCGTGAACCGTATTTTTTTATCAAATTTTCTGTTCTGAGAATCATAATTTTCTGTTCAACCTTCTTCAAATCGTATGTCTTTCAAATACAACTGTAACGTCGTCTTATCGCGAAACGTATTTTCTTCGATGGTATAAGCGATTGAAAATGGCTTGCCCGACATAAGTTTTGGGTAAAAATCGACCATGCCAAAGCCAATCGCAGTGTATTTGGTGGGGCCTTGCGGACTGGGCTGAAACACTTCCAATTTTAAATGCTTTTCCTTCATCAACGTCGGATTTCCGCTCATTCTCACTTGGTGACTCGCAAATACGGGTGTCATGTTTTCGGGACCAAAAGGTGCCATCTGCTTGACGATGCCGTAAAATTTGGGCGTAATGGCGTTGAGATCCAAATCCATATCAATCTCAATCAGCGGTGTAAGTTGCTCTGGGCGAATGCGTTCACTTACAATGTCATTGAACTTTTTGCGGAACGCATCAACGTTTTCAATGGGCAACGAAAGCCCTGCGGCAAAGGTATGACCTCCAAATTGTTCTAATAAATCGGAGCAGGCTTCGATGGCTTCATACACATCAAATCCAGGGACGGAGCGCGCCGAACCCGCCGCTTTGCCGTGCGAATTGGTGAGGATAACCGTTGGGCGGAAAAAATGCTCGATGCAGCGGCTCGCCACAATTCCCACGACGCCTTTGTGCCAATCTTCCTTATAAAGCACCGTACTGTTGGCCGATAGCATCCATTCATCTTCACGAATCATGTTCAGGGCTTCGTCGGTAATGCTGGTGTCAAAATTTCGGCGGTCGCTGTTGTGTTGATTGATTTCTTGGGCAAATGCTTCGGCCTCCGTTTTATCTTTTGACAAAAGAAGTCGAACCGCCTCTTTGGCGTGTGCAATCCGCCCAGCGGCATTGATTCGTGGCGCTAGTCCAAAAACCACACTGTTGATGTCGAGTTCGTTGCGCAGTCCTGCCAGTGCCACGAGGGCATTGATGCCAGGTCGTTTGTGTTTATTAAGCTCTTTAAGACCCAAAAAGGCCAACGCACGGTTTTCTCCCGTAATATGCACAATATCAGCGGCAATGCTGACGACCAATAAATCAAGTTGTTGGTACAAAACCTCTTCATCCCCCATTCCTTGTTCGCAAAGGGCTTGTAAGAGTTTAAACCCGACGCCGCAACCCGTCAATTCTTTGTAAGGATAAGGGCAATCTTCACGTTTGGGGTCAAGAACGGCCACCGCAGGAGGAAGATGCTGGTCGGGGCGGTGGTGGTCACAAATGATAAAGTCGATGCCGCGACGTTGGGCTTCGGCTACTTTATCGGCCGATTTGATGCCACAGTCGAGCGTTACAATGAGCTTAACCCCTTGTTGTTCGGCATAATCAATTCCTTGCCACGACACCCCGTACCCTTCGGTATATCGGTCGGGGATGTAGTATTCGAGCTGTGTGTAGTATTTTTTGAGAAAACCATAGAAGAGCGCCACCGACGTAGTGCCGTCCACGTCGTAATCTCCATAAATGATGATTTTTTCGTTGTTTTCAAAAGCACGTAATAATCTCGCTACGGCTTTGTCCATGTCCTTCATTAAGAAAGGGTTATGGAGGTGAGCGAGCGAAGGTCTAAAAAAGTCTTTGGCTTCGTCGAAAGTCGTAATACCACGTTGCACAAGGAGTTGTCCCAAAAATGGATTGACATTGATGGATTTGGCAAGGGCTTCCGCTTGGATTTGTTGCGATTCTGAAAGTGTCGTTCGGTATGTCCAACGTTTGGTATTCATAGCTTGCAAAGTAACGAAAATATAGTCAATTCCGTTTAGGTACCCCAGAATCTATTCCGAGTTGTTTAGATATTTTTAACATTCCCTTGCCAAAATAGGTAAGGGTTTTTACATTTGCTTTACAATGAATCCTGACCTCAAAAAATACCTCGCTCGACTTGCCTACTTACGTAGCGCTTGTTCATTTGTTCCCTAACGAGCAAGGTTAAAGCCCCTCTGTGGGCAATTCTTTTTCTTCCCAATTTCATTCCAAAAATCAACAAACTACCATGCAAAATGTATTAATCATTGGCTTGGGGAAAGTAGGCTCATTGGTGGCTACTTTGCTCCACAAGCGTTTTAATGTCAAAGGGTTAGATAAGCGCAAGCCTAGCCGAAGCTTTGCTTTTGAGGTGATTGAAGGCGATGTAACCGACGAAGCCTTCATCGAACGTACCTTGTCGGAATTTGACGCCGTTGTATCGTGTATGCCTTACAACCTCAACTTGCCGATTGCGCGGGCAGCCTTTAAAAACGGTATTCATTATTTTGACCTCACCGAAGATGTTCCGACCACAACGGCAATCAGAGAAATGGCCGACACTCACCGTGCTGTGATGGCGCCGCAATGCGGATTGGCGCCAGGGTTAATTGGAATTGTGGGGGCTGATTTAGCCAAACGTTTTGAGCGTTTGCGTGATATTGAGCTTCGGGTGGGAGCATTGCCAAGGTACCCCAATGGGTTGCTGGGGTATTCTTTTACGTGGTCGCCTGCGGGAGTTATCAACGAATACATCAACGACGCTGAAGTGATTCAAAACGGCGAGCGCAAAATGGTGTCGTCGTTGGATGGTATCGAAGTCATTAACATCGAAGGGCAAGAGTTTGAGTCGTTTAGCACGTCGGGAGGGTTAGGAACCATGTGCGAAACCTACCTTGGAAAAGTGGATACCCTCAACTACAAGACGATTCGTTATCCAGGTCATGCCAAGCTGATGCGCTTCATGCTGTACGAACTAATCCTGAAAAACAACCGTCAGCAGTTGGAAGAAATCTTGACTGCGGCCAAACCACCCGTCAAAGAAGACGTCGTGTATGTCTATGCCGTTGTGGAAGGTTGGCAGGCCGAGGGGCTTGCGCGCGAAGAGTTTTATCGGGCGTATCATCCCATAGAAATAGATGGCGTACATTGGCGGGCTATCTCGTGGACAACGGCGGCTTCGGTAGCGGCAGTGGTAGAGATGGTAGCCGATGGCACATTGCCGCAGCAGGGATTTATCAAACAAGAAGAAATACCATTTGAAGCTTTTTTAGCGACTACCAATGGTAGCTTTTTTAAAGAGCGATAATGCGTATTTAAAAATATAGTGTCTTATAAGTGACTTTCAGATAGAGAGTTCCGTATATGATTGTAAAACGTTAATAAAAAACCATTTCTAGATTCGAGATAAAAACCTCATGACAAAAAAAATAAATCGTCAGACTGCACTTCGTGCCTTGGTTGGAGTAGGCGGAACACTCCCCGTGTTGGGACAAGAACGTTCCAAAAAAGAGTTAAAAGAGTTTCAAGAAGAGTTTAGCGTGGCCTGGCGCCGTTCGCTCGACTATTCGTTGACGATTATTGGGCAAATGCCCGAAGAGCATTTGGACTTTCATTATACCCCCGAAGCCATGACTTTTCGCGGGCAGTTTGTGCACTGTATTGTATTTACTGCCATGCAATTTGCGGGAAGGTTCGATATCCCTAACCCTTACGATACCAAAAATGATTGGCAAAAACTATCAAAAGCCCAACTCATCGAAGAAATGAAGGGTTTTTATGCGTGGGTTGAAAAGGTCGTTGGCGAACTTCCCGCCGACCGACTTGCTCGTCATGAAGGGTATGCAGGTGGAAAAATTCAAGCGTGGCGTTTCTTCTACGCCATGGAAAACCATATTATTCACCACCGCGGACAAGCGATTTGTTACTTACGCCTGAAAGGTGTCACTCCTGAAGGATACGTAGGTTGGTAGGTATAATCTTGGTATGTTAAACCTATTAAATTGATTTTTAGTAGGTTTAATTATGAATTTTTAGTATAGTATGTATATATGTATAGTATTTTATTTAACCATTAATTACCCATGAACCAAAGCTTACTAAAGTTCCGCCAAAGAATAAAGCTAACCGTTGCGTTGGTTTTGTACGTTCAACTCGTGTTTTCCCAAAACTTAGTGGTTTGGGAATTATCAGGAGCGACGGGGAGTCAAACAAGTAATACCCCTTCAACCCTTACAACTGGGATAAATTCGGGTCTCTTAAACCGTGGGGCAGGTATCACAGCCGTTACAAATTCGGGGTCTATCAATGCCAATGGCTGGTTTAGTTCTACTGCGACAACCACATTGACCGATGCGATAACCAACAACGATTATTACGAATTTAGCCTCACCATTGCTGACGGATATAAAGCAAAACTGACGGGGGTTGGGCTTGTACTTCGCTCATCAAATACGGGGCCAAACAAAGTCACTTTACGAAGTAGTATTGATAATTTTGTGACGGATTTGGGAAGTGCAATAGTGACCACCGAACCTCTTTGGGAAACAATTACTTTTGCCAATGCGCTGACCAATGTTGCGGGTACGATTACCTTTCGACTATATGGTTATGGTTCGGCAGCTAATGCGGGCTCAAATCCTGGATTAACAGGAACGCTACGAATTGGTGCAGGGGCAATTGCGGCTGATAATGATTTGATAATCGTAGGAACGGTTGCCCCAACCGTAAGCCTGGCAGCCAGTAGCACTTCGGGAAGTGAAGCGGATAAAACTGAAATAACCTTGACGGCAACAACCAACTCTAATGTAGCAGGCGACCAAACGGTGGAAGTAGCTGTTTCGGGAACGGGAGTTACAACGGGCGACTACACATTGTCGGCAACCAAAATAACGATTCTGAATGGTAAAAACTCAGGAAGTATCACCTTCAAAGTTGTCGATGATTTTATTGCAGAAACTACCGAAATCGCCACTCTTACCGTCATCAATCCTTCTTCGGGGGTTAGTTTGGGAGAAACCACTTCGCAAATGATTACGATTACTGACAATGATGTTTCAGGTATTATTTTGACAGAATCGGGAGGTTCTACGAAGGTAAAAGAGGTGGCAGAAACGGATAGTTATACAATAGTGCTCAAAAGTGAACCTATGGCGAATGTTACGATTAACATCACTCCTGGAGGACAAACCACTACCAATCCTACAAGCGTTGTTTTTACACCTGCCAACTGGAATGTTGCTCAAACAGTCACAGTTACGGCGGTGGACGATGCCCTGATTGAGGGTAATCATACGGAAACAATTACCTATACAACTAGCAGTGAAGATGCAAATTATAATGGAGTTGTTATGCCAGCAATGACGGTGACAATTGCGGACAACGATGAAGCATTTAATTGTCCAACATTGATTGCTTCAAGCAGTACAAATGTAGAAATATGTTCAGGTGACAATTCGACGGATGTTTCCTTGACTTCCACTCGAAATGATTTGGATGTAAAACTTGTCTATTTTACCTCGGTACAGACAGGTACATCTATGTATTCGGGAGGTACTTCGCTCGGGAGTTCGTTGACGCCTACAGGAGCAAGTTCGCCCTATCTTCTCAGTTTTAATGACTTGACTTTTCCAGTCAATTCGACGGGGGCTGCTGTTAACTATTACGTGTATGCCATTCTTGACATAACAGATGCCCAGTTGACCGAAATTGCATGCCGACCTTACCTTTCTTTTGAAATAACAATCAAGCCTCTGGTGACAGCTTCGGTGGTAATTTCATCGGACGATTCAGATAACAGTATCATTGCAGGAACAACTGTAAACTTTACGGCAGTAGCAACCAATGGAGGCGATGCTCCGAGTTTTCAATGGAAGAAAAATAACCAAAACGTAGGTACTTCTAGTACTACTTATACGGATGCGCAACTGGCAGATGGTGACGTCATTAGCTGCGTTTTGACGAGCAATGTTACTTGTGCCGTTTCTACTACGGCGACCAGTAATGAAATAAGCACGAAAGTGATTCCTGCTGAGGTGGTGTGTGTGCTCCCAACGGCTTTTGAAGTAACTGGTGGGGGGAGTTTTTGCGCTGGTGGAGATGGCGTTGAGATAGGGTTAGCTAATTCTGAAACGGGAGTAAAATACCAATTAAAGAAAGGAGATGATAATGTAAACGCCCCCATTGAAGGCACAGGAAGTGCAATTTCGTTTGGAAAAATAGCGATTGCAGGAACGTACACCGTTGTCGCAACGCGCACAGTCGGCGGATGTTCAGCCACTTTTTCAACCAAAACAGTGACAATTGAAACAACACCAACTCGTTTTACCGTAAGCGGAGGAGGAAGTTATTGTGCAGGAAATGAGGTAGTTATTTCATTGAGTAATTCGGAAACAGGTGTTTCGTATTCGTTAGTCAAAGATAATGCGGTGATTTTAAGCTCAAATGTAGCTGGCACGGGCAAAGGAATAAAGTTTGCAGGAGTGGCGACGAGTGGAATATATACCGTTGAAGCATCATTGGGCAATTGTAACATTGGTATGGAAGGAAGTGCGGCTATCGTGTTCAATGAGCCCATCAATGCGAGTATTTCGGGAAACAGTGAAGTTTGTAAAAATTCACCGTCACCATCGGTAACTTTTTCAGCGACGGGTGGAACGAGCCCATATACTTTTGTTTACTCGCTCAATGGAGAACCAAACCAAACGACCACAACTTCAACGGTATCAGTCCCAACCAGCACTACAGGGGTATTTACCTATACGTTGGTAAGTGTGACGGATGCCAATGGTTGCACTGGAACAGTGAGTAATACAACTGCCAAAATTTCGGTGGTGGGTGCTCCTCGCATAATTCTTTCTGTGCAACAAACGACTGTTAATGAAGGAACTTCTCACGTTTTTTGTGATACCGATTCGAATCCTGTGAACCTTTTACAGTTTACGGTTTCGGGTTTGTGCGTTTCGGGTTCGTCTGTTGTTTGGCGTGTGCAAGTTGGCAATGGCGCTTGGAGCGATTGGTCAGGCACCTCACCAGCTTCCCAATTGTCGAATAACCAACCTTACCGTTACCAAGCCGCCTGTGATATTAATTGTCCAGCTACGTTTACAAGTCCAATGGAGGTTACAATCAACCAGCGTGCTTCTGTTCCTCAAGCGGTTTCTCTGACGGCGGATGGTGTCAACGTTGCGGCTGGTGAAACCAAGGAAGTGTGTAGCTCGGCCAGCCAAGGGCTATTATTTCATGCCACTTGTGCGGTTGGAGAGGTGGTTGTTTACTCAGTTGATGGGGGTGAGTATAGCGCCACAATCCCAGCGGCTTTGATAGACAATCAGTTTCATAATTACCGTGTGCGTTGCCGAAAATCGGACGGAACGGCTTCGTGCGTTGAAAGTGAGTCGGGGGTGATGCGCTTAAAATTGGTAGCGATTCCAGCGGCGCCAACTGCGGCACTGTCATCAACCGTAAGCTGTCAAGCGGGCGCAAATTTTAGTGGACAAGCTTCGTGCGGAAACCTAAAAACGGTATGGTACAATGCCCTCACGGAGGCTGCACTGCCTAACCTTCCTACGACGATTCCAGCGGTGACTACTTCGTATTATGCACGCTGCCAGACCGAAAATGGGTGCTTGAGTGGAAAAAGTAACGTCGTAACATTCACCGTAAACCCAGTTCATATTGCTCCAATCGTAACGGTAAGTCAAGCCTCGGTTTGTATGGGGACTACTGTGACTGTCTCGGCCAATTGTCCCGCTGGCAGTAGTACTTTTTGGAATACAGGCGTGACATCGCCAAGTTTCGACGTATCGTTTAACAACGTAACAAAGCAGTCTTATTGGGCCAAGTGCATTTTTGAAGGAGGTTGCCAAAGTTTGGAAAGTGCGCATCAGGACATACGCTGGAATGCTTTTGTGTTGACGCTGATTAACCTAGGCCAAAGTCAGTCGGCAGTAAAGCCAACAAACAACCGCGATGACTGGAAAAGTAACTTCATTGGCCGTGATGGTGGGGCAGAATTGGAGCAAAGTACGCAGCAAAATCCGACGTTGTATTTTGTCGAAAATACCAATAAAACCACGCCTCGTTACTGGACAATCAACGTGGATGCTTGTGGCTTAGGTACAGGTGGCTCATTGACTTTTGATTTGTTGGCAACGCCAGAAATGGGCGTCATTCGTTCGTACAATACCCATGAAAACAATGCCCCGTACTTTATGTATGCCAACCGCGAAGGCTGGACGGAGCTTTACGGACCCAATCATCCCGCGTATGGTTTTTATGAGGACAATGGAAGTGGCGGGAACGTTTATGACGCTGGGCTACCGAAAGGTTTGTACAAATTGAGTGTGCGTTATTGGGACATGAAAGGCTGGGGAAGCATTTATCCTGCTACCCGTAAGCCACAAGGCAACGTGTTGGCGTATCAGGAATATTGGTTCAGGATTCAGTCCAAAGATGGAGTAGGTGTGGGAGGAGCGCGGACAGCGGATAGTAATCAGCAGGTAGCAGTGAGTGAAGGGGCAAAAAGCAAGGGGCAAATGGCAGGGGGCAAGGAGCAAGCATTTGCTACTGTTCTCCCCAATCCAGTCACAAATATCCTCCGCCTTCAGGTGCAAGACCGCAAGGGACAGTCGGTGCAAACAACACTGACCGACGTTTCGGGCCGTGAAATTTTGAGTCGTCAATTTGTGCCTGATACCAATAATCACCGTGAAGAAATGGCTACTGAAGGACTTGAGTCAGGAGTTTATTTCTTAAAAGTTGTTGCCAACAATCAACAAACTACCCTGAAAGTGGTGAAGATGCCGTAAAAGAGTTGGATTTTACCAAAATGAATTAACAAGGCCCGCTACGGCGGGTCTTGTTGTTATAAAAGCTCGGTTGGGTCAATGAGCCTGTGTTTGATGGCAAAAAGAACCAAACCCGCTGAGTTACGAGCGCCTGTTTTTTCGAGCAAATTGTTGCGATGCCCATCGACAGTACGAACGCTAATAAAAAGTTGGTCGGCAATTTCTTGGGCAGTTCGTTGTTTACAAATGAGGCTAAGTACTTCCATTTCCCGCGACGTAAGGGTAGAAGGGATGTTATCGGTGAGCGTAATTTTTTGACGCTTGTTCGTCAGCCGATTTTTCATGGCGTTCAGAAACGCCTCATTGAAGTAAAAATCTTTGTCAATAACTGTCCGAATGGCTCGTTCTACTTCTTCAGGTTCAACGTTTTTGAAAAGATAGGCATTTACCCCCAGTTCCATCAAATGAGTTACAAAACGGTCTTCGCCATAAACCGAAAGTATAATTATTTTGATCGAAGGATAGTGTACGTGGAGGAGCTTGGTGGTTTCAATTCCATTCAACTCAGGCATCGACAAATCAAGCAAGACCACGTCGGGAATGGGTTCAAAATTTTGAAGAGAATCAAGTAGAATACGGCCGTTATCAGCCTCTAACACAATCGAAATATTCTCAAAAGTATTGATAATTGACGCCATTCCGCGCCGAAAAAGTACTTGGTCGTCGGTAATGGCTACGCGAATGTTTGCCATAGAATTAGTATGCGGAAAGAGGAACGTTAACGGTCACTTTGGTCCCTTGATTGGGTTGGGTAATAAACTGCAATGTACCATCAAACATACGGGCACGAGTTTCGATATTTTTAAGACCTAAGCTTTTTTTGCGATACGCCTCGTCAAAATCAAAACCGCGCCCGTTGTCGATGTAAAGTAGGGTAAGTTGGGTGTTTTGCTTTTGAACTGTAATCTGAATTTGAGTTGCTTGTGCGTATTTAATGGTATTATTGAGCAATTCTTGCACAAGTCGGTACAACATCAAGTTGAGCGAAACGCTGGCTTCAGGAATGTCCTCAATTTGCCAGTCGATGTCGGCCTCAGTCAGTTCAAGCGATTTTTCGCACAACCCTTCGATGGCATAACTCAATCCAAACTCTTCTAATCCGCTGGGGAGTAGGTCGTTAGAAATACGTCGAACGCTATCAATGGTTGCGTCAATCAGTTCTTTGTATTTTTTGGTTAAGGAAACGATTTCGGGCGAAATTTTTGACTCAGCAGGCATTTGGCCTACCAACAAGCGCATGGCCGAGAGTGCAGCCCCAATTTCGTCGTGCAAATCACGGGCAAGCCGTTTTCGCTCCGACTCAATCCCCTCCAACGTACTGTTGATGAGTTCTTGTTGGTATTTAAGTTCCATTTTTCTATAGTTTAATTCTTGACGAAATAGACGGCGTTGGTAAAGTACAATAAACCCTACCACGCAACCTACCAGTAAAATCATCACAAACGACCCACCGAAAATAGCAAGGTATAAATCTACTTCTGATGAGGACTGTTCCATAAACCTATTCCAATTAAGATGTACAAAAGGGCTATCAGGCACGAATGTAAC
This sequence comes from Runella sp. R5_40, assembly GCF_057652295.1. Lineage (NCBI taxonomy): Bacteria > Pseudomonadati > Bacteroidota > Cytophagia > Cytophagales > Spirosomataceae > Runella > Runella sp. R5_40. The sequence continues at coordinate 182,738 of NZ_JBYFCH010000010.1, read as the reverse complement.
CCCCACGACATGTAATTGAAAGCTTTATTTTCTTTTAAAATGACGTTGCTTAGGATAAACAAAACGAGGTTGCCCGCAAAGTAGAGCAAGAAACCCGTGTTTATCCAAAAAATGGGTTGTTGAGTAGGGTTTTTAGAACTAAGTTCAATCAATAGTTTGTAAAAACATAAAAGCGAAAAAATAATCACCAAAAGGGCTTCTAATCCCCGAGAATAGGTGTTGAACTCCGTGATTTTTTGAATAAACAAGGAGTTCAACACAGCAAATCCCGTAAAGAAAACCATCAAACTAGGCACTAAACGACGACTATAGAAATAGCCAAAAAAGCTAAAATAAAATAACGCAATGAGGTTAAATTCTAACACAGTATATAAATGAAGTATGGGTAAATTGGTGCCAAATACTTCACTAAACCACGTGGCAGTTAACTCCGTTAAAAGTCCAAGACCTAGAAATGCAATGACGTACGTACGTTCTTTCTTAATAAATCTATATCGGTAAAGTGCAATTCCGATTGGAAATATCAAGAAGTAAATCGTATGATAGAGCATCCATGTCAAGAAATCTTGTATCATTTATTTTATAGCTAATTTTTAATCGCAAGATGAGCCATCAGGGGCTGGTATAAAAAGAGGGCTTTTGGGGTCGCAAATAGGCGGACAAGGGCGACTCACATCGAAAACTTGGTAATCACCTCGAACTTCTTTCCCTGTAGCTATATCATAGACTGTTTGCTCTCCAATCAAATCAATGATGACATCTTTGTCATCGCCGTCATAATCTTTAATGGTTGTTCCTTTTACCGCTGCACTTGCAATGATAATACAAGGTTCATATCCAAGTTTTGTGTCAGGGTTTGGTTTGAGTCCAATATAGATACGGGCATATTCGGTGTCAGGTTGAGCAAGGGCTTCAACAAAATCGGCGCGGCGAACTACAAATGCGCGTATGTCTGAAGGTTTAAAATCAGGGTCATTGGCAGGGTTAGCATTGATCCAGTTTGATACCCACGACTGGGCGTCGGCTAGGGGTACTGCTACTGATTGCCATTCGTTTTCTTGGTCTTTGGTTACGTGCGTACTCATGAGTCTTTTTTTAAGTTGAGGGATGATTGATTGAAAAATCTAAATATAAAGAAAACGTACAAATCTAGGGGCTTCCCCAGCTAGAATTATAGGTAAAAATGCCTGTTTTTGGTATATAGGTAAAATTACGGGGTTGGTATAGGTTAAAATGCCCGTTTTGAAAAAAGGGTATTTTAACGGATACGGAGGCGGCAGATGTTTTTCAATTTTGTATCGGCTTAAACAACTAAGTCATGGTTAATTGCTCAACATAATTTTACCCAACGTTATGAAAAACTCTTCAAAATTTTAAACTATTAACTTTTCACGTTATGAACTACACATTTAACAAGACCACTTTTCGGTCGTTTTATCCTGATTGCGAAGAAACCAATGACGGTACCGCAATTGAGTACAAAGTGGAAGACTCAAACTATCGGGTTTATTATCCAACCAATGTCGTTAAAACATCAACGACGATGCAAATGACGGTTCAGCTTGACCATATCAGGGGAGGGGCAACCGATGACCACGTGATACTTGTCCTCAATTATGACGATAAAGCCCATTTATCGAGCGTAAGTTATACGTGGGAAGCTGGAAATGACGGGTACCAAATTCCAGAAACACTCATCAAGGCCGTCGATATTGCCTTCGACGTAGCGGGTTTACTGGGTGCTTTTGAAACAGCAGGAATTTCGGAAGAAGTAGCCGAAGGAACAAAAGAAGTATTCGACGTATGTTGCAAAGCGTACAACGATATTTCCAAAATTGTGGTGAAATGGAGTGACAATGGAGGACGTATGTACTTCATCCCTGTGGTTTGTCACAGTATCATTCGCCTCACTAATTCGGTATCAGTTTAATTCACCCTTAACTTCCTATTGTCATGAACTTCAACTATGATACTTTTAGCTCGACTTTAGATACCTACGATGACGTAGATGTAAAACATAGCAGCACAAACCATGGCTGGTTTTACAAAGATTCAAAAGATGATTCTGATTTTAACTTGGTGGTAGAATACTCGTACGACGATGATCACAACTACCGTACGTGGCGCCAAGAATTGACCAAGATGGAAGGCAATTCTGGCCTGTTGGTTTCTACCAAAATCGACCATATTCGCGGAGATAACCAAGACGACCATTTGATCTTGATGGCCTGCTACAACGCCGTTGGAGTGATTTGTTATGCTCAGGCGTTTGTGCAAATGAAAAACGAAGACCCCATTCAAACCGATATTATCACAACAGGTGACATTCCTGATCAAATTCACGACCAAATACAGGCGCACATCAAAGACGATTATGGTATTAATGGAAGTACCGATGGTCGCAAAAAAATTCCACACATAGCCAAAGTGAATCTTTACAGCATGGCGGCGGCAGTTAGTGTTTAATTATCAATTGGTTTCATTTTTATCTTTACTCAACGTTATGGCAAGTTTACAAGACAGTACCCCGTTTCAAAACGTGGTGTTTAAAGCATCGCACAATTCGTACGATCGGAAGGAAAGCCTTTCAGAACAACTCACCTTGAAATCTCCCATCTATCAATGTGGATGCAGAGGGATAGAACTCGACATTTGGCGACATTCAAGTGATTCGATGAATGATGGGTATTTTACCGTGAATCATGCGACGAATGGAGGGCCAAAATTATCTGTTTGTTTGGATCAGTTATCAGATTGGCATACCAAAAACCCTGACCACGATGTAATTTGGGTCATGTTGGACATCAAAAGTGACCAAGGTGATGAAGGGCTATTTCCAGATGAGATAGATAATTATCTGACAACCTATTTTGGTCGTGAATTGATAAAAACACCACACGACCTTTTTCCAGGTTTAACAGATTCCAACAAACTCTCAGATGTAGTCCAGGCACAAGGCTGGCCCACCCTTGGCTCGTTAAAAAATCATTTTATCTTTTGCCTGAGTGGCAACGAAGATTGGAAGAAAGTCTATTATCGAAACAACCGTTCGCAGCGTATCTGTTTTGCCGATTGTGACAACGCAGACCAGCTAACTGTTCCAAATTCAAGGGTTGTTTATAACGTAAAGTCAGGCAGCGGAAAACAAGCTGATTTTAATGAGTTGATGCAGAAAAAAATCTTAATTCGCGTCTATGACGTGGATAGTGAGGGTGATTGGGACAAGGCAATGGGCATGGGTGCTAATATTTTAGCGACCGACAAAGTGTCAGATTACTCTTGGGCGGAGGTATCACCACGGGATTTATATGCGGCCCAAACGCATTTGTAGAAATAGTTAACCGTTTGCAAAAAGCGACTTGGAGAGATTTCAAGTCGCTTTTTGCGTTTATTGACTTCCAGTGCTTATTTCAAAGGGCGTAGGTAATAGTATTTTCGCAGATTGATTATGATGTAAAATGTAAAATAGTATAGCTTTTGAAAGAAATTCCAGTTAAAACAACGTCGATAAACTGTTGCCCAATGGTACTGCGCTACTTTCCACTTATTCCATGATTTGTTGTGGGGATGTAAACGATAGAAAGCCAAGGGGATGTCGATGCCATAAAAATGATACTTTGTTTGTTGCAAAGTTTTGGCCCACAGCACATAGTCTTCCTGAAAAAAAAGATCGGTTGGAAAATATAAGTTACCTACTTTGTTTCTGTCGTACATGACTGTCAGGCAGCCGATGGGGTTAGAATAAAAAAAATCGTGGTATTTTATGATCGGTTTAACTTTCAGAATGTGAGGATGAATTTGGCCTTCGTGGTTAAATGTTTGATAAGAAGTAACGCACAAGGCATGGTTATTTTTTTGCATGAACTCATACTGAATTTCTAATTTTTGGGGTAGCCAGCAGTCGTCAGCATCTAAAAAAGCAATATAGCTACCAGCGGCATGTTGGGTGCCTAAGTTGCGCGCTCCAGCTGAGTATAATTTCTGGTGACTACAAATAAGTCTGATTCGGGAGTCATTTTTGGCGTATTTTTGGGCAATTTCAGTTGTTCTGTCGGTCGATACGTCATCGACAATCAGCATTTCCCAATCTTGAAATGTTTGGGCAATGACGGAGTCAATGGCTTGTCCTAAGTATTTTTCACAGTTATAAGCTGCTGTAATGATAGAAATCATTGGTCAAGAGGTAGGGTAGGGGTGTTATGGATTACAGCTTCAAAATCATCAAAATATAAGTAAGGCGTAACGACAAATACTAGAATGACGATGAAGTTGAAGTAGCTACACATATACGTACTAATCATTGTATAAATAAAGCAAAGGCATAATCCACGGTAGGTAGGATTATTAAATTCTTTTTGAAAATGGTTAATTTTATTGAAAGTAGAAACATAAAACCACATAAATAACAAAAATCCCCAAATCCCGAATTCGGAAGCAATCTTAGCGGGTAAAAATTTAACAGTAAAATGGGCATCCAACTGCATCCTTTCAGATAATAGTGGATTGGTGAGCATATTGGGGAAGTAGTCGGACATCAGTTGTGGGAAAATGTAATAGAAACTTTCTCCGCCAATTCCTAAAAAAGAAGAATCATAGAGCGACAGAAAACCCAGTAACGGCGTGCCAAAACGTTCGAGAAAAGAATAATCTTCTTGTAGCCAATAAGTGAGTCTATCGGCACTAAAGCTACTTAGCAAATCACCTACGATACTGAGGTGATGAACCGTGTATTCGATAAGAAAATAATCTCTAAGTGAATAGGCTAACCCGATAAAAATAAGGCCAATGCCCACGTTAGAAAATAACCTCCGAAAATTGATTTTTGTGCAAAATAGCCAGTATATAAATAAGCTACCAATAAATGCTACGTACCCAATCGAGGAGCTTATCAACAAAAATAATACGAATAAAACGGTTAGATAGATACGTCGAAAGGTAGGGTTGTCGTGATAAAACGAATAGACCCAAAAGAGAACAATTAGTACATAAGTTGCCGCGTGGGAGGCTTCGGTAGTGGTAAGTTGCGGACGGTCGAGTAAGGGGCGATAGCTGAATAAACTGGTAAATAAATTGGCAATGGGCATGGGTAGCAGCCCTTGAATAGCAAAAAACTGAACGTAACCAATGCCAATTGGAAGAACAGAAGATAAAATGAGGCTATAGGTCAGGAGTCGAATAACTTCAGTGGTAGAAAACCGTTCGAGCAAACCTTTTAAAAAATGGCGGCAAGTAGCAATGGTAATCACTGATAAGGTGCCTGTGATACAAAACTTGAAGAACCCCCGAAAATCGTGGTAAACAAAGTAGGCTTTAGCAAAAGTGAATAGTAGGAGTACCAAGAGTCCTAGCCATACACGGATTTCAAAGACAGAAATACTTCTGGATTTTAATTTTTGTAAAATCCAGTAAACCAGCAAAATAACGGTAGATAGGGGTCTGTTTTCGTTGTTGAGTGGTAAAAGTGGAAAGCCATCGACTGAAACGAAGAGAATTGCCCACACAAATAGTTTTTCTAATTGTGTCAGTTGTGTCCGCAAATAAGCTAATTGGTAAAGCAGTTCTCTCATTAACACCCTTTTAACTAGTCACAGCTTTCAACGTTCGGACCATAATGGCGGCCATCGTAGTCAAACGTAGATACCATGATTCTTTCCACGAAAAGTACCGTTCTATTACTTTCCAACGTTCAATGTTACTTTTCCGTATTCCTTTGGTGGTAAAACCCTCGAACATAAAATTGGCTAAGTATTTTGGAGCACGGACAAAGACGCTTGGGGTGATGGTCCACACTCTTAGGTAAAATTCATAGTCGGCTACGTAACGATAAGACGTGTCATAGCCCCCAAAAGTACGGTAAATCTCGCGGCCAATGAGCGTCCCTTGGTGACAAATACCATTTTTTCGGTTAAAATTAAATTCAGCTTGGCGGTGTATCCTTTTGGTGGAATTTAAAAAAAATACGACCCAGTCGCAGCAAATGATTTTGTTATTCACGTTTCCCTGTGCCCTTTGGACCATTTCTTCAATGGCATTGGGTTGAAGAAAATCCCCAGCATTTAATAGCAAGATGGCATCACCCGTACTCATTTGTATGCCTTTGTTCATCGCATCATAAATTCCCTTGTCTTTTTCGCTGACCCATTTTGTAATGCTTGTTTCGTACTTTTTAAGTATATCCAAGGTCCCGTCGGTCGATTGTCCATCAATAACAATATACTCAATGTTTGGGTAGGTTTGACTTACAACACTCTGAATAGTGGTCGTCAAATGTGCCGCGGCATTGAGACAAACGGTGACAATACTTATGCGAGGCTCTGTGGTTTGGGTAGGAAAACTCATACGTTGCTTACTTTATGGCCGTAGTTCATATACCGTTAGTTGCTCTGTTTTGGGCTTTTTGTTTGGGGTTCGGTATGTGGAAATGACAGATGTTGGATTTTGGTATATGATTTTGCCAGTGCGGTAGTTGCGGTGTTGTATCGAAAGTGGAAAAGATAACGGTTTATTTTTAAACTCTAGTGCATAAACCGATGGACAATCGCAGACATCAAGGCTATCGCGAAAGATACGACGAGGGGCATGGACAAGATTTATCCTTTCTTGGGTATATAAACACGCATTTGTAGGAAGGATGCGATCAAGTGCCCGAAAGTCGTCATATAGGGGCAAAAAACGATGGTAAAAATGTGTGCGCTGCGCTGTAGTAAGTGGAAAAGGTCGTAAATTGTACAAATACAAGTACGTCATGCCGAGATAGGGAAGTACAGCTACAAAAATTAAACCTGCTTTGAGGTAAAAATATGTTGGTTTTGTAGCCCATTGTGGCAGAGAAAGTAGGGTTGCTATGAAAAAACACAACGGTAAATTCCCCCAAAAGCGTGGGCTGTAAAGCAAGTCGAATTTGTACAGAATCAATAAAAATAAAATGGCGATGAGGTACATTTTAATTTTATCACGCCGAGGGTAATTGCTCCAACCAAACACAACAAACGAACCCAAAACAAGGTATGGAAAGTGCAACAGTGCGGTTTGAGTATGTTCTAAAAAAGTAGGAGTATTAACGACTTCTGCTTGTAAAGTTGAAGCAAGTAAGTGCTTGTCTATGAGTGTAGTATCGAAGTATTGAGATAAGATTAAACCGAAAGGTGAATGGGTTTGTGCATACGTCCAAATGACGATAGGTAGGTAAAATACCAGGGTTGGCCAAAGGAGTAACAACAGATTCCGAACAGAAAATTGTTTTTGTTGATACAATTCAAAGATTGCTGCTAAACCAACCAACGCCGCATAAGGTGCAAGCGACATTTTTGCACCCAGAATTGCGGGTAAAAGTAAACCAATTCCGCTAAGCAGACTTTTAACCGACTGCGTTTGGGAAAGTTGCGAAAAATTAAGGGTGAGATAAAAGGCTGCAAATGCGGCTAAATCTCCAAAATGATGGCTTCCTGCGGAAGTAAAAACCAAGCGATACATGCCTAAGCAAGACAAAGATAAACCTATGCTTATCCAAAACACAGGTGTTTCTGCTTGGCGCATCCATTGGTATATTGACCAGAGAAATAATCCCAAAAAGCAAAAACTTACCACATTGGGGGCATCGGTAAACCCAAGACTGACAAGCGGAACTTGCGAAAAATTGTAAATAAGATGCGGAGGAATGGCGGCTTCCCAAGGTTGGCGATAGAAAATAAGTCCACCATCCATCACAATTCGTTGCGCCACCAACTGATGATAAAACAGTTCGTCAATTTTGGTAGAAGGCAACAAGGCGTATATGAAAATGGGCAATAGACAAATGAAACCAACGCCAGCTAAGATTAATTGTGGGGTTGAAAAGGTAATTTTTGAGGTTGTAAAATAAAAACTAAAGCGGCTTACTGAATAGGCAAGACCCGCCGCGAGCATTCCATACAGCACGTTGATTGCCAGAGGCGTTAGCCAAAAACCAAAGGCGAGCAACTGAACAGTAAGACTTACGGCTAAAAAACCCAAAATAACCGCAATGATTTGTTTTAAGGGAGTGGGTAAATAAATCCCAAACAAATCTAAAAAGGCTAAACCCCAGCCATAAACCGCCCAAAAAAATGCCAGTCCAACCAAAAAGTTGCTCAAAAAAAAGTATTGCTCAAGGTACAGAAAGGAGGGCATGGAGGATTTATTCTTTTCGCGCGATGAAACTGTACAATTTACCTGACAAGTGTTCTTGTCGGAACATCAATGCTTGCCAACCAATATCGACAAGCCATTGCTGATTAGCAAAAATACGACCTATTTTGTTGCCAATGAGGTCAGAGAGGCGCTTTTTATTCCAGGGGTCATAGTTGATGACCGATTGGGAAGGGCTTAAATCTTCCACAATTTGCATGGATGCTTTGGCAAAAGCCTCGCGGTATTCAGTCAGGCGGAAAGCGTTTTCTCCTCTGTAAAAACCGTGCAAAGGGTGTTTTTTTAAAAAATTTTGCTTGTCTTTTTCGTCCTTAATGACGTGGTCGCGTGTTGTAAAAAGCAGCCCTTTTGGTCGAAGTACCCGAGCGGCTTCTGCCAAAAATTTGGGTAAATGGTGGGCATGGTGCATGACTTGACGACCATAAACGATGTCAAATGTCTGAGTATCAAAAGGTAATTCTTCGCCAAATGCTTCGACAATTTGCACATTTGATAATTTATACATAGTCACCAACGTTTTGATAGCCCCACTTCCCACCATTGGGCTTGGATCGGGCTCAAGGGCAACGACCCGAAAACCTTCGAGGGCAAAAGCAATACTCGCAATGCCATTGCCAGCGCCGATGTCTAAAAGATACGGGTTAGGAATAGGGCAATAATGCCGAATTAAACGCAAAGTTTCTTGGAATTCAGCACTTTGACGAAACCGTTCTACATTGACGCCCAGCTCGGGGAGAATGTAGGTATTGGCTACAATCTCGGCAAACTGTGGGTTGCTTTGGATGTATTCGATGGTTTCGTGCCAAGTCATACGTTGTTACAAAAATTTGATTTTATTGAGGGCAAAAAAGGTCATTTTGAGCAAAAGCCACCCGTGTTTGAAGCGAGAAATGTTGGTTTCGCCGTACGTTCGGGCACGATAACGGATGGGGACTTCAATAAATTTGAGGTTGAGTTTTGCCGCCCCGAAAATGAGGTCAAAGTCGCCAAATGGATCAAAATCACCAAAATAAGAACGGTTGGCCGCCAGTTTGAGGTAGTTTTCTCGCGTCATCACTTTCGTGCCACAGAGCGTATCTTTCAAACGTTGACCTAATAACCAAGAAAAAGCAATGCTAAAAAACTTGTTGCCCAGTAGGTTGAGGGTTCGCATGGCTTCTTTTTCCATCGGATACACGAGCCGCGTTCCGTTGATATATTCTCCTTTGCCTGTAGCAATGGCTTCAAAAAATTTGGGCAAATCTTCGGGGGGAACCGTCATGTCGGCATCCAAAATCATCAGAACGTCGCCCGTAGCTATGCTGTATCCTTTGCGAACGGCATCTCCTTTCCCTTTACCTTCTTGTTGAATCCATTTTAAAGGTACTTGCCCCTGGTATTTTTGGCAAATACGTTGAATTTCACCCCAAGTATCGTCGGTCGAATTGCCTTCTACGAAGATTATTTCGGTTTCTTTCCCCATCTTGGGGGTACGTTGTACGAGCGCTTCGATGTTACCCTTTTCATTTCGGGCAGGAATCACCACGCTTACAGTCAAGTCTTCAGCCGCTTTGAATGGTTTTTTGACACTTCGAGCGACCAAAAATGTGACCAATCCAAAGAAGTTAAACAAGGGTAAATTGCCAACGTATTTGTTTAAAAACCACGATACCAAAGGAATATACCGAGGGAAAATAATTTTTTTTGTTTGCCGAACAACGTCAAAATTTGCCAACGTCAACAAATTGGCTATGTCGCTAATATCAAGCCAATTCTGGCGTTTTTGGGGCATTTTGAGGCCAATAATTTCGGCAAAACGCAACAACGGCAACCAAAAAAAATTGGTATAACTAATGATAACTCGGGTTTGGGGAGAACATGCTTTTTGGACTTCCTGAAAGACTTTTTGAACGTCGCCAAAGTACCCAATGGTGTCGCTAATAATCACATAGTCAAAGGTTTCGGTCAGTTCGAGTGCTTCGGCATCCATGTGAAAATAATCGTGCTGGCCACGGTGTTGGCGGGCGTATTCAATCATATCTTTCGAGGAGTCAATACCAACGCCACGGCTTGGTTGTAGCTTTTCGAGCAAATACCCCGTGCCGCAGCCTATTTCTAAAATAGAGGCATTGGAAGGAATGACAAATCGAAGATATTGAATGAGGCAGGTATAATAGTAACGATTTTGTCGTATCCACTTCTCGCGTTCTTCGCCACTCATTTGTAGTGTTGATTGTACCATACAGCGTCTGCTAAAATCAAAAATTGAGGGTGCGGTACGGTCGTATAACCCTCTTTTTTGGGAAAAATGTATTTTTTGTTCGTTTTAAGGTCTTTTTTCTCGTAAATATACAAATATGGCCGCGTCAAAATGCGCAAATCATAACTCCATTCGTTGGCATATACATTCTGAAAAATCCCTACATACTCAGCGGGGCATACGATTTCGCAGCCTTTGGGGAGTTTTTGGGCCAATTCATACAGCACCTTTGCGGGGCTTTGGGCATAGGGTTTTGTACCGAGTCGATTGTTGTGAATAAACAAGAAATTCTTTTTGATACTAAACATTTGACCGTGAATTGACGAGGCGTTACTGACGGCCATTGGGGTGATAAAAAACTGAAAAAGCCCCGCCCAAAGCAGCCATTCGCGCTGATTGGAATGGGGTTGGAGCTTGGCTTCGACCAGCCGAATGGTCATAAAAACGTAACAACTCATCATAAATGCCCACCAGCTTCCGACGCGTGCAGGGTAGCGAATACTCATGTTGGGTTCGGGGAAATACAACATGCCTTCCACAAAAAAAACGGTGAGTAACACAAAGCAAAACCCTAAAAAAACGCCGATGATGACTTTCGGTTGGGGAATAACCCGCCACCAAGGAATGAAAAGTAAACAAGCCGCAGCCAACGTTACACTTGAAAAAAAAGCAACTAAACTAATGTAAACGACCGTCATGGAGATAGATGCTTTTTTCTGAATGAGCAAAACAGCTTGTCCCAATCGACTAGGGTGGGGGCCATTGAGGTACGACAACCACCACATTCCTGCAACAAAAACAACGATTGAAATTCCAACGATGAGGTAGTTATTTCGGTTGAAAAAATAACGAGGCCATTTTTGGGTCGGATGTTGAAGGAGGTTTGATAACACCGAAGCAAACAGCGTCACTCCACAAAGCAAAACCACCGCAGTTTCTTTGATAGAAAGTGTCAATACCCCCCAAAAAGCGACTTCTATCCATTTGCGTCGGGCTAAACTGAGCGAAAAAAGGCCCAACAGGGGCAAAAAATATTGCTCAGGATGCCAACCATAATTGTCCAAATATACGTGATAGGCAAGTGGCCCTACGCCAAAAAGAATAACGATAAACCAGTCATTAAGCCAGTTTCTTGTGCGGATACTACGGTAGAATTTGAGAAAAAAAGTGGCTAAAAGCCCCAAATAGATAAGAAATAAGCCGTAAAGCCCCGTAAACTTGGTGACAAAGCCCGTCAACAGTATAAAATAATAATTGTGGTGAAGCCAGTGAGAACCGTAATAGGTATCAAACAATATGGGTCGTCCTTCCAACCAACCACGGCTCAATTGGAGGGCAATCAGTCCATCAACGAAATTTTCATTTAGGTACTGAAATTGATACACCTTTAAATAAAACCAGCCCAAAAGTATCGCAAACGGAAAGCCAACAATGAGGTAGTTGAGAAGTTTACGAAAATTGGATAACGGCATTGAAACAAGAGCTTAGGCGATAAAAAAGCGAATCTAAGAGTTAATCTTGAAAGATTTTTACAAAAGTATTCGCAAATGTTGAAATACGTTGCTCAAAATCATCAAAAGTAGGTTTTGGTGCAATGGTATTATCCAAAAATCCTTCCATTAATCTGATTAATTCATCAACATCATCGGGAGAAAAATAAAAGCCACGTTCTTGCATTTGTTCTTGGTGAACATCAATGTCCGACAAAATTAACTGAACTTGGAGGGTTTTTGCATCTTCCACAACGGTACTCCAACCCTCAAATTTACTTGGCTGGACTACCGCAATAGATTGGCTCATTAAGTAAAGCTGATGCGTTCGAGGGATAACTCCAAGAAAACGAACGTAGTCTGACAGCCCTTTTTCGGTGACAAAATCTTTGAGTCCTTGTACAAAATTGGTGACTTTATAATCTTCTTCTTTGCCCGTAAAAACAACGATAAAATCATTTCGACGTTGCTTGAGCTGCTCAAGGGCTTTCAGTACTACCCAATGATTTTTATGGATGTAGAATTGATTAGAAACAATAAAATAGCGTTTGGGAACTTGGTAAAGCTCCGTAATTTCGTCAAATGACAAATTCTGCGGACGCTCAACTTGCGAAACAAAACGCAAAATATGAACGGGTAAGCTGGCGGGAACGGCGTAAAATCGTTTGAGGTGATTGTAAGCGTCTTGGCTTGATAATACCAGCGCATGTGTGCGTTGTAACAAACGTTTTACGCGGAGTTCGCGAAAAAAAATATTGATTTTAGAGAAATACTCGGGGTAAAATCGGTGCTGAAAGTCAGGAAACCATGAAACTACTTTACTCGAAAGGGCGGGTTTTCCCAGTGGAAAATCCATGAGCGGATAGATACCTTTGAGTTGATATTTTTCGATAATATCTCCAATGAAAAAATTCTTACGCGAAAGCCACGATTTTACGTAATTGAGGTAATTGTTAGCGGGAGCTTTATGATAAACGTAGGTAACGTAAGGGTAGGAGATAAGGGCTAGCGAACTTTCGACTTTATGATCGTAAAAGACAAAAATATGAGGGCGACGCGCGTCGGGAAGGCTGTTCAATGAATTGATGATGTTGATAAGGTAATAATGACCTCCAATCCAGTCGGTAGCAAAGTAGGTAAATAATATTCCGATGCGTGTTCGATTCGCTAACTCCATTCTATCTTTATTTTGACGACTAGGTTTGGAAGTCGTACATTTTTGCCAAAATATCTTTCAGCGCATCTTCGATGGTGAAAAATAGTTGGGTATTAAACTCCGTCAATACTTTTTGATTGTTGCCAATTTGGCTAATTCGGTCGTATTTTCTAATTTTCTCAGGGTCAATCTCAATTGAAATGGGTTTGTTCATCAACACCCCAATTTTCTGAACAATTTCCTCAACTGAATATTCGACCGAAGTACAAACGTTATACACTTTCAGCCCTTTTCTGGGAGCAGAGGTGGCCATCAGCATGAGCAAATTGGCCGTATCTTCTACGTGAATATAATCCCGACGGCTTTTTATATTTCCAAGCTTGACAATCGCATGACTTTCTTCGGGGTCAATTTGCCGTAAAATATCGGGAATCAAATGGGCATTAGGGTCATTGGCTCCGATGGTATTAAACAAACGGGCAATACACACATCGGCCTCAGTACGCTGCTGATAAAAGCGAATCTGTTTTTCATTTGTAAATTTCGACAAAGAGTAATTATCAAACGGATCAACGGGCGTTTCATCCTCATTCAAGATTGGGAAGTCGGGTGAATACACCGCACCTGTGGAGGCAAAGACCAATTTTGAAACCTGGTGTTTTTCTATGCTAAGCAGGAGGTTTTCAGTACCGATGACATTGACCTCAAGCGCATAATTACGTTCAATTTCACAAGTGGGGACGTGGTGAATGGCCGCCAGATGCACAACACAGTAGGGTTTGTAAGCCCCAATAATTTCATCTAATGCCGTGGCATCTCGGACGTCGAGGTTATAATTGGTAACATTTGGTAACTGGACAAATGGAAGATTACTGGTCAAATTATCAATCACAACGACTTGAAAGCCATTTTCAGACAGCATTCTTACCAACCGACTCCCGATAAACCCTGCCCCTCCAGTAACCAGTATTGTGTGCTTCATTAGAAGATATTAAAGTATCGCATGTACTAACCTACGTTCAACAGGGTTGGCCAAAAGCTAAGAATTGGTGGATAACCGCTTTAAATTTTGAATAATGTCCTGAGTGTAGGTCAACTGATTTGCAAATTTAGCAGTTGAATTGGATAAAATCGCCTTTTGGAGTGTTTGATTGTTGAGGACGTTTACACTATTTTCAATAAATTCCTGCCAATCATCAGGTTGTTCACTTTTTAGAATGACCGAATTTACCATGTTTTCGCCATAGTTCGCGATTTCGCCAACGTTTCTCAGAAAGCATAAGAGCCCAATTTCCATTGCTTGCACAGTAGAAATCGACATGCCTTCATAATCACTCATAAGTACAAATGCGTCGTATTGAGAGAGTAGATTTGGAGTTTCTTCAAATGGGCATATTCCTTTATACTTAATGAGATTGTTGAGATTTAATGCGTTAATATATTTACTTAAAGACTCCCAAGTCTGATTATCAGGGCCAAATATGTCTAGTGATATGTTTAATCCTCTTTGTTTTAATTCATTGATAAATTTTACTGATAAATCTAATCGTTTCTCCTGGGATACTCTTCCCAGAAATATGAATTTAAATTCTTTTTTTTCCTTTTGTGATTTTATTTTTGGAGTATAATGCTGTAATAAAAAACTTATTTTTTTTGTTGTTTTTTTTGAAGATAAATATGGGGAAATAAATTTTAACGTTGATTGAGAGTCTGCCCAAATCTCACTGGCAAACTTTAGGCCAATCAATATTCCTAAACGATCAAGTAAATGAGCAAACTTGGCACTATGTAGTATAACAATAGAATGTGACGGATTTAGCAGGAGATTTAGTACTCCATGGAATAAATGAGCTTTCCAAAGTGAGGATAGTATTATTGGGTATTTAGAGTTTTTTTTTATCATTACTAAACATTTGCATAAATTAGTTATAGAGTTTATCTGGAATGTTTTTTTTAAAATTTCCGAATTTAGTTTAGATAAAATATCTGGTTTAATACTCCCAATACAGATTAGAGTAAAGTCAAAGTCAATATTCAAATCATTTAATGAAGATAAAATGGCAGTTTCTACTCCTCCAATCTCTAGATTATGAATTATATGAATAACTTTTATTTTTTTCATGTGTTTTTATTGGTTTGATACTCAGCTAAAGTACCAATGTACGTTATGAAAGCACATATAAACCAGTACCAAGGGTACCAGTAATTACTAATAAAAAAGTAGTGCAAAATTCCTAATATAAATGAGTAGAACAAAAAGAAATTTAGAGGAAATATTATGTTTCGGATATTTAAAAATACTACCCATAGAAAAGAAATGAAAATTAAAAAGCCAATAATACCAGACTCAAAAATGAAGGTTTGGTACAGAACTAAGAAGCTGTCTGAGTCGGCTTCCATACCCGCACGCAGGTAGCCAGAAGGGCCATAGCCAATTAATTTATTAACAATCGGGGCTTTAGTAAAATATACCTGAAATAAATAAGATCTTAAAGAACGATCATCCATCGAGCTACTATTGTTAGCTTTTTGGTCAATGTCAAGCGCAAGCTGTGTGAGAATAGGAAAATAATTATCCAAAATAATGGCAAAACAAAGTAATAATATTCCTGCAAAAATAATTTGAGGTAAGTAAGTTAATAGGTGTTTTCTGAAATACCCAAACGAGATAAATAAACCTATAGGTAACGCAAAAAAAGCTGCAGTACTAAACGTAATTATTATGGTTATAACAAAAATTAAAACGATAACAACTTTAAGACTTTTTGAAAATGTACACTGATGAGAGAAGTACAAATAATACGCAGCAATTGGTAGAAATAAATCAACCATAAATGCAAAATGTCCAGGCTCTTCTGATAGTCCACGGGCACGAATAGATTTAAAAATATCTCCTAGAGCTAGTGCATTCATCTTCTCAACAGAAGGATGTGGTATTATTCGGTCAAAATCAATCTGAAATACATTTTTTGCAACAAATTCAACAATAGCAAATAGGCACGAAAATAACAAAATCCAAGTAATAAGCGTAGCTATTTTGTTTGGATTTAATTTGTCACTATTTAAATTTAATAAAAATAATGAACTTATATAAAAATTTATAAATGTAGCAATGTAAGCAAAAAGGTGATTTATTGATTTGCCAAAAATAAAGCTACTAGGAGGGGAAAGTATATCGTTAATGAAAAAACTTAAAGATATAAATAGTAAAAAAAAAGTAATTAATAAGACGGGCTTTCTATTTGGAATGCTTATTTTGTTTCCTGATATAAAGAAAATTAGTAAAAAAAAAGTGCAAAAACTGCTAATTATCAGCGGCCAAGACAAGCTGCTACTGATACAAAAAGCACTTGTAAAAGGCATTGATATTAGATAAATATTAAGGAGTAGCTTTTTCAAGACTTTGTTGTTATGCGGGCTTTTACTTTGTTTTAAATTTAAAAATCTTGGCCAAAGGGAATCGCCGATTGAGGATTAAATAATAGAGCCAGCTGGTATATTTTATTAAAATTAAAAATGAAGCTTGGCGTTCTTTTATATATTTTTGAATAATTTGAAGCCTTTCTTCATCCATTTTTTTAGCTAATCTATTCGTAATTGACCCTTCATGATCTCGAAATACTGTGAAAGATTGTGGAATATTTTTTACCTTGTAAGCTTTTGTAACTCTTAAAAAATAATCATAATCAGAAGCGTAACGATAATTCAAATCAAAATAGCCAATAGTATCAATTACTTCTTTGAGTAAAAAAGTAGAGGGTTGAGGCATGAAGGTACAGTGACCTGATGCCAATAGTGTGGAAAAATTGGTAGTAAATAACTTGATTTTACGAAAATTATTATTTTCTTTTTTTATAATGTTTCCATAGTAAGCCCCATATGCTGAACCATTTGCTGAATAGTATGCAGCGACCAGACTGACTACTTTTGGAGATACGAAATAGTCGTCTGAATTAAGAGACATCCAAAGGTGTCCTGTTACTTTGGTTAAACCTTTGTTGATGGCATCGTACATATTTTTGTCAGGTTCACTTTGCCAAACACTCAAATGGGATTCATATTTTTTTATAATATCAATTGTTTCGTCATTACTTCCGCCGTCAATGATTATATATTCAATATGAGGGTAGTCCTGCCCGATAACCGAAAGAATTGTTTCTTCAATTGTAGCAGCACTATTGTAACAAACAGTAATTATACTAATGAGTGGTAGGGTCGACATTTATTTATTTTAAAAATACGTACGGATGTACTTCTATTATAAACGTACAAAAAAACCTTCCATTTCGTACATTTGACCAGTATTATAATTGCGAAAACCGCTCATAATTGAGTAAAGGACAAAACCTGATGAACGAAGTTTGGCAATAATTTCTTCAAGATATGGACTTTGTTCGTAAGAAGGGGTCACGGCAAGTTCAATTTGTACAACTTTAGCACGTTTTAAGGTTTCATTTGCCCCTTGTAGTACTTCACGTTCAAATCCTTGAACATCAATTTTTAACCAAAGGTCGTCTTGCCATTTTTGAGTAGCGAGCAAATTGTCTAGTGTATTAATAGTTACCATCTCTGTATTTACAACAGCAGTGCCAGCTTCAACTTCTACAGTATGGCTATAGACTTTTCGCAGAGAGCTACTCACAGAATTTTTGGATATATTTATTGGCAATGTACCTTTGGAGTCACCAACAGCACTTTGAATTACGGTCCAATTTGGATTATTTTGGCTATTTTTCAATAGAATATTGTAAGATGAAGAAACAGGTTCGAACGAGATAATTTTACCGCTATAGTTGTTTTTTTTGAACAGTTTCCTAGCAAACTGTCCTTTATTAGCACCTACATCTATAATAGTTTTAACATTGTATTTACTTAATAAGTAATCAACAAGCGCTATTTCTGAATTAGACGGATTGTAATATTGAAGGTGCAAACCAAAAATACGGAAAACTGACTGTGTAAAATCAATAAGTGTACTGCGAAAGTTATTTGAAAAATTGCTCATAGAGTCGAAAATCTAATAAATTATTTAAATCGTAGGTTAGCGAACCGTAATCGTATTTCAAGAATAAAGGGAGTATTTTTGATTATCCAAGCAAGCCATCCAAGGTAGATGATACAATAACAAACCAAAATTATAATCCAATGCGAGTAGTTTCTTGATAGAACGTAATTAGCAATAGAAGCTCCTGCTATTAAAATAATTAATGAAATAAAATAGCTTAAATCACCATCAAAACGAAGAATTTGAAAATTAAGCTGATTTTTTTTATGAAATAGGTATATAAGAATTACAGAGCTAATTGTTAAGCTTAAAGACCAGGCGCTGACTACACCATAACCTTTAAGAAAATACCCACCTACAATTCCAAAAATTACATTTAGAGAAGCTGTCGCGATATGCTGAATAATATTATGACGGAGTTGGCCAACTCCCATATTGCTAATATAAGCAGGTACACTGAGTGTATTAAGATACCAGCCAATAACAAGTGTATATATACTTAGAACAAAAAAAGTTTCAATTTTCCCAATCCAAATCAATGAAATGAATGGTGCAAAAAAGTAAAAAAGGAAAAGAAGCGGAGTACTAGCGATTGCTAGCAAGCGGAACATCAGAGTATATAGGCGCTGAAAGTTGTTGGCTGAATTGATAGATGTTTCAACTATTTTAGGAACCATTACTTGGTTAGCGGTTACTATTATACTTCGGATTTGTGTCACAAGTCGATTAGCCATTTCATAAAAACCTACAGCATCTAGAGAGCTATATTTGGCCAAAAAAAACTTTGTAATAGGATCATATAATAGTGTAGTAATAGATGCAATTTGAGATTTAATAGAGTATTTAAAGAATTCAATGAATAATTTTTTATCAAAATGACTACTTAATATAAAAGGTGTTTTAAGATAATAAATTATTAATAAAATACTGCCTACTAAAATGAAAAGCGTATATATGAGATGGGCAATAGCAATACCCCATAAGCCTTTATGTAAAAAGAAATAAGCTGCAATAAATAAACAGAAACTAGCCGAAATGTTTAAAATAGAACGTAAATAGTTTGCTTGAAAACCATCTAGTGTAAATAAGAATACATTAGCAATGTTTAATAACCAAAAAGCCCCTAAAGCAGTGGGGAAAATTTCCAAAGCTGTTGCTGCTTCAGAAGGTGAGGAAATTAAGAAATGAAAAAGCCAAGTAGCATTAAAATATAATATAATACAGATTGCGAAATTTAACAGAGCAGTTATCCCAATTGACATTGTGATGATAGAACGTGCTTTTTGCATATCTGTTTGTACGTGTGCTTCTGCGATGAATTTCACGATTCCGACAGGAACTCCGCTGTTTGCCATAGCAGCAAAGTAGGTAGTTGTCCAAATAATAGACCAAATACCGAGTTGTTTAGCGCCTAACTCTCGAACCCATATCCCATAAAGAAAAAAATAGGTAAGTCCTGAGAAGACAACTTGCCCGACTGTAGAAAGTGCATTAATGAAAAGCCGGTTGTGCATGTAAAATCTAATTTAGCTCCAAATTTTTAAAGTGTTATTTTTTAATATACTTATGGCAGTTCCTATGATTATACCAATTAATCCAAAGCCTAAAACAATCAGAGACCGTTTCGGCTCACTCCTTGTTAAGGGGATTGTCGCAGGTTCAAGTGTTTTAAAAACGGGGGTTTCTTCTTCCACACGAATTTTTGCTTGTTCGTACTGCTGAGATAAGTTATTGTATAGATTTTGGGCTAACATATAGTCTGCTTGCAAACGTTGTTCTTCTATCTTTGCTGTTTGAAGCGCTAAAAAACGATTTTGATCTCTAAACTGTGCAAGTTTTGCCTCGGCATTTTGGTAACGTTTTTTTGCATCCGTAACTTGTTGCCCTAAAAATTGAACTTGATTTCGTGCTTTGTCTGTTCGGTAACTCGTAACATAGTCTTTTAAGTAGTCAACAGCTTTTTGGGCTGCTGTGGCTGCTACAACTGGGTCAGGCATTTTGGCATTGATAGCAATAACTCCTGTTTTTCGGTCAAAGGCAACATTTACACGTTTTTGTAAATCAGTTACTATTTCCTGTTGTGCTTTTGTTAATTCAAATGCTTTGCTTGATTTTTTAGGGTCTAATAACTCTTGTTGAGTTTTCGATGAATTACTAAATAGGTCTGAAGCCCATGTTTTATTTTTGAGAATCAAATAACTTTCAATAGTCATTGTTTTTTTAAACTCTGAAACATACACAGTTTCTTTAAGTAGATACAATGAAAAAGGAAGGCTTTGCAAAATATTCGGATACAAATCTGGTCGAACTGCATCTGTCGAACTCATTTGATTTAAGTCTATCCCAGCTAATCCAGCTAATGCACTTAGGCCGCCCATTTTTCCTAAAGCACTTGTTGATTGAAGCTCAGGCATTAATTGAGTCTTTGATTCAAATTCCTTTTGAGCTAAAAGTGCATACACTACTCCGACAATTGCTAGAGAAATACCCCATATAGCAATTGATTTTTGATTTTTTTTAAAAAAAGATATTATATCCGTGATACTGATTTCAACATCTGCGGATGATTTAATAGGTTGGCGATCGTCAGTGTTCATTTATAGAATCAGAAACGTTAGATAATTTGCTCATTTAATTACGAAGAATCGTAGCGAGAGCAATAATCAATGTACTCGTAAAAGACAAAATAACGGGAGCTGTAATATCCGAACGTTTGTCATCAATTGGTTTAAATGGTACGTATATCGTAGCACCAGGTTCTACTTTTGGATATACTTTAAAGAAAATGAACTTATGAGTTCTTTGTGTAAAACCGTTAGCATAAGTAATAAACGCCCGTCCACGCTGAGCTCGTTCATCATACCCTCCAGCTTGTGAAAGATAATCTCTGAAGTCATATCCTTTTGTAAAGTTAATGGAAGAAGGGTTAAGAACTGCCCCTCCAATACTTACGATTTCAGAGCGTTTTGGAACAATGAGTGTATCTCCGTCTTCTAGCGTAATATTTCCTTCTACTGAAGGATTATTCATAATTTGAGCAATATCAATCCCGATTCGAGCACCTTTCCGTTGAAACAAGGCGCCAGGTAAGTAACCTGTAACTTTGATTCCTCCTGTACGCTCAAGAAGATTGGAAATTTTTTCATCGGTATTGACAATGGCATACGTACCTGGGTAATTAACTTCTCCCATCACGTGTACACTTCGTTGCTCCTCATAGTTAGGAGCTTTTCGGATATACACAATATCGAAAGGCTGTAGTTTGAATTTGGAGTCTTCTGGCGATAAATTGAGCTTGGGGTCAATATTTAACCGTATGATTTCAACCTTATATTCTCGGTCAGAGTTTAACTCTTTTACCCGTCGTGCGATTTCAATACGAGAACCAATGGCTCCCTCTGTAAGGCCGCCTCCAATAAGCACCAAATCTGCAACTGTCATTCCTTCTGCATAAGGAGCATCTCCTTCACTATTGGTTTCTCCTAAAAGAGTCACAAAAGCTTCTTCACGTAGCTCTTTGATAGTTTTGATGACAATACTATCTTGGCGTTGTAACTCAATATCAGGAATTTCTCCTTTTAATATCTTGTTAATGTCAACAGAAACAACCTGTGGTTCACCGTTTTCTTTTTCACGAAAAATAACAGCTCGGTTTCTAAAAGCATTTTCTTTGAGCCCATCCGCTTTTTTTAGGAGTTGTCCAAATGTTTTGGTTTCTGGAGTAAGAGCATAGTCGCCAGGGCGAAATACCGCTCCTTGTATTTGAACGCGATTTTGATAACGATCAAGAAGGATTTTTCCCACTTCAATCCTGTCGCCATTTTGAAGTTTAAAATTCTTTAATTCTCCTTGAGGGATATTTAATACTTCGATTTCACGATCTGTCGGCCTACGACCTGTCACGTAGGCTCTGTAAGCCATACTTGTAAAGCCACCAGAAAATTGAAGTAATTGCTCAAGAGATTCGTTTTCTTTAATTTCGTAGATGGCGGGGCGTTTAATTTCTCCATCCAATTCAATTCGATTGGTAAAAAACGGGACTTGAATAATGTCTTGGTCTTGCAGTAAAATATTGTCAGCCTGTTCGCCTGTTAACAAGAATTGATAAAGATCAATCGTTCGGACTACTTTGTTGTTTCTTAAAACTCGGATATTTCGATAAGTCCCCATGCTATCTGGTCCGCCACATAGATACAAGGCATTGAATGCGGTCGCCAAAGAAGAAACGGTATATGAGCCAGGCTTTACAACTTCACCGATAATACTCACTCGAATGCTTCGAATATTGCCCAAGTTTACAACGGCATACGTGCCTCCCCCCGAATTTAAACCCGAATAAGCTTGACGTAGGCGAGAGACAAGACGTTCCTTCGCCTCTTCAATAGTCAGTCCACTAACATATACGGGTGCGAGATTTAAAACTTTTACTGTACCTTCTGGACTAACTTTTAAACGATAACTGTCAGAGGCATTGCCAAAAATATCTATAACAAGTTCGTCATCAGGGCCAAGTTGATAGTTCTTGGGTGTGGCGATACGTAAGTTGGGTTCAAATGTAAGGTCAGTGCTTTGAAAAAGCTTACTACCAAAAATTTCAAGCTTTTTGGGCTTAACTTGTTTCAACGTATCTTCATCTTCCTTTTTCTTTTTAAGGATTTCTCGTTTGCTAAGGTCGCCCAATTGTTTACGTCCGTTGAGTTTAGAAGTGGTATCAGAAAGGTCTTTTTTATCTGCCGTAGTTTTTTTAGTTTGCGCTTCCGAAATGCGTTGTCGCATTCGAGCGATATCTGAAAGGGTATAACCCCGTTCAAGGGCAGCTTGCTCAATTTGCATTTCGGAAAGGCCACTGGCTTGAGCTCTACGATAAAATTCTAAGACTTGGTCATCGGAGAGTTGGTTAACACTGGTCGAAGTCGATTTTTGACTTTGGGCAAAAAGATTAAACCCTATGAAGAATAGAAAAAAAGAGAGTATCCAAATTCTCTCAGTTACTTTCGATAGTTGCATACAACTCGTATTTTGATCATCTACTTTGGAAGTAGAATAGGAAAACTTCCAAGGTTCAAAATTAGGGAAGACTAATTGCATTGCCAAACTTCTAAGTAAGATTTTGGATTTTGCTAAGTTGAGTAAATGTTAAATTTAGTAACTTTTTGAGAAATTACAACCAATGAAGGAGTAGTGATTTGAATAAGTGTTACATAATTAAGTGAAAAACACCAAGAAAGATTAGGGTGCAAGCCTTAAATCATTTTTCTTTGATTGATTTTTGAAGGTAAGTAAAAAACATGAAAATAATACAAGTAATCACGCTCGGTCACGAACTCTATGGAGCGCAAAGACACGTTTTAGATCTTTGTGAAAGTTTGAAGAAAGAAGGGCATGATGTGATTTTGTTGACTGGAAATACTGGAAAAATGGATAGTTATGCACGTGCTATCGGAATTAAAACAATTCAGCTAACACATCTTAAACGTTCGATAAATCCATACCATGATTTTTTAGGGATTATTGAATTAGCAAAGATTTTTATAAAATTAAAACCTGATGTTATAGCATCTCATTCTAGCAAAGCGGGAATCTTGGTTCGCTTAGTTGCATGGTGGCTTAGAATACCTAACACATTCACAGTACATGGCTGGTCTTTTGCCGAAGGTAGTGGTTTTTTAAATCGAAAAATTTATCAATTCATTGAAAAAATAATTGGAAAAATTTCTTGTAAAGTTATTGTAATTGCAGATGCAGACCGCCAATTTGCTCTCAAAATGGGTGTTATTGATGCCAATAAGATGAAGCTGATTTATCACGGAATTAAAGTCCCAAATGATGTCAGCGAAGTAAATCGGGAGCAAAATGCACTCTTTACGATGGTTATGTCAGCTAGATTTCAATCACAAAAAGACCATGAAACGCTGATTTATGCTCTTGTTCCGTTGAAGCATTTGCCTTGGCAGCTTTTTTTGTTGGGTGACGGTGTGCTGCTCGACGAAATTAAGCAGAAAGTAGAGGAATTGGGACTAGGAGATAAAATATATTTTGAGGGTGCAGTTGATAATGTCACTGAATATCTCCAGAAAGCCCATTTGTTCCTACTAATTACAAATTGGGAAGGGCTTCCGCTGTCGATACTAGAAGCAATGGCGCATAGTTTACCTATTATTGCAACTGATGTAGCTGGTATTAAAGAAGAGGTTTGGCATGGCAAAAATGGGTTTTTGGTTTCTAGAAAAGATAGACAGGAAGTAACAGAAGCAATAAGAACACTTTACTTTGACCGAGGTTTGAGAACTGAGATGGGAAAAAAATCGAAAGAAATATTTAATTTACGATTCAGAATGGATTTAATGACGGAGAAAACAATTGAATTGTATAGAGAAATACTCTAGCCATATAGATTTTTGGGGAGAGAAAAGAGGCTACTACCAAAAAGGGCGACTTCATTACTGAGTCGCCCTTTTTGGTAGTAGTTAAACGTGTTATTTTTTGATTTGTTGTTTCAATAGATTGTTTTCAGCTTTTAATGCTTTAACTTCTTTATTGAGTTCAATCATATAAAGTGTCAACTCTTCAATTTTTTCCATCAATTTTGCCGAGGTCTTAGAAACGTCTAGTCCGTTACTCGCCATTTCATCAGCAGATGGAACGTTTGGTAAGTGGTTATTTGCCTTGATAAATGTTTCTACTTCTTCCAAAGGGGCAAGTTTATAATCAGGAGCAAAAACATAGTCAGCCCAATCAGATGAATTACGAAGAGCTACTTTGAGTTTTTCTGTTAGAATTCCATCTTGTACATACAAGCGATATGCACCAGCAGTGAAACTACTCGGTAAGCCAAGACCCCCAGCGCCCGCACCTGCAGGTGCTGTATCAAAGTCACCAATTGCCAAATAACCAGTAGTTGTAGGAGTTGGCGAACCAGGAGCTGCTTTTACGTTAAATTTAACCCATGGTGCTGTTGAGTGAAAGCTACCTTTGACAAGTGGGTTAGCAGTTTCATTGTTCGAGATATAAAGCATATTACTGCCAGTCTCAAACTCACCCGATCTAAAACCAATGAACACATTACGATTTCCAGCTATGTTTCCAGCCCCAGCACGTCCCCCGATGGCAATATTTTCACTACCACCTTGGTTTGCCACTAAAGCCTGACTACCAAGTGCAACATTTCGATTTCCATCTATATTTGCCTTTAACGCTTCAAAACCGAGGGCAGCGTTAGCATCCCCTACAGTGTTACTTTTAAGTGCGAAAGTACCATATGCCATATTAAAGCTACCAGAGGTATTGCTATACATAGATTCTTGACCCATAGTAGTGTTAGAGCCTCCTGTATCGTTTGTATAGAGAGTTGACGCCCCAATTGCAGTATTCCCACCACCTTTATTGTTAAAAAGTGACGCAAAGCCAATTGCAGTATTATTGGAACCGCTGATATTATTATAAAGTGCTGCTCCACCGACTGCTACGTTATATGAACCAGTCGTTGTTGCCTGTAAAGCTTGATTTCCCTGTGCTAAGTTATTTACTCCATCACCACCAGAAGGAGTAAGTGCAACACCCGCACGATAACCAAATAATGTATTTCCAAAGTTGAAGTCGATTAAACCAGAACGCAGGTTATTTACTTTAAAAACCAACGAAACACCATTCGTACTACCAATGAAGTCTGTTCCGTCAATGACGTTTCCTTGTTTGTCCCATGTCCCTACTGAACTAGTCTCTCCCAGACGTGCGCTGGTAGGTAACCAAGCTGTACCATTGTATAAATAAGTACCAATCGCTTTGTCGGTTTGAAATACAATCAAACCAGCTACTGGATTTGAAATGGCATCACGTTGAGACTGAGTCATTCGAGGTAACAAAAGACCTTTTGTGGTTGAACTCAAGTCAAGGATAGCTGATGGGTCTGGACTTTTTGTACCAATACCAACATTTCCCGATTGCTGGGCCAAAGCTCCCAATGAGCCCATTGCCAATGCTAGAGTAAGCAGTCTTTTCATATAATGTTTGCAGTTAATTGGATAGATTTCTGTTTTTCGAGACGAAAGTTAGAACATTGTGAGCGAATTAAAAAGGTGTTTGCACAAAAATTATCTAACGGTACTTTTTGTGCCCTATATAATTGGTACTTTTTGATTAAAATTTTAAGATAATTTTCTTTCTGGAAATGACCGTTAGATAATTTTTGGCGAACTCTGTAGGTAACCTCAAAAATCTAACTTATTTTTGGCTAATTGATGTATCAGTTAAACGCTTGAAACCGATTATGAAAAGATTTTCTATAGCAGTTGCAGGATGCTTGGTGACGTTGGCGGCACAGGCACAGATGGTTTCGTCAACCGATGTTACAGTAACATCTGGGGTGATAATGACCGTCAACGAGGAATTAACCAATACGGGTACGTTTCAACTTGAGGGTGATTTACACCTTCGTAAAGGGGTAATGAACCAAGGGCAGATGGTTCTTAATGGCCAAGTCGTACTTAATGGAAACGGTACTCAGTCGCTTCAAAGTATGACCCCACTTCAAATGAACGCGCTTGTATTAGGCCAAACTGGCAAAGTTCTTTTGAAAAGTCCGCTGCAAGTTAACAACCAGTTGGTGCTTGGAGATGGTATTTTAGAGAATTCTGAGTCGGCATTATTGATGTTGGGCTCATCTGCGAAAGTGATTGGAGGCTCAAACAACTCCCATATAAAAGGATACATGGTGAAACAAGGAGCTGAGGCATTTCGTTTTCCTGTTGGTGATGGAAGCCGTCTGCAAGCTTTTTCAATTTCCAAACCAGCATCATACGAAGAAATTCAAGTAGGATATGTTCGTCAACGCCCAGAACGTTTATCTACTAAGCTCTCGGCAGAAGTAGAGGAGTTTGGAAGTGATAGTTACTGGTCAGTTAAAAATGCAACAGAAACCAGTGTGCAAATAACTGTACCCGCTGATGATAGCCGTTTTCAGTTGTTGCAGATGAAAAACAATCAGTGGGCTGTGAATCCTAGCACGCTTTCTACAAATGCAGTTTCTTCGGAAGCCGTTTTGAAAGGTACAAGCTATTTTACTGTAGGTTCTCAGCGGGCTGAATTGGCTGGCAAACCAGAAATTGGCGTTTTTCCAAACCCTAGCAATGGTGTGTTTGAAGTTAAATTAAAAGGTTTTGGTGCGGACGAGACAGTTGCCTTGGACATCGTTGAT
Source organism: Runella sp. R5_40 (assembly GCF_057652295.1). Classification (NCBI taxonomy): domain Bacteria; kingdom Pseudomonadati; phylum Bacteroidota; class Cytophagia; order Cytophagales; family Spirosomataceae; genus Runella; species Runella sp. R5_40. Next base: position 155,489 of record NZ_JBYFCH010000010.1, on the reverse strand, counting down.
ATTACTGGTAAAACCATTGTGAAACAAGAAGGACAAGTAAAAAGCCTGAAAACCAACTATTCATTGGATAAAGATGCGGCAGGTACTGGTAATTATTTCTTGCGCGTTGTAAGACCTGAAAAAAATCAAGTATTTAACGAGAAAGTTTCTATCAATCGCTAAGTACATACTTTTGTAAAATTTTGTTGAAAGGGCTTCATACTTATACCGTATGAAGCCCTTTTTTACGATAATCTCCCACTAGCGTGGTATTTTTCGTTAGTTTTGGGGCAAAATTTTGTGATTACCCATGCCCCTGACACTTCCCATTTTCTTAATCATGGCCCTTTCCTCGGTAGTAGTGGGGGTCTATTTAGAACGTAAAATATCAGCCTTTATCCAAGACCGCATGGGGCCTATGGAGGTAGGGAAATGGGGCTTGTTGCAGCTTATTGCTGACTTGATGAAACTCCTTCAAAAAGAAGATATTGTTCCTGCTGCTGCTGATCGTAAGCTGTTTTTGCTGGCCCCTTTAGTGATATTTACGGCTATTTTTGCAGGATATGCGGTGCTCCCTCTAACCCCTGACTTGCAAGGTTCGCGGACTGCGATAGGGCTCTTCTTTCTGATGACTATTATTTCGGTGGATGTGATTGGTATCTTAATGGCAGGGTGGGGGTCAAACAATAAATTTGCTCTCTTTGGGGCGATGCGTTCTGTAGCACAAATTGTCTCCTACGAAATTCCCCTTGGATTAGTTATATTGTGTGTAGTAATGACTGCACAAACGCTCGATTTACAGGCGATTAGCTACCAGCAAGGTGTATATTCTGATGAGCCAGTGTATTTGTTTGGGCTGAAATCGCTAGGAATTGATATTTCTCAAGTCGGCGGTATATTAAGTTGGAATATTTTTCGTAACCCGTTTCTATTTTTAGCGTATATCGTCTTTTTTATTACCACTTTGGCAGAATGTAATCGAGCACCTTTTGATATCCCAGAAGGAGAGTCTGAGTTAGTTGGTGGTTTTCATACGGAGTATTCGGGGATGCGCTGGGCGTTGCTGTTTTTGTCTGAATATGCCATGATGCTCTTGGTATCGCTTTTGGGGGCAATTTTGTTTTTAGGTAGTTGGAATACTCTTTTACCCAATATTGGACCAGTACGGCTGGCAGATTGGACAAGCGGAGCACCTGGAACTATTTGGGGGAATTTAACCGCGGGGTTTTGGTTGATACTAAAAGCTGGTTTTGCGATTTTACTGCAAATGTGGGTACGTTGGACGTTTCCCCGACTACGTGTCGATCAGCTTATGTTTTTGTGTTGGAAGGTATTAACACCCGTTGCGCTTGTGCTTTTCTTTATTTGTGGCGTATGGCGTTTAATGATGGTGTAGTGGTGTTGGCTGCTCACAACCAACACACACCTAGTTGACAACCAATGATTAGTCTTCCCAAGCGAAAGAACGTTCAACTGCTTTTTTCCAACCTTTGTATAGCTTAGACTTGCGGTCTTCGGTCATTTGAGGATTCCAAGTTTGGGCTACACCCCAGTTTTGACGTAAATCGTCGAAGTTTTTCCAGTATCCAACGGCTAAACCTGCCGCATAAGCAGCACCCAGCGCCGTTGTTTCGGTAACTGCTGGACAAACCACAGGAACATTGAGCATGTCGGCTTGGAATTGCATCAAGGTCTGATTGGCGACCATTCCTCCATCGACGCGAAGGGATTTTAGCTCAATGTTTGCATCTCTTTCCATGGCTTCCATCACATCTAACGTTTGGTAGGCAGTTGCTTCTAAGACAGCCCTTGCAATGTGATTTTTATTTACGTAGCGCGTCAAACCTGCAATAACACCGCGCGCGTCGGCTTTCCAATAAGGAGCATATAACCCAGAAAAAGCAGGTACAATATAAGCTCCTCCGTTGTCTTCAACGGCTTTGGCAAGCTCTTCTACATCGCTACTTTTTTGAATCATGCCAAGGTTGTCGCGTAGCCACTGAACAAGTGCACCTGCAATGGCCACACTGCCTTCAAGTGCATAACAAACAGGTTGATTACCAAATTGATATGCCACGGTGGTCAGTAGCCCTTGGGTTGAAACTTTTAATTCGGTGCCTGTATTTAAAAGCATGAAACAGCCCGTACCGTACGTATTTTTAGCCTGACCAGGCTCAAAACAGGTTTGGCCTACCAATGCAGCATGTTGATCTCCGAGGTCACCTGCAATGGGGACATTGGGCAAAACATCCAAAACTACATTTCCATAGACTTCACTGCTACTTTTAATGGCAGGTAACATTGAGTGAGGAATCTCAAAAATTGATAACAGTTCGTCATCCCATTGTAGTGTTTCGAGGTTCATCAACTGTGTTCGGCTGGCATTGGTAACGTCCGTCACGTGGGTGCCTCCGTTGGCTCCCCCCGTGAGGTGCCAAATGAGAAACGTGTCCATGTTTCCGAAAATGGCATCACCTCGCTCTGCATCCTCGCGAAGGCCAGCGACATTATCTAGCAACCAACGAAGTTTTAAACCGCTAAAATAAGTTGCTAACGGAAGTCCAGTTTTGGTACGAAAACGGTCTTGGCCACCATTCTGGGCAAATTGGCTCACCAGCTCACCAGTACGAGTATCTTGCCAAACAAGCGCATTGTAGTAGGGCTTTCCTGTTCGGCGATTCCAAACGGCGGTAGTTTCGCGTTGGTTGGTAATGCCCACCGCGGCGATGTCGCTGGCTTGAATCGAAGCACTTATGCGTGCTTGAGCAATAACTTCGAGCGTGTTTTTTCTGATTTCTTCTAGGTCGTGCTCTACCCAACCTGGTTGAGGATAAATCTGTTGATGTTCTTTTTGACCTACTGAAATGATATTTCCTTGTCGGTCAAAAATAATACAGCGGGTACTTGTAGTACCCTGGTCAATTGCGGCTACGTATTTTGACATTTGGTTAAAGGTTTTACCCTATAAACTTATACAAACTTTCGATACCGAAATAGCAACAGTATAAAAAAGCTAGGCAAATGATTCCCAAACTACTCAGTTTGAAGAGAAGCGTGGATCGAGCTTGTAAATACGACAGCCCGGTATAGAGCATGGCTAAGAGACTAAAAAATGATTGTAAAAATAACCGCCCATGAAAACAAGACCAGGCATCGTATTTGAATCCAGCAATCAGTACCAAAGCTACACTCATGAGTAATAAGGCCAACCAAGTCGTTTTTTCTAGCGCACTGATGGCTTCATTGCTGGATAGAGTTGAAAAAGATGTCAAAAATTGAATTGATTGAACGATTAAAAGCCACAAGCCAAGCAAAATAACTAGGGTAGGGATGAGCGCAACTAGGTAAATTAGACTCCCGATGTATTTAAAATTTGTTTTTACGCCCAAGTCGTAATCATTTTCAAGGTCGGCGTATTTGTACCAAAAAGTAGCATACATCACGATGGGATACACGTGTATTAAATCAAAATCACGGTTATAAATCGTAGGGCTTTTCATCAATTTTGGTAAATTGAACGCATAAAAACTTTTTGGCCCTTGGTACGTTTTTTGACTATTTAAGGGGAAAATATCCATATTGTGTACAACGGGACGGCCTTCATAGTACCAGTTTTCGGCAAATTTATACCCTCCAATGGCGAGGGTAAGTATCCCAAAGATAGTGAGACGAGAGATAATTTGTTTCCAATCTATCTTTAAAATATATAGAGTTAGTGCAATGACTCCAAACACTACAGGGACAAATGCTAAAAATGTGCCTTTGGCTAAAAGCCCCAAACCAAGGGCAAACGCTAACCAATATTCTTTTTTCCTTGAAGGTGCTTGAAAGTATTTTGAAAGTAGCCAAAAGCACCATGTCCCAAGCAAAAACGAAAGGCTGTCGTTTGTGACATATAACGAAAAGGTAATGTAAGAATGAAGGAATATCGCCAACAGAAAACTTATGTTCAGAATCAGGGTATTTTTAAAATAATGTTTCCCTAATAAATACAACAAATAAAGATTAAGAGAGGAGATTAAGACAGAGAGTAATTGCGTTATTTTTTGGTTTGTTAGGCTATCAAATGCAAAGAAAGGTTGGGCCAATAGGTAATAGAGAGGAGGGTGCATAGCACAAAAAACTTCTCTGGTGATTGGAAGTCGATGATGGGTTGCAATGAAATTGATAATCTCTCCGTGGGCATCAGCACCATAGGGAGAAAGCGTAAAATACAAAACGATTCGTAGTCCTATCCCAAACCAAAGTAAAAATTTGAGGGTTTGGGCACGTTTAAAAAATGAAATTAGCATCTGAAATTTGGTAAAATAATCATTAAGCGCCTACTTAGTTAGCTTCTTTGGGTCTGTTGGGGTGCAAAAGTAAGGAATCGTCGCAGGTATTTTGCACTTTTTTCTTGCAAAACCCGTTATTTTGGTAGAATTTCGCAGGCTTTTTGCACATGTTTCACCAAACACCCTTTTTATGCTTCTAAGGCAAGATGAAAAGCACTTACACAAACTTAATTGAGCAGACGTTTGAATTTCCTACGCTGGAGTTTAACGTCCAAAACGATGAGCTATCGTTTAATAATGTTCCCCTCATGGATATTATTCGCCAGTATGGTACTCCTTTAAAACTTACCTATCTGCCCAAAATTGGCGAACACATTGGTAACGCCAAACAATTTTTTAAAAACGCTTTCAAACGTTTTAACTACAAAGGGTCATATACGTATTGTTATTGTACCAAGTCCTCCCATTTTAGTTTTGTGCTTGAAGAAGCCCTCCAGCATAACATTCATCTCGAAACTTCCTCGGCATTTGACATTCCGATTGTGCGCAATTTGTACAATACAGGAAAGATTGCCAAAAGTACGTACATTATATGTAATGGGTACAAATTGCCAAATTATCAAAAGGCTATTACTGAGTTAATTAACGAAGGTTTTAACGTTATGCCTGTACTGGATAATTTGCGTGAAATTGACTATTACTCAAAAAATGTAACGGCAGAGTCGGTGAATTTTGGGATTCGGATTGCGACAGATGAGGAGCCAAATTTTGCTTTTTACACCTCTCGTTTGGGCGTTCGGTATGCTGATATCAATGAGTTGTACAAGGAGAAAATTCAGCATAATCCTAAGTTTAAACTGAAAATGTTACACTTCTTCATTAATACGGGTATGAAAGATACTGCCTATTATTGGAGCGAGTTGACACGCTTTATGTTTAAATACTGCGAATTGAAGAAAATCTGTCCTGATCTTGATTCAATTGACATTGGTGGTGGTTTGCCAATCCAAACTTCATTGCAATTTAACTACGATTATCAGCAAATGATTGACGAAATCGTGGAAAATATTCAGTGGATTTGTAATAAAAACAATGTACCTGTTCCGCACTTGTTTACTGAGTTTGGGAGCTATACAGTGGGAGAAAGCGGAGCCGTTATTTACCAGATTATTGACCAAAAACTCCAAAATGACAAGGAGATGTGGTACATGATTGACGGATCGTTTATCACACATTTGCCCGATTCGTGGGGAATGAACCAAAAATATATTATGTTGGCGGTAAATAATTGGGATAATCCCTACCAAAAAGTAAATATTGGAGGTCTCACCTGCGATTCTCAGGATTTTTACAACACTGAAGCACATAGCGCTGACTTGTATTTGCCCGTGTTTGACCTTGAAAAAGAAGAACAATTCGTAGGATTCTTTCATACAGGAGCTTACCAAGAATCATTGGGTGGATATGGTGGTATTCAGCACTGCTTGATTCCTGCCCCTAAGCATGTGTTGGTTGATCGTGATGAACAAGGAAATATCGTTACGCGTCTGTTTGCGGATCAGCAAGGAAGTGATAGCATGATGTCAACCTTGGGATATGCACGCAATGAAGAATCAATACCCCTCAACCCTGCTGAGATGGACATGGAAGCAGTGGAAGAGATGGCGCATAGTTGACAATAAATTCGGCACGATTTTCGTAATAAGCTACATAAAACACCAAGAGCAACTTATTTCGAAGTTGCTCTTGGCTAAAGATTTACAAAATACCATGAAAAAACTACTTTCCTTCGCACTAATAATGCTCGTTTTGGGCGCTGCCAGCTGCAATCGTAAAGGATATTGTCCTGCGTACGACAGTTCGGTAAAGGTTCAGAAAAAAGCCTAAGACACCGAATGTAATACCAATTGAGTGGCGGCTAAGAAATTAGTGGCAAATTGGTCTCCTGCTGATTCTTGAGGATTCGTACCTAAATGAATGGTGCGAACTCCTGCGCGCTTGCCCGCTTGCATGTCGCGGGGGCGGTCGCCAACCATCCACGAATGGTTGGGGTCAATATCATATTTAGCCATTGCTTTTTCAAGCATCAACGACCCAGGCTTTCGCATCAGCGAATGACTGTCAAAGTCGGGATGATGTGAGCAATAGTATAAGTCATCTAGTAAATGCCCACACTGTTGTTGAAAGTGGTTGTGGCATTGCCATACCGCTTCTTTTGTATATAGCCCTTTGGCTATACCAGCTTGGTTGGTAATGACAATCAACAGATAGCCAGCTTGTTTCATCTGTTGTAGGCCCTCGATTACCCCATCAGGAATAACCATTTCTTCTGGACGATATAAATAACCGTCTAAATCTTGGTTGAGCACTCCGTCTCTATCCAAAAAAATGCACTTCTGTTTCATAAATCTTACGGTGTATCAATGCTTGAAAATAATACTATTAGATGATTTATTTGTAAAATACGTAGTTATTTTTTTGTAAAAATTTATTAAACGGTTATTGATAATTTTATAAAAGTTGTTTTTTGTTTTGTTTTATAGAATAAAAATCCCTATTTTTTAGAAAATACTTCCGCAAAATCATTACATTTGCAGTATAATATTTGTTTGCCAGTTTTTAAAAATTAGCTTCACACATGAAATTAGACCAGATAGACCGCAAGGTTTTGGATATTTTGCAAGCGAATGCAAAAATTACCAATGCCCAACTTTCTAAGGAAATAGGTCTTTCCCCTGCGCCCACCCTTGAGCGTGTTAAAAAACTTGAACAACACGGGATCATCCAGAGCTATCACGCTCAATTGGACCGTGAAAAAGTTGGTCTTGGCGTAACGACGTTTATCCAAGTTACTTTGGTGGGCCATAAAAGAGATGTGACAGAGTCGTTTGTGAAGAGGGTAAATGAAATTCCAGAAATCATAGAATGTCACCACATTACGGGCTCGGGCGACTTTTTGTTGAAAGTAATTTCAAAGGACATTGCGTCGTACCAAAAGCTGCTTCTTGAGTGTATCAATGAAATTGAAGAAGTAGCCAATACCCAAACGATGGTGATTTTATCGACCTTCAAGGAAAGCAAAGTTTTGCCAATTCCGTACTAGTTTCTCTCTCTTTTAGAGGCAATACAAGAAGCGGGGCCATCAGCCCCGCTTCTTGTGTATGTGCCGTACAAGCTAAATCAATAACTTATGATAGCACTGAAAGATTTTAATGTATTGCTTATCAGGCTTTTTCTGGGATATTTGTTTACTTCATCGGGCCTATGTAAACTTACCGAAGGGCATTTTGGCCAATTGATTGGCCCACCATTGTTGATTCAGCAACTGACCCCGCACGGATTACGTACTTTTGGCTTTTTTATTGCTACTTCTCAGGTAATAGTGGGGGCGTTGGTCATGTCGCAGCGGTATTCGGTGCTAGGGCTTATTATGCTTGTACCAATGAATTTGGGAATTTTGATGGTCACAATTTCCCAAAATTGGCAAGGAACTCCCTACGTTGATGCAGTTTTTACATTGTTAAACCTAGCGGCCTTGTTGTACGAATGGCACAGCCTGAAGTTTTTGGTGCTACCTGAGCAAACCTCGTTGTTGTTTCCTCCAAAAACAAATGTATTTTTCCCCGAATGGAAAATGCCAACCTTAGGCATTCTGTTCTTCGTTGTTGCTTGTATTTTAAGTCGTTTTAATGTAGTGGTGACGAGTAGTATAGCCACTATAGCTTATGGCTTAATGTATGTAAATGTGTTTGGAAATGAGTCAGTTAAGTTGCTACAGCGCTTGGTTCTCGGAATGTCGTTTGTTGCGATAATGACTTTTACGTGGGTAGGGCTTTTTCATAAATCGCTGCCTTTTAATCCCATGATTGCCATTGGGTTTGCGGTGCTGGGGACGATGGTTTCGTACTCGATTTTGATTATTGGAACAATGGTAGGTAATTATAAAATGAGCCAAAAATAAATGCACGCGGAGTGCTTCGGCGTGCATTTAAGACTTATTTTCTTGAAGATGGCAGCAGTCTGACTATCGTCTGACTGCTGTTTGGCTATCCGTCAGACGGTAGTCAGACGCGTATTAATCTCGCTAATTCGGTCTGACTGTCGTCTGACCTTTAGCTGAGACGAGCCAAGGCTTCTTGAATAGTGACAATTTTAGCGTCGGCATCGGCTAGTTTTTGACGTTCTTTTTCAACGATGTCTGCTTTGGCATTTTGTACAAAACGTTCGTTTGAAAGTTTAGCTTCTACCGATTTTTTGAAACCAAGCGTATATTCGAGTTCCTTCTGAAGGTTTTCGCGTTCGGCTTCTATGTCAAGTTCACCTTCCAAGTTGACAAAAAACTCGTCGGCTTTTACCAAGAACGACATGCCTTCTGCTTTGCCCGTTGTGTAACTGATGTCCGAAATGTTCGCTAACTTCACAAGCAGGCTTTCAAATGGTTGGTAAAGTGCTTGATTTTCAGTTTTGATGGTCAACGGCAGCTCTGTTTTAGGGCTGATGTTTTTGGTGCTGCGTAGGTTGCGAACGTTGGTAACAACCTCAAAGAAAATCTCAAAATTAGCCAACATCGTTGCATCAAATGGCGCAACTTTGGGGAATTCGGCTACGCAAAGGCTTTCTTTTTCGCCGCGTGGGCGGATGTCTTGCCAAATTTCTTCGGTAATAAACGGCATGAACGGATGCGTCAACGCCATCAATTTATCAAAAAAGCCGATAGTTGCCTCAAACGTAGCTTGGTCGATAGGTTGTTCAAACCCAGGTTTAATCATTTCGAGGTACTGCGAGCAGAAGTCGTCCCAAATGAGTTTATAAATCACATTGAGTGCATCTGACAAACGGTATTTACTGAATAAATCGTGTACTTCGGCGATGGTTTGGTTCAATTTTGCCTCAAACCACGCAATGGGGAGGGCAGCTACTTGACCGCCTTCATTGGAAGAGGGGGTAACTGTCCATCCTTTTACCAAACGGAAGGCATTCCAAATTTTGTTACAGAAATTACGCCCTTGCTCACACAGTTTTTCGTCAAAAAGAAGGTCGTTTCCTGCTGGCGAACTGAATAGCATTCCCGTACGAACTCCGTCGGCTCCGTAAATATTAATTAAGTCCAAAGGGTCGGGTGAGTTTCCTAACGATTTAGACATTTTACGGCCTTTCGCATCACGAACAATCCCTGTTAGATAGACATTACGGAATGGTAACTCGCCTTTAAATTCATACCCTGCAATAATCATCCGTGCTACCCAGAAAAACAAAATCTCAGGTGCTGTCACGAGGTCGTTGGTAGGGTAGTAGTAGTTAATGTCTTCGTTGTTAGGGTCTTTCAAGCCATCGAAAACCGTAATCGGCCACAACCACGAGCTAAACCACGTATCTACTACGTCGGGGTCTTGGGTCAAATCTTCTTCCGTGAGGGCAAACAACTGGTATTCGTGCTGTGCTTTGCGTAGAGCTTCGCGTTTGGTTTTAGCTACAATCACGGTGCCATCTTGGAGGTAATACGCAGGAATTTGTTGCCCCCACCACAACTGACGGCTGATATTCCAGTCGCGAACGTTCTCCATCCACACGCGGTAGGTATTCTTAAACTTAGGCGGTACCAACTGAATATTGTCGTTCATTACGTTTTCGAGGGCTGGTTGGCAAAGCTCTTTCATCTTCACAAACCATTGCAACGACAAACGAGGCTCAATCACAGCGTTGGTACGTTCTGAATGTCCTACGTTACTTTTGTAGTCTTCGATTTTTTCAACAAAACCCGCTTCATCAAGAAGTTTGATGATTTTTTTGCGTGCAATAAAACGGTCTTCACCTACCAAAATCTGGGCTTTTTCATTGAGTGTACCGTCTTCGTTCAAAATATCAATGATGGGCAAGTTATGTTTAAGCCCCAATTCATAGTCATTTTGGTCGTGCGCAGGAGTTACTTTCAAACCACCCGTTCCAAAATCCATCGTAACGTATTCGTCGGTAATGATTGGAATTTCGCGGTTGATGAGAGGAATCAATGCTTTTTTACCGTGTAGGTGTTTGTAGCGTTCATCGTCGGGGTGAACACAAATGGCCGAGTCAGCCATGATGGTTTCAGGGCGAACTGTTGCGATGATGATGGCGTCGTCACTGTCCACTATTTTATACCGCAAATAACACAATTTGGTCATTACCTCCTTGGTCAATACCTCTTCGTCCGAAACGGTTGTTTTGGCTTGAGGGTCCCAGTTGACCATGCGGTGGCCACGGTAAATGTATCCTTTATTATAAAGGTCGATAAACGTATCAATAACGGCATCGTACAAAGAGGGTTCCATCGTAAAACGTGTACGATCCCAATCGCAGGATGCACCTAATTTACGCAACTGCTGAAGAATGATGCCGCCGTACTTGTGCGTCCATTCCCACGCATATTCGTAAAATTGGTCGCGGGTCAAGTCGCGTTTTTGAATCCCTTTTTCTTTGAGCATGGCAACCACTTTGGCTTCGGTCGCAATCGAAGCGTGGTCGGTACCAGGAACCCAGCAAGCCTCTTTTCCTTCCATGCGCGCTTTGCGGACAAGGACATCCTGAATGGTATTGTTGAGCATGTGCCCCATGTGTAAGACCCCCGTTACGTTGGGCGGAGGGATGACGATGGTATAAGGCTCTTTGTCAGGATTGGGCTTTGAATTGAAATAGCGGTTTTCAATCCAATAGCTGTACCATTTGTCTTCGATGTCGCGCGGATTGTAGGTTTTTGAAATCATGTTTGTTGGTTTATAAGTAACCCCACTTAAATCGTTCTTAAAAAAGGGAGATTTAAGTAATGATAATAGTTAATTTTAAAGCGTTTCAATTGTGGTAACAGGAAGACCTGTGGCAATGGCAATTTGTTCGTTGGAAAGACCAAGATTTTTAAGATTTCGAGTGGTTTGCAACACTAACTGTCTTTTCTCTTCCTCCGCCCTAGCTCGCTCTTCCGCAATTCCTTCCGCAATTCCTTCGGCTCTGCCTTCAGCTCTGCCAATATCAATCCCATCCATGACTGCGGTGTCGATGACACTTCTTTCAATGCGTTTGTTTTCGATGTGTTTGAAGTACGCATTCTGCTCGGCTTCGGGGAGGTTTTGTATTTTTAAATATTCTGCCACCTCTTTTAGTCCTTTTGCCTTAGAGTTATTGAGAACTTCGTCATTTTTAAGGTAATAAATCCATTCATCAAGGGTGTCTTTGGCCAAATCATTAAAATTGTTGATTTTGATGACATAGAACTCTGGGAAAAGTTGATAAACAGCCTCTTTTTCAAATAATTCCTTTTGTTTGGCAGAAAGCTCTAATAAGTCGCCTTGATGGATGCCCACAAAATCAGTTTTTCCGTAATAGACGTAGTCCTTTCCTTGCCCTAAATCAAAATAGACGATATTGATTGAATATACTTTTTTGATTCGACTGTACCTTTCGCCCAGTCCAAGGTACTCGGTGGTCACTCTAGAGACTCCGTAAAGCATTCGTTGGAAATAATCAACCTGCTTGTTGTTTTGGATTTCGAAAATGACCAACTCTTTCTTACTATTCAACGCCAAAATGTCCACCCGATTGAACTTATCCTCGTAGCTCTCTTGATTTGACTCACTTTCGAGAATTTGCTCAATGATGATGTCCTCTTTGAGAAGTTCAGACAAAAATCCTTCCAAAATCACAAAATTGGATTTTTGACGAAGGAGGAGTTTCATAGCCCAGTCAAAACGAATCAGCGGCTTGGTTGTCATTCTATTTTTTTTGCAAAAGTACGGAAAAATCCCCTTATCCCTGTCAGCGCCTCAAACGCGGGTGTACGAATAAATGCAGGGTTTAGTAGTATTCCTTTTAAAACACATAGAACATATTAGTATGAACACATAGAAAACATAGAACATAGCTTTGTTTTCTATGTGAAAACTCTATGTGAACTATGTGTTCAACTTCACCCTGCTTTTTAATCTTCTCGGCCTTCTTTTCGGTTGGCGTCGGCCATTCGGACGATTTTAGGACTGAATTTTGCCAAAACCTTCACCAAGTCTTGTTGGGCCGCAATCACCGTTTCGATGTTTTTATAAACCATCGGTGCTTCGTCTAAGTCCCCGCCAATCAATTGGATATTGGTCTCTTCTAAAATCTTATTGAGTTGATGACGAGTAATGTTCTCAAACGCTTTGGTTCGTGACATGACTCGCCCCGCTCCGTGAGAGGCCGAGTTGAGTGCGGTGTTGTGCCCTTTTCCTCGTACGACAAATCCTGGCTGCGTCATCGAACCTGGAATGATTCCGAGGTCGTTGGGACCTGCAGGCGTGGCTCCTTTTCGGTGAACAATTACCTCTTCGCCGTTGGAAAGGGTTTCTTTCCAAGCGAAATTATGGTGATTTTCGACCATTTTTAGGGGCTTTTCTCGCAATTCCCGCGCGATTTTTGCGTGAATTTCGTGGTGATTGGCCGAAGCATATTCGCCCGCCAAATTCATCGCAATCCAGTACTCTTGTCCTTCTTCGGTGTTTAAGTCGAGCCACGCCAAATGCGCCGCTGACTTTGGCAAACGCGTTTTTTGCATGGCGAGTTTGGAGTAGTAATTTGCAACTGTTCCTCCAAAACCTCGCGAACCCGAGTGCGACAACAAAGCTAAATAGTTGCCAACGGGTAGGCCGAGGAGGTCGTCTTGTTCAAAGACTTCCACAACGCCCCATTCGACAAAGTGATTACCCGTACCCGACGTTCCTAACTGACGGTAAGCTTTGTCTTTCAGGTCGCGGATGATTTTGGTCGCTCGCCATTCGGGCAAGTCCATCACACTTTCGTCAAACTTTTTACCCGTTTCTCCCCCCATTCCGAATTTGGTATTTTCGACCAACGTTCGTTTTAATAAATGAGGTTCTCGTTTAAAAAAATCGGCAGGTAAGTCGAAAATCGACATACACATTCGGCAGGCAATGTCCACCCCAACTGCGTACGGAATGACCGTTTCTGGATGGGTGGCCAAAACGCCGCCAATCGGCAAGCCGTAGCCTTGATGGGCATCGGGCATAAGCGCCCCCGCGATAGAAATCGGCAAACTCGCCGCCGTTTTCATTTGGTCTAATGCCCCTTGTTCGATATGCTCCCGTCCAAAAATGGCGTAAGACAACGGTGCTTCACGCAAGTTGAATTCTGTAACTTCTTGTTTTTCAGAAGTATTTAACACAAATGCAGGTTCAGGTGGTGGTAAAAATGACTTACCTGTTTCCGAAAGGGGAATAAACACCTTTTCCTTTTGCAAATCGTAAATAGACTTGGCTAAATTGGTTACTTTGTTTTTGGAGTAGGCAAACTTTTTAGGGTTTTCCAACATTCGAGCGAAAAGCTCAAATACCTTTTCTTTGGGATATTCGGCATGTTGGTGAAGCCCGTTGGCAATTCGCAAAAACGTAGTATGCAATGAGGCTGGAATGTCAGCCAGCACTAAGATTTCTTCGATGGTGAATAAACTGTTCATCTGAATAGTTTTGAAAATTTGAAACTTGTTGGGCCAGTTATTCCAAACAGGAGAAGGTAAATTGTTAAGAAAAAAATGGCACAAAAAAAGCCCGACTGGGAAGAGTCGGGCTGGGTATGTTGAAGGAGGAATTTCGCTCTAAAACACATACTTGCCGACTCGCATAGCATCGCTGACGCAGAAGCCTGCGACTTTGCTGATTGCTATATTTTGCGAATACCGTAGCATAGTTGTGTTGGTTAAAATTTGTGCCACAAAATTAGGAAAAACAAAATTGTATTTTCCAATGATTTGTTGGATTTATTTTTTTTGAGTATTTTTTTATTTTATTAACCTTCAGATAATCAAAGGTTTGGTAGGTTGTTAAGATGAACATTAGCTTGCTCCAAGATGGCCTGTTTTTCAGCGTTGGACATTTTATTGAGCAATTGATACATCATCCCAATTCGCGGATTTTTCTCCAACAGCGCCCGATTTCGCTCATAAAAATGCCAGTAAAGGCTATTGAATGGGCAGGCTTTTTGGCCAATTTTTGATTTTTTATCGTAAAAACAAGACGCACAATAATTGCTCATTTTATCGACGTAGTTGGCCGAAGAGACGTAAGGTTTAGAACCAACTATCCCTCCGTCGGCGTACTGGCTCATGCCTCGGGTATTGGTGATTTCTACCCATTCGATGGCGTCTATGTAAATGCCCAAGTACCATTGATCTACCTCGTCGGGGTGGATGCCTGCCAAAAGCGCAAAGTTGCCCGTAATCATCAGCCGCTGGATGTGGTGTGCGTAAGCATAATTGAGACTTTGACCGATGGCATGTTTGAGGCAATTCATCTTCGTTTCACCCGTCCAAAACCAATCGGGAAGCGGACGCTCGTGTCCAAAGTAATTGAGTTGCTGATAATCGGGCATTTTGGCCCAATAAATCCCGCGCATGTACTCGCGCCAACCTAAAATTTGGCGGACAAACCCTTCACATTGCTCAATACTGACCCGCTCGGGATGCTTTTCCCAGTACGCAACGGCGGCGTTGACCACCTCCGCAGGGCTGATCATTTTGGTGTTGAGCGAAAACGAAAGTTTGGAATGAAACAACGACCAATGGCCCGTGTGCATGGCATCTTGGTAATTTCCAAAATGGGCAAAAAGAAAAGTTAGAAAAAAATCAAGGACTTCGAGAGACTGTTTGCGGGTCGTGGGCCAAGGAAAACGGTCGGCGAGGGGAGTGCCCAAATACCGAACTCCTGCGCGGTCAATTTCCTCCAAAATATCCCGATAATCGTGCGAAAACGCATGACTAGGAATTTGAACTGGGTTGCCCTTGAACGGTTTACGGTTGTTGCTGTCGAAATTCCAACGCCCACCAACGGGTTCAGCGCCCTCCATCAGCACTTGGTGTTTTTTGCGCATGGTTCGGTAAAAACTTTCCATGAGGTAGTTTTTTTTTGAACCAAAAAGCTGCGTCACTTCCTCGCGGGTCGTGTAAAAATGTTCGGTGTCATAGACTTTACTCTGAATGTTAAGTTGCTGACGGTAAGTGGTTAGTTGTTGGTCGAGGCGGTATTCGTCGGGGAGTTGGTACTCAAAACATTCGATGCCATTTTGCTCAATAAGCCAGTCAAGATTTTGGGTCAAACTTTGCGTATTGTTGGGGGCATTGATGCGTAAATGAACGACACGGTGCCCTCGTTTTTGTAAATAAGCTGCAAAATTGTACATGGCTGCAAAAAAGCCAATGACTTTCTGGACGTGATGCACCACATAATCGGTTTCTTGTCGCAGTTCCATCAGCACATAAAGCGTATCGGGCGAAGCCTGAGTGTACCAACTGTGCTGATAATTGAGCTGGTCACCTAAAATAAGTCTAAGTGTTTTCAAGGGTTTTCTTGTTTCGTTGACTGCGGCAGCGGTCGCTGCAATACTTCACTTCTTCCCATACTTTTTCCCATTTTTTGCGCCATGTAAAAGGCCGACCACACACGAGGCAGGTTTTGGTAGGTAAGTGTTGTTTTTTCAAGTTGAAAATGAGTTTTGATGTTTCAACCTTTGGTGGAGGAAATTGTTTGAACGAATCCCAAAAAAGAACGGCAGGAGGAAAATCCCTGCCGTTGCTTTGATCAATTAGACCGTAAGAACTTACTTTACCCACATTATACTTTCTCTCTTACGATAATAAGTCTATCGAATTCTCGTGTTAGGTTAGATGATATTTTACACACAAACACTTAAAAAAATACACACAAATACTTAAAAAAACCGACGCTCAACAAACGGACGTCGGTTTTATTTCTTTCAACTATTCTTACTGTATAAGAAAACCATTACGTCACAAATGTACGGTGGCAATGCTTAAAAAGTCATTAAGAACTTACTAAATTGTCGTTAGTTTTTGAATAAGGAAGCACGATGGTGAAAATTGTCGTACGAGTAGCTTGGTCTGAGGATACATGAAGCCAGCTTTCGTGCAATTTTATGATGCGTTCTACCAACGATAGCCCTACCCCGTAGCCTTTGATGTGCGAGGCACCGTCTCGTCGATAAAAAGGTCGAAAAATAAGCTTCATTTCTTCAGAGGCGATTGTCTCACCTGTATTTTGAAACTCCAATTGAATACCTTCTTTGGTGAAAAATACGTGCACATTGACGTGGGAATTGTCCGAAAATTTACAACCATTTTCCATCAAATTCACAAAGGCAGTTTTGAGCAAATGCGGGTTGCCGTTGACCAATAATTGGTTTTCGCTACTGATGTCTTCGTCAAATTGGACGGTAATTAGGTAGTTGGGCTCGGCAGACAACAAAAGACTGCGTGCGTCCCAAAGCACTTCATCTATGCGAACTTCTCCGTAGAATATACGCTGAGATTCGTCGTTTACTTTGGCTAGGTCGAGCAGGGTTTCGGCAAGGTGACTAAGTTCGCGGATGTCTTGTCGAACAGAGACGATAAGTGATTGATAATCAACGGTACTCCTTTCCTTGAGCATCGCTACATCAAGCTGGGTTCCCATGCGCATAAGTGGGTTTTTTAACTCATGCGACACGTTCGATATGAAAAGGTTTTGGAGCCTAAACGCTTCGGACAAACGGCCTAATAAATCGTTGAAGGTGAGGGTCAGTTGTCCAATTTCATCTTGTGGATTTTCGACCGTAAGGGGTTGGTCAAGTTGGTTGGGAAATAGCTGTTTTACTTGGTTGATAATACGCGTAATGGGCGACATAGCTCTTCCCGAAAAGTACCATCCTGCAAAACCAAAAAGAATAACTTCGAGCAAATAAAGCCACACCAAGATTTGGCTAAGACTTTCTAGGTTTTCCCTGCCCCATAAATCTTCTGCTCCAATGATGGTTGTTACGCCGCCGTACGAATCGGCAAAAAAAAGTCCCAGTGCTAATTGATGATTTAGGGTAAGTCGAACTTTTTTCTCCTGACGAATGCGGTTTAATAATTCAGGGGTAATTTGATAGGTAATTGTGTCGTTGTTGGTGTAAATTTCTTGGTTTTTGGCGTTGTAAACGACTAATTTTTCGTTAATAAATACATCGTAATTTGACTTGTCAATAATTCTGAGTAGGTCGGAACTTACTTCGTTGACCTTCATTAAAAGTTCAGTCGTTGTTTGCGCTTTTTTTTCTAAGCGGTCAAAAAATTCCTCTTCTACGTATTCGACTCTTAAAAGATAAATAGTTAAAAAGGTGATGAGTAAAATACTTGATACCAGTACCGTGAACTGGACGGTAAGTCGTGTCCTGATGTTCATTATTGGTCAAGTTTTAAAACAT
This sequence comes from Runella sp. R5_40, assembly GCF_057652295.1. NCBI lineage: Bacteria > Pseudomonadati > Bacteroidota > Cytophagia > Cytophagales > Spirosomataceae > Runella > Runella sp. R5_40. The sequence continues at coordinate 137,982 of NZ_JBYFCH010000010.1, read as the reverse complement.
AGCCAACGCCGTAAACAGTGTGAATAAGCTTTTCCGAAAAATCTTTGTCAATTTTTTTTCGGAGCAATGTGATATACACCTCTATGACGTTGGTTCCTGTATCGAACCGAATGTCCCAAATTTTCTCCGCAATATCAACTTTCGTCAAAACCCGCCCCGTGTTTTTAAGCAAATATTCAAGCAAAGAGAACTCTTTGGCCGTTAGGTCGATACGTTTTCCTTGCCTTTTGACAATTCGGGTGTCGATATTCATTTCCAAATCGTGGTAGGACAGGGAAGTGGAAGAGGTAATGGGAAACGAATCGGAAGTGCGGTTGAGTAAAGCACGAACGCGGGCCAATAATTCCGAAAAATCAAAGGGTTTTACCAAATAATCATCGGCACCTGCGTCAAACCCCATTAATTTTTCTTCGATTGCGCCCAAAGCCGTAAGCATCACAACTGGGGTGCGAATGCCTTCTTGGCGAAGTAATTTACAAAATTCAACGCCGTTGAGCTCGGGCACGATGACATCCGTAATGATGAGGTCATAGCTTGACCGCTTGGCTAAAAGGTGGCCAATTTTGCCGTCGTAGGCAATATCAACTTCATAGCCATTTTCTTCTAGTCCCTGACGGATAGATTGTACCGTTTTTACATCATCTTCAACAACTAATAGCTTCATACACAGTTGAATGGGTGGTGAATTGGCCTGCAATTAAACAAATAATGCTTAAAAAGTCATTAAATGACCACTTGACCTTCGGAGGGCTCTCCAATAATTTGGTGTTGGTGATGGATAAAACGATAGCCCGAAAGCCACGCAAGCAGCGAGTCAAACTGATGTTGGTGGCGCGGATATTCGTTAAAAAGTACGCTGGGATACTTTGAAGTAAGCAAATCGCAAAGGTTTGGAAAGTCAATTTTAGCCAATTTTTTGTGGTATTGGTTTTTTAATTCGAGTTGAGCTAGGGCTTTTGGATATACTTCATATACCGAAAGGGCATGTTTTGTAGTGAGCGTTTGCCGCAATTCCATCGCCCTTGCTGTGAGGCCGCCCAAAAACATCGGAGACATGGCTTTGAGGGCCATATCGCACTGCCGATAATGGAAATTGGTGCAGCCTTGTTGCTGCGTATAAACTCCTGGTAATGAGAGAGGCGCGTCGATAAAGACGTGTTGAATGGAGGATGGTTGAGGTTGTTCAATAAAGCGTATGATAAACGCATCGGCATCGCGGCGGTCGGCATCGTAAAACTGAAGCACCTGTCCGTCGTGGTGACAAATGACAGTATTGCCTGACGTTTTTGAGCCGTAATCAATTCCAATCCAGTGAGTTAATGTCATCGTTTTGAAACTTTGTTAAGACTAATGCTACGCTGACGAGAACAATGGAAACGGTCTATTTCGTCGGTGCGTAAGGATTGGTGTTTGGTGCTGCGGCCGTTCATTCGTTTGCGCCACATTTCAAAACTACTTCGTTTCATGTGGGTACGCATGGTCGCAATCACTTCTTTTTCTTTTAGTCCAAACTGTGCTTCGATGGCTTCAAAAGGAGTTCGGTCTTCCCAGGCCATCTGAATGATTCTATCAATATCTTGTTCAGTCAACATGCTTTTTTAGGAATACAGCGGATGAGGTTAGATGAAATCAAAACATAGTTTATGGATATTTTGTTTGAAAAAGCCGTTTCGGCGCGCCGTTATTAGTATAGTTTGTTACTGGAATTTTGGCACGCTTGTTGATGACACGCTAGGCACAGTTCGAAAAGTTGTAATCGAAAGCCAAAGCCGTCGAATGAAACATTATTTCTATAAAGCCATTGCGTTGATAGTTTGTTTGTTAGCTCTTTCAGTTAAAGAGTCTTATGCACAACTTGTCAATAGCTTCACGAGCGAAAGCCCCGCCATTACTTGCCAACCCAACGGCGCCGAAACCGTCGTCACCATTACCAATGGCAGTACAGCCCTGACCAACGCGACCATTACGATTCAGTTGGGTGTGGGCATTCAAATGATTCCAACTTCCACGCAGTCCTTGCAAGGCCCAGCGGTGGTCGGAACGGCAGTGAACTTAAATGCACCTAACTTTACGGTAGCTTCTTGGCCTGCCAATACGACTTTGAAGTTTTCGTTTCGGAAAAAGGCCGTATGTGCTGCGCGTGCCCAAAAAATCAGCGGCGGTGGTTTCCAAGATGTGATTTCTATTAAAAATAGCAGCGGAACAACCCTCTCCATTTTAGGGACAAAAACGGTTAATTATGACGTGATTTATGCGTCGTTGAGCATCACATCGGCCAATACTTCACCCGTCTCGATTAATCCTGGACAAACCGCTACCCGTAGCATGACCATCAGCAACGGGTCATTTGGGCAGTTAGAGGAGTTTCTTTTTGCCGACATCACCAGCGCTGGCAAGTTTACCTACAGCGATTTTCGCATCAACCCCGCCAATACCAACATCAGTATTCCCGTGTCGGCCATCAGCACGACGGGCGATTCGGTAAAAGTAGCTTTCAACAAGGCGTTGATTAAATTTATTGGCGACGGGGATGAAGCGTTTGAATTGAATGAAAATTTTGTTTTACAATATAAAATCACCGTAAACCCTTGCTGTCCAGCCAGTACTGTGACGTCGAAACTCATTGCGCAATGGGGCTGCGACGGGCAAATTTGCCAAACAGCCACTGACAATACCCCCTCAATTTCGGTCACAAGCGTGCAGCCAACGTTGACATTTTCAACCCGAACGACCACGCCGCGCTGTTTTGATACCCCCGCCAAACAAACCATTGTGGTGGCTAATACAACGGCCTATGCGGCCACCAACGTAAAAGTGCAGTTTGGAACGGTAAACAGCACTCCTAATTTTGACAATACCCAGCAACTGTATTTAGCAGGGCCATATTCCTACCGAATCAAAAATTTTGGAACACCCCAAACGGCGACGCCTACCCAATTAGCTACGGCAACCAATGCCTGCGCCCCCGCTAATTCCCCGTCACGAATGGAAATCACTATTCCGACAATAGCACCTGGCGATACGGCTTTCATTGATTTTTATACCGTTTCTTGTTGTATTGCTACTTGTAACGCGGCTTACACGCCTCGCCGTTGGGGGTATTCGGGTACTTACAGTGGTGCTTGTGCGACCACAACTTACACGCGCACGATTCAGACGGGACAAAGCGAAAGTTATACTGCCAATACTTTTACGTTAGATTCACCTTTGCAAATCTATGATGGTCAAACGTTTACGATGGAGGTACTTTCAAACAGCAGTAGTATTCCTTCAAACTACAACACCGCGCCTGCCTATTTGGAATACAAATACACGATTCCTGACGGTTTTCTGTTTTCGGGAAATGCCGCTGACTTTTCGTTCATTGATGCAGGAGGGGTGACTCGAACGCCCAACTTTTTCAATTATACCGCGGGAGTGCTTACGGTGCGCTTCAATGCCCCCATTAGTTTTAGCCAAACCCGCGCAAGGGCACTTCTAAAACTCACCGCTAAATGCGGAACGGCGGGAAATAAAACGATTAGTTTTCAATCTCAATTTATAACTGACCCAAGTTGTACAACGGGCTGCGGGGCTTTGCCGCCGCAGTGTTCGAGCATTGTCACCGAATTGCTGTGCCCAGGCGGTAGCTGTACGCATGGAATGAACTGGGCGCTGTACGACATCCGACGCATAACAACGGGTAGCCCCGATAACAATAACGACAGCAGTCCCGATGCCACAGGAAACCTTGATTTGGCAAAATTAGACCGTTTTGTGGTCGGCGACACCCTTCGTGCCATCTATGCAGGAAGGGTAAAAACGTCGGCAACCATCCCTAGTTTTACTTACGGATACGCTACGGCTTCCATCACCAATGCCGACGAAATCGCCGACGCGCGTTATACCGTCCAAATTATTCGAGGAGCTAATTCTTATACTTGTACCAACCTCTCGGCAACGGTAACAGGGACGACGACCAAGGTATTTACGTACGATTTTAGCACAACTACCTTGATTTCAAGGTCGTGTTTACCCGCAGGTTTTACATTTGCCAATGGCGATTCGGTGGTGGTAACGGCTAAATACATTGCCAATAACTTAACTGCCAATTCGTCGGTAGAAGAAGTGTTGGACATTACACCTGAGTTTTATGTAGCCAATGTCGTAACTCCAACGGCTGCTCAAAAGTACCAATGTGGAACGCGCAAAGGGCGGATGCGGCACTTTGATATTTTTAACAGCACTACTACTTCCAATACCAATTTGAACGGTTGTGGCAGTTTTACGTTGGTCAACAACTTCAATTTTAGCGTTGGAACTTCTACCAGCACCACTGCAGGTGCTAACATTTTTACCAACGAATACCGCATTTTCCAAGTACCCGCTACTTCCAAAACGCTGGCTTCGCCTGCTACTTATACCATTAATAAAGTCGATATATCGTTGACTCGCTCGGTAGGGTATAACACCACGACGACCAACATTACCATCCCAAGTTCTTATTATTTTTATTCGGGAGATACCCTGGTTGTCAATCTTCAGCAACTTTTTGTGAACGGGCTTTTGCCTTATCCCGAAGAAGGCTACGCTTTCCGCGAAACCCTCACGCTTACGCCGATTGGGGCGGCAGGTTACGTCAATTCTTCCAGCTCAATTCGGACTTTTACGCAATACCGAAATTTGTCACCACTTTCGTCTTTGACGGGAGCGACTGTCAACAGCACTACCTTGAGTAGCACAGTAAGCTACAATGCGCCTGTCTTAAAATTAAGTACTTCACAACCTACGGTCAATGCAACGTCGAGTTCGGTGTCGTGGGATGTGGTGGTGAGCAATACCTCCACCTTGGCCGATGCGCCGTTTCCGTGGCTGACAGTTAAGAGCAAAAACGGGACGTTTGTTTTGACCCAAGTCCAAGACATTACGGGTACGGCGGTTACTATTTCTCCCAATGCGGGCGGAATTTATCAAGGAAACTCAACCATATCGCGGAACGGAAGCAGAAGATACCGTATCACGGGGACTACCAATTTTTGTGGAAGAGATACCATTCAAGTTTTCACAAGTTGGTCATGCTTAGGGCTTTCCAGTGGCACCACTTTAGGGACTGTTCCTTATGTTTCCGACTCATTATCGCTTTATTACGAGGTAAAACCTTCTCAGATTTCGGCTACCGTTACCAAAGCCACTGGGCCTTTCGACATGTGTCAGCCGTTTGAGGTAGAGGTACGCATTGTGTCGGGGCAGCCTACTTCGGTCAATAGTATTTTAGCTAACTTGGAGTTGCCGACCAACAACGGAAAGATTGGGTTGGATTACATTGCGGGGTCAGGCACGATTGAGTATCCCAAAGGAACAACAAAACGTATTTTCAGTACGGCAGGCGATAACTTGATTATTGCAGCCCAAAATGCCCAAAATTCGACCTTGCCGTTTGATTTGGGCGTCATTGACCCTACCAATTTTGGTACAGGAAAAAGCTTATCAGGGGTTGGGTCAGCTCCCAACAACGAAGCCGTTATTCGCTTTAAACTTCAACCTAATTGTGATTTATTATCTGGACAACCCTTTGGATTGCGGGTGTATGGAAAAGACCCTTGTGCGAATCCAGCATTAGGTAATTCAGAATACGTTCAAGGATTTGCGGTCAATATTCGGGGGGCAAATACCCCTTACAAAACGCAGGTGAGCCTCTCATTACCTTCCATTAATGCCTGTGCCAATGTTAATTATCCGATTGGGGTAAGCGTTTTAAATTTGGGTTTGTCAGCCACCAACGACAGCGGTTTGGTGGAGGTACAACTTCCTGTGGGTTATTTGCCCGTAGCGGGTTCGGTGGTATGTAGTTCAAGTTTTTGTCCGCCCAATTTGAACAGTTACACGGTGGTAAATTTGCCCAACGGTGGTAAATCACTGACGTGGCGGGTGGCGGCTGGAATGCCCATTGGAGGTGCCATGAATTTTACGTTCCAAGTGCAGGTAAACTCTTCAACCTCTTGCAACACCGAGCAAGTGGTTGCCCAAACTTCCTTGCCATTTGACGTATTTTGTGGAACAACGCTTTGCCCCGATTTTAGGGTACTGACGGGGCTGATTTCGGATACTATTTCGGTCAAAAAGGCCAATTTTACGTACGTTTCTCACAGTATTGCCTTTACGTGTAGTAGTGCGACGGGGCAATTTAAGTTTAAAAATACGGGCGCTCCCGTAGCCGCTGGAAATGCCACGACTGTGGAGCTTTACCAAGACAAAGATAAGAGTGGCACTTATACGGCAGGCGACGTTCTGCTGCAAACCTATTCGACAACGCAGGCCATCGCCACCAACGAAACCATGACGTTAAGCGGGGCTATCCCTTATTCAGAACCGATTCCGTGTCCGTTAGTCGTGTTGGTAAAAGGCTGTGCCTGTACGACTTATCAAAAGAATTTGGGGGGTGATTTTAAATATGAAAACGCGGGTGCCGATGCCATTACTTGTAGCAATGCCCCCGCCCAACTAGGTTGTAGCGCAGGTTTGGCGGGTTATACGTACGAATGGACGCCCGTAGGTGCGGCTTTGCTCAGTGAATTGAGCAGTACGACTGTGGCCAACCCAACTGTAACGGTGGTCAACAACGGTACGACGCCAATCGTTCGTAAATATTTACTAAGCACCACCCACGCGAGCGGTTGCGTTACGACCGATGAGGTGCAAATCACCATCAATCCCGCACCTGTTGCCTACGACGCGACGCTCGAAAAATGCGACGACGGAGACGGTCGAGTTGATTTTACTTTGACCAATGCCAACGCCATGGTAACGGGTGGTCAGGCCAATATGCAGGTAACTTATTTTGCGACTCGGGCCAATGCCGTTGCCAACGTAAGTCCTTTGGGAAATACGCGTTCGGCAGTGAATGGAGATTCGGTTTTTGTGCGCGTTTCAAGGCTCAACGAAAACTGTTTCAGCGTTGGAAAAGTGACGTTGGTGGTCAATCCTTTACCTGCTGCTTCGGCAATAGCGACGAATGCTTCTTGTTTTGGAACAGCTACGGGAAGTGTTAATTTGACGCCAACGGGTGGAACGCCCAATTATACCTTCTTGTGGTCAAACGGAGCTACTTCAGAGGATATTAGTAACGTCGCCGCAGGAAATTATTCGGTGACCGTGACGGATGCCAAAGGATGTGCCGCCACGACGTCTGCCACCGTAGGGCAGCCTTCTCAGTTGATAGCTTCAATCGCTCGAACTCCCATTACATGCAATGGTTTAACAAACGGTAGCCTCAATTTGACGGTAACGGGCGGAACACCCAATTATACCTTTGCGTGGTCAAATGGCGCAACGACCGAAGACGTATCGGGTTTATCTACAGGTGTTTACAGCGTCACGGTGCGCGATGCCAACGGATGTACGGTAACCCAAAGCGATACCATTACGCAGCCAACCGTTCTGCAATTGTCAACGACGCAAGTAAACGTAAAATGCAACGGTGCCGCAACGGGACAAATTGATTTGACCGTCACGGGTGGAACGGCTCCTTACACCTACCAATGGAGCAATGGTGCAACAATCCAAGACATAACGAGTTTGTCAGCAGGTACTTATACAGTTACTGTAACCGATAAAAATGGTTGCCAGAAATCGACTCAAGTGAGCATTACTCAGCCTTCTGCTCTGGCAAGTAGCAAGGCAGTGACTAACGTAAAATGTTACAACGAAAACACGGGTGCCATCGACTTGACCGTCACGGGAGGCACAGAACCTTATACCTACGTGTGGGATTCGGGACAAACGTCGCAAGACATCATAAGCCTGAAAGCGGGTACGTACCGAGTGACCATCACAGATGCCAACGGATGCGTAAAACGTGATTCGGCTACCGTGACTCAAGCGCCTTCTTTCTTTATTTTTGGCAGCCAAACCAACGTAAAATGTTTCGGCGAAGCCACAGGAACCATTACCCTTGATGCCGTTGATGGTGCAACGCCTCCTTATACCTATTCGTGGAGTAATGGGGCCACAACGCGTAATTTGACCAACTTGGTAGCGGGAGATTATACCGTAACCGTGACCGACGCCAATGGTTGTACGGTTAAAGGAAGTAATCAAATCAGCCAACCTGCGGAGCTAGTGGTGGGGGTTACGTCCAACGATGTTACCTGTCCGAATGGCTCTTCGGGTACGCTCATTTCGTCGGTATCGGGAGGGGTAAAACCGTATCGATACGAATGGAAAAACGCCAGCAACGCCGTGATTGCGACTACGCCCAACGTCTATGGCTTGCCCGTTGGAAGCTATACCCTTACGGTAATTGATTCAAATAACTGTGTAAAACAAACGGCCTCAACGACCATCAGTCAGCCACCATCTTTATCAGCCCAATACGAAACTACTCCTGTGTCGTGTTCCAATGGGAACAACGGTACCATTACTGTCAATGCCAGTGGCGGAACGGGGACACTTACCTATACGTGGTCAGATGGCGGAATGGGGGCAACCCGTACGGGCTTAGTGGCTGGAAAATATTCCGTAGAGATTTCGGATGCCAATGGCTGTAAAATTACGGTATCGGACATTGAGATTACCCAACCTTCGGTACTTGCTGCGTCAGGAATTAGCATTGCCACCAAATGTTACCAAGGGGCCGACGGACGCATTGACTTGACGGTCACGGGAGGAATGCAACCTTATACTTTTGGCTGGTCAAATGGAAGCAGCATCGAAGACCCGCAAAACTTAGCAGCGGGGACTTATAATGTGACGGTGCAAGATAACAAAGGCTGTACTGTAACGACTTCCGTAACGGTTTCGGAGCCTACGCCTTTAGACGTAACGATTGTTCCCCAAAACGCCACTTGTGCGGGAAGCAGTACGGGACAAGCCAACTTAACCGTAACAGGTGGGACGGGGCCTTATACGTATTTGTGGTCAACCAATGCCACCACCGAAGACGTAACGGGCCTAGCGGCAGGCGTTTATACCGTCAATATAACGGATGCCAATGGTTGTAAAACCAACGGACAAACGACCATTGCGCAACCTGATTCCCTCAAAACGTCGGCCACGACCGAACGCGTAAGTTGTTACAATGGCAATGATGGGAAGGTGGATTTGACCGTTCAAGGTGGAACGTCGCCTTATACGTATCTTTGGTCGTCGGGTGCAACGTCACAAGACTTGACGGGCGTAAAAGCAGGTTCGTATTCGGTGGTAGTGAAAGATGCCAACCAGTGCGAAACTACATTGTCGGTGACGGTAACTCAGCCTGATTCGTTGCACATTTCGTTTACCAAAAACGATTCCCAGTGCCGCAGTAAAAACGACGGAAAAATTTCAGTTTCGGTAACGGGCGGTATAGCACCGTATCAATACGCGTGGTCAAACGGAGCGACAACTGCCCAACTTCAAAACTTGGAGGCAGGTTCTTATACCGTTACTGTCACGGATTCTAATCTTTGCCAAAAACAACTGACGATTACCGTAGCCCAACCTGATTCGTTAAAAATTGAAACGCTGTTGACAGCCGTCAACTGTTACGGAGGTACCGACGGTAAAATCGACGTGAGTGTATTTGGAGGCACGCAACCTTACACCTATGCGTGGTCAAACGGCGCTACTTCTCAGGATATTTTGGCCACCAAAGCAGGAAATTATACCGTGACCGTCACCGACGCCCAAGGCTGTGAAAAAGGAGTCAATGTGACCCTGACGCAGCCCGATTCGTTGCATATTTCGGCAGTGGTGCAGAACGTTCACTGTAAAAATGGCACCGATGGTAAAATCAATTTGACTGTTACAGGAGGTACTACTCCTTATCAATACACTTGGTCGAACGGAAAGACGACCCGAGACATTGAATTGCTGGCCGTAGGCACTTACTCTGTCACGGTGCAAGATGCCAACGGTTGTAGTGCCGTTTTCCAAACTACGTTAACCGAACCTGATTCCTTGATAGTGACTTTCCAAGCCGCCCCAATTTTATGCAAAGGAGCGACCACCGACGTCAACGTAAGTGTGCGCGGTGGAAAAGCACCCTACACCTACCAATGGGCGAACGGAATGACGGTGGAAGACTTATTGGCAGCCAAGGCAGGAACGTATTCGCTGACGGTGACGGACTCGAATCTGTGCGTTAAAACGTTGCAGTTTGTCCTTACGGAACCCGACTCGCTTAAAATATCGGCCACTGCCCAAAGCGTAAGCTGTAAAGGTGGAGCCACAGGAAGTATTGATTTGTTGGTAACGGGTGGCACGATGCCTTACAGTTATGAATGGTCAAATGGTGCGGTGGTTCAAGATCTTGCCAACCTCAGCGCGGGCTCTTACAAAGTAAAAGTGAAAGACGCCAACGGTTGTTCTGATAGCCTGACGGTGGTCGTTTCGGAACCTGACCCGTTGAAAGCGACTTATGCTTCCAACGATGTAAAATGCAAAAACGATAACACAGGTCGCATCGACATTACAGTGACGGGCGGTACTCTTCCTTACAGTTATACTTGGTCAAACGGAGCGGTAAGCCAAGACGTTTCGAGCCTTGCAGGAGGGGTTTACACGGTGGTTGTGACCGATAAAAACGGTTGTAGCACCGACCTGCGCGTAGTGATTGGTGAGCCAGATTCGTTGAAGCTGTCGCTCTCTCCCGAAAACGTGACGTGTAAAGGACTAAGCTCAGGGACGATTTTATCGACAGTTTCGGGCGGGACAAAACCGTATCAGTATTCGTGGTCGAACGGCTCTACTTTGCCAAACGTCTATGGACTGCCCGCAGGAACTTATACCTTGACCGTCGTGGATAGTAACAACTGCGTAGTATCAGCGTCCGCAACCCTGGCCGAACCTGCCGAATTAGCTCCTAACGCTGAAATCAAGCACGTATCGTGTTTTGGTGGAAACGACGGCAGCATTGATTTTAACGTTCAAGGCGGAACGGGCGTTTATACCTATTCGTGGTCAAACGGCGCAACTACCCAAGACATCACGAACCTGAAAGCAGGCGTATATCGCTTGACGGTGAAAGACGAAAACAATTGCTCGATTGACATTAATTTCACCATCACCCAGCCTAATAACCCACTTTCGTTGACCTTAACACCTACTGCACCTACCTGCCACGATGGCGAAAACGGTAAAGTAACGTTGACCATTGCGGGTGGAACAACGCCGTACAAGGTACGCTGGTCAAACGGTGCTGAAATGTGGGACATTGCTGATTTAAAGAGTGGTTGGTACAAAGTAGTGGTTTCGGATGCCAACGGATGTACGACTACCGACAGTGTTCAACTGGCAAATCCTGCTTTGTTGTCGTTGGTGGCCAAGGGCGATACCGTTTGCGAAGGTGATACCGTGAAGCTTTCGGCTACGTATGACCCAATGGCACAAATTAGTTGGACGGGGCCTGTGGGATATGCTTCGGGCAATCCTAACCCGATGATTATCAATTCGCAATTGTACCAAGCGGGAACTTACGTAGCAACCGTGACCAAAGGGGAATGTTTTCGCACTGATACGGTTCAGGTGGTGATTCACCAGCGCCCGTCGGTGATGGTGATTTATGCGGGCTGCATTCCTAATTCGTACGAAATACGGGTGCAAGTTTCTCCTAATGCCCAATTTTCATCCGATGAAGGAACGGTCACGTACGAGGGCGACAACAAGTACTACATTCGTAATATTCCCAACAACAAGATAGCCACGTTTACGGCCACCAATCAGGCAGGATGTTCGATGTCTCAAAAAGTGGATCGTACCATTTGCGACGCCAACCAGCCAAGTCCATGTACCAACAATCCTGCGGGACCTAACGCGGTTATTTGCGAGCCAACCGAAACACACCAATTGCCCAAACCCACCAATAGCCGTTATTGGATTGCGTCGGCATCGAATCCAAGTTCGGCCTTCGCAGATACCACGGGCTTAGTGACGGGCATGACGGCCAATGGCCAATACCGCTTTATTTTGGTTTCTCCGTTGGATAACTGTACCGATACGGTAAGCATCACCCGCAACGCTTTACCGACGTACCAGTTGGTAGCTTCCTCGCCCCAATGTGCGGGCGACAGCGTGGCGGCCAAAGGATTTATTCAGTTGAAAAATTTCGCAGCTACTTCGCAGTACGGGTTGACGGTTGGCAATGTATATGATGTCAACCAAACGCCTGCGCCAATCCCTGCCGATGGTTTGGTGTTGAAAAATGCAGGCAGTGCCACGGCTGATATAACTTATACGTTGAGGGTTTATTCAGAAACGGGCTGTTTTGTGGAAGAAAAGATAGTGTTGAAAAAAGCGCCAGAACCGTTGGTGTTGGTATTGACTCCGCAGGTGGTAAATTGTACAACACCTCAATCGGGAGCCATCAACTTAGAAGTGTCGGGTGGAACGTCGCCGTATAGTTATGTATGGTCAAATGGCGGGATTACGCAAGATTTGGTTTCTATTGCTAAAGGGAAATACAGCGTAACAGTGACTGATGCCAACGGCTGTGTAAGGAAAGATAGTGTTGAAGTAACAGGCCCAACGTTACCGACGGTGGTTGCTCAAGGAGATACCGTTTGTGTGGGTGAAACTATTCAATTGTTGGCCACGGTGAGCGATGGTGCAGTTATCAGCTGGACTGGCCCTGCCAATTTTACTGCATCTATAGCAAACCCCGTGCGTCTCAATGCGCAGCTAACGCAGGCAGGGAAGTACATCGTAAAAGTGACGGATGGCTATTGCGAACAAAGCGATACGGTGGAGGTGGTGGTAAATGAATTGCCATCGTTGACGGTAGAATCGGCGCAATGTTCGTTGACGAGTTATTCGGTGCGGGTAAAAGTAACGGCGCAAAGCACGTTGCAGTCAAGTTTGGGAACGGTTACTTCGGAAGGGAACAACACGTTTTTGATTTCCAACATACCGATTGCGCAAACGGCGAGTTTGACGGTGAAATCGGCAAGCGGTTGTACGTTTGTCAAGCAAGTGGATCGTACTTTGTGCGACGCTAATCCACCGCAGCAATGCGTTGATAACCCAGCAGGCCCCAACGTGAGGATGTGCGAACCTACTTTTACGTATAGTTTACCCAAAGCCAGCAACGGCCGCGTATGGAGTGTCGTGGGTGGAAATCCGTCGTTTACAACGATTGACAGCACGGGTTTGGTGAAAGGGTTGAATAAAACGGGTACGTACCGATTTGTCTTAATGTCAACGCTTGAAAATTGCGTGGATACGGTAAGCATTACGCGGTTGGCTGCGCCGACATTTGGCGTCTTGTTGTCTCCTCCGACCTGTGCGGGCGATAGCGCGAAAAAGGACGGCTATTTGCAAATTACAGGCTTTGACCCAACGGCTACGTTCGGACTTACAGTAGGAGCCACTTACGATGAAACGGTGGTTCAGCAGCCGATTCCTGTCAATGGAAGGTTGTTGGAAGCGATTACTAATCCAACGGCGGCGGTTACTTACGTGATTCGAGTAATGACGGTCAACGGTTGTTTTGCCGAAAAGAAAGTAGTTTTGCAGCCAGTAAACTGTGAATGTCCTGAAATACCTTGTGTACCGTTACAGATGCAACGGAAGCGGAAGAAATAAAATTAACCTCCCGAAAGTTCTAAAATTAACCTCCCGAAAGTTTTAGAACTTTCGGGAGGTTGGTTGATTTACTTCTCAATTACAATATCATACTTCTCCAACAACCCCGCCACACCCAACAGCGAGAATTTCGCTTTTTTGATTTTGTTGGTTTCGGGATTTATCACGTAGTTGTACGACGACCTAAAATCGGCCTTTTCAAGCAAAGTACGGTCAAAACTGGCAAGTTCAAGGTTGCAATTGTTGAAAACCGCCTGAGTCAAATCACATTCTACAAAATCAACCCCTTGGAGTTGGGTATCTTTAAAGTGCGTTTTTTTGATTTTTGTCCGAAAAAACGAGGAGTGGTTAAGTTGGCAGCCTTCAAAAGAGAAAGAAAGGCCAAAACCATTGCAGTTGTCGAATCGTAGTCCCAAAAGCTTACAATCTTTAAAAATCACCCCATTCAAGGTCGTATTTTTTAGATTTGCCATGCTCAAGTTGCAGCCTTTAAATTCGCAGTCGATGAATTTTATGCTTGATAAATCGCCGTCCGCAAAAAGGCAATTTTGAAACACACAGCTTTCGTATTCGCCTTTGGGAAGAGGTGTTTCGGCGAAGTTTTGTTTATCAAACAATTGGTCTTGTATGTAGCTTTCTTGCATAGTGGCAGACTTTCCAAGTTTTGTCCCAAAAATAGACTAAAATCGTATGCCAAAACAATATTCTTATCTGTGAAAAATATTGGGGTCAATCTGTGGGCAAAAGAAGTTGAAACTCAAATGGGAACTTTACTGCTTTTATCCAACTTAATTTAACATACGGTTCAACGTGTCAAAGCAGTGATGCAAAGAACCATCAAGAAACGTCCTTGTCAAACGTGAAAAATAATTTCTCTCCTTCTTCCTCAGGCTTACTTAGTATGTTGTTTGCGGCATTTTGCTTCTCGGTTTCGGGAGCTTGTACGCGGGTGTTAGGCAAGCACATTAGCTCCGTCGAACTGGTTTTTTTTCGGAACATCATTGGCGTTCTTTTTGTGCTGTTTAGCGTTTTGCAACGGCCGTTGGTACAGACGGGAGGAAGGCTGGGATTGCTTGTTTTTCGAGGGATTATCGGAACCTTGGCGCTGTATTTGTTCTTCTTTGCCGTGACCAAGATTGGCTTGGCCGAAGCCATTACCTACCAGCAATCGTACCCCGTTTTTTTGGCACTAATTGGCGTTTTGTTCTTAAAAGAAAAACTATCAACACCCGTTTGGTGGGCTATTTTTATTGGATTTTCGGGCATTTGTTTTATTTTTTTGCCGCAGTTTCACACCGATTTTTTGAGCCTAAAACACCACGCCCTCGGTCTTACCAATGCCATCATGACGGCCTTGGCATACATGAGTATTGCGCAGTTGGCAGGGTATTACGACTCCCGCAGCATTGTACTGTCGTTTATGCTTTCAGGGATTTTGATGCCAATGCTTTCACTCGGATTGGGTGAAATGGTAGATGCCCCCGAATGGTCGTTTCTCATCGCAAAATACGTGCAACCTGCGGGTACCGATTGGCTGTGGATTGCGTTGTTAGCAATTTCTGCTTTGTTGGGACAAATCTTTTTAACCAAAGCTTTTACGTATGGTAAATCGGCGGAAGTGGCAGCTATTGGTTATTCCAACATCGTTTTCTCGGTCATCTTCGGCATTTTTCTTGGCGATGCACTACCTGCCACGTTGAGCTGGTTTGGGATTGTGTTAATTATCGTTTCGGGAATATTGATTGCCTTTCAGAAAGGGAAAAAAGTGGCTCACTAGAATTTACCTCAGCAACGGTTTGGCTTGTAACGCCTGTACCAGTGAAGCCACCGCAAGTAGCCCATACAACGCCGCGACAACGACAGTGGCTTTGGTGTCTTTGAGTAAATAAAAGGAAAGAATGGGCACCACTTGCAAGGCGTGCATCCCGATAAAATGAGCAACCCGAAGGTCGCCGACGGTTTTGCTCCACCCCAACACAAACAAATTGGAATTGTCGTTGTAGGCACCTACGCTGTGGTTGAGGCGCGAACCCATCGCAAAGCCCTCAAATGCAAAAATCACAAACAAAAGAATACCCAACCGAATGGCCCACAGATAGTGGAGTGGGAGGGTAGGGAACTCCTGCTGCAAGAATAACCAGCCGATGTAAGCCGTGTAAACGGTGGTGGCGCTGGCGGCGATGGCCATCAATCCGTACAATAATGAATAGATTGGGCTGCTGACGTTGTAGTGCGACAACTGACCTTTGCTTGCCTGAAAGGCAATGTAGAAGAGTTCAAAACCAAGCAATAAAACGGTAGTCCAGTTGAAAAGCGATAAGTTAAATTTGGGTAAATAGTAGCAATACCAAGCCATCGTCCATGCGTAAGCTCCAATGGATAAAGCGAATTTCAAAGGTTTGTTCCACGCGTTTACCTTAAAAACTTGAACTGCAGTCACTTGGCTAAGGACCAAAAAGGCCAACGTCAGTAGGTTGCAGATTAAGCCAAAGTAAAAGAGCGTTTCGTTGCGCGATTTGAGTTCAGTAAGGAAGTTCATGGGAGTGAAAATGACGTTTTCAATGCCAAAAATACCGCATTTGCCAACGTTAGGCACGTCAATAGGGGTTCAACCAGCAGATGCTGTCGGGGAAGTGTATTTTTAGGCCGTTGAAACGTGGGTAGTTTATTTCTTCTCAATATCTCCGTGACCTTTGGCGTAAATGGCCTTATTTTTATCATAAAAGGCGTAGTAAAGGCGATAGGTTTTTCCTGCTATTATTTGGGGGTCAGTAAAATCAAAAGCGGCTGCGAAATTGGGACTTTCAAGCCGAAAAGTTCCTTTACGAAGCACATTTACTTGTTTATCCACCAGAATACACTTCATAATAGTAGGTTTACTGGAAGAAACGATAAAAATAAATTGAGAAGTGGCAGGATTGGGGTAGGCGGAAATTAAATTGATGGTGCCTACTTCGTTATTGACGGCATAGTTTAGGGTGTCTGAAAAGTTAAACTGCGACGAAACTAGGGTTGGCCAACTGCTTTCGGTAGTCCAGTCATCATTATCAGCCGTTCCAATCGGGCTGCCAAACTGATTTCTTTGGGTAATCCCCGAGATGGTGATGGTTTCAGGCGCGTCTGATTGGGATTGGCAAGACCATTCTAAAAAACTGAGGCAAAAAATGGGTAATCGAGCAATTTTCATAACAGTGTAATTCTATTCTTTTTTAATAGAAACGACGGGCAGATGAATTCGGTATTTTTGAGCAATGATTCGGACAAAAATTACTACAATCGCGGCGATGAGTTGGGTAAAACTGGTAGAAAAACCCACTTGAAGCCCCGCATAATAGACCAATCCACCCGCAACGCAGGCCAAAGCGTAAATGTCTTTGCGCAGCAAAAGGGGCACTTCGTTGAGCAATACATCGCGAATGACGCCGCCAATCGACCCCGTGACGGTGCCCATGACGATGCACACCCAAAATGGCAAGTCCATGGCAAAACTTTTACTAATCCCCACCGTAGTAAACAGCCCCAAGCCAATGGCGTCGAATAAAAACAACGCCCGCTGCCACTTGAAAATGTGGTCTTTGAACAAAAGTGCTGCCACCAACGCGACGCCCGTCATAACAAAATAGTGGCTCTCTTGCATCCAAAATGGTCGAATACCCAGCAACACATCCCTGACTGTACCACCCCCAATGGCCGTAACCAGCCCAATGAGATACGCTCCAAACCAATCCACTTTTTTGTTGGAAGCAAGTTCGATGCCACTGAGGGCAAAAACAAACGTGCCAATAAGGTCGATGGAGGTGAGGAGAAGCGTGTTGGGGGGAAGCATTTTTTTAGTGTCGAGTGTCGAGTGCAGAATGTCGAATTTTGTGCTGAGGGTTGTTGAATTGTGCCGAGGGTTGCTCACAACCTGATTTGAGTTGTGTTGAGGGTTGCTCACAACCCGATTCTAGCGCACTAAAGTATCCCTTTCTCTAACTCCTTCAAATAAATAAAATCGGGGGATTTTACGCCTGCTTCTTTTCGGATTTGTACCAATTTAGGAGACTCAAAAAAGGCTTTGGCGTTTTCTAGGCTATTCCAAACGGAGAAGTGGACGATTTTGTTGGCGTCGTTTTCGTACTTTAAGACTTGGTACGATTGCTCGCCCGCTTCTTTTCGGATGCCTGCGGCTTGGTCAAAGATGACTTTCCAAGCATCATAGTCGGCTACTTCGTGAATGATTAGGACGTATTCCATGAGTGAAGATTAAAGGTTGTGGTATGCAGATGGTCAAATATACCGTTTAATTTTATTTTGTTCCAAAAACTGCGGCTAAAAGCAAACTCAATAAACCGATAATATTGGCAATTTGACGGTACTGAAAAATGGTAAACCATTGTTCTCGGACGCTTTGCCAGTTCGCAGGAATCGTATGAACAGACCAGCTGTTGATGACATCATTAATCGGTAAACTGCCTTTTAGCGTGAGTAAAATATCGGCAATTAAAGCGACAAAAGCGATGCTTGCACTGATAAATAACCAAGTTTTGGGGGTTTGAATGGTGAAAATTACCAGCAACAGATTGGCCAATAACGCGGTATAAATCACATATTTGAAATTGGCTCTCATCAGTGTATCAGTCAGTTTTCTGATTTCGAGGTATGATTCCGCATTCAGACCTAACTGTAATTGTTTTAGGGAAAGAATGTACATAAAAGTTTGGCTTGCAATAATGCTGTACGCCAACATGGTGATGAAGAAAACGATTTTTGCTGCCATTTTTTATTGAATTTTTAGATTAAATCACTCTTTTTAATGAACATACTCCCGATAATAATGAGCCAAATGAGCCAAAGTGTGCTACCAAGAAACCCAGCCAAATCCCACACAGGAAAACCGTTGATAACGGTTGCAAATAATTCGGCTTGTGCCAAAAGATAAATCACCGAACTTACTATTCCCAACACATTGACCCATTTGGGCATTAGTTTTAGTTTTGAAAATGCGTAGGTCATCATCAATGTCCAAGTAATGGTAAAAAGTTGCCCAAGATGTTCGCCCAAAATCACCCCGCCAAACTGATGAATGGTTTTGAAAGACACAATAGCCGCCGCTTTGGTAGCTTCGTCCGTAGCATTCACAAACGTATCGGAAAGAACGGGTACTACAAAAGTCCATCTCAATAAACCAATCATTTGCACCACCAATCCAATTATGCCAATCGAGGTAGCTGTGCGAACTGACGGAATTTTATTCTCCAATTTTTGACCCATCATACTATACGCAGGAATCAGCGGCAAACCCGTAACGGCAAACGCAAACCAAGTCCAGATTAACGAATTGCCACCTTCGTAAAATCGTTGTAAAACGCTTGCGGTATCTTTTCTCAAAATATCGGGATAATCAAAACTCATGGTGAGCATTGTGTAAGGAATGAGCAATGCAACGGCAGCTATAATCAGTAAAATACCGATTGTTTTTGAATTATTTTTCATAGACTTAAAAGAAAAATGAATAACTAATACCTGGTGTTGGATTAATTTTTAAATCGTGGCCTTTAGAAGCGACTGCTATTCCGCCGATGCGCAGGTTAAGACCTTTCCAAACCATCCATCGGAAACCAGCTTCCATTCCCAACGCATTTTGGTCTTTGTAGTCTAAATTGATGCCTCGTAAATACGAAACGCCTGCATAAAAAGAAGAAGGATTTTCTTTTTTACCAACGGGTAAAAACCAAGCAGTAACGCCTGTTTTGATGAATTTTGTGGTAACGCCCGATTCAAAAGCAGTGATGTAATAACCCGCGTGAACCGAAATTTGTTTGTGACGATATTCTACGCCAATAGAAGGATTTCGGAAACCATTAATGCTGATTTCATTGTTTGAAAAACGGCTTTGCGAGAAAGCGACAGACGATAAAAGAAGTGCGAATAATGTAAAAAATACTTGTTTCATTTTGATTTGCATTTTGATTGTTAATTGATGATGCAAATTTCCTGATTCAAGATTTCTTTCTACTAGACAAATGTCCAAAAGCGAAAATCAGCGGATTTTATTTCTAATTCGGCTCAAATGTCGCGGTGTAACGCCCAGCATCGACGCCAAATGTTGTAGCGGAATGTGTTGCAAAAGGTGCGGTTCGGTTTTGAGAAGTTTTTCGTAGCGTTGTTCGGCAGTAAGCACAATCAAATCGTGACGGCTTGCATCGATGCCACAAATACTGGCTTCTAACAAACCGATGTAGAAATCCTTGAAAGCTGGAATTTCGGCCACCAACATTTTTAGGTTGGTCTTAGAAACCAAGCTAATGCTGCTGTCTGTTAACGCTTTTACGTTTTCGAGGGCAGGTTTTTCGCCGATGAAACTATACACCGACGCAAAAAAAGTATTTTCGATAGACACATACGAAGTTACTTCTTCGCCGTCTTTGATGACGTAGTATTGAAACATTCCACTTTCTACCAAACCGATGTGTCGGCTTATTTTGCCTTCTTCCACCAGGAAATCGTTCTTGTTGAAATGCCGCAATTCAAAGGCGTTAAGAATTTTTTCAAGGTCTTCCCCCGAAAAACCAAGTGACTCGAAATAGGATTGTACTTTTCGCATAACTTAAATTTAATGGGGGAAGTGGTGAATTAGTATCAGTAATTCTCTTTAAGTTTTCGCATCAAAAGCCGCACGCCTTGTTGGGTGTCGGGGCTGAACGAGTTGGTAAAAATAAGGTAAGCTTTGTTTTTGAGTCGGTCGATGTGGGCAATGGTATAGTAGGTGCCAACTGTACCCGAATGAGTCGAAAGTTCGTTGCCGTTTTCGTAAATGTTGTACCAGCCGAGGGAGTAATTTTTAATACCCTTGTGAATAAACTGATAGGTGGCAGGAGCGAGGTAGTTTTTTTTGCCACTTAGCCCTTGCAAATTCAGTTGGATAAACTTGACGTAATCGGTGAGACGCATGTTGATGTCCCCCGCAGGTTCCGTATAGTCCAAATGGTAATCGAAAGTGGAGGGGACAGGCTGCAATTTGCCGTTTTCAAAGCTGTGTCCCCACGTATCTTTATGTTTCTGATTTTCGGGCCAAGACAATTGGACGTTTAGCTTGAGTTGTTTGTTCAATTCTTCGTCCACCAACTGCTCCCAACTTTTGGCAGTTACTTTTTCCAGCATCAGGGTCGCTAGGGTATAACTTGCGTTGGAATAAATAAAGGGAGTATTTTCGTCTATTTTTACGGGGTCGAGGGTAAGAACAAAGGCCCCAAACTGCTTCCTTTTTTGCGGATTTGTCCCCTTAAAAGCGGGAATTACGGGGTCATTTTCTCCCTGAAAAGGCAAAATTCCTGCTTTGTGTGAGAGTAAGTCCTGCAAAGTAATGGCGGCATAGGCAGGTTTACTTTTCTTTTTCCATTCGGGAAATACCTCAAAAAACTTCATTGTCCATTTTAGCTTGCCTTTTTCCACATACTTGGCAATGATAAAAGCCGTCATGGCTTTGGTGTTGGAGCCAATGTGGAAGCGGTCGGCTAGGGTAGCCGTGTCGGTGAGTGCGATAGAATGCCTTCCCAGTGCGGCGATTTCTAAGGTAGAATTAGCATCGACGACGGCATAGTTAATTTCGGGAATGTGGTAAGCTTTGCGGATTGAATCGGCAAAAGAAACCGTTTTTTGGGCTAAGCCACAAGTGGCACTTAGCAAAAAGAAGGCAGCGATTGCAATTTTCATTTTGGTTCTGTCGGCTGTTTTCTGTTCCACATTGCAAGTTACGGACGAATGATTAAAAATTAAACCCAAAATGAAAGCCTGGTTCTCCCCAGACGAATTTCGACCATTTATCATCCAACTGTTTGAATCCATCAGGTAATGTTGTGTGATAAGCACGGTGGGTAATGGCAATGGAGGGTTGAATAAAAAACTTGTCCTTGAAAAGTTTGATGTGATAACCAACGCGGTAGGTGTTGAAAATCTGAAAGCCATTGTCAATGTTTTTGCCGTCAGTATTCACGAATTTTTGCAACGTTGGCATGACATTCAGTTCGGCGTATAACCCTTGCCACAAAAAACGTTGGTACGCCACCGAAACGCCATATTCACGAACATACCCTGGGAATTTTTCTTCTGGTTTTCCGTAGGCTTTGTTTAAAAAGGGGTGAATCCCATTCGGCCAAGCATATTTCCATGTTTTTGGTTCTAAGGTAATTACATCTTTTCCCGTAATACGATAACCAATGTTGAGTTGGGCAAAGTTGGGGGGATTGGTCGTGGCCAAATTGCCCAATAAAAATACCGTACTGCCAACAAACCACTTTTTATAGGTGTTTTCTTGGTTGGCATATTGTGCCTTCACCTGTGAACTAATTACGAGCACTAAGGCGAGTGCAATCCATAAATTTTTCTTTTGCATGTCTGTTTTCATTTGTGTTAAACGATGCTGCAAAAGTAGAAGTAGGGATTGCCTAACCTCGTTCACTTAAGTTAAGAAATACATCTCAGCTTTTGTCTTTTTCTGTAATTCTGGCGCGTAGTCGGCTCAACGATTGGGGTTTAATACCCAAATAGCTGGCTAATTGGTGTTGTGGGACTCGCTGAATCAGGTCGGGTCTTTTATGGAGTAAGTTCAGGTAGCGCTGCTCGGGGGAAGAAGTCTTGAACTCGTCAAAGTCTATACGTTGTTTGGCCAACAATTCTTCCGATAACATCCGACACATGATTTCAAACTTAGGAAACTTGCTGTTGACTTCTACCTCCATGTCCGAATTTGAAACGGTAAGAATGCTGTCTTCTACGCAACTGACGTAATAGTCGGATGGCATTTTGTTTATCACGCAAGGAGGCGTTAAGGCTTCCATTTCGGTGTAGAAAGCAGTGGTTTTTTCTTCCCCGTCCAAAATATAATAGCTTCTAATACAGCCTTTTAGTACGAAGTAGCTCTCTTTCGATTTTTGACCTTCCTTGAGTAAAATCGTCCCCTTCTTGACAGAGTGAAAGAGGTCTAACGAAAGCAGGACGTTTTTTTCATCGTCGGTCAGAGTGATGTATTTTGAAATAAAGTCAAACAGGGTGTTTTTCATGATTTGGCTGTTGCTATTGTTGGTTATACTTGGTGCAAAGGCGTTGCATTTATCCATTCGTTGACAATCTCTATCAATTCCGATTTTCCATTTTCGATGTCCTCCAGACTTTTGAAAGTTATAATTGCGCGGTCATTTTCTTTCCAGACCAACCTCTTACTTTTATTCGCAATTAGTTTGTCTTCAGGCTGTGCTTGTTTGCTTACACCTCTATGAAAAATCAATTGAACTTGTTTCGTGGGAGGTTGAATTCTCATTGTAATTCTATCCGCATTGCCAACGCAGTAGTTGGGGCCATTCCATTTTATATTTTCTGTTAAATCTGGATTTGCAGATAAAAGGTAGTTTCTTAATTCCTCTATTTCTTCTCTGAACGGATGATTTTGCTCGTCCAAGAATTTTGTTACTTCAGTATTTTTCATTTTGTTAATGCCTTATCTCTTACAGAATACGCTAAGGTAGTTTAATTTGATTATTTTCCGATAGCGCGAGTGTTCCACTCGTGCTTACTATCCCAAGGCTTCTAGCCTAGGTTAGGAACCGAAAGGCTAGAAGTTTGTTGATAAAGGCCACTTGTGGGGGGCACGCGGTATCGGAGGTTGGGAGCACTCACTGCCAAGCTAGCCGCTCGCCCGAGTTCCGTTCAATCCCAAACACTTTCAGGAGTTTCATGGCGTGGTTTTCAGCTACTACGAAACCTTAATTATTGGGCATAGTGCATTTTGTCCTACAACTTGTCGATTTCGTCTTTTGACAAGCCTGTATATTTCATTATTTTGTCAATAGGCTCTTTGTCTGATTTCATTAATCTAGCCATTTCAATTTTTCCTTCAATTTTTCCTTCAACTTTTCCTTCGCCAAAAGCGGTGTCAATAACACCTTTTAAGTCTCGATACGTTTTCAAACTGTTTTCATAATTGTCCAATTCAGCTTGGCCAAACTTGGCAAGTTCTGCTTTCTCAAAGGCTTGGATAAATACTTCATCCTTGAAAATTGTTGGAATGGTTTGAAAATCCTCCAAATGCTTGATAAAATACAACCACTTGTCCAAACGGGTCTTTAACTCATCTTCCTTCTGTTTGAAATTAGGCATTTCAAGGTAGATATAGGTCAGCTTGTTATAAAAAGTCTTACCGTTTTGATTTTTCAACTTGATGGTATGAACAACTTCGCTTTTTTTAGGTTCATTTTCGTAGTTGTCAAACGTAAAGTCAAGAATGCCAACACAATAAACAGCTTTTAGATTATAATTCCAGTCACCTTTTTCGGCTTGTTCTCGAATAGGGAAAGTCGAATAATAGATAGTCCTTTCCTTAAAATAATTTTGTTTTGCTTTTTGTAGTTCTACAATGAATTTTTCGCCCTTTTCGTTTTCACAATAGATGTCATAAATAGCTTTACGGTCAGCGTCGGTTTGTCCTAAATGTTCTGTATTTTTAAAGTTCAGGTCAACGATTTTGCTGGTTTGAGGCAAAAGAGCGTTCAAAAAGTCAATCAATAATGGTTTACTTGCTTCTTCTCCGAAGATTTTCTTAAATCCAAAGTCAGTAAAAGGGTTTACATATTTTGCTTTCATCGCTTTATCTACAATTAGTAAGCAAAGATAACCAACTTTCTGATAGCGCGAGTGTTCCACTCGTGCTGACTATCCCAAGGCTTCGAGCCCAGGCTGACAGTCGAAAGGCTTATAAAGGCCACGTGTAGGATGCACGCGGTATCGGGGGTTGGGAACACTCACTGCTATAGCTGGCCGCTTCTTGCTCCAGAGGAACCAAATCTTCGTAGAAATAAATAATTTCCATCTCCTAAAGCCCCGTCGGTGCGGCCGACGGGGTTTTAGGGAGGGGTTTATTATTTTTCCTACTACTACAAATGTTTTGCCTCTCCGAGGCTGTTTTTTTTAATGCGTTTAACCTATTAAAATAGATAATTCACTATAAATACCAAAAGAGCATTTGTAATGCTCTTATAGTGAGGTGTTTTTCGATTGTGCAGTAGCGACGAATAAACCCAAAATGCGCAGCCCTTTTTCATCCCGTCCCAACCAGCAAGTTGGGGCGGGATGTTCCTTTGTCCCCTAACACTCAGCTACTTTTTCCCCATGTTCTGCCTAATCACAAAGGAATTGTTATCAGGGTCGCAGAAGAAAAAGAAAAGGTCAACGTAGCCTTCGTCGGAGGTGTTGGAAATGATGTATTTGTCATCGCCTTCGCCACCGCCCATTGGCATCACTACCACCCCTTGCTGGAGCAAATCCTGTAAAGTCGCCTTTATATCGTCCACGATAAAACTCGGCACCGTGCCGTTGGCAGGCATGGATGGATAAGGCGCGTCAATGTCTTTGTACAGCCCAATGGTGAAAGTCCCTCCCTGTGCGCAAGGGGCATTCATTTCGACATAGGAATTGGTGCCGTAGGTGCCTCCGTCGCTGATGGTATAGCGTTCATCCACGGTAAAGCCAAGCACATTCTCGTAAAATGCCCGTGAGCGCAGCACGTCGCTGACTGATAGTTTGGTGACTAATTGTTGTAATTGAAAGTTCATAGTTGGGTAGTGGGTTGCACAAATTCATACGACGGCCCGATGGTGTAGCCATCCTGCCCTGGGAAAGGCATTTCGGCGAGTTTTTGGCAAGCAAGCCGCAAATCAAACATAAGTCCGATGGTGTTATTGAGGTTCTCGGGATGGCCGTTGAAAGTTTGGTGCAGCCCAAAAAGTAGGTTACTGTACGTTTGATTAAACGAGTCCAACAACCGACGTTCTTCGGAGCCTTCGGGCAACATCTCCGCTTTGGTGTTGGGGTACAACGGAAGCACGTTCGAGGGGTCAAACGGGATAGCGGGTCCCGTAAACGAATAACCGTTGGGGGCATTGGGGTCTCTGACGAGTTCTCTGCCTTTGTACAATTCCTCAAACTTATAATAGTGGGCGAGTTCGTCGTCGGTGCCCAACGGCGACACTTCGCTTCCTTCGCCTTGTTCTACGATGACGTTGATGGCATTGATGGCGTCCGTTTTGGTCAGGATGGGGTAGAGGAGGTCGGAAGAGAAAAAGCTGGAAGTCACTTGTTTGGCGGGATTGCCAGGCAATTCGTCGGGGGCGAGCTCGGCTATTTTGGCCTGCAATGCCCGATAAAAATCGCCGATGGTTTTGTAGGTAGCCTCGGTCGCTGCCAGTGCCATGGTTTTAAACTCGATGGGGTTTTCGGGTTCTTCAATTTCCATAAAAACGTTTTGTACCACATCGAGGGAGTATTTTTCGATGCCCACAATGAGCGAACCGCCAATGCCCATGGGTAAATGCGTGGGGTAATTGGGGACAAAATCGGGGCGTGAAATGGCGGGGCATCCGCCCACGGCATTGAGGATGTTGGCCGCAATGGTCATGTGCAACATCTCTTCAATCACAATCGAGTGGATGACCTTTCGGATGTCAGACTCGGTATTGGCCTTAAACGAAAACAACGCGGTTAGGTACGGAGGAATGGTGGAATGTTCCAACTCAATGGCATTTTGCAGCATCGGAAAAAGCTCCGCTAAGCTTTTGGCATTTTGAACCGCACTTACAAATTTTGGACTTATCTTGAGCATGATGGTTTTTCAGGTTTAGAATTCAAACAAATTGGTTAACGCTGGGAAATTAATCAAAGAGCCATTTTTGGCTTTGGTGGCCTCGGCCAACTTTTGTTGCTGCTCAGAAGGCGCTGCTGTATCGAGCTCGGCGTTGGCGTCAACGCTTTTCAGTTTTATTCCTTTGGCGGCAGCGGTGGTGGGGTCATCAACGATGGGGTTGTCCAACCACTTCAAAATTGTGAGTCGTTTGGTCTCTGATAAGTCCCGCGTGGCAGGCATGTAGATGGGGTCGTGGATGTCGCGGGTAAAGGCAAATTTCAAGATGTCCTTTTTGGCAATCATTGCTTGTGGATCAGCAAAATTGATGAAGTACTTGCTCATGATGGGGTAGAGGTTGGCAAACTGCGTCATCATGTCCGAAATGTCGCTCCAAGTGGGGGTTTCGGGGATGGGGAAATCGTCCCGTAAATGGATAGAAATAGACATGGGCGCGGCTCCAGGAATGGCGCTGTCGGGTTGCTGATTGGCCAAGGTGTAGTCCAATAGGTAGATTTGCCCGTCGATATACACCCGTGGCGAATGGATGCTGTTGCCCGTGATTTCGATTTGGGCCATGCCTTGGGCGTTGGTTTGGCACGAAGGCGCAAAACTCAACCCGTCCTGAGGTTTGTTGTTGCCGTAAGTAATAGAAATCGGGGGCGAATTTTTGTCTTTGGGCGTATCGGGCGTGGGCGGCTCCATCGTAATCGTTATTTCGGTTTGCGGTAGCGGCTGTCCGTACTGATACGCGTAGAGGTTGACCGTCACTTTTTGGTTGGTGTCGATGCGCTGCACAAAATTATCGGCGCGGCACACGATGCCGTCAATGGCTTCACGGGCAATCAGCAGGTATTGGGTAGAACTGCTACCCGCTGCTACGAGAACCAACTGGTTGTTTTTCAGGTTATTCACTACGTCTGCCGACAGCAGATTGAAATCGACAATGCCGCAGGTGCTATTGAGCCAAGTGGAACCTTGTTGGTACGGGACTTTGCCAATGATTTCAAGCTGACTGCTGTCGATGAGTACGTTTCTGATGGCGGGCGGGTTGGTAAGTGGTTGCTTGCTGACCGCCAAGTAGAAATCATTGGTCGTATTGATGGTTCCGATGGAATCGGCAATGGGAAACGAACCGCCCAAGTCAATCGACAAGCGGGCGTTGGCAGCATCGAATAGAAAATTGGAACCGCCAAAGACTTGGCCTCGTTGATAAACCCCGTACAATCTCCGCGCGGGGGCAAACAAATCAGGCTCATTTTCAAACCACGGGCCGATGCTTCCCAGAATTTTTCCGAGCGAAAAGCGCCCGTCGGCGTGGGCGTAGTAGTAGCCAAAGCCGTTGAGGTTGATGCTGATTTTGTTTTGTTGGGTTTTGGCCTTCAATGCCATCAAAATGGGTGATTTTTCGGCCAATTTTCCGTACTTGACGTCTTCCAGCACCGACGTCCACGAAGCACCCATGGGTTGACCGTTGGGTTGTCCGCCGTTGGTTTGTCGGCGTTGCAAATCTCGAAAACCCGTGGGTTTGATTCTTCCTTCGAGCAACAACTCATTGTGGGCCGAAAGGATTCGGAAAGTCACGCCCCAAAGCTCCGACACCATTTGTTGGTCGGGGTCTAAGTCCACCATTTTGCCTGAGTTTCGCCCTTCGGCGCCCGTCACTAGCTGCCCAATGATGCCATCCAAGGCAGAGTCGGTAATGATCGTGCCGTTTTCGTTGGTGGCTTGCTGAATCGTGCAGTTTTGAAAGCCAAAGGTAGCACCGCCTTCGGGGTTCCACCAGCCGTTGGTCGCTCCTTGCCCAGGAAGCTGAAAGCTCGACTCAAACGTAGCGTTGTTGTAGTGCTGCGTGTCGTTGTTGACGGTGGAAACATCCGAGGAAAAGTCTCCAGAGAATACAATTCTAGGGAAATGTAAATAAGACATGTTTTTTTGGTTATTGGTTATGGGAATTACGAATGACGGGGGGGAGTCCATAGTCGATAGACCATAAGTTTTAGTCCACGGTTGATAGACCATAGTCCATGGTTTTTGGTCGATAGACTATAAGTTTTAGTCCACAGTTGATAGACCATAGACCACGGACTATCCAATATGGGACTATAAACCACGGACTATCGACCATCGACCACGGACTATCGACCATGGACTATCGACTATGGACTATTATAAAAAGTTTGTTTGGGTTCTTTTTCATAAAACGTTGTTAAAATAAATTAGGGAAAATGCCCGTGAGGGCGGGGAATGTGCATAGGCGTATGTAAGCCTAAGCGAGTAGTACGGGTTTTTTCTAACGTTGTTGTGTTGAGTTTTTTTACAGTGCTAATATAGAAAAGCTTTTTGAATAAAAAAACATATAACTACAAAGAATTTGCCGCCGAGGTGGGAATGGGGATGGCTATTTCTTTCTACGAAGATACAGATGTTTTCTCGTCCGCTATTTTCGGTATTCTTATGTTTTTTGGACTTATAATAATGTAATTTGTTTTCTTTCCACTGTCTTCTGCTTTCAACATTTCTTTTGCGACCAAATCTTGCAAATCACGTAAAGCTGTGTCTGAGGAGCATTTGGTAAGTTTGGCGTAAGTGGATGTTCGTAAAAATCCCACTTCTTTGCCGTAATTGTCATACAGATAATTGATTACAAGTCGTTGTCTGTCGTTAATATTTGTTGACTTGTGTTGGTCCCAAAAGTGTGCTTTGTCCAAAATGATTTCCAAATTTTGCTCACTTGCCATTAACGCCCTTTCAAAACAGCCGAGAAACCATTCTAAATATAGTGTGATGTCTGATGTTCCTTTTTGTGCTTTTTCAATAATGTTGTTATAGTGTTTATGTTCTTTGAAAATTTGGTTTGATAAGCTGTAAAAACGAATTTTACTATTATCGCTTTTTGCTAACCACATATCTAAAATGGCCCTCGCTATCCGTCCGTTGCCGTCATTAAAAGGGTGAATGGTAACAAACCAAAAGTGAGCAATGATAGATTTCAGAACCAAATCCAACCTTTTTTCACTATTCAACCAATTTAAAAATTGTTCCATTTCGTGTGGAACTCTGTCGGCTGATGGTGCTTCAAAATGTATTTTTTCTCTGCCAAAAATGCCCGAAACAACCTTCATACCCCCTGAACGATAGTTGGCAACATCAATTTGCTGGTAACCGCTAAAACCTGTTTGAAAAAGTGAGTGATGCCAACCTAAAAGGCGTATTTCTGTGAGTGGTTTGTCGAAATTTTGGGTAGCATCCAAAATAACATCAACAATCCCTTCGATGTTTCGGGGTGTCTGTACAAAATCAGCATTTTCAATACCTAATTTTCGGGCAATAGACGAGCGAACAAGTTCAGGATTTATAAATTCACCTTCAATTCTTGATGTATCTACAACCTCTAAAATAAGCGATTCTAAAGTGGCACGTTCTATAAAATCGAATCCTAAACTTTCCATACGACCCAATAAACGTCCTTGTAAATGCCTTACAGAGGCCAAGACAGGCGATAACTTGTCGTTATCCCAAACAAAGTTTGTCCAATTTTCTCTTTCGTGTATGTACATAATTACCGCCGCAAAATATGCGGTGAAAATAGGGCTTTTACACCGCAAAACAATTTTTTGCTTCTAAAATGTTGAATTTAGCACTTCACTTTCATAGTAAAATTGAGCATGACAAAAAAGAATACTGATATGCTACAAGAAAATACGCTCATCCATCGCGCCATTGGATAAGTGCTTGATTTTAAAGGGATAGTGTTTTGTACGTAGTGTTTCGATACTTGGCCGCAGCTCAAGTACGTCCAAAGGAAATTCCATACAACTGCTAGGCTAGCCGCCCGCCCGAGTTTCGTTCAAGACTGGGCGCTTTCGGGAGTTTCATGGCGTGGCTTTCAGTCGCCACGAATGCTTAGTTATTGGGGGTTGTGCTTTTCTTTGCCAGCCAAGTGCCAATTAGCAAAAAAGTCCATCAAGTGTTTATTTTGATGTAAGTCTTTGCTTTACAGATTTAACAAAGTCCACCGAAACACCAGCAATGTCCGCAATTTGTTCAAGACTATAATTTAGTTTTGTCAAAAGGCTTTCAATAATTTTCTCCTGTCCACGAAGATAGAGAACGTCTCTTTCTTCTTTGATGTATTCTGCGATGCTGTCCATAGGTCCACTTGATGGGCGTTTTTTCTTTTTGGCTTCCATGAAGCAGAGTTACTAAAAATAGTAAGTGTATTAATTGGCTTTAGTATCCACTGGTGGCACGAGCGGGACATACACGCTATCAGCGTAGTTACACACCCGACGATAACTCCATAATAAAATAAAAAGGTTTGGTGAGCACTTACCGCTAGGCTGGCCACCCGAGCTTCATTCGAGACTGGGCGCTTTCTGGAGTTTCATGGCGTGGCTTTCAGCCACTATGAAACCTTAGTTTTTGGTAAAAGTATTTTAAAAAGGCGAGCCATCTAACTGTTCATTATCTTCAAGAATGTTGTTTGTCGATTTCCAGTTTGTCGTATTTTGTGAATTATCAGTTTCTAATCTTTTACAATAGCCACACTTTTTAAATCCTAAAGCTTCTAGTAAATTTTCAGCAAATTGAAGTTCAGGATTAAGTTTTACACGATAGTATTCTAGTAAAAGTTTTTTAATTGGAAGTTTAAACTTCATGTGATAGTCTTTCAGGAACTCTTTTACTTCTTCGTTAGAATACCTAGTATTGTTATTGAATTGCTTGTCAGTAAAAGCAGAACCTGAACTCTTTCCAAATGCCTTTAATAGTGTTGTGTTCTTGGGGTTAGCGTAATAAAATTTACCAGCATCTTTAAGTAGTTTGTCAATTTTTTCTTCTAATTCTCTTAATGAATAGTTCTTGAATTCATCGAAACCAGAATTTTCATAATTTATTGCTTTTGGATTGTATGTTATTCCAAATGCCATCTGTAACCTCACAACAAATATATCTGGCTTTTCTAGTAAATAAGAACTCTGCTTGAACCATTCACGAAATCTTTCAATTTCTGCTTCCCCTCTCTCTTTAATTTCATTAGGTAGTTCAAAATTTCGAAAATCGGAAGATAATCGTTCGCATTTGCTGTCTGTATGATATGCTGGCTGCTGCTCTTTATAAACATATTTCTTTGTGTCGTATGCTACAATAGGGTCATAGATTTCATTAAAATACTTTTCTGGGTCTTTCATTAATTCTTGAACTGCCAACAAACAATTTTCTTCATACTGGCCAAATATGTAAATCTTGGCCTTGTATATTTCTCCATCAAGTTTCACTTTTTTGAAATTATTCCTTGCTACGATTCTATAGCTGTTATGCGATGTTATGTATGCCATAGTATTTCTGTTAATGGTTTGGATTTTCATGAATAGAGTGATGCTAAAACCAAAATTTTTTGTCTACCATGTCGCTCAATAGTATTCCTATTTATGAAATTATTCTGTTTAGATTGCCTTTTTTTAATACTATTTTTATTGTAGTTATATTTTGAATTTTATTTTGTCAATAGGAATTTTTAAATTTCCACAAGCTTTCATTGCGTGAGGAAATAAATTCATAAAATCTAATGTAAAAAATGTATCATTAAAATAAAAATCAACGCTAGAAGAATATGCATAAGTTGAATGTTTTTTAAGTATTTCTTTACAATCATCTTCTCCATATTTTTCTATCATTTGAAATAAAAAATTTTCCAAGCTAGAAAAATCACTATAGTCTAAAATGTCGTATAGAGAAATTTTTCTTTCTGGTTTAAATGCAAAATTTATACTATAAATATAATGATTTGGGTAGGCTCCACCGAAATAATCAATACGTCGGATTGTCATACTTAGAAAGTTTTCATTTAAAGTATGAATATTGTAGCCCACATCAAGATAAAAATCTATCTCATTATCTCTTGATATGGAATAATTATTATCCTCAGTTACAAAAACACGGATATCACTTATGATTGAATATCCTAATTGTTGAACAAATGTATTGATGAAATTATTATTGAAGTACTTGTTTTCATTGAAAAATGGTATTTCAAAGGTGCTATTAATATTTAATTCTTGATTAATTTCTAATGGGATTTGTATGGTTTTAATAATAGTAGAACCTTCTACCTTCCGTCTGAAAAAAAACATTCCTCCTTTGTCCCCTGAATTTATCAAAGAGCCAAACTCGGGTGTTTGCGCCCTTTTTTGACTAAACTTCAATATTGTTTTTTCGGAAAGTTGGTTGAATGACAATGTTTTTGAAGTATTTTCCTTTAATACATTTATTAAAACTGTATTAAATGGACTATTTTCAACTCCGTCGCTAACCTTTTCTAATCCTCCCGAAGTTAATGCTTGTCTTGAACACTTTCCTTCTAAAACTGTTGTACCACCACCTCTATTTAGTTCAAATATTGCACCTGAAAAACAGCTATCTGAGATTAAAGCAATATGTTTTGCAGGTGAGGCATTAAAGAATTTTAGTAAGTCATTAAGATTGAACCAAGTTGTAACATCACTCTGTTTTGAGTCATAGCATAACCAATACGTTGTTCTTAAAATGGGATTGAACTCGCCGTGTCCAGCGAATAATAAGAGTATATTGTCTGAATCCAAAGAATTGATAAACTCATTATATAGTTCTTTGTACAAAAATGATAGTGTAGTTTGTTCAGGCCTTGTGAATAGTTCAATTGAATCAAACTCATATAAATTTGTTAATGTATCTATAAGTAAGTTGATGTCTTTCGAGCAGTTTTGAAGATTCTTAATTGACGAGTCAAAATATTCATCTATTGCAATTGCTATTATCTTGTTCATTTTGGTGAGGTGAATAGTTGCAGCTAATTTCTAAATACATGAAATTTTTGTCGTACTTTTTGTATTGTCCACTCCCTTCTTCCGCTCAAAAATACCCGTACAGATAAAACAAAACAATGCCTTTCGTTTTGTTTCACCAAAAACTTATCAAACGGTCATGCGAGGGTAAAATAGGGTAAGGTACTGGTAGGTGATAAATTTCATAAAACGTTGGCAATTATTTCAACCACTCTTGCATCCCTCTTTGGCGGATGTTTATGTTGGTTTGTAAATACGTACTAAAGGGTAGCCGCTCTAAAAACTAATCGTCTAATTCCTAAAAAATTTTTCAAACAGGGTGAGTGGAGTAGCAGGGGGTAGGTTAACTCCCCCCTACCAAACCGTCATTTCGCCCACAAGTGGCTGGGCGAGGAGGGTTTTGATGCGGTCGGGGTCAGTTTCTTGGCCAAAAACCCACATCATTTTGGTGATGGCGGCTTCGGTGGTGATGTCAGCGCCGCTGATTACCCCAATCTTGTCAAACCACGTACTGGTTTGGTAGCGTCCTTGCATCACGCGCCCGCCGTCGCACTGCGATACGTTCATAATCACCACGCCTCGGTCGGTAGCGTCTTTGAGTTCTTGCAAAAACCACGGCAGCGTAGGGGCATTTCCTGCGCCAAAAGTCTCCAAAACAACTCCTTTTAGGTGGTTAATCTCCAAAATCGAGCGTACTACGTTGGGCGTAATGCCAGGAAACAGCTTGAGAATCGCCACGTTTTCGTCGAGCGTGGGGCACAGTTCAAAAATACTGCCCAAGGCGGGCGTGGCAATGTAGGGGAGGTGGTACTCAATCGTCACGCCCACTTCGGCCAACGGCGGGTAATTGTCGGAACGAAAGGCGTTGAATTGCGAGGTTTCTTTCTTTTTGGCGCGGTTGCCACGGAGCAGCACATTCTGAAAATAAATGCACACTTCGGGGACCATCGGTTGGCCGTTGTGCTGCGCCGCCGCAATCTCCAAGGCCGTAATAATGTTTTCGCGGGCGTCGGTGCGGGCTACCCCGATGGGCAGTTGCGCACCCGTCAAAATCACGGGTTTTTGGAGGTGTTGGAGCATAAAACTCAGCGCCGAGGCGGTGTAGGCCATGGTGTCGGTACCGTGCAAAATCACAAAACTGTCGTAAAAATCGTAGTTGCGCCGAATCAACTGCCCCAGCTCTACCCACACGTCGGGGCGCATGTTAGAGGAGTCCATGATTTGCTCCAAGCTGGTAAAGGTAATCTCAAAATCGAGGCGTTTGATTTCGGGGAGTCGGTCCAAAATCTGCTCAAAATCGAACGGGACAAGCTGCCCTTTTTCATAGACCATTCCTAGGGTTCCCCCCGTATAAATAACCAAGACCGAAGCCCGTGGGCGGTTGGGCAGTACTGGATTGATGGTGACGGTTTTGTAAGAAAACATGATAGCGAATGACGAGTTGATGAATGACGAATGACGAATGAAAACGTGCTTACATTTTTAGCGCATTTTCGGTGGTTTGTTGGGCAATGGTCTCGACGCTTACCTGCATCAAATCCGCGACGCGCTGCGCAATGAGCGGGATGTAGGCGACTTCGTTGCGCTTGCCTCGGTAGGGGACGGGTGCTAGGTAGGGGCAGTCGGTTTCTAAGACGATGTGCTCTAAGTCGATGTAAGGGAGGACTTTGTCGAGACCGCCGTTTTTGAAGGTTGCTACGCCTCCCACGCCTAGTTTAAAGCCGAGTTCGATGGCTTTTTGGGCTTCTTCCAACGTACCCGTAAAGCAGTGGAAAATGCCTTTGAGCTGCGGATTGGCTACTTTTTCTATCAGTTCCACCACTTCCCAAAAGGCGTTGCGGCTGTGGATGTCAATCCAGAGGTTGTGTTTGAGGGCGAGGCCGCACTGTACCAAAAAGGCTTCTTTTTGCTGTTCGACAAAGGTTTTGTCCCAGTACAAATCCATGCCTATTTCGCCAATGGCGACAAATTTTTGAGCGGAGGGGCTTTCCTGCGCTTTGTTAAGCCACTCTTCAACGATGTATAATTCTTGCTTAAAATCTTCTTTGACGTAGGTGGGGTGTAGGCCCATCATGGGCAAACACACGTTGGGGTATTGCTCGGCCAAGGCCATCATGCCGTCGATGGTCGTGTGGTCGCAGTTAGGCATCCATATTTGCTGAATACCTGCTTGAAACGCCCGTTCGAGCATGGCTTCGCGGTCGTCGTTGAATACTTCGTCGTAAATATGTGCGTGGGTTTCTATCATTTTATAAGTTGTAATTTTTTTAGTGTCGAGGGTAGAGTGTCGAATGGAAGGTCGAGTGTAGAGTGCAGAATGTCGAGTGTTTCTAATCCACGTTGGGTTGTAAGCAACCCTCCCCACGGAATGTCAGGTTGTGAGCAACCCTCCTCACTAAAACTCGACATTCTACATTCGACATTCAAAAATAGTTTCTTCCTTTCCACTGGGTGTTTTTGGTTGTATAAAAGTTAATCAGCATGGTAAAGTTCATTCCGAGGTGATAAAACCAGAAAAACGGTGCTCCCAGCATCAGCGTGTTGAGCTGCAACCAACTGAGGCTACCCACAAGCCAAGCGGTGGTAAAAACGTAGCTGGCAAAGGTTAAAAAGAGGGCCGTTTTTGGGAAAAAGAGGGCTAAAACGAGCAAAATTGGAATCAGCAGGCCGTTGAGATAGACCCCAATCCGCTGTCCCCACGGCAGCGACATGGCTCCGTACATCCAGCGTTTGCGTTGGATTAATAATTCTTGAAAGGTCGGAACAGGCTTTGAAATCGTCAACACGCGGCGGTCGAAAAGTTGTTCAAACCGAAAACCCTTTTCCAAAATAGCCCTGAAAAGTGCGTAATCTTCGGTGATTGAAAACGGGATGCCTTCGTAGCCACCCACGGCGTCGTAGGCTTGGCGAGTGGTGGCCATGTTGTTGCCCATGGCCGTGACGGGGATGCCAAACAGGCCAAAAAGCCGCATGAGCGAGAGGTAAAAAAGCCACTCCATGCCCTGAAAGACCCCTAACCCCCAATGAGGAAATGGAGGTATTTGCATGGTGGTGATGCCCGTTACTACCCCCACGTTGGGTTTAAAATGCCGCAGCATTTCTTGGATCCAATCGGTAGGTACTTCGATGTCGGCGTCGGTAAAAAATAGGTACTCGCCCGTGGCATGGTGCGCGAGCTGGGCCAACACGTTGGTTTTTCCTTTTAAATTAGGGAGGGTATGGGCGATGCTAACTAATTTAAAATGAGGCTTGTTGTGAATAAAGTTGCGAACAATGTCTGCCGTTTCGTCGGTCGAGGCATCGTCGCCCACGAGCACTTGGAGGTGCGATTTGGGGTAGGTCAGTGCTTCAACCGACTGCAAGCATTCGAGGATATTGGTTGCTTCGTTGCGTGCTGCAATGAGAATGGAGACTTTCTTCACAAGTTCGTTTTTTCGGCAAAGGTAAACGACTGTCGTGGAACAAAAGTGAAGGATTTCGGATTTATGTATTCAATCCTCTCTAAACCATCCTTAATGTACGAACAAACAATGAAAACAAATAGACTTATCAATTCAATTAAAAAAAGTGCGCTTTTGGAGCGCGAAGAACAGCGGGTAGAACTTGGTTTTGGAACGCAGCTCACTGGTTTACAGGGCAGATTGGTCAATCCCGATGGTAGTTTTAATGCCAAACGGGTCAACGTGTCTTTCTGGGCGTGGGCTGATATTTTTCACCGACTGACGTTGTTGTCTTGGCCGCGTTTTTTTGTGGTTGTTTTTCTCATCTACTTTGTGGTTAACTGCCTATTCTCGCTTCTTTACTTGGTCATTGGGGTCGAAAATTTGCAAGGTATTCACGGGACGGGCGTGGTGGATAAATTTTGGGGAGCCTTCTTTTTTAGCGCCCAAACGCTCACGACGGTAGGATATGGGCACGTATCGCCTGCGGGATTGATGGCAAGTGCTTTGTCGTCGGTCGAGTCGCTGGTGGGGGTGTTGGGTTTTGCCATTGCGACGGGTTTGGTTTATAGCCGTTTTTCTCGCCCTGTTCCTAAGATACTATTTAGCCAAAATGCTATTTTTGCACCTTATCTCGACATCAACGCGTGGATGTTTCGGATGATTAACGAGAGTCCCAATGAGTTGGTGGACGTGAACGTGTCGGTGTCGTTATCGCGTTTAGAAACCCTACCGTCGGGGCAGCGAACGCGTAAGTATTATCCGTTGAAACTGGAGCGAAACCAAGTAAATTTTTTCCCCATGCACTGGACGCTCGTTCATCCTTTGACGGAAGAAAGTCCTTTGTACGGCG
Organism: Runella sp. R5_40; assembly: GCF_057652295.1. Lineage (NCBI taxonomy): Bacteria > Pseudomonadati > Bacteroidota > Cytophagia > Cytophagales > Spirosomataceae > Runella > Runella sp. R5_40. The sequence goes on along the minus strand of NZ_JBYFCH010000010.1, from coordinate 100,680 downwards.
TCACCGAAGAAGGGTTGAGAGATTCGGATACGGAGATACTGGTGTATATTCGCGCTACGGAGGAAACATTTTTGCAGCCGGTTCATGCCCGCTACTCGTACCGATACGAAGAGATTACGTGGGGGGCTAAATTTAGACCCATGTTTGACGGCACCAAAGTGGACGGGATTGTCAGGGTGGATGTCCAAAAAATTCATGAATTTGACAAGGTTTCTCTCAACTAACGCTTTTAACAAACAAACGAATGAGCACCCCTACCGACCCTAAGCAGGAGAAACGTTTTACCTCTAACTATGCCAAATATTCGGGCATTGCGTTCCAAATGTTGGGCACAATAGGCTTGGGGGTGTATGCTGGATTGAAGCTCGACGAATGGTTGGCCTACAAGTTTCCACTTTTCACGCTGGTGCTTTCGTTGGGTTCTGTAGGGGCTTCTTTATACCTTATGATTGTGCAAGTAAAAAGCGAATAAGAAATTATGCTTCGGACAATATTATTTTCTGCAATTATTGGAATTGTATTTTTTACAGCCGAATACTTTGGCTTTGGTGCCATTTTGCCAAAAGAAAAATGGTTTATTTTAGCCTTCTTTTTTACGTTATCTATCCTTCAGCACAGGATATTATCCTTTGGTTTTCAGGACGATAACGACAAATTTGTGCAGTTTTATTTGGCATCGGCAGTGATAAAGCTGATTTTGTGTATGGTATTTGTTGCCGTATTCGTCTATTTGCAAGTAAATGAGGTAGTTTCGTTCATCATTACCTTTTTTGCATTATATTTATTTTATACTTGCTTTGAAGTTGTCGGAATGTATCGTAACTTGCGCCGCGATTTGAAACCGTAGAGCAATAATGAAACATATTTCAATCCGTCTATTTGTACTTTTCTTATTTTTAGCGGCCATCGTATCGCCGCAAGTAATGGCCGAAGAACCTCACAAACACGGTGAGAAAGAGAAATTTAACGCAGGTGAAATGATTATGCACCACGTGGCAGATGGCCACGAGTGGCATTTTGCAACCATCGGTCACACGCACATTTCAATTCCGCTTCCAGTCATTATTTATGACGAAAGCAAAGGATTCAAAGTTTTCTCTTCAAGCCACTTCTACCACAGCGAAGACGGTACGTACGAAGGATATAAACTAGAGCACGAACACATCACGGCATTGGACGGCTCACACGTGAAAGATTTCTCAATCACAAAAAACGTAGCATCGTTGATTCTCAGCTTTGTTTTGTTGTTGACTATTTTCTTGACAGTTGCCAAGTCGTACAAGGAGCGTACAGGAAAATCGCCAAAAGGTTTGCAGTCGGTTCTTGAGCCCATCATCATTTTTATTCGTGATGAAGTGGCGAAAAGCAACATCGGTGAAAAACACTACCGTCGTTTTACGCCGTATTTGTTGACCTTGTTCTTCTTTATTTGGATCAACAACTTGCTTGGTTTGTTGCCAGGTGGCGCCAACTTGACAGGTAATATTGCCGTGACGATGACGCTTGCGGTGATTACGTTCATCGTTGTCAACTTCAATGGTAAAAGCACGTATTGGACGCACATTTTTGCCATGCCAGGCGTTCCAAAATGGATGTTGATTATCCTTACTCCCGTAGAAATTGTTGGTTTGTTCATGAAACCATTCTCATTGATGGTTCGTCTTTTTGCCAACATCACGGCGGGTCACATTATCTTATTGAGCTTTTTGAGCATGATTTTCATTTTTGAAAGTCTTGCAGTAAGCCCAGCGGTTGCCATCTTCTCTACCTTTATCAACCTTATTGAGTTGTTGGTAGCGGCTTTGCAAGCGTACATTTTTACGGTACTTACAGCTTCGTACATCGGTGCAGCCGTAGAAGAGCATCACCACTAATTTTTGTAAACTTTATTTTTTCATATATAATCAATTACAATCATGTTGCTTAACATTTTGCTTCAAGAAGCCGCTCAGAGCAGCGCATCACTTGGTTACATGGGTGCCGCTATCGGTGCTGGTCTTGCTGCTATCGGTGCAGGTTTGGGTATCGGTCGTATCGGTAGCTCAGCTATGGAAGGTATCGCTCGTCAGCCAGAAGCTTCTGGAAAGATTCAAGGTGCTATGTTGATCGTTGCGGCCTTCGTTGAAGCCGTTGCCCTCTTCGGTGCCGTTATCGCCTTGTTGGTAGTTTTGTTGAAGTAATTCATCGTCCTACCAAAAGTGGTTTCTTGACCGTTGTGTACATTAGGTACCAGCATCCGTTAGTAACTGCTTAAAGATAGACCATTCTCCAGTTGCAAGCAGTAGGCAAGCTTCTGGAGAATGATTAGTAAATAGAAACTCATAAGCTATTTCAATATCATGGAATTAGTAACCCCCCAACTCGGCCTCATATTTTGGCAATTAGTATTCTTCGGAATTTTGTTGTTCTTGTTGGCTAAACTTGCTTGGAAGCCAATTTTGTCAAGCTTGAGCGAGCGCGAACACCAGATCCAAAGTGCTTTGGACTTGGCTGAAAAGACGCGCGCCGATATGGCAAAATTGCAAGCTGACAACCAACAATTGTTGGCAGAAGCCCGCGCAGAACGCGATAGCATCTTGAAAGCAGCAAAAGAATCTGCGGATCGTATCATTGCAGAATCTAAAGACAAAGCAACAGTAGAAGGTAAGCGTATCATCGAAGATGCCCGCGAAACCATCAGCAACGAACGTGCTGCCCTTGTTGCCCAAATGAAAAAAGAAGTTGTTACCATTTCGCTTGAAATAGCAGAAAAGGTACTTCGCAAAGAATTGAGCGATAAGTCGGCACAAGAACAACTTGTGGCTGATTTGGCAAAAGAAGCTAGACTTAACTAAGCGCCGAAACAAATGTCTGAATCTACCGTAGCTTTACGATACGCTAAGTCATTGATTGATTTAGCAGAAGAAAAAAATGTAGTGGAAACTGTTTATAAAGACATGGTTCTTTTTAAAACCGTTTCCGACGATAATCGTGGGTTGATGTTGGCGTTGAAAAGCCCCGTCGTTCGCCATGATAAAAAACTCGCTATACTTAAAGGAGTGTTTCAAGATAAAGTAGATCCAGTTTCTTTTGGTATCTTCAATATCATCACTCACAAAAACCGTGAAGGTATCATGCACAGCATTGCCGACGCATTCATCAAATTGTACGATGAGCGTAAAGGCATTGTGAAAGCCTACATCACTTCTTCTACTGCATTGACGGATGCGTTGCGTAAGCAGTTCATTACGATTGTGGCAGAAGCTACTGGTAAAACAGTAGAGCTGGAGGAGAAAGTGGATGATAAGTTAATCGGAGGGTATATCCTTCGTGTAGGCGATCGCCAGGTAGATGCCTCGATTCGTAAACAACTGAATGACTTGAAATTAAAGTTACTCAATTAAGGTATTTTTTTATCTGCTTAGAGTGACAGAAGCCCTCTCTGCTTTGCGGAGAGGGCTTTTTTTTTGCTACATTTCGTCAAAAATAGCTTCGATGGCTTCGGCCAGTGCTTCGTCTTTTTCGGTGACTGTATTGCCCGCGTCGTGGGTAGTAAGCTCAATCGTTACTTTGTTCCAGACATTGGACCACCATGGGTGATGGTTCATGGCTTCGGCTACTTCGGCTACCTTGGTCATAAATGCAAAGGCTTCTTTGAAGTCTTCAAATTCGTATTCACGAACTAGCTTGTTGTTTTGTTCTATCCACATATCATTTATTTTGTTAAGAAACTGTATCATTAACGGGGTTGTGAGCATTTGAGTGCCTCTGGTTTCTCAAAACCAGAGGACATTGCGCGCTTCACTGGGTTGTGAGCAACCCTTTTTGAGGTTTTGAGAAACCTCAAGCACTTTTGAGTGCCTCCCTATGTGCCACTGGTTTCTCAAAACCAGAGGACATTGCGCGATTCATTGGGTTGTGAGCAACCCTTTTTGAGGTTTTGAGAAACCTCAAGCACTTGTTTGTGCCACTGGTTTCTCAAAACCAGTGGACATTGCGCGCTTCACGGGGTTGTGAGCAACCCCTTTTTGAGGTTTTGAGAAACCTCAAGCACTTGTGAGTGCCTCCCTATGTGCCTCTGGTTTCTCAAAACCAGAGGACATTGCGCGATTCATTGGGTTGTGAGCAACCCTTTTTGAGGTTTTGAGAAACCTCAGGCACTGTTGAGAAACCTCAAGCACTTTTGAGAAACCTCAAGCACTACAGCACTATAGTGTACTTCTAAATAATTTGATGGAAATGGCGATGAGAATTAACCCAAATATTTTGCGCAATACGTCAGTGCCCGCTACGCCCAATTGTCGCTCAATCCATGCCGATGAACGCAGTACCAGGTAAATAAAAACAAGGTTAATGAGGATACCAACAATGATATTTATCTCTTGGTAAGCAGCTTTGAGCGACAGAATGGTCGTCATAGTACCTGCCCCCGCAATCATGGGAAAAGCAATCGGAACGATAGAGGTGGCATTGGTATGAACGGCATCGTGTTTGAAGATGTTTCGCCCAAGAATCATTTCAAGACCAATCAAGAATAAAATCAGGGCACCTGCAACGGCAAAGGAGGCAACATCAACGCCAAAAAGCTTCAAAATTTCTTTCCCAACGTACAGAAATGCAATCATCAAGCCGCCCGAAACTAGGGTAGCTCGGCGGGCATTGATGCTGCCTGCCTTTTTTCGGAGGTCGATGATAATGGGAATTGCCCCCAAAATGTCAATGACAGAGAATAGAATCAGCGTGACTGAAACGACCTCTTTGATGTTGAAGGAATACATGGAAATGGTTTTTGTGATGATGAGAAACAAAGATAGTACATTATTTTGCCGTTTATCCTTGAATTTTACCGTTTCAGTGAGTTTTGAAAATATTTTAGCCAAGTACCTTGCATCGCAAAGTACCTTATATTAGCTTTGTACCATGGATTACCAATTAACAGCCAATTGAAAACAAAAAAGGAAGTGCTGAGTGATAAGTGATAAACGATGAGTGATAAGCTGAGGCAAACTACTCATCACTTATCACTCTTAACTCATCATTCTAACAAATTCAGCCATGACGTTTAATCAAAAAATTCCAAAACATGACAGTAGCATGAATATTGAGAACGCTCAAGTGCAAATGCGAAAAGGGATTCTAGAGTTTTGCATTATGCACATCATTTCTCGCGGCGAGGTGTATGCCTCGGATATGCTTGATGAACTCACCTCCGCCAAAATTATGGTCGTTGAGGGAACGCTTTACCCGTTATTGACTCGCCTCAAAAATTCGGGTTTGCTCGACTACAAATGGGTAGAGTCGCAGTCGGGGCCGCCACGTAAATACTACGTACTGACCGAAACGGGGAAAAAGTTTTTGGACGAAATGCAGCAAACGTGGAACGAGCTTTCGGACTCGGTCAATACGATTGTGCAGAAAACGCAGCATTTGGAGAACGAAAACAAAGAGTCATCTACTAACTAGATTTGCCATGAAAAAGACTATCAGCATCAACATCGCCGGTCTGATTTTTTATATTGAAGAGGACGGATACGATAAATTAAAAAATTACCTAAACTCCATTCAGAAGTATTTTTCGTCGTACGAAGACAGCAAAGAAATCATTTCTGACATCGAAGGCCGCATCGCCGAAAAGTTTTTAACCAAACAAAAATCAGCCGAACAGCAAGTAATTGCCCTCGACGACGTGGAGCAGCTTATCAAAAGCATGGGTACCGTTGCCGATTTTGAGGCCATCGAAGAGGAGGAAGACTTGGCGGATACAAAAGAAACGGTGGAAACTGCGGGTGAACCAAAACGCGAAAAAACTACCACCGAAGCTCCATCGGTGCCATATGCGCCCAAAAAACTCGTAAGAGACACCAAACGTAAATTGCTCGGTGGCGTTTGTGCAGGCATTGCCCACTATTTCAATACCGATCCACTTTTGATTCGTTTAATCTTTTTGTTCTTCTTTTTGGGGCTTCCCGCTGGAGGTGGCATGATTGGAGACGAAGTAGCAGAGATATTTGGCCCGATCAGCGGATTTATTTTTATTGTTTATATCGCGTGTTGGGTGGCTTTTCCAGGGTCAACAACGCTGGAGGAAGACGTAAATTTGAAGAAATTTTACCGCGACCCCGATAAAAAAGTAGTAGGTGGGGTAGCCTCTGGGGTAGCCGCTTATTTTGGAGTGGACTTGGGTGTGGTTCGGTTTGCGTGGGTGTTGAGTATCTTATTGTTTGGCTCGGGGTTGTTGTTGTACATCGTTTTATGGCTCATTACCCCGAGAGCCAATACGTTGACCGAAAAAATGGAAATGACGGGCCAGCCTATTACGCTCGAAAACATTGAAACAAACGTCAAAAAAGCCCTTCAGCCTGAACAACAAAAAGAAGAAAGTATTTTAACAAAACTGTTGCTTTTGCCTTTTCGTGCCATTGCGGCCATTTTTAGTGGATTGACGCCCTTGATGCGATTTTTGGTAGTGGTAATGCGCATTTTTGCAGGTTTAATTTTAGTAATGGTGGGCGCAAGTGCGCTGATTGGTCTTATCACTGCGTTGTTTGCTGTGCTGGGCTTAGGAACGTGGGATTTTGGGTCGATTGATAGCGATTTTATGCCGCTCAACTTCTTTTTTGGTGAAGTAACCCCCGTTGCTTACGTGTTTTTGTTCATGGCGATTGGCGCTCCTTTTGCAATTATTGCATGGTTGGGAGTGTCGTTGTTGACCAAAGAAAACAAATTTACGGCTTCTATTTGGCAAACATTGCTCGGTCTGTTTTTGGTGGGAATCATCGGAAGTACCGTTTATGGCGTACGATATGGCTCAAACTTCCGTCGGAATGGTAGCGTAGAAAAGGTGCAAACCTACAAACTTCCTGCTAACCCTATTTTGCTGGAGTTGAATGACAACGGCGACAGCGATAATTACAACAATACACACCTTGATTTGGATGGTTATGATGGAACAGAGGCAAAGCTTGAGCTTGAATTTCGTTCGCAAGGACGTTCGCGTCAAGATGCGGAGTTTAATGCCTCCAATATCCTTTACAACGTAAAACAAAGCGACTCTTCGATTGTGTTTGATGAAGACTTTATGTTGTCAGACAAAGCGCCGCGCTTTAGAGGCCAAAACGTGAGAATGCAATTCTATTTGCCTTACAATAAGGCGTTTAAGATGACCCGCGATTTTTACAACCACTTTTGGGGAGTTCGTCAGCGCAGCCAATACGAATATGATTTGGAGGTAAATAATGAAATATTCAAAACGTTGAAGTGGACTATTAAATCAGACTCAGGCTTGGTTTGTCTCGATCGCCCCATTTTAAAGGAAGAACACGATGGAAGTTACGGTGATAATGATAGCCACATTGATGAAATCAGCGGGGGAATCGAATCTGGATTGAACGATGCGTTTGATAAATCGTTTGAGGCTAGGGGGGAAATGGTAAAACAATTTGACCTCAGTGGTTTTGACAAAGTGCGAGTAGGTGGGGCATTTGTGGTTAAGATAGAACAAGGAACTGAGTTTAAAGTAACTGCCGATGGCCGTGAGGAAGATTTGGATGAGGTTGAAGCCAAAGTAAATGACGGGGTTTTGAAAATCGAAAATCGTAAAAAAGCTAAACTGTTTGCAAATAATAAGCGGGTGGGTATTACCATCACGATGCCTAAACTTGAATCGGTGGATTTGTCTGGGGCAACGTTGACCAAAATAACAGGATTTACCAACAGTAACGATTTGAAAGTAGAGATTTCGGGTGCGTCAAAAACCTTGATTAATGTCAATGTAAAAGAACTGAAGCTAGATGTTTCGGGAGCATCTAAAGTGGAACTCCACGGTAGAGCCAATACCCTTGAGGCTGATTTGTCGGGTGCTTGTACGCTTGATACCGAACAAATGCAGATTCAAAATGCCAACGTGGAAGCGTCGGGTGTTAGTAAGGCAAACTTAGGGTCGATTCCAAACCTTCAGTCGTCGGCGTCGGGAGCAAGCCGCATTCGTCGCCAAGGAGAATAAAATATCATTTTTGTAGTGTGGGAGGGATGGCCGTTGGTCATCCCTCTTTTCGTTTGTTCAGATGGGCAGACCATTTTGCTAAAATAAATCTAGGAATTACTATTTTAGGCATTTTTTTTGTGGAGAGAGGCAAACTCCATTAGAAACATGTTGCTTGATGGGTTTTTGAGGGTATTTTACCTAAAAAGCCCCAATAGGAAATAAAGGTAAGACTTGGCATTTTTTTTGATGGAGATTTAAGATAGTTTTGACTTGGTCATAACCAACCTATAGATATGTTAGATAAATCAAGATATTACTGGGCGGTTCTAGTGATTTTACTAGGAGGTGTCGCTCTGATTGACGCGTGCCGTCCAAGAGGAGGAGACGACGTAGAACCCATTGACTCTACTGCCTTGTCTTCGTGTATTTTACTCAACGAAAAAGTGAATGGAATTTTACTGCGTACGTACGAATTCGACTCAACCCGCCGCTTAGAGCGAATGGTTGAGTATGCGGGGATTGAACCAAACAATAGAATTATCAAAAGATATACTTTTGAATACACTTCTAAAACCCGACTCATTCGTATTCGGGAGACAAATTTGGCTGTCAAAGACAATAGCTTTATTTATGAATTGGACTACGACCGCGACTCCAAATTGAAAACAATTCGGCCGTTTAGGGTCTATAATTCGGGGCCTAAGTTGGAAGATTCGTTGAAAATTACCTACGGAACCAACAATCGAATTTCGGAAATAAAGTCAAGAACAGGACTTACGTCAAAGTGGGAATACGATACAGCGGCTAACGTCAAAAAGTGGTTTATTCGTAAGCCATTGAGCCAAACAGATAGCTTGGTGGCCGAGTACGGTTCGTACGACGACAAAGTAAATATTTATGCGTTTGCGGAAGGAATGCAGGTAGTTAATCTGCTTAATGGGCGTCCTCACAGCCGAAGAAACCCGTTGACGTACGTGACGGGGGGGCAGAGTGTGGAAGTTTCGTATCAGTACAATACCAAACGGGTTCCGACGCAGGTAGTGATGAAATTTAAATCAAGCGACAATACACTTCGAGAAACGGTGTATTTGTATGAGTTGAATTGTAAATAATGGTTGGAGTTCGGAATGAGCGAATGGATAGATTGTCATTCACTCATTCCGAACTCGACAGCATTTTACTTCATATTGGTATAGACGTTCTGAACGTCGTCGTCTTCCTCAATCTTCATAATGAGCTTTTCAACCTCAGCTGCTTGTTCTTCGGTAAGCTCTTTCATCTCCGTCGGAATACGCGTAAATTCTGCACCTTTCAGTTCGTAGCCTTTTTCTTCCAAGTATTTTTGAAGGGCACCAAAGGCCGTAAATTCGCCATAGATGTTGATTTCATTGGTTTCTTCGTCGATGAAAAGTTCTTCGGCGCCAAAATCAATCAATTCAAACTCCAATTCTTCCAAGTCAGCACCCGTATTGGCGATTTTGAACACGCATTTGCGGTCAAATAAGAAATCAAGCATTCCCGAAATCCCCAAAGAACCGCCAAGTTTGTTGAAATAGCTACGTACGTTGGCAACAGTTCGGTTGTTGTTGTCGGTGGTGGCTTCAATCAAAATCGCAATTCCGTGTGGGCCTTTTCCTTCCAAAACTACCTCTTTATAGTCTTCTTGGTCTTTAGAAGTAGCCCGTTTGATTGCTCTTTCTACGTTATCTTTAGGCATATTTGCCGCCTTAGCGTTTTGGATGATTGCCCGCAAACGTGAGTTGTTTTGAGGGTCAGATCCACCTGCTTTTACGGCCATTACAATATCTTTTCCGATGCGGGTAAACGTCTTAGACATCATCCCCCAACGCTTTAGCTTACTAGCTTTACGGTATTCAAACGCGCGTCCCATTGGGTAACTTTATTTTATTGATTAGAATTTAGATTAGCATTATTGGGCAATCTCTTACAACTCAAGTAATACTTGGTTTCTTAGAATGTCGTCCATCGTTTCGCGTTCACGAATTACATGGGCTTGCCCGTTATAGACGAGTACTTCCGCAGGGCGATAGCGGCTATTGTACTGGCTACTCATGGTAAACCCGTATGCGCCTGCATTGAGCAGTGCCAGAATATCCCCTTCGCGGACTTCGTTTAGTTCTCGGTCTTTGGCAAAGGTATCTGTTTCACAAATGTATCCTACGACGTCGTACGTGCCTTTGCTTTCCGTTTCAGGGTTTGACACGTTGACAATGTGGTGGTAAGCATCGTACATCATTGGACGAATAAGGTGATTTAACCCCGAATTTACCCCTACGAAAGTACGTCCAGGGGCTTGTTTTACCATGTTGGCATGTACCAAAAGCACCCCAGCTTCACTTACCAAAAACTTCCCAGGCTCAAACCAAAGTTGAAGCTCTCTACCCAGCGTTTCGCTCAGTTTTAAGAAGGCTTCGCTCAGTTTTGCGCCTAATTCGGGCATATTAGTCGTGTAATCGCCTTCTTTGTAGGCTACTTTAAAACCACCGCCTAAATCTATGATTTGAAGATTTGGGAAAGAATGAGCAAAGTCAAAAATCACATCGGCAGCTTTCACAAAAGCTTCGGCTTCTTTGATGTCCGAACCAGTGTGTTGGTGAAGTCCAACAACGTTGATATTGTATTTTTCGACGATTGCTAAAATTTCATCGCGTTGACGAATATCAATTCCAAATTTAGAGCCTTCGTGGGCGGTCATTATTTTGGCGTTTCCTCCTGCGGCGACGTTCGGTTTGATACGAATCATGCAAGGCACACGATTGCCGTAGCGTTGGCCAAATTTTTCGAGCACATTCAAGTTGTCGAGGTTAATGATAGCGCCTGTTTCGACGGCCGCCTCGATTTCGTCAAACGAAACACCGCTGGGCGTAAACGTGACTTGGGTGCCTTCAAAACCCGCATGAAGGGCTAGTTGAAGCTCTTGGGGAGAAACGACGTCGATTTCAACCCCGTTTTGGCGCATAAGTTTCAGAATCGAAACGTTGGTGAGTGCTTTACACGCAAACTTAATTTTAAGCTTGACGTTCGGGAAAGCACTTTTAAGCTCGTCGATTTTTTCAACGATTTTGTTGGCGTCATACACGTATAGCGGTGTGCCAAATTGCTGTGCAATGTCAAGAACAGCTACGTTTTGAATCTGGTATTGGTGGTTGATAATCTGCATGGGCTGAAATTTCGAGCCGCAAAGATAGTGGATGCCAGTTGCTTTGTCAAAAAACAAATCTTTCATAAAATGTTAAACTCAGCAAGCGGCGACCAACAGGTGTTTGTATTAACTTGCACCAAAAATACGCCTAATCATGATAAAAAAATCTTCATCACTCCTAATCTGTCTTTTTATTGCGCTTCGTTCCCTTGCGCAAGTTCAATCGGGTCCCATGGTGGGTTATTCCGAAATGCGTGAAGTTTTGCTTTGGGTTCAGACCAAACAAGCAGCCAAAGTAAAATTTATGTACTGGGAACAGGGCAATCCTACCCAAAAAATGAGTACGGACGAATTGTTAACCCAAAAAGACAAAGCGTTTGTCGCGAAACTAATCGCCGACCAAGTTCAGCCTAGTAAAAAGTACGATTACGAACTGTGGGTTGATGGTAAAAAAATGAGTTTTAGCTATCCACTTTCGTTTCAAAGCCAAACGTTGTGGCAATGGCGCACCGACCCACCTGCTTTTAAATTTGCCTTTGGAAGTTGCGCTTATGTCAATGACGCCCCCTACGACCGCCCTTCGGCTTATGGTGGTGATTATGACATTTACACTGCTATATACCAACAAAAACCCGACTTTATGGTATGGGGTGGCGACAATACGTACCTACGCGAACCCGATTGGAACACCCGCACGGGTGTGTTGTACCGCAATACCCACACGCGTTCGTTGTCGCAGTTGCAGCCTTTGTTAGCCTCTACCCACAACTACGCCATTTGGGATGACCACGATTTTGGGCCAAACGACTCTGACCGTAGTTTTGCTCTTAAAAACATGACTTCAGAGGCGTTTCGTTTGTTTTGGGGAAATCCCAATTACGTTTTTGAAGGAGCTTGTACCAGCACTTTTGAGTGGGGAGATGCCCAGTTTTTTATGTTGGACGACCGCTGGTTTCGTTCACCCAATAACCGAAAAGACGACCGAACGTATTTTGGGGAAGCGCAACTCCGTTGGTTGATTGATGCCTTGGTAGGAAGTAAAGCGACGTTCAAGTTTATCGTTGCAGGTGGACAAATCCTCAATACGGCCGCTTTGTTTGAAAATTATGCAACGTATGGCGAAGAGCGGGCGTTGTTGCTTCAAAAAATAGCCGAGGCTAATATTCCAGGCGTATTGTTTTTAACTGGCGACCGCCACCACACAGTGCTTCACCGTTTGAATCGTTTTGGTACCTATCCATTGTACGATTTTACAGTATCTCCGCTGACATCGGGGGCGGGAAAACCAGCCGATGCTGAAAAAACAACCGAAACGTACGTAGCAGGTACCAATGTAGAGAATAAGCGTAATTTTGGTATGTTTGAAATAACAGGGCCAGAAAAAAATCGTGTACTAAAAGTAACAATTTACGATGCCAAAGGAAGCCAACAGTGGCAACGCGAAATCAAAGCGAGTGAATTGAAATAACAGAAAAGAGACCTTCCAAGATGTTAAAACTTGGAAGGTCTAAAAGATACAAAAAGATGGATTTAAGAGTAGCGCTGATTCAAACCGATTTATATTGGGAAAATGCAACGGCCAACTTGGCTTCAATGGAAGAAAAAATAGCCAACATCACCGAACAAGTGGATGTCATCGTTTTACCCGAAATGTTTACAACGGGTTTTACGATGAATCCTGCTTCGGTGGCCGAGCCCATGAACCTGACTACCACCAAGTGGATGCAGCAAATGGCCGCGCAAACGGGCGCAGTAGTGACGGGAAGTTTTGTCGCCAAAGAAGGAACAAACTATTTTAATCGACTGCTTTGGGTAGAGCCAAACGGTGCATACGACCATTATGACAAACGACATTTGTTTCGAATGGCGCGGGAGCATGAGTCGTACGAGGCTGGTAGTAAGCGTATTATCAAAGAATGGAAGGGCTGGAGAATTTGTCCGCTGATTTGTTACGATTTACGTTTTCCCGTGTGGTCGCGCAATGTAGCCCTCCAATACGACTTGCTGCTGTACGTCGCCAACTGGCCCGCTGTTCGTAGCCATGTTTGGAATACGCTACTTCAAGCTCGTGCCATTGAAAACCTGAGTTATGTTGTTGGAGTCAACCGCATTGGCAATGACGGGAATGGTATTCCACACACAGGCGACTCCGCCGTAGTTGATTTTAAAGGGGAGGTATTGGAGCGGACATCAGGGGAGGAACGCATTATTATTTATACATTACAAAAAGAATCATTGACTGCTTTCCGAACGCGTTTTCCCGCGCATTTGGATGCCGATGAGTTTGTTATACGTTTATAAACATATACCATTACCGCTAAATAAATTTACATTTTTTTAGCATAAGTAAAAGAGAGGCATTGTGTATCTTTGGTATCTAAAGTACACAATGCCTCTCTTTTTGTGCTTTTGCAGTGCCATTTACACATTCTATAAATCAATTTTTTCAACCTCTTCCCATTAACTTTAACAAGAAAAAGTATGGACAATTTTTCTACTTTCCGATACGTCTGTCGGGTCGCTCTTTTAACGATGACTCCCAAAAAGGAGATGCTTATATGCTTGTTGTTTTCTCTATTAAGTAGTATTGCTTTTGGGCAAACTCGAACATGGGACGGGTCGGATAGCGATGATTGGAATACTGCTGCAAACTGGAGTGGGAATGCTATTCCCAATTCTTCAAATAATGTGGTTATTCCTGCTGCTCCTTCAAATCAACCTAAAATTAGTGCTACTGCTAATGCGAGAACAGTCGAGGTACAAAGTGGAGCTACCTTAACGATTACATCTACGGGAACGCTTACGACCAGTAATTATAGGTTGATTGGGATTATTTCAGCCTCGGTTCACAATTTGGGGACAATTAACAATGAGGGCAATTTTATTCTAAGTATTTCGGGAATTGTAGGACTAGGCTTTAGAAATGTTGGAACGTTAAATAACAAAACAACGGGAGAATTAAAAATTGATAACTCGACGGTGAGTGGATTTACAACTGAAAGTGGGAGTACAGTCAATAATGAAGGGAAAATAGCAATAGGAAGTACTGGAAATATTGGTGCTACGGGGATTTTGATTGGTGGAAGTAATACTTTTAATAACAAATCAACAGGAACGATTACCATCGACCGAGCGGTGACAAATAGTATCAGCAACGGCTCGACGCTGACTAATGAGGGTACTATCAAGATAGGGTCAATTAACATTGGCGGATTGGTATCTGTCCTTAACACTGCTACATTTACTAATAAGGGTATCTTAGAAATAGACCGCGCTACGACTAATAGTATTAGCAATACAACAAATACCTTCACAAATGAAGGCACCATAAAACTAGGGGCAAATAACGGAAGTGGTATAACTGCTTTGTCAAACACTGCTACGTTTAATAATAAACCCACCGCTTCCATTTTGATTGACCGCGCGTCCCTTTCAAGCTTGTCTAACCTTCCTGGTGGTACTTTTACAAACGAAGGAAGCATTACAATCGGTGGAACAAACAGCGGTTCGCCAACGGGTATTGTAAATTCCTCCACTTTTAACAACACGGCGGGTGAAATAAAAGTGGATAAAACGACCCTTGTTGGGCTTTCAAACTTATTGGGGACGTTTACAAACGCCGCTAAAATTACGATTGGTAGTGCTGATGACGTCGGCGCAACAGGTTTGGCCAATACGGCTACTTTTAATAATAACTCAGGTGGTGAAATCAGTATCGACCGTGCAACAGGGAATGCCTTAAACAACCTCGCAGGAACCTTTACGAATAAAGCGAAAGTTGTCATAGAAGCGTTGGCTAGTGTGGCAGGAACGGGCGTTAACAATGCTTCTGGAGCTACTTTCGACAACAATGGTTGCGGTGCTTTGTTAAAATTAGTGTCTAATAGTGTGATTGCCAACGCAGGAACGTTTTCCAATTCAGGGCAAATAATTGAAAATGCGAGCGGAAACAGTGCCATTAGTTCCAATGCTGGAATTGTTCAAAATTTCAACGGTGGCACTTTTACAATCGGTTCAGGAACTCCTGTCTTTGCTACGGCTGCGACCAACCTCACAACCTGTGTACCCACCAACGGAATCGTTGATATTACGGGCTTGCACGCCTCTACAAGTTATACGGTAACTTCAACCAGCGGCCCAACGGTCAATGTAACAGCCTCCAGCGATGCTACGGGCAAGTTGTCCTTGACAGGTTTGGGAGCAGGCACCTATGCCCTTACGTTGAGTGGTAGTTGCGTTCCAGAAAATATATCGTTTTCGGCTACATTGACGGCTCCAGCTAATCCAAGTTTATTTACGGTAGCAGGTAGTGGTAGTTTTTGCCCCAATGGACTAGGTTTAGAAATTACTTTAAGTGGTTCGGCAACAGGGGTGAATTACAAACTCATGGAAGGCGTAAATTTAATTTCTACGGTGGCAGGAACAGGGAATCCGCTTTCATTTGGAAATATCCTTCAAGCGGGTACTTACACTGTAGAGGCCGTAAACGCAACGACGAACTGTTCTTCGACGATGACGGGCTCGGCTGTTTTAGTGGCGTACTCCATCCCAACGGCGACAATTTCGGGAGCAACAACCCTCTGTAAAGATGCAACTGCACCCGTTATTACTTTTACAGGTGCCAATGGGTCAGGGAATTATACGTTTAAATACACAATTAATGGTGGTTTAACCCAAGAAGTAACTACGAGTGGAGGAAATACGGCTACGGTGACTGTGCCCACCACCACTGCGGGCGTTTATACTTATACTTTGGTCAGTGTGAGTGACGCAAACTGCGGACAAAACCAGACGGGAGATGCGGTAGTGACCATTAATGGCAAGCCTACCATTAACCTGTTGTTGAATACCCAAACATTTATCGAAGGATCAACAACTGTTCTTTGCGATGCTGATGCAAATCCAGTTAATAATTTGTTATTCTCGGTGGCTACTTCTTGCGTAACGGGCACATTGATGTGGCGTACTCAGGTAGGAAATGGTGCTTGGGGCAGCTGGAGTTTAACCCCACCTGCAACTCAACCATCGGATGCCGTTGCGTATCGTTATCAAGCTTCGTGCGACGTAGCTTGTTCATCAACTTTCTCAGGTATAATCAATGTGGCAGTGCAGTATCGTGCTGCCGTACCTCAAAATGTTTCGATGGTGGCAGACGGAACAACCATTGCGGCGGGTGAATCAAAAAATGTGTGTGATATTGAAGGAAATACCCTCACTTTTAACGCAACTTGTGGGGCGGGAGAAATTGTTTTATATTCTGTTGATGGAGGTGATTATTCGTCGGTTGTGCCTACACAAATGGCAGATGGCGCAGTACACAATTACCGTGTTCGTTGCCGTAAATCAGACGGGACAATTTCTTGTATTGAGTCTGAATCGGCGGCGATGAGTTTGCGTCTGACGCCTGCTTTGGCGGCTCCTACGGTGAGTATTAGCCCAATGAACGGCTGTGGAACACCAACGGCAATGACAGGAGTTACTTCTTGCGGAGCGCTTCAAACAATATGGTATGATGCTACTACCCAACAGGCCATTAGCTCATTACCCGCACAAACCCCAACGGCTACTACTTCCTATTTTGCGCGCTGTCTATCGGCAACAGGTTGCCTAAGCATGGCAAGTAATACGGTCACTTTTACTTATTTCTCTACAACCACCGCTCCAGTAGTAACTGTCAGTTCAGATATCGTATGTGCTGGAACAGAAGTAACGGTTTCCTCTAATTGTCCTGCTCCTTCGGTGGCATTTTGGAACACGGGTGTTAAGGAAAGTAGCTTTAAAGTGGCCTTTAATAACGTGATTAGTCAGTCATATTGGGTAAAATGTATTTTCCCTAATGGTTGTGAAACGGCTTCTAGTACGCCCAAAGAAGTGCTTTGGAAAGCGTTTGATATTACCATTATTAACGTTGGACAAAGTCAATCAGCAACCAAGGAAGATAATAAATTAGCATGGGCGGGTCAATTTCTTACACCTGATGCGGGGCCATCGTTAGACAAAAGTTTGCAAACGAACCCTACGGTTTACTTCACTGAGCGGGTTAATAAAATGGCCCCCCGTTTTTGGACAATCAATGCGGAAGTATGTGCATTGGGGACAAGCGGGTCGTTGACGTTTGATATGTTGTTGACACCAGAAACTGGAGTACCGCGCTCTTTTAATACCCACGAAAACAACGCGCCTTATTTTATGTATGCTAATCGCGGGGGCTGGACAGAATTATATGCTCAAAATCACCCAGCGTATGGTTTTTATGAAGAAAATGGAAGCGGAGGTAACAAATATGATGAAGGGCTTCCGAAGGGCTTGTACAAGCTAAGTGTGCGTTATTGGGATGCAAAAGGGGAGGGTAGTATTTATCCTTCAAAACGCCTGCCTGTAGGAAACGTATTAGCTTACCAAGAATATTGGTTCAGAGTGGTTTCGGAAGAAGGGCCTGGCAAAGGAGCCGCGCGACAAGGGGTAATAACATCCGATAATGGTACATTGGCCGAAGTGATGCCTAACCCAGTGAAGAATGTTCTACAGGTGCAAATCAATGACAGCAAAGGCCAAACGTTTGACCTTCAGTTTACGGATATTTCAGGCCGTTTGATGCAATCAAAAAAGATTGTTGCTGAAACAAACCAACACAAAGAAACCTTGGATGTAACAGCACAGGGGGCTGGTATGTATTTCTTAAAGGTAGTAGGAGCTACAAAAAGTCAGACATTGAAAGTCTTGAAGATTGATTAAAAATGGAGAATAATAAAAAAAGGAGCTGCCTAGGCAGCTCCTTTTTTTATGCTAACTCCTGCAATCGTTCGACGGAATAGGCCGTGGGCTTGTCCGCAAAGAGGACTTTGGTTTTGGCCCAAGTTGTTTTGAATAATTCAGAATCTCGGTACGCATTTAGGGCAGCTTCATCGTCCCAATAACTGTATGTTAGATAAACATTGGAGTGGTTTAAGTCGCGTAAAAGCTCTAGTCGATGGCAGCCTTGACGGGCTCTGATTTTTTCTTTTGATTGCTCAAAAACGTCTAAAAAATCAGCCACTTTTTCAGGCTGAAACGTCATTCGTACGATTCGGATAAGCATATTGATTCTATATTGAGGAAGTTATTTTCCACGATACGCGGCCTTGCGTTTTTGCAAAAAAGCCATAATTCCTTCCGCTGCGTCGTGCGTGCGGCCAAGTTGGTCTTGGTGGGTTGCTTCAAGCTCAAGCATTTGGTCGAGGGTAGAATACATGGCCTGGTTCATCACTTGTTTCATCGCCCCAATGGCTTTTGTAGGAGCATTTTGGTAATAAGAAACAATGTCGGCAAGTTCTACATCTAGCTCGCTAGCAGGCACAGCTTTGTGAATCAGTCCAATCTGAGCGGCTTCTATGGCAGATACTTTTCGACCAGTACTGGCTATTTCAAAAGCCTTTTGCATTCCGACCAATCGAGGTAAAAAGAAGGTAGAGCCAGCGTCGGGCATGAGGCCGATATTGACAAAAATTTGACTTAAATATGCTTCTTCGGTGGCTATAACAAGGTCGCAGGCCAAAGCAAGCGAACAGCCAGCCCCCGCCGCTACGCCATTGAGCCGACAAATGACGGGTTTGGGCAATGACCGTATGGCTAAAATAAGCGGGTTGTAGTTTTGTCGTAACGAATCCCCAAGGCTATTGGCGCCCCCCATTCCTTCTTTGAGGTCGGCACCCGAACAAAATGCTTTATCGCCAGCGCCTGTTATAACCACCACACGTACTGTTTCGTCGGCGGCTGTAGTTTCAATGGCGCGTGTCATTTCTTTTAACAAGCCTGCACTTAAAGCATTGTAAACTTGAGGGCGATTGAGCGTAATGCGGGCAACGCCATCGTTTACTTCGTAGGTTAAATTCTCAAACATGGTTTTTAGGTTTAGGATGAAGCAGAAAATACGTAAATGTAATAATCTCAGACAAACCACCAAACAGTTGCTAAACTTACCACCAAACCTAGCAGAACGCCCGCGCTAATTTGAGCAGGTGTGTGGGCATTGAGGTGAAGGCGTGCACTCATTAAAAGTCCTCCCAGTACGATTAACCCTAAAAGAGGATAGAGGAGAATGTGTTCTCCAAATTTGATAACTATACCAAAAGTAGCACCCAACAACCCACCAAAGCCAGTGCCGTGCGCGCTAATTTTCCAGTTTAAACTTATAATGGCGACCAAAGCGATGGAAACCGTTACACTGGCGAGAACGATGCTAATTTGGGGGGCTAACTCTGACAATTGGGCGAGTTGATACCGAAAAAAATACGTAGCAAAGCCGTAAAGCAACACTGTAATAAAATACGGAAGGCGTCGGTCGGCAAGATTATCTAAGTGGAGACTTTGAATATAACCTGCTCGGTATAAATAGTAAATTCCTAAGGCAGGAATCACAAAAGTAGTCATGCCCACAAACCCCAAAAGGGTAAGGCGAATGGGCGGGGAGAACATATCGACGCCAACAACGGCTGGTGTGGTAAAAAACAACATGCCCAACAATAACGTGGGCATCAGAAGTGGATGAAGCAGAACCGAAAGAGACTTAGCAAGTGGCGTATTCAAAGCGAATGTATCTGTTTATTGCCGACCTTTATTTTGATTATCACAAAGGTAACGAATAACAGACGATGTCACTATAATTGTTTGCGTAATCGTGCAACAGGTATGTTGAGCTGTTCGCGGTATTTGGCCACCGTTCGACGGGCAATGTTATAGCCTTTATCGTTAAGAAGTTTCTCTAACTTATCGTCCGAAAGCGGATTGCCTTTTGGTTCGTGGTCAATCAAATCTTTCAGAATAGACTTCACTTCACGGCTACTTGCGTCTTCGCCGTACTCAGTCGAAATCCCTTCAGAGAAGAAATATTTCAACGGATATACCCCAAATTCTGTTTGGACAGCCTTACTGTTGGCCACGCGCGAAACCGTCGAAACGTCCATTTCGATACGTAGCGCGATGTCCTTCAAAATCATGGGTTTTAAGCGGGTTTCGTCGCCATCTAAAAAGAACTCATATTGGTACTGTAAAATGGCATTCATGGTGCGTTGAAGCGTATTTTGGCGCTGTTTGATGGCATCAATAAACCACTTTGCGGCATCGAGTTTTTGCTTCACAAAAGTGACGGTCTCTTTGATATGTCGGTTGGATTTGTCGCTTTTGTCGTAGGTATCCAGCATTTCGGCAAAAGACCGACTTATGCGTAGTTCTGGTGCATTTTTTGAGTTGAGGTGTACTTCAAGCTTGCCGTTGTTGTTGTGAATCCAAAAATCGGGCAAAAGATATTGTGCTAAGCCGTCTTCGCCTTCTACTGAGCCAGGTTTTGGGTTTAGTTTTGTGATGAGCGAAATGACGCACTTCATTTGGTCGTCATTGATACCGAGGCGTTTTTGAATTTTCTCAAAATGCTTTTTTGAAAATTCATCAAAATAATCCTCAATGATTTTGATGGCATAGTTAACATAGATGTCCGAAGCATTTTTACGATCAAGCTGGAGCAACAAACATTCTTGCAAATTGCGGGAACCAATGCCTGGAGGGTCAAATGTTTGGATTTTTTTCAACACAACCTCCACTTCTTCCACCGAGGTATAAAACCCTTGCGAAAGGGCCAAATCATTGACAACAGCTTGCATAGAACGACGGATATAGCCATCGTTTTCGATGCTTCCCAACAATTGTAAGCCGATGACCGACTGGCGTTCATTGAGTTTCAAATACCCAAACTGTTGCTGTAGCGCATCTTGTAACGTATTGATGGTAGCAATTGGTACCTCCCGATCATCCTCTGGGAAGTTTCCATCGCTATACATTTTATAACCGCCATATTCGTCATGGTTGAGGTAGTCGTCAAGACTAATGTCATCACGGGTCGAATATTCGTCATCATATTCACTGTCAGATGAATCATCATAGATGTCATCTTTCTCGTTCATTTCCTGTTCTAACCCCTCTTCCAATGCTGGATTAATCTCCAACTCCTCCTCAATTCGGCTCTCTAATTCTGCCGTCGGAATTTGGAGCAGCTTGATAAATTGTATCTGCTGCGGCGAGAGCTTTTGTTGTAATGTTTGGTTTAGGCTTAACTTCTGCATGATAGAGTGGGGTTATAAAGCTTGTTCCATGCGATGTTTTTTGGATTATCGTCTGTTTACAGAAATAGCCTCTATCAACAGTCGTGCCAAAACTACATTTAACTTCTTTTTTTTGGTTGATTTTTAAAAAATATTTTTTGATTTAACTTTTTTTGGGAAGAAAATTATGTCTTTTGGGAGACGAGATAAATGATGTAAGTTGCTAGTAATGAGCATTTTGTGTTTTGGTATATATTTTACTGAATATTTGGTAGTTTATTGGACGTAAAGAATGCCAAAAAGTGACAAAGCCAAACACCTTTTTGGATGTTTGGCTTTGTAGAGGGGTAAAAAATGGTAATAAAAAGGCGCTTATTCGACCACGATTAAGTGATTTTTTTTGCCTTTAGAAACCAACAAAAATTTATTTTGTAACAACTCAAATGCAGGTTGTGCATTGGGGTCAGCGACTTTGGTTTTGTTGATGCTTACAGCGTTTCCCTGGATAGCCCGCCGTGCCTCACCCTTCGATGCGTATATTTCGTTGTTGGTTACTACCGATACTAAATCAGTGACGTTAGTACACTCAGCCAATGCGGTTGCGCTGATGACACTTTGCGGCACTCCATCAAATACCGCTTCAAATGTCAGCATATCCATGTTTTGAAGCGTTTCAAGGGTTCCTTTTCCAAAAAGAACTTCAGAGGCAGCTACTGCCATCTCATATTCTGATAATGAGTGAACTCGAATGGTCACATCCTTTGCCAAAGCTTTCTGCATAACGCGTAGGTGAGGAGCTTGGGCGTGTTCGGCTTCAAAAGCCTCTATTTCATCCTTTGTGTAAAGCGTAAATACGCGGAGCAAGCGCGAGCAGTCAGCGTCGGCGCAGTTAAGCCAAAACTGATAAAACTGGAAAGGAGAAGTTTTGGAAGAATCCAGCCAAACGTTTCCACTTTCGCTTTTTCCAAATTTTGTTCCGTCCGATTTTGTCACCAAAGGAGTTGTCAGAGCAAAAGCACGGTATTCGGCGGTTTCGTCGTTGTTATTTTCTTTTCGACGAATCAATTCTGTACCCGTCGTAATATTTCCCCATTGGTCCGAACCACCCATTTGCAAACGAACATCGTGGTGTTTAAAGAGCCAATAAAAGTCAAACCCTTGGAGTAGCTGGTAGCTAAATTCGGTGAAAGAAATGCCTGTTTCGAGGCGTTTTTTTACGGAGTCTTTCGCCGACATATAATTGACTGTAATATATTTCCCTGCTTCCCGTAAAAACTCAAGGAAACCAATGTTTTTGAACCAGTCGTAGTTGTTTACAATTTGGGCTGAGTTATCGCCGCAGTCAAAATCCAAAAACTTTTCAAGTTGTTTTTTGATACAAGACTCGTTGTAGCGAAGCGTTTCTTCTGACAAGAAAGCGCGTTCGGCGGCTTTTCCTGAAGGGTCGCCCACCATTCCGGTAGCACCTCCCACCAGAGCAAATGGCTTATGTCCGCACAACTGGAAGTGTTTTAGGAGCATAATAGTTGCCAAATTTCCGATGTGCAAAGAGGACGCTGTGGGGTCAAAACCAATATAGGCAGAGGTAATTTCTTTTTGGAGTTGTTCTTCTGTGCCAGGCATCATGTCGTGGAGCATACCACGCCAACGCAATTCTTCGATGAAATTCTTAGTCATTTTCTTGCAATCTTGACGGCTTATCTGTATTTTAGAGCCGCAAAAGTACGGGGATTTTTGCTTTGGTTGGCAAAAATGTTATGTTCTATCCACATCAATCACATAAAATAACAATCATGTTATCTCTTCAAGCTTGTTGTAAACGTCTTTGGTACGTATTTTTTCTATTCTTAGGTTTATCAAATGGATTACGTTCTCAGAACATTCCTGACGATAATTTTGCATTTGCTATACGAATAGCGTGCCCCACCTGTATAGATAGTAATGATAATCTGTTGGCACCTGCTCAGAATATAACTTTGCTTGATATGCGTTTGAAGGCCATTACTGATTTGACGGGAATTGAAGGCTTTACTAATCTTCGAACGCTTTATCTTGGTGAAAATTTGTTAACGGTATTACCAAGTTTGCCGCCGAAGTTGACTTACTTAGACTGTGAAGGTAATCAGCTGACTACCTTGCCCGCATTACCAAGTTCGATTTTTAATTTATACTGTAACAATAACCAACTTACAAGCCTCCCAGCTCTTCCGAGTGGGCTGGCTTATATAAATGTTAGTAAAAATAAATTGGTTAATTTACCCACATTACCAACTAGCCTAAAAGTTTTAGACTGTTTCAATAATTTATTGACTGCGTTACCAGAGTTGCCCAAAAGCATACAGAGTTTAAATTGTTCTAATAACCAAATCACGTGCCTTCCACTTATCCCTGCTTCGCTTCAGACTTTTGTGTATTCAGGAAACAGCATCACTTGTTTTCCGAATAAAACTAATTTAAATAGACCATTATCCGTTTGTGGATTACCTGACGCCAATTTTACACTTGCCATTCGAGATGTGTGTCCAGCGTGTCTTGATGCTTGTTTTAGATTAGTGAAGTCTGTTGTCGATACGTTAACGTCATTGAACATTTCCAATCATAATATCACTGATTTAACAGGAATAAACACTTTTAAATCGTTAAAAAGTCTTAACTGTTCAAAAAATCAACTTATTTGTCTGCCATCTTTACCATTAACCTTGACAACCTTGCAATTAGATGCTGATAAAATAAGCTGTATCCCTAACGGAAATGCAAACTTAAAAGTCTATGATGCCTCAGGAACGCTAATAACAACACTAGCTGCTTGTGATCGATTTATTCCTGATGAAAATTTTGCACAAGCTATTAGATACCAATGTCCTACATGTATAGATGATTGTAATAAACTTTTACCTTACGTTCAAACAGTCACGAGTCTAAACTTAAACTTAAGCAACTTTAAAATTAAAGACTTAACAGGAATTGAGTGGTTTACGTCACTTCAATACTTGGATTGTTTAAATAATCAACTAACATTCCTCCCAGCATTACCAAGAGGTCTAATTATACTTAATTGTGACAATAATTCATTGACGAGTTTACCCCAGTTACCATTGGGCTTAAGTGTGTTACGGTGCGAAAATAATCAACTAGAAGAATTGCCCCCACTACCTTCTCGTTTAACGAACCTCTTTTGCTCCAATAATCGATTGAGAGCTATACCTACATTACCTAGTAATTTATTGGTGTTAGCTTGTAACAACAATAAAATTACCCAACTTCCAGTTCTGCCATCAAGTTTAACGGGGTTGTTTTGTAGGAAAAATAATTTAATAACTTTGCCAAGTTTGCCTTCTAAACTTAATGCCCTGAATTGCCTTGAAAATTCACTTACATGTTTACCAATGCTTCCATCTTCTTTGGTTCAACTTTGGTTTGATATGGATAAGATTAAATGTTCTCCAAACACGGTCAGTGGATTGACAATTTATGATATAAATAACACTGCTGTACCAGCTCCACCACTTTGCCCAGCCTCAGTAGTTCACTCGTCTGGTACAATCCCTAGTGGCAATTATGTTGCGATGCAAACCGTGGAAAGTGGCGTAACAATATCGTCTGGAATTACAAGTTACCATGCGTCACAGTCGATCGTGTTAAAGCCTGGTTTTCAGGCAGTAAATAATACTACTTTTTCCGCAGAAATCCGAAAGTGTAATTAAAAAAAAAAAAACGAAGGCTTTCTTGGTGGTTTCTATTAACTTAGCCAATGCAATCGCATTTTGAGGGGCTTAGATACTCTATTTACAATTATGAAACAGCTTTGTACATTTTCAGAAAAATTAATTCGGCCAACTTTTGGTAAACTTTTTCTTCTGTTTTGGATGGTGGGTGCTTGTGCATACGCACAAATTGCAGTTCCAGATACCAATTTCGCAAATGCTATACGAAGTGCTTGTCCAACGTGTATTGGCAGTGATAATAAATTGTTGCCACCCGCAGCAGACATGAAAGGGCTAGATGTATCTAGCAAAGGCATCAAAAACTTAGAAGGAATTCAGGGTTTTACTTCGCTAGAAACGTTGATTTGTATTACGAATAGCTTAACCACCTTGCCGCCGCTTCCTTCTACACTAGTTTCGCTCTATTGTGATTTGAATAACTTGACGAGCTTGCCGACTTTACCTTCGGGGTTAGTCATGCTGAGTTGTAAGTTTAATAAATTAACCGCACTTCCATCGCTTCCTGGGTCGCTGACTCAATTGGCATTTAATAATAATGAGGTCGCCGTTTTACCTGCCCTGCCATCTTCCATGATTTATTTGGACGCGAATCGCAACAAATTAACATCGCTTCCAACGCTTCCAGCAAGTTTGCGGTATTTTAGCTGCACAGGCAACGAACTTACATCATTGCCAAGCTTGCCATCGGCACTTGAATATTTGAGTTGTTCAACCAACAAACTGACCGCTATTCCAACGTTACCATCGGTCTTGACTACATTTTATTGTGCCGATAACCTATTAACATCCTTACCCCAATTGCCTGCTAGTTTGACGCAGGTGCTGAACTGTGCCAAAAATCAACTCACAGCCCTGCCTGCTTTGCCTGCGGGCTTAAAAGAGATTGATTGTGGATTTAACGCACTTACGACACTTCCTACATTGCCGACAAGTCTCAATACTTTGGTGGCTGAAAATAATCAAATGTCTAATTTGCCGCCTTTTCCTGCGTCATTGTCAGTCGTTTATATTAAAAATAATCGTTTGTTAAGTTTGCCAGCTTTGCCCGAAAGCTTGTACTTTTTGAATATTCAGAACAACTTACTTACCTGCCTTCCAGAGTTGAAAAATGGCTCAATGTATTTATACATAGATGCGGATAAGATTACTTGTTTACCAAACATACCTGCCAGTATTATTGTATTTAATGCTTTGAGTATTCCAATTCCAACTCCGCCTGTTTGCCCAACTAACATTAATCATCCAACTGGATCAGTAGCGGCAAACTCGTATGTAGCAAAAGAAAAAATAGAAAGTACAGCTACACTCTCGTCGGGTAAAACAAATTATTTTGCTACCCAATCCATCACTTTAAAACCAGGTTTTGTGGCTTCGAATGCGACTACATTTTTGGTAGAGGTGCGCACGTGTAAGTAGAGAAATCTAAACTTTGGGGAATGGTGTAACAAATTGAACGTTATGAGAT
Source organism: Runella sp. R5_40 (assembly GCF_057652295.1). Lineage (NCBI taxonomy): Bacteria > Pseudomonadati > Bacteroidota > Cytophagia > Cytophagales > Spirosomataceae > Runella > Runella sp. R5_40. The sequence goes on along the minus strand of NZ_JBYFCH010000010.1, from coordinate 74,291 downwards.
TACATTTTGTATTCCTCCTTTTTCTGGGACTATTTATACCTGTTTCAAAAAGCGAAGCACAAATAGTCCCAGACTCCAATTTCGCCCAAGCAATACGTATTGTTTGCCCTGATTGTATTGACAGCACAAATAAACTTTTGCCAGCTGCGGCAAATTTGAAAATTTTAAATGTTTCAGAGAAAAATATTCGCAGTTTGGCTGGGTTAGAGGGATTTGCTGGATTGGAACAATTAATTTGCAACGCAAATCAATTAACTAGCCTACCTGAATTGCCAACTACATTAGAATGGCTATTTTGTAGCAACAATAAAATTACGCAACTCCCAAAGCTTCCTGAATCGCTGCAACTACTTTTTTGTGCAGGAAATGAATTAGAGACCATACCAACTTTGCCTACTTCATTAATACGTTTAATATGTGGTAATAACAAGTTAAAGGCATTGCCTGAAAATCTTCCTGCTACACTAGATTTGATTGACTGTAGTAGAAATCAAATTACACACTTGCCTCAAATGGATTATATTCCCTATTTAAGATTTTTAACCTGCAATAATAACCAACTGAAACAGCTACCTAAACTATCTCAATTGTTTACGCTGAAATGCGCTAATAATCAATTAAAATCATTGTCTCGGTTGCCCGATACCATAAGAGAATTGGACTGTAGTAATAACCAAATCTCTTTTTTAACCAATTTGCCTAGGGTAGGGATATTGTTGAATCTTTCTTCTAATCAATTGACTTGTTTGCCGACTATCCACGTTGAATATTTGTTTAGACTTACCATTGATACAGATAAAATAAAGTGCCTTCCTAATGATTTAGGCACTATTGTAGTGACAAATCGTGAGGGAGTGCAAGTCCCTACTCCGCCCGTATGCCAAGAAAATTTGACCCATGCCACTGGAAATTTGGCAGCAGATACGTACGTCGCAACCAAGAAAATTGAAAGCGCTGCCCTGCTTCTTGAAGGGACTACGAGGTACCACACAACACAATCGATTACCTTAAATCCAGGTTTTTCAACGGCTGCTACCACGACGGCTGCTACCACCACTTTTGTGGCAGAATTACGTACGTGTAATTGAGCTAAACAGTGCCAGCCGAGGAGTAAAACACATTTTCCAGTCGCATTATTTTTCTGTTAATTTTGGTATAGATTTTCAATTCACCGAAATTTCTACTAATTTTACGCGGCAAATAAGGAATCGTTTATTTGCTATGCTCTCAGACACATCCAAATTCCTCTACGAGGCCCTCACGTACGACGACGTTCTGCTCGTCCCTGCTTATTCCGAAGTGCTCCCGCGTGACACAACCACGCAAACACAACTCACTCGAAATATTCGATTGAATGTTCCACTGTTATCTGCTGCTATGGATACCGTTACTGAATACCAATTGGCCATTGCCATGGCGCAAGAGGGAGGAATCGGGATTATCCATAAAAACATGACTGTTGAAGCCCAAGCTGCGCAAGTACGTAAAGTAAAACGCTCCGAAAGTGGGATGATTGTTGACCCTATTACATTGAACGAAGACGCTACCTTGCGTGATGCGCATCGTATCATGTCGGAGTTCAAAATCGGGGGGATTCCTGTGGTTGATAAAGACAGTAAATTGATTGGTATCATCACCAACCGCGATTTGCGTTTCCAAAAGGACTTGACAAGAGGTGTAGTAGGAGTGATGACCAAAGACAATCTTATCACGGCAAGAGAAGGTATCACGCTCGAAGAAGCTGAAAGTATTTTGCAAGAGTTTAAGATTGAAAAATTGCCTATCGTTGACAAACACCATAAATTGGTAGGTTTGGTTACGTATCGTGACATCATTAAACGTAAAGACCGCCCAAATGCCTGCAAAGACAGTCTTGGACGCCTTCGGGTTGGAGCGGCAGTAGGTGTAACGCCCGATTTGATTCGTCGCGTTGAAGCACTCCTTAAAGCGGGCGTGGACGTGGTAAGTATCGACACTGCCCACGGTCATTCATTGGGTGTCATTGAAGCGTTGAAAGGCGTGAAAAGCCAATTTCCTAATTTGGATGTATTGGTTGGAAATATTGCGACTGGCGAAGCTGCTCAGGCATTGGCCGCAGCGGGTGCTGATGGGGTAAAAGTAGGCGTTGGTCCTGGAAGTATCTGTACGACGCGTATCATTGCGGGAATCGGGATGCCACAGTTGACGGCTGTTTACGAAGCAGCCAAAGCCATTGAAGGTACAGGAGTTCCAGTGATAGCCGACGGTGGTATTCGCTATTCGGGTGATATTGTAAAAGCAATTGCTGCGGGTGCAAACACCGTCATGATTGGCTCGTTGTTAGCAGGAACGGAAGAAGCACCAGGGGAAGAAATTCTTTACGAAGGACGTCGCTTTAAATCATACCGTGGAATGGGTTCGGTGGAAGCAATGGAAGATGGCTCGAAAGACCGCTATTTCCAAGATGCGGAAGACGACATCAAGAAACTTGTGCCCGAAGGAATCGTCGGCCGCGTTCCGTACAAAGGAAAAGTAGCCGAAATCATTTACCAATTGGTAGGTGGTTTGAAAGCTGGAATGGGCTATTGCGGTGCAGCCGATATTCAAACCCTCCAAAAAGCGAAATTTGTTCGTATCAGTGCAGCGGGGATGAAGGAAAGCCACCCTCACGATATTCACATTGCGAAGGAAGCACCAAACTATACTACAAAATAGTTGGAAGCTAGTGGATACAAAAACGGCCACTTGGACTTGTTCCTTGTGGCCGTTTTTGATTTTAAAATCAATGAATTACATCATAATAAAGACCAGTGCTCCCGCTACGTAGCCAAGAAGTGCCAATAGACTGATGCGTTTGAGATACCAAAAGAAACTGATATTTTCCATGCCCATCACTGCTACCCCAGCTGCTGAACCAATAATTAGCATGCTGCCACCTGTACCGGCACAGTAAGCCAAAAACTCCCAAATTCGATGGTCTTGAGGATAGGTAGCCAAATCGTACATGCCCATAGAAGCTGCTACTAATGGTACATTGTCGATGACAGCGGAGGCAATCCCGATAATAAATACGATGGCGTCCAAATTCCCGATGGTATCGTTCATCCAAGCAGCTAAACCAGAAAGCGTGTGCGTTGCTTCAAGGACGCCTATAGCCAACAAAATTCCCATGAAAAACAAAATACTACTGGTATCAATTTTGCTCAACGCATGGGCCGCCGTAAAAGGTTTGCGGTCTTCTTCGTCTTTTTTGGAGTGAAGTACTTCGGAAACAACCCATACCGTTCCGAGCGCCAGTAAAACGCCCATGTAAGGGGGCAAATGGGTCACCGTTTTAAAAATGGGTACAAAAAGCAACATACCTATACCCGTAAAAAACATAGTATTTCGCTCAAAAGTAGTAATTGTGTCGTCGATGTCTTTTTTACGGGGTTTAGGCGGCTCAAGCGAACCTTTAAGGCGAAACGAAAGATAAACCAGCGGTACAATCAAAGAAACCAAGCTTGGAAGAATCAACATTTTCATGATATTGACGGCAGATACTTGTCCGCCAATCCAAAGCATGGTTGTTGTTACGTCGCCCAACGGTGACCATGCACCGCCTGCGTTGGCAGCGATGATGACAATTCCCGCAAAAAAGCGGCGCATATCGGTATCACGAATGATTTTTCGCAACAATGATACCATTACAATAGCCGTAGTGAGGTTGTCGAGTACGGCCGATAGAAAAAAAGTAAGAATGCTGATAATCCAAAGGAGGGTTCGGGTGTCTTTGGTATGAATGCGTTCTGTGATGACTCCAAAACCTTGATGGGCATCGATAAGTTCAACAATTGTCATGGCACCAAGTAGGAAAAAAGCAATCTCGGCGATGCTTGCTAAATGGTGTGATAACTCTTCTCCAACCTGGTGTGAATCAACCGAGCCAAATGCATACAAAGACCAACAAATCACGCCAGTGAGAAGGGCGGTTGCGGTTTTATTGATGTGAATACTATGCTCAATGGTAATGAAAATGTAACCGATAATAAAAATTGCAATAATGGTCGTAATCATACAAGCTAGTTGTTAGTTCGTATTCAAAATAAGTACATAAATCTTAAAAAGTTGTTAATTATTGGCTATTTTAAGGAAAAAGGCCGATTTTGCAACTTCCTAAATGCTTCAACACATGCTTATTAATTGGATTCTTGTCTTTATTGCAAGCTTGGCAGTGCTACTTGTAGCAGCCCGTTTTTTTACTACTGCTGCTGAAGCTGCTGGACAACTGCTCAAACTTCCAGCATTTGTTACAGGTATTTTTATTGTAGGTATTGGTACCTCATTGCCCGAACTTGTAACAGGATTTTTATCTGTTTCATCAGGTCATGCTGAGATTGTAGCTGGTAATCTAATTGGTTCTAATATTTCAAATTTGTTCTTGATTGTAGGTACTACGGCTTTGCTCAATCGTCGAACCATTGAGCTAGGCAAACGCTACATGATGATCGATTTACATTATCTTTTGGGAGCGGCTTTGGTTTTCTTCTTGTTTTTTCAAGAAGGTGTGTTGACTTGGAAAGAGGGTATCTTTCTTATACTTATCTTTTTGGTATATAGTATGTATTTGCTAAAAGCAGGGAATGAAGAAGAAGAGGAGGAGGCTTCGACGGAATCGTATTCGTGGACCAAAGTAGGGTTGATGCTGCTGGCATCAGGGGTAGGAATTTATGTTGGTGCGGATTATACCGTGATGAGTATTACTAAAGTGGCTGAAATTTTGGCAATCCCCTCTTCAATTATTGCATTGACCGTACTTTCGTTTGGAACGACGCTACCAGAGTTGGCCGTAAATTATTTTTCGGTGAAGAAAGGAAAAGCTGCGTTAGCCATTGGTAATGTAATGGGATCGTGTATCTTCAATATACTTGTTATTCCTGGCTTGGTAAGCTTTGGTGGAGATTTGACAGCTACTGGACAAGTACTTACGTTGGGCTTACCTATGCTGTTGGCAGCATCCGCTTTTTTTTATTTATTGGCACAGGATAAGCGCATATCTACCTGGGAGGGCGCATTATTCTTGATTCTCTACTGCGTTGTTATGGCCAAGACATCAGGATTGATTTGAGGCTAATGTCTTGGCTGATTTCATTACGACTCTTACGCTGTTTGTTCCTTAAAATAGCGTTTGAGCCAGGTATGGTCGGCGCGGGTTTTCCAGCGGCTCATCCATTGGGCTTTGGTCGCTACGGTATTGTCAAACACGGTTGTATTGGGTTCGATTTCTTCGTTTAAAACGGCATTTTTGATGGCGGAGACAGGAACGGTTTGGATATTCCCTTGCGCATCAAGGTAAGCCAAAGAGCGATCAAAAAAATCGACATTTAAACGAGGACCAATTTCTTGCAGCCAGCGCGTTGACTTGTCGATAGAGCAACCACTCGGCAAAGTTTCACTTTCATCCACCGCAATCACCACAAACCGATGGTGGAATATTTTCCCCGAAGCCGTAAGGGCTTCGCCGTGGGCTTCCCAACCTTCCAACGCGGCCTTGAGGGTTTCGGTAAGGGTTCCTACTTCGTCGTCAGTCAGGTTTCGATTGGCCTGATAAATCCAGACGCGAGCTTCAAAAGCAATATCGTGAAATGGTATGTACATGACAATTGGCGTTTATATGTGAGTTTTCTTCGACACTCAAAATAACGTTTTTTGTGGTTTTTTGAGTTCCGTTTTTATGGGTATTACATCGATTGCGCTACCAATTCTGCCAAATCAAAAACCTTCACTGACTCTTCTTTTTCTTTGTTTTTGACGCCGTCGGTCATCATTACCATGCAGAAGGGGCAACCCACGGCGATGGTTTCGGCACCCGTGGCAAGGGCTTCTTCGATGCGCTCGATGTTGATGTCTTTTTTACCTTTTTCGGGTTCTTTAAACATTTGAGCACCGCCTGCTCCGCAACAAAGTCCCTTTACTTTCGCACGTTTCATTTCCACCAAATCGGCATCCAATGCTTCAATAACCGCCCGTGGAGCTTCGTAGATGTCGTTGGCACGGCCCAAATAACAGGAGTCGTGGAATGTGATTTTTTTTCCTTTAAATGTTCCTCCACCTTCAATTTTTATTTTGCCCGCGTTGATAAGCTGTTGCAAAAACTCCGAATGGTGAATAACTTCGTACGTTCCGCCGAGGGCAGGGTATTCGTTTTTGAGGGTATTGAAACAGTGTGGACAAGCCGTCACTATTTTTTTTACGCCGTACATATCGAGTACTTGAATATTGGCCATGGCTTGCATCTGAAAGGTGAACTCGTTGCCCGCCCGTCGTGCAGGGTCGCCTGTGCAGCCTTCTTCAGTACCCAAAACGGCAAATTTTACCCCAACGGCATTTAAAATTTTGACAAATGCGACTGTCACTTTTTTATAACGGTCATCAAATGACCCCGCACAGCCTACCCAGAAAAGTACTTCGGGGGTTTCTCCACTTGCGGCCATTTCGGCCATGGTTGGTACTTTGATTTCAGACATTGGATTGGTTCGTAGGTTTGATGAAAAGTGGTTTTTCGGTGATTCTATGTTGCAAAATCTACATTTTTATTAAAAACTCAAAACCATTGCCAAGGGTTGATTACATTTGCTATTGATAATGAGAGAATCGTCACTAACCAAAAATAATAATAAACTTGAAAAGCGTTTATAAGTCTCACCCTTGGCATGGTATTCCCATCGGTGAAAATGCCCCAGAAACTTTAACGGCCTTTATTGAAATTGTACCTACGGATACGGTTAAGTACGAAATCGACAAAACAACGGGTTATCTGAAAATTGACCGCCCGCAAAAATATTCTAACATCGTTCCTGCCCTTTATGGTTTTGTTCCAAAAACCTACTGCGGCGATACTATTGCTGAATATGCCCGTCAGCAGTCGGGACGTAATGACATCAAAGAAGGCGACGGCGACCCGTTGGATATTTGTGTGTTAAGCGAAAGCAACATCCCTCACGGTGACATCATTTGCCAAGCGATTCCTATTGGTGGCTTGCGTTTGATTGACAAAGGTGAAGCTGATGATAAAATCATTGCGGTGTTGAAAGATGATTTGCTCTACAGCAAATACCGCGACATTAGCGAGCTTCCTCGTAGCGTAGTTAACCGTCTTCAACACTACTTCTTGACTTACAAAAACTTGCCAGGCGAACCAATGACTTGCGAAATCGCCAATGTATATGGTCGAGAAGAAGCGCATCAAGTGATTCGTAACTCGGTAACGGATTATTTGAACAACTTTGGTATGCTTTAATTTATAACCCTTCCAAGTTTCGGTTTCTGCGAATAAAAAACTTGGAAGGGTTTTTTGTACAGGTTGTAAGCAACCCTTTTCACGGAAACCCTTCCAAGTTTCGATTTCTGCGAATACGTAAACTTGGAAGGGTTTTTTGCGGGTTGTGAGCAACCCTCTTCACGGAACGGTTAACTTGTAACGAATGTAAACTTGGAAGGGTTTTATTTTCGTTTGTGTTTCCAGCGATTGTGCGACCAGAGCCAATCCGACGGATGTTGGCGAATACTTTCTTCTAATTTACTCTTATACATTTCCGTAATACTTCCCTCCGAAAGCGACTGATAGGGCGGCAGGCCAATAAGCTGAAAAGAAACCGCATAATAACCGCGTCGTTTTCGATAAATATCCGCAAAAACGATGGGCATTTCGGTCGCCCGTGCGATTTTTTCTGTTCCAGGGAAAAAAGCGGTATCTTGATGCAAAAACGAAAACCAATGTGCGTGTTCAGGAGAGTGGGGCGATTGGTCCGCTACAAGTCCAATGAGCCTTGGTAGGTGTTTTCTGGTAACAATTTCGCGCATCAACCGTGGCATCGGAATCAGGTGAACCCCAAACGATGCGCGTAAAGACTGCATAAATTTATCAGATTTTTCATTGGTCAACGTTTTATAAACGGCATCTACAGGAATTCCGCGCGTTGTCAAACTTGCGGGAACCCATTCCCAGTTGGCCGTATGCGCTCCAAACGATAAAAAAGGCTGATTTTTAGCAATAAAACCCTGTAATAGCTCAATGTTTTGAACTTCTACTCGCTGTTGTATTTCAGTTGCGGAAAGGTGAGGAAGTTTGAGCGTTTCTACGAAAATATCGGCTAAATGTTGGTAAAATTTTCGGGCAATTTGCTTGATTTCCTGCGACGATTTTTCAGGAAATGCGTGTTGAAGATGCTTGAAAACGAGTTTTTTGCGGTAACCGACAACATAATAAAGCAGAAAATACACAAAATCTGACAATAGATACAGCACCGACAGAGGTAAATACCCCATCCAACTCAAAAATCTCATGGCCAATAATATAAGGTGGAAACTTGTTTGATTAGCACAAATGTAAAAAGCTTTACTACGTAATCAAATACAGAAAATTTGTACTTTCCTTACTTACTGTGCCCGTTTAAGGGCTTTTTGTAAATTTTTTTGTGATTTTTTTGATAATATTACTCAAATTGCTTTACTTACATAATCACATTTATTTAAGTAAAAGCATTGTCAGTACGAATAGAGTTACAATATTTACCGAGTCTCGATTATTTTGCCTGTTTATTGAAATACGGTGAAGTGTCGTTGGAAGCTCAGGAGCATTTTGTGAAACAAACTTACCGAAATCGGTGTCACATTTTGGCCGCTAACGGTGTTGATACGCTCATTGTTCCCGTGATTCATTCAGCGCCCAAAATGCCGATTCGTGAAGTGAAAATTGATTATTCGCAAGGTTGGGTACGGCGGCATTGGGGGGCAATTGTGGCGGCCTATGGGAAAGCACCCTATTTTGAATATTTTGGAAGCGATTTTGAACGAGTGTATCTCAAAAAGCCTAATTTTTTGTTTGACCTTAATTGGGAGTTGCTGACAATCTGTCTGAAATTACTACGGCAAAAACCGACAATACGGCTGACAGAGGTGTTTGAAACGAGTCTTCCTGAGGGGCATTTTGACGCACTGTCACAGATTTCCCCCAAAAATCCATCGGGGCACAACATTTTCAGTAAACCCGTTGTTTATCAACAAAATTTCGGAACTGAGTTTGTTCCTAATTTGAGTATTCTTGACTTGCTGATGTGCCAAGGAGCAGATGCAACGCGTTTGCTGAAACAGTCGGTAATGGTGGAATGAAAAACACACTATTTTTGTATATAATTTGGACACCTATTTTCTGTTAAAAAAAGGAGGAAACAAAAGAAAAAAAGGGGAATTTAATGAATTACGTCGTCGATTACGTTTTTTTTTCTAAAAAAACTAACCTACCTTACGTTTCACAACAGCTTAACTCCAACGAATGGAAGCAAAATTTTCAAATCGCGTAAAAGAAGTCATCGGATTCAGCCGTGAGGAAGCCCTCCGTTTGGGACATGATTATATCGGTACAGAGCATCTCGTTTTGGGGATGATCAGAGAGGGTGAGGGCGTGGCATTGGCCCTGTTAAAAAAACTGGGCGTTTCGTTGGACGAATTGCGCGTGACAATTGAGCAAGTTACCAAAGGAACCGCGACCAACAATATCAAAAACTTGGCCAACATTCCTTTGACCCGCCAGTCGGAGAAGGTGTTGAAAATAACCTACTTAGAAGCAAAAATTTTTAAAAGCCCACTCATTGGCACGGAGCACCTACTCCTGTCCATTCTGCGTGACCCAGATAATTTGGCCTCGCAGATTTTAGCCAAGTTTAATGTTAACTACGAAATCGTTAAGGAAATGTTAGAGTATCAATCATCAGGCACCAAACCCCACGCGGGTCCCGATACTGAGGACGACGATGAACGGAGCATGTTCAGCGGCGGTTCGCAGCAAGGAAAAGACCCCAAAAGTGCCGAAAAGTCGCGTACACCAGTATTAGACAATTTCGGCCGTGACCTTACGAAGATGGCCGAATTGGGTAAGTTAGACCCGATTGTAGGCCGTGAAAAAGAAATCGAACGTGTAGCCCAAGTACTTAGCCGCCGTAAGAAAAACAACCCAGTTCTCATTGGAGAACCTGGCGTTGGTAAAACGGCGATTGCCGAAGGTTTGGCACTTAGAATTGTACAAAAGAAAGTATCGCGTGTGCTGTTTGGCAAACGCGTTGTGACGCTTGACCTTGCTTCGCTCGTGGCAGGTACCAAATACCGTGGCCAGTTTGAAGAGCGTATGAAAGCCGTGATGAACGAATTAGAAAAATCGCCCGAAGTGATTTTGTTCATCGACGAGTTGCATACCATTGTAGGCGCAGGGGGGGCATCGGGTTCATTGGATGCTTCCAATATGTTCAAGCCAGCGTTAGCTCGGGGCGACATCCAATGTATTGGTGCTACCACGCTCGACGAATACCGTCAATACATTGAGAAAGACGGCGCTTTGGCCCGTCGTTTCCAAATTGTGATGGTGGACGCGCCAAGCGTAGAGGAAACGATTGAAATCCTCAATAATATCAAAGATAAGTACGAAGATCACCACCACGTAAACTATACCGACGAGGCCATAGCGCAAGCGGTGAAATTGTCGGAACGATACATTACCGACCGTTTCTTGCCCGATAAAGCCATCGACGTATTGGACGAGGTAGGTGCGCGCGTACACATCAGCAACATCACCGTACCAGAAGACATTGTGGTGTTGGAACAACAAATCGAGGAGGTGAAGAAACAGAAAAACCTCGTCGTGAAAAGCCAGAAGTACGAAGAAGCTGCGCAACTCCGCGACCGCGAGAAGAAGCTTCTTGACCAACTCGATCGTGCGAAGATTGCGTGGGAAGAGGAAACCAAAAAGCGTCGCTATACCGTAACGGACGATAACGTGGCGGAAGTAGTAGCGATGATGACGGGAATTCCAGTAAACCGCGTGGCTCAAAACGAAGGTCAGAAGTTGTTGGGAATGGCCGACGAACTCAAAGCGAAAGTGATTGGTCAAAATAGCCCCATCGAAAAATTGACTAAAGCCATTCAGCGTACCCGAGTAGGTTTGAAAGACCCTAAAAAGCCAATTGGTTCGTTTATTTTCTTAGGCCCAACGGGAGTAGGAAAAACGGAATTGGCCAAAGTACTTTCGACTTACCTTTTCGATAAAGACGATTCGTTGGTGCGCATTGATATGAGCGAATACATGGAGAAATTCAGCGTATCTCGCCTCATCGGAGCGCCTCCAGGCTACGTTGGGTACGAAGAAGGTGGACAGTTGACGGAGAAAATTCGCCGTAAGCCTTACAGCGTCGTATTGTTGGACGAAATTGAGAAAGCACACCCTGATGTGTTTAACCTCTTACTCCAAGTACTCGACGATGGTATTTTGACGGATGGTTTGGGTCGTCGTGTGGATTTCCGCAATACGATTATTATTATGACGTCAAACATTGGGGTACGTGATTTGAAAGACTTCGGCTCGGGTATTGGGTTTGCTACCAAAGCAAAAACCGAAAACCAAGACGATATGATGAAAACCACGATTCAGAATGCTTTGAGAAAAGCATTTTCTCCCGAGTTTTTGAACCGTTTGGACGATGTGATTGTGTTTAATACGCTTCAACGCGAAGACATTCATCGCATCATCGACATCTCGTTGGGTAAACTTTTCAATCGTATCACTACTTTGGGATATAAAGTTGAGTTGACTGAGAAAGCAAAAGACTTTTTGTCAGAAAAAGGATATGACCAACAGTACGGTGCGCGTCCGCTCAATCGTGCCATCCAAAAATACCTTGAAGACCCCGTTGCGGAAGAAATTCTCAAGGGCGATCTTCGCGAAGGAGACACATTATTGGCTGACCATGAAGATGGAAGCGATAATCTCGTGATTACGGTGAAGAAAAAAGAGGAAGAAGTGATTAACTAATCGCTTGAATCTTAGCGGAAACGCAATTTTCTTGAAAAATATATAGTGAAAAAACCAAAAAGGGTACGGTCTTTGATTGTACCCTTTTTGGTTTTATAATGTACTAGGCTATTGTGTAGAGGTTTGCTCACAACCCGATTGATTTACTATTAAATGTATGATTGAACGTTTTCTTGATTCATTTTCTAAGATTTCGCTCAACGATATGGAATCAACGCGTTTGATGAACCGTATCGACTTTAAATACATGTTTCGTAAAGATGATTTGGGCGATGTACTAGCACAATTGCAACCCTATTACCACGTTTTGCGGATGAGTTCCAAAACGGTTTTTCGTTACGATACCCTTTATTTTGACACACCCGAACGCTTGTTCTACCACCAGCATTTGCACGGAAAGCTCAATCGATACAAAGTGCGAGCTAGGCGATATGTTGACACCGACGCACAGTTTTTGGAAGTAAAATTAAAGGACAATAAGCGACGAACCATAAAAAAACGGATTGCCATCGAAGAGTTGTCCCTGGATTTGTGCCCAACCAGTACAGATTTTTTGGATAATGTAGCGGGCGAATTTTCAGCAATGACCCTAGAACCAACGGTTTGGGTGTATTATCACCGATTTACGCTGGTGAATAAAACCTGCCCTGAGCGCGTCACGTTTGACCTCAATATGTGGTTTCGTTGGCAAGACCAATCTGGAATTTACCCGCATATTGTGGTGGCAGAAGCGAAGCAGCGTACGTATTTTCAAAGTCCTTTTACCCTGTTGATGAGGGATTTGGGCATTCGAGAAGGGGGATTGAGCAAATATTGCTTGGGTTTGATGAGCGTTGAACCAGGCATAAAGGCAAATCTTTTTAAACCCATGTACTCAAAAATCCATCGATTAAACGAATATTGAAACACCACGGATACCTAACTCATTATGTCGAACGATTTACCATACGAACTGTTTTTTCAACTTGGCCTTGATTTGATGAGCATGGCCATTTTGCTACGTTTGATTTATTTTCCAATCTATCGCAACACTGAGTTTGTCTTTACTTTTCTCATTTTCAACCTTATTATCTTTTCGGTTACGTATTTGCTGAACAAGGTGGAGGTATCGATGGGGGCGGCTTTTGGGTTGTTTGCGGTGTTTTCGATGCTAAGGTATCGAACGGAGGGTATTTCGACTCGGAATATGACGTACCTGTTTTTGGTCATTGCCTTAGGGCTAATTCACGGCATTTCGACCAATTCAGCAGGTATTACGGCCATCATAACGACGCTGTTGTTGTTGTTGACGTTTATTCTTGAAAGCAATTTCTTGTACCGTCGCCAATCGATGAAAGAGATTATGTACGATAAAATCTCGTTGACGGCCAAGTGTCACCGACAAGCGCTGATTGAAGATTTGCAAGAGCGAACGGGCTTGCGAATCATTCGGGTAGAGGTAGAAAAACTCGATTTTTTGCGAGACATGGCTTATCTTCGGGTGTATTATTACGAATAACATTTAACCAAAGTCCAATACCACTACTTTTTCACAATAAATTTCCTTCAAATTACTCCGATTGACGCGCATCACCATCACAAACGGTGCATCTCCAATTGGTAAGTCGCGCTCAGTATCGTGTTTTTGTGAGAGGTTTTTCCAACTTTGGCACAGGTACATGGTCATGGCGAGGGTCGCTTTATTTTCGAGTCCACAGAAGAAATAACAAGGAACGGTGCTTGTTCCAAACTGAATGGGGAGTTTGCAAATAAAACCTACATCAAAATTGTCGCTTCCTTGGTAAAAATCACTCCAAACGGTCTGTTCTAAAATAGTATGAAAATACTTTATCCGAAAGCGAATGTTTTTATCATCAAATTCGAGGTAAGGATAGGCGTAATTTGCCAATACCCAGCGGAAAAAGTAATTGGAATAGAAGCCAATCGAGAAGATACAATTTGTTTTATTTAGGTTTAAAATCGTTTCGTTAAATTCGTATTTGTCGCCTTTGTGGGTAATTAATTCTTGGTCATAGACGCGTTGTGGAAGGATTTGATGATAGCTGTGAAACAATTGAATTAGCTCCAACAAACATTCCGTGTCCCGCGAATCGACGGTTTGCTCGTTGGCACGCGGAAATTTTCCTTGCATATCGGGCGGTGGTACGTCTTTATTGGCGTCAAAAATGGGTTGAACAACCACAATTTTTCCTTCGTTTTTAATACCAAAATAGTTGTGCAACGTCAGTGAAAACTCGCTTATGTACGATTGTGGGTTGGGATACCCCAGAAATTTGGTAAACAACTCTAAGTAATCCTCCTGAAAATTAACCACTTCGCGACTTTGTACCTCGTTTCTTTTTCGCCACAGATACATGGTATTGAAAGTGGTAGAAAACGATAACTGCGTATGTTCTTCCAAAATCGTTTGAAAATAAGTCTTGTCGGTGCTTGGGTTGACCAATTTCCAAATGGAAGTTTCAGAACCACGGTAGGTCATACCTCGCTGTATAAACTCGTTTTGAAGCTTGGCTTTTACTTCCAAATACAGTTTTTCGCACAGGTTTTTATTGATGTTCATTTTGGAAATTTTGTGCTAAATTGTTCCAAATATATTTCAATTTTTTGTTATAAATTTAATAAAATTAGACTGAGAAGAATAAAATTGTGGTGTAAAGAGCTATTACCTTTGTTACACAATAAACCTATGATGAACGATAAACGATGGGCTGTTTGAAGGTGTGAGCAAACAGCCCTTTCGTTTTTACTTCTAACTGACTATCACTCATGAATCTTAATTTAACCCGAATTCAGCATGTAGGAATACCCGTAGCAGACTTGGTGCGCTCAGAGGCATTTTATTATCGCTTAGGTTTTACTAATGTGATGTCTTCTACGTTTCAGCACGAAGGAGGTCAAGGGAAAGTGGCCATGATGAAGCAAGGTGACATCATCATTGAGATTTATCAAATGCCAGACCCCGCCTTAAATGAGATTCGCTCCCGCAAAGACGGTCACATCGACCACGTAGCGTTTGACGTGGAAGACATTGAGGCAACATTTGAGCTTTTGAAAAAAGAAGGCTTTAACATCATCGAAGAATCGCCCGTTTTTCTTGCTTTTTGGCAGAGAGGCTGTAAATATTTTAACATCACAGGCCCCGATGGAGAGCGCTTGGAGTTTAACCAAATTTTGTAAAAAGCCCTTCCAAGTTGGTTATCGCCGAAGTTGAAACTTGGAAGGTATTTTAACCCACTAAAACTGATAGGTAAGCATGAAATACAATAGTAGCGAACTTTTGTAGGGCGCTACTATTTTTTGTTTGTTATTTCTCACATTGGTTATACTGATTTTCTCTCTTTTTGATTTCATAATTTAATCCACGTAAGAGATTTTTTCTTATATTTTTGGGTAAAATAGTGTTTTTATTCTCAAGAAGAATGGCTTTTATCTGGAATAATTCTTGAATACTAGCCTGTTTTTTGAATTGTAGTATAAAACTGCCTGCTTCCAACGCTACTTCAAAATTATGGCTTAAAAGAAACGTAGAAATATCAACAATATAGTGGGAGGCATTCATTTTTGAAATGGCATAAATGATAGTCCCTTTGTCAGTTATTGACTTACTGTTCAGTACTTGTATCATTTCTGGCAAGAAGCTATCCCCTTTCAAGTCGCTGATAATCATTGCTAAATCATTTCTCAGGATAGTAGAGTCTGTTTTCTTAAATAACTCAACCAGTTTAGGTAAGTCCTTTTTATTAGGTTGAGTAGTTAAAATTTCATCTTGTGAGGCTAGGTTCATGGTCAGTGAAAAATTTAAAAATATTTATTCAAGATAAAAATCAGAGGTGGGTAATTTTCTAATATTGTCATTTTTAAGGAACAAGTTTTCTATCATTGTTACAAGTTCATTTGCTTTTTTTACTCTAATAAAATTAAACGGGTAATAACAAGGGTCACAATAAGATATGATAGATACAGATTTATTATTGAATATAGTAATTGTTGTTTCTGAAACGGGCAATGCCCAGTGAAGAGAATAAAAGTCTTTTTTCCCTTCTTCAAGTAAAAAAATGTTTCTATTGAGATAATTCACAATAGTTTGTATATCTCCTTTAGAAAGCTTAAAAATGGCTTTTTGATTTCCGTCTTCTCGAAAAACTTCGTACTCACCTTTCATCAAATCAATTCTATGTATATCATCTTTAATCAAAATATTGAAGTTATCAGTATCAACCGATTGGTTTGAACAACTCAGTAGGGTAAGAATACAAAATAATTGAAGCAGAATTGATTTCATCTTATTTTGGCTTTATTGTGCATTATTTGTGGCCTAAGCCAAACCCTTCCAAGTTTTGTTAACGCAGAAGTCGAAACTTGGAGGGGTTGTGACTGCACTATTTGTGACAGTCAGTTTCTTTATTTTAATAGATGACATGTCTTTAGTAAAAGCCTGAATCATAGGGAGATAATTTAAATATACAAATAGTCGGAAATGATTGCCTGATTGCTATTAGGAAGCAGGTATTCAAATTGAATTCGTACTTTTTTATTTTTAATTACATTTCTTAAGGCATAAATAACATTAAAGCTAAAGCTGATTTTAACCTCCTTATGCGGTATTAAATCTGTCTTGTAGAAAACTTGTTCTTTATTACTCACAAGAGTATCATTCCTATAAAAAGGCATTATTCGACCATTGTTGATTGCTTCCTCAGATTCAAGCCATTCATATTCAATCCACGAATTATCTTTCAAAAATTCTACTTTTATGAAAAATTCAGGAGTTTGATGAATACTAACTAACGTATCCATATGATTTACCAAAACTAATTCTAGTAGATTATTTTTAATATCATTAACCTCTACCAGCTTTATTTTAACATCAATGCTATCCATTTTTTTTACATTCTTTGATTCTTGATGTTGTTTATGGCAGCTCATTGCTAACAAAATAATCGCTAATAACTTTTTCATTGTTAAACTTGTCTCATAAAAAATATACCGAATCACCCTGTTCTAGCCCGAAGATAAGCCGCATAATGCAAGAGAACAAGCTAAGCCATAGCTAATGAAAGGATAAAACAAATTATCTACTTTGTTGCTTTTTTCCATGCCTTATAGTTGGCTTTATCACACCAGAACCACTCACTTTTTTTTAGCCAGCTTTTATCAGAATTGGGCAGTGTATCTAAAGGAACAAACTCCCCTAAAGATGTTTCATCTTTTTCCTCTCTTCGTTTCTTTTGATATTGCTTTATTTCTTCTGATGTAATATTTTCGGGCGAACCGTAGTATATCTCCTCAAGATGGCTTCTATCTTTAATTTTAAACCAAATTTGATTTAAGCTCCATGACATCCCGCCCGGGTCTTCAATAAATTGTGCTTTTATGGTATCATTATTTACAACATATCGCCCCCAAAAACCATCTTGAGACTTGACATTATAATTATAAATGAAAATGCCATCTTGGGCAAAAAAGAAATTAATCTTATCCCTAACTACTTTAGGAACAGATGGAAATCCCAAGTTCATAATAAAAGTTCGAGAAAAAACATAGTACCCATTTAAACTTAACTTTGATTCAATTTCTATATCTACACCATCATAACAAAATTGTGTATTTGCAAAACGGTTTCTTGTACTCTTGATAGGGCGGCAAGAAACAATGGCCAGCAATAAGCCAATAAGTAGATAGGTTTTCATAGTATTTATCTCCCCCAAAGCGAAAATGGATTGTAAAAGCCAGTATATAAATAAGAACCATAACGGAATTGGGAATCTCTACATAAAAATTTTGATGCCCAAAAGGTAAATAGAAAAAGCCATTTCGATGTACCCAGTTTTGAGTTCGGTCTTGTACTATAGGATGGCTGTAACAATTTTCTTTGGTAAGCCTATAAAATTGGTCATCTTTTAGTCTATTATCAGGCAGTTATAAAAATGCCTCCAATTAATATTTTAACAATTCGTGAATACCAGCTCAAAATTTTGATAATGCGTTTAATCTGGTCATTTGTGGCCTAAGCCAAGCCCTTCCAAGTTTTTGTTATCGCCGAAGTAGAAACTTGGAAGGGTTGAGGCTGCGCTATTTCAGACAATCGGTTTCTTTATTTGTAAGTGTACTGTCCACTTTTCCAGCTTTGCCATTCCCTCCCGCTTGGATCGGATAAAAGCACCCCTTTTTGACTTTCAATTCCTTTGTGCCAGGCTCGCAAAGTACACTACAGGCTTCTCCTTCTAATAATCGCAACTTAAAATCTTTACTGATTACCCGCATCCCGTATTTGAAACGGCCTCGGTAAAGCGTTCCATCTCTTCGCAGACCGTTCCAAGCAAACTCATTCAAGCGGTCGTAAAGTACCGTGGGGCGTGAAAAAATGACCGTATCACCACTGGCACTCAAAATGGTAAAACCTTGTACTTCTAGGATTTCGTCGCTAATGAAAGGGTAAAACAAATCATTGATGCCATCTCCATTTGGCGTAAATACATTGGGCATGTAAATAGACCCGTTGCTGTGCTTAAAATCAACGGGTTGAAGGCCGCAGCAGGCTTCGTATTCTTTGGGCAAGCCGACATCCACTCGGTGATCGGCAAAGCAGGCTTGTAGAAGTAACCCTAGTAATAATAGTTGAGAAAACGTTTTCATGGTTTGAACGGAGAAATGGGGGATGTTAGTTGGTTTGGCAATTTACATTTTTCCCAAAATCAATTGCTGTTGCAGCGAGTAAAAAATGCCTTATGCCAGATTTATACCCTAAACGTGTATTACCAAACATGAACTCAACTCACCTTAAAATGAGCCTTTTGGGCTTAATGATGGGCTTTGCACACCTTGCATCGGCCCAAGCCACGACTAGCTGGGAAACTGCTCAGACCGCCAATAGCTGTACGGCTCGTCACGAAAATGCGTTTACCAAAGTCGGGGATAAATTGTACCTGATTGGTGGACGTGGCACACGCCCCGTCGATGAATTTGACCCCAAGACCAATGCGTGGAAACAACTCGCGGCTCCACCCGTGGAAATGAACCATTTTCAGGCGATTGAATACAATAACGAAGCCTACGTCATGGGGGCATTTATGGGACAGTACCCGCACGAAAAACCGTTGACTTCCATCTATATTTTTAATCCTGCCAAAAACGAGTGGCGCGAAGGGCCTGCCATTCCTGCGGATAGGCTTCGTGGTGCGACGGGGGCCGTAAATTAC
The DNA here is from genome assembly GCF_057652295.1 of Runella sp. R5_40. Lineage (NCBI taxonomy): Bacteria > Pseudomonadati > Bacteroidota > Cytophagia > Cytophagales > Spirosomataceae > Runella > Runella sp. R5_40. The sequence continues at coordinate 55,274 of NZ_JBYFCH010000010.1, read as the reverse complement.
AACAATAAGCTCTATTTGGTGTGTGGTATTCAGGATGGGCATTACGACGGGCACGTGGGCTGGCTCGATGAATTTGACCCTAAAACCAATACGTGGCGTAAACTTCCCGACGCGCCACACGTGCGTGACCACGTTTCGGTGGCCGTCATTAACGATAAACTCTACGTGGCGGGTGGCCGCCGCTCGACGGCGCGCATTAATCAGGTGCTCAACCTTACCGAACCCGCCGTCGATGTCTTTGATTTTAAAACAAATACGTGGACGACCTTACCCGCTGACCTAAATTTACCAACGCAGCGGGCGGGAAATATGGCGGTGCCTTTTGGGTATAAATTGTTGATTATGGGGGGAGAAAGCCCCGCTCAAGTGGAGGCCCACGCGGAAGTTGAGGCACTGAATACCAAAACGATGAAGTGGGAGAAATTACCCAACCTCAATAAAGGGCGTCACGGAACAGGCGCGACAATTTATAAGAAAAAGGTGTATGTAGCGGCAGGTTCGGGCAACCGAGGGGGCGGGCCTGAACTGACATCAATGGAAATTTTGAAATAAAAAGAAAAATTGCATTTTCGCATCGGAGATGCATCTTGAATTTAAGTAACCTTTGTAAACTTGACTCATAATGATTATTGATTCGCACCAACATTTTTGGATATACGATGCCGAACGCGACGCGTGGATTAACGACGAAATGACGCGCATCCGTCAGAATTTCCTTCCCGAAGACTTGAAACCAGTGTACGAGGCGAATGGTGTCTCGGGTTGTGTGGCCGTTCAGGCCGACCAATCGGATGCTGAAACTTTGTTTTTGTTGGCTTTGGCTGAAAAATATTCCTCATTTGTAAAAGGAGTAGTGGGGTGGGTCGATTTGCAGGCCAATGACCTTTACGACCGACTCGATTATTATTCTCAATATGAATTATTGAAAGGATTTCGGCACGTGGCGCAAGGCGAGCCCGACGATTTTTTGGCGCGTCCCGAAGTCATCAAAGGAATACGGCAGTTGAGCGCATTTGACTATACCTATGACATCCTCATTTATCCGACCCAATTAAAAGCGGCGTTGCAGTTGGTGCGCGAGGTGCCTGAAGTGCAATTTGTGGTGGATCATATTGCCAAACCCTACATCAAAGACAAAAAAATCAATACTTGGTCGAACTACATGCGGCAGTTGGCAGCGTTTCCCCACGTACAGTGCAAAGTATCAGGAATGGTGACGGAAGCTGATTGGAAAAACTGGAAAACCGAAGACTTTTTTCCCTACTTAGACGTGGTTTTTGAAGCTTTTGGCGTTGAACGATTGATGTTTGGCTCCGATTGGCCCGTTTGCTTGGTAGCTGCGGAGTACGAACAAGTGCTTGGCATCGTCCAAGAGTACATGAAACGGGTAGGTTTCTCAGAAAATGACCAAGCCAAAGTTTTGGGTCAGAATGCCGCTCGTTTTTACCGTTTGGAGGAGGTGTAGGCTTGTTTTTAAAAAAAATTATTATTTGTGCTATATATTTTAAAAAAATAGTATCAAATTTGAGTTAAAATTTGGGTGCGAGGTTTTCGATAAAATCGTATTTTTGTTGAAAATCGAGCGTTCAGTTAGTTAGCTCATTCATTTCTAAATCCTTTCAATTCTCATGAACACCACTCGCCGTGAAGTGCTAAAATTGGCAGGTGCTGCTTTAGCAGGAACTGCATTTCCATCCATCATTATTCCGAACAAAGCGTTTGCTGGTATGAATTCGGAAACACTTAAAGTAGGTCTTATTGGTTGTGGTGGACGTGGCTCGGGAGCTGCCATGCAAGCTTTGAAAGCCGATCCAAACGTTGTTCTTTACGCCCTTGGCGAAATTTTCCCAGAGCGTTTTAATACCTGCCTCGAAGGTCTTCGTAAAGTACACGGCGACAAAGTTCAGGTGGACGAAGGTCGTAAATTTGTAGGTTTTGATGCGTACCAAAAAGTAATCGACTCAGGTGTGGATGTCGTTCTTTTGGCGACGCCGCCGCATTTCCGTCCGCTTCACTTGGAAGCTGCTATCAAGGCGGGAAAACATATTTTTTGCGAAAAACCAGTAGCGGTTGATGCCCCTGGTATTCGTAAAGTATTGGAATTGGCAAAATTAGCCAAAGAGAAAAATGTCTCTTTGGTATCGGGTTTCTGCTGGCGTTTCCACGAGCCAAAACGCGCTGTATTTGGTAAAATCAACGAAGGGGCAATTGGCGAAGTAATGTCTATTTATAACACCTACAACACAGGAGGTGCGTGGTCATTCCCGCGTCAAGAAGGCTGGAACGATTTGCAGTTTCAATTGCGCAACTGGATGTATTACACCTGGTTAGCAGGTGACCACATCGTAGAGCAAGCCGTACACAGCATCGACATGATGTCGTGGGCAATGGGCGATGTTTTGCCCGTCAGTGCGGTAGGTACAGGTGGTCGCCAAGTGCGCGTTGATCCTTTGTACGGACACATTTTTGACCACTTTGCCATTACGTACGATTATCCAAACGGGGCGAAAGGGTTCCACTTCTCGCGCCAGCAAGAAAACTGCGAGCGTAGCTATTTGGTAGAAACCTTTGGTACGAAGGGACGTGCGATGGCCAACTGCTCACGCCCAACGCACAAAATTGAAGGCGCAAATCCTTGGGAATATTCTGGTGCTCAAAACGATATGTACCAAACAGAACACAACGAACTGTTTGCGTCGATTCGTAACAGCAAGCCCATCAACAACGGTGAGTGGATGGCCAACAGTACCATGCTTGCCATTATGGGACGTATGGCGGCTTACACAGGGAAGAAAATTACGTGGGACGAAGCGATTAAGTCGAACGAAGTATTGGCACCAGACATTACAAGCTGGGATATGCCTGCACCAAAGGTAGAAGTAGCTCGCCCAGGTTTTACGCCATTCTTCTAATCACCTCATGCAAAGAAGAGATTTTTTAAAAAACTCCACCATTGCAGCTACGGCTGCAGTGGTGGGGATAGATCGTGCTGCCCTTGCGGCAAAGCCCGTAGCACGCCCATTGGTAAAAAAGAGCCTTAAATACGGCATGGTGACCGAAAAACTTTCGGTGCTTGACAAGTTTAAGTTGCTTAAAGACCTAGGATTCGACGGCGTGGAGCTTGATTCTCCCAATGAGTTAGACCCGAAAGAAGTCTTAGAAGCCCGTGACAAAACGGGGTTGTTGCTTCCTGGGGTGGTCAACTCGGTACACTGGAAATCGCCACTTTCGGACGCAGACCCTAAGGTGAGAGAAACCTGCTCGAAATCAATGATTAAATCGTTGAACGACTGTAAGCTCTACGGCGGAACGACGGTATTGTTGGTACCAGGCGTGGTCAATGCGGGTACAAGCTACCAAGATGCGTACCAACGTGCTCAAAAGGAAATTATCAAGTTAATTCCTGAAGCAGAAAAAACGGGAATAAAAATTGCGCTCGAAAACGTTTGGAACAATTTTCTCATTAGTCCCGTAGAAGCAGCTCGTTTTGTCGATGAAATCAACCACCCACTGGTAGGCTGGTATTTCGACGTAGGTAATATTCTTCGCTATGGTTGGCCTGAGCATTGGATTGAGACGCTCGGAAAGCGCATCATGAAAGTCGATATCAAAGAATTTAGCCGTAAAAAACAACAAAACGAGGGCCTTTGGAAAGGGTTTGACGTGGAGTTGATGGACGGCGATTGCAATTGGCCCGTAGTCAATAAAGCCTTGGCAAAAGTAGGCTATTCGGGCTGGGGCTCGGCCGAAGTTCCTGGCGGTGACCGTAAGCGTTTGCAGGTCATCAGCGAACGCATGGATGCGGTTTTTAATGCTCAATAAACTTCATAACTTCCCGAAAGTTTTGAACTAACCTCCCGAAAGTTTTTAACTTTCGGGAGGTTGATTGGAGGATAAGTACTACAAATACACTTCTGCCTTGTTTTTTCGCTTCAAGATAAGCGCACTTACCAGCGCCACAATCAGCCCCACGGGTAATACCTCTGTATAAGTGATTAGGGTGACGTACAATGGACTTTTGTACATTTCTTTAAATTCCTCCATTTCTTTGGTTTTGGCTGCCAACGCCGCCGTGTCAGTTTGGGCAACTTCTTTGAGCACGTGCTTGATGTAGATGTCGAGGTAATCAGGCACAAACAAATAGTAGTAAAAAAGCCAAACAAAGACGTACATCGTTGAGCCAATGAGGGCGATAAACGCCCCCGTTTTAAAAGCTTGTCCAAACGAGATATGCCCACCTAGTTCTTTGTTACGGTAGTTGCGAACGCCAAAAAAGATAAGCGAAAAAATAAGCACCATGGCCGCATACCCCATGAGCTCGTTGCCGCTGAAATCGGGGTTAGTGTAACACAAGTTGACCATGTAAACCATGTTGGCACACAGAATCGTGCCCAGTACAAGTCCGAAAATGAGAATGTAGCGTTTCATTGTTTTTGAGGGTTTTATTTTCGGCAAAACTAGGTTGAGTACGTGGCTCAGGACTCATACTAAAGTACCAAAATGCGTTTTTAGGCCAAATTCAGACTAAAGTAGGAGCGGATGCTAGGTGATGATATTCAGTCGCTTGGCTTTTTCAATGGCCTGCGTTCGGCTTTTGACGTCCATTTTTACAAATAAATTGGACACGTGCGTTTTGATGGTACTCAGCGACAAAAACAACCGTTCGGCGATTTCGGCGTTGCTATATCCTTGCGTCAAAAGCTGCAAAACTTCGTATTCGCGCGTACTTAAATTAAGTTTTTGCAGTTCATTTTCATTGATGGCTGATTGACCTGCAACGACCACTTCTTTTTCGATAACGACGGTTTCAACGCTGGGTTTGATAAGTTGTTTGGCCACCCACACACCAAGTAATAAGAAAAAGACCGCAATGAGTCCTACGTAAATGTCAATGGAATTGTCCATGATTAAAAACTTCCATTGCAGCCATTTCAGGGTAAATACCAAAATAGCCATGAGGAAACCGTACAAAGCAAAATGACGTGTTTTAAGAAATAGGGTTTTAAAAAAGCTCATGGCAAAGCGTAACGGGGTTGTTTATTTTTGACGAATATAGGTTTCGATATTGAGGTGATTGACACCCAATTTTTCTACTTTTTCGATGCCCGTAATCGTCAACGTATCTCCCGAAATGTCGTATTCAAAGTCAAATTTTCCGCCTTCCCACTCCCGTACGTTGAAGTAATCCAAGTATTCGGTGTAGTTTTTTTCGCCAATGGTCACGCGGCCACCCCCTGCGCTGTAGTCGGCGGTAGAGTCTTTGCCGTGTTGGAGGTCGTGGCGTAAAAAAGCAAAGTGCGTTGGACTAATGATCTTAATCATTTCTTGTCCTTTGGTATAATCGGTTCGGGTCGTGTCATTGCCTTTGATGGTCGTACCCGACAAAAGTTTCCAAGTCCCAATAATGGGAAACTCAGCAGTTGTTGATTGATTTGGGTCGGGAGAACAGGCAATTAGACTACTAAGTAAGACACAAGCAATGGCGATTTTTTTCATTGAAGATAGGTTTGAGGATTAAAGTTGCGAAGATAGGTAAAACCAAAGCCTGATAAATGGGATGTTTTGAGTTAATTTTGCAGAAATTTTAATTAAAAAATCATGGCTCCTTTTTGGACAAAAACACTGGTTCGAGACGCACTTATTGCCGTTGGAACGAGCTTGCTAGTCACGGTATTTTGTTTTATTGGCCCAACGATTCACACGCCTTTTCTGGTGGGAATGCTTTCGGCCTTGGGGCTAGGCTGGCTTCAGCCCAAGAAAGGCTGGCTTTTGGCCATTGAACAAACGGTCTTAATTGCGGTGTTTTATTTTGCGTTCAATACGTTCAAAATCATGACTCCGCATGATGCCGAAGCGACCCAATTTACCGCTTTATTGCAATTTTTCCCTGCGTTCACAGGAAGCTTTTTAGGAAGTTTTATTCGAAAAATATTCAAATAAACAAAGGCAATCGTTGGGTATGACCCTGTTCTACTATCCTGATTATAATCAGTTTATCGGAAAAAGAATCGTAAAAAGTGCAACATTTTTTTTAATTTAAGCGTTAGCTTTTTTGTGAAATAGAAATGTGAATCTCGAAAATGGAGTTTATGAAGTCATTACATGCCCGCCTATTTATTTTTTTATTGGTACTTTCTTCCCTTACAGTCGCCGCCAAACCTCGCTTAACCACCTACAGTTCGTTGGTAACCATTTACCAAGAACTCAGTTTGGGCGAAGCAGGACTTAGCCACAGTGTTTTTGACTATGCCATTCGCGGAGTTCAGAAAGTCAACCCCGCCAAAGCCATTCTGGCCATTGTGGATTTGAGCCAACCTTCGGTGAATAAGCGTTTGTACGTCATTGATTTGCTCAAACGGAAGCTTCTTTTTCGTACTTACGTGGCACATGGGCGCAATTCGGGAGATTTGTTTGCTCAAAAATTTTCTAATGAAGTCTCATCACTCCAATCGAGTTTAGGTTTTTACCAAACCTTGGGGACATACCAAGGCAAACACGGCTTATCGCTGAAACTCAAAGGGCTTGAAAATGGCTTTAACACCAACGCCCTCGACCGTGCGGTGGTTATGCACGGCGCCGATTACGTAAGTGAGGATTTTATTCGTAAAATTGGTCGTTTAGGGCGTAGTTTTGGCTGCCCAGCCGTGCCGTATGGCGTTCATAAAGACATCATCGAAACGCTCAAAAACGGGGCTTGCCTGTTTGTTTTTTCTCCCAATCAGAACTATTTGAAAAAGTCAACTTTTTTGCTGTGATCCCAGCGCCTAGTTGCTAGACGCAAAAAACGACTTAGATTTTATCTTTTTCAATGGCTTTTGAGGCGGAATTGGTCAAGGCATGAACGCCCATCAATAAGGCTCCAAAGCGTTCGTCTTTGCTAAATCCTTTTTTCCAGCGGGCATAAATCTGCTGAATGACAACGGTATTTTTGAACAAGCCAAACACGTAGTAATACAAAATATTCGATAAATCGCGGCCACTTTTTTCGGCGTATCGGTCGGCAAATTCTTGACGCGTTAGGTTTCCAGGTAGCCACGTTAGGTTAAAACTTTTCTCAAAGGGGCCATCGGTGGCTTGTGCCCAGTAAGAAAGCGATGTCCCTACGTCCATGAGTGGGTCGCCGACGGTGGTCATTTCCCAGTCTAACACCGCCAAAATTTCGTTTAAATTCTGGGCATTTAGCACGACGTTATCGTACTTATAATCGTTGTGAATAAGGGTAGGGGCATTTTCAGCGGGGAGGTTTTCTACCAACCACTGATACACTTGCTCAAAAGCAGGCACCTCGTCGGTTTGGGCGTTTTGATACCGACGATACCAGCCTTCTACTTGGCGCTGTACGTATCCTTCAGGTTTTCCAAGTTGAATCAAGCCCGTTTGCTGAATGTCTAAGCCGTGTAAAACCACCAAATTGTCCACCAATGCCTCCGAAAGTTGCCGCATGGTTGTTTCGCTCAACCCTAGTTTGGGGGCAGAATGCGCCCTTAAAATCACACCTTGAACGCGCTCCATGACGTAAAATGGGCAATCGAGGACACTTTCATCGTCACAAAAAACAATACGCGTAGGGATTTTGGTGTACCCTGCCGCGTGCAGCATTGATAACACCCGAAACTCCCGCCCCATGTCATGTCCTCCTTTGATATTTTTAGCCCCAAACGGTGGGCGTCGCAGCACGAATTCTTTCCCTGTATCGGTTTTTAGGAAATAGGTCAAGTTGGAATATCCTCCAGGAAACTGACTTACTTCCGTAACCGTCCCGATTGCGGGTACTTGCGCCTCAAAATAGGCATTGAGGTGGGATAAGTCAAGCTGCTCGCCTTCCCGTACTGAGGTTGGAGTATCGTTTTTGATGCTGGACATTAGGTAGCTGATTGTTGGAATAAATGCTAATTTTTAGGATGAGCTTTATAAGCAAACTTGCCCTTTGCTTATTTGCCCCTTGCTCATTTGTTTTTTTTAAACTTTCGCGCCAAAGGACAAGTCGCCAGCATCACCCAAACCTGGCACGATGTAATAATGAGGGTCAAGTTTTTCGTCGATAGCACCAATCCAAAGACGACATTCTGGCATACGGCTTTGCAGGTATTTTACCCCTTCGGGACTGGCAATGACGGCGGCAATGTGCGTTTGGGCGGGAATCCCAAACCGTAGGAGCGCATGATATACCTTTTCAATCGACCGACCTGTGGCCAGCATGGGGTCCATCAGAATGAGCGTACGGTCTTGTAAATCAGGGGCGGTAATGTAGTCCATTTCTACTTGAAAGTCTTCTTCGCCAATGTGGTGGCCTCGGTAGGCGCCAATGAACGCATTGTCGGCTTGATCAAAAATATTGAGAAAGCCTTGGTGGAAAGGCAGACTTGCCCGCAAAATAGTGGCCAAAACGGGCGCTTGTCGCAACAGCCTAGTTTGAGCGATACCGAGGGGCGTAGTCACTTGAGCTTGACGGTATGGCAACGATTTAGAGATTTCATACGCCAAAAGTTCCCCCATTCGCTCAAGATTGCGTCTAAACTTCATGCGGTCTTGTTGAACGTCAACGTCACGAAGTTCGGCTAAAAAATGGTTGGCTACGGAGGGTTGTTGGGTCAAAACAAACATGAGTAAGTAGGTGGTTTGGTTTTAGGGCACTACATTTGCCGCAACGATAATACAAAGACATTCATAGAAAACCAAGTACCCGTTGTAACAAAAAACAATGGAGTTTTGGGGATAGTAAAAGTTGAAAATTTTGGGGATGAAAAAACTTATTTTTTTTCTTCTGGCAGGGGTGTTTGTCTTGTTGCTGGGCTGCAATCAGGCACCAAAACAGTCACATGCCGCAGGATTTGCGTTGACATTTGACGACCGTTACGTAGAAGAATGGACGCGACTTCGGCCATTGCTAAAAAAATACGGTGCTAAGGCGACGTTTTACGTGACTCAGTTTGACAGTTTGAGCCCCAACGACGTTCGTCTATTGCACGAATTAGAGAGCGACGGACACGAGATTGGAGCGCACGGCGCAGCCCATATCCGAGTATTGGATTGGATTAGAGGGGGAGGAGCTTTGGATGATTTTTACAAATTTGAAATAGAAGGCGAATTAAATGTTATGCGCAAAGCAGGTTTTCGGCCCGTTACGTTTGCGCACGTGGGGGGGCAACAAACGTGGTGGACTGATCGACGACTACTTCGTGATTATTTTAAACTCTTACGCGATGTTTCGATGACCGAGCGACATTTGCCTTTTATCACGATTCGACAGCCAATTTTTGCCATCGACGATATTTATTATCAGTTTGATGGCTCACAAAAGGTTCACGCGTTGCTGATTGATCAATATACCCACCTGACTCGTTCACAATTGAAAGATGGCCTGATTCGAGCTAAAAACACCCATTCTGTGCTCATGTTGTTGGGGCATCGCCCACTGTTTACGCCTTCGGAAGAACCCTACGCTTTTTCGGTACAATTGTTAGAAGAGTTTTTGCAAGACGCCCAGCGCATGGGTCTTAAATCCTACACGATGCTTGAATTGGTCACGGCCAAATAGCGGGTGCGTTTGGGAAGGCTCGAAAACAAAAACGCCCCAAAACTTGTGGTTTTGAGGCGTTACGTTTCGCGCTGCGATTGTGACCCGTAGGGGAATCGAACCCCTGTTTCAACCGTGAAAGGGTCGTGTCCTAACCGCTAGACGAACGGGCCGACTGGTCTCATTGTTCGCTGCGTTTGTGAAACGTGGTGCAAAGGTACGATTATATTTCACACAAAAAACATTTGCACCAAAAATATTTTTATTTTTTTGAAAGTACTCGAAAACAAAAACGCCCCAAAACTTGCGTTTTGAGGCGTTACGTTTCGCGCTGCGATTGTGACCCGTAGGGGAATCGAACCCCTGTTTCAACCGTGAAAGGGTCGTGTCCTAACCGCTAGACGAACGGGCCGACTGGTCTCATTGTTCGCTGCGTTTGTGAAACGTGGTGCAAAGGTACGCCGATTTTTGACACTGTCAACAGTTAGATTATTATTTTTTTGGAAATAATTTTTTAATCACTGACAATCAGTAGATTTGGGTCAAGAAAAAAAGTAGAACGTGAAGCATCTTTTGAAGGAAATCCCATTTAGGGTATCAGGAAGTCTTTGGATAGAAAGTGATGAGCAGCGATTTTTAGGGCCAGGTAGGGTAGAGTTGTTGGAGCGCATTGCCGAGACGGGTTCTATCAACCAAGCTGCCAAGCAAATGGGGATGTCGTATAAAAAAGCGTGGGAGATGGTCAATTCTTTAAATGCGCAAGCCCAAAAACCATTGGTAGTTACCCAAACAGGCGGAGAGAAGGGCGGCGGGACGACTGTGACGGAGGAAGCGTGGGTGTTAATCGCAGCTTATCGCCAAATTCGGGAGCGGTTTCAGCGTTTTTTAGAGGAAGAAAGTCAATTTTTAAGGGAATAATTTCAGTAAGAGTTGACACTTATCAAAAAATAAAATACTTTTGCTGCCGCTTTTAGCGAAAGCTAACGGTAAAGTTTCGGGATATGGCGCAGTCCGGTAGCGTACTTGTCTGGGGGGCAAGGGGTCGTGGGTTCAAATCCCGCTATCCCGACAACTGAAAATCAAGCACTTACGATCAAAAAACGTAAGTGCTTTTTTTATTGGTTTAAATATAGTTTAAACATTTTTCTTCTGGTTTAAACTGATGCCTGGGTAATAAATAACCAAAATCAACCAACTGCTTCATTTTAATTGGCCAACGCATCTAGGGAAAGTTGACTATTGTCTGAGAAAATTTGGGACTGGGCTAGGTAAAATTGTTAATTGGGACAAATTAGGCAAATACCTATGCAAAAAAGCACGGACATTACGCTGTCCGTGCTTTTTTGTTAATCTAGTAGCCAATCTGCCTTCTTTTTTTGCCACCAATACACTACTCCTACTAATCCGAACAGTGTTAAGAAAATAAAAAACCAAGTTGACCAATTGGAGTCTGAAGGCTTCGAAGGAGTCGATGCTTGAAAAGGCTTGGCGCTCAGCAAAAAACTATATTCTTGCTGAATCTGCGGAAATGAAGTTTGAGGAATCATTGTCTTTGAGGAATAAAGCTGTTAATTAAAATTGTAAAAATGTCCATTACCTGCTCAATGCGCAGTGTTTTTAACGCACCCTCAGGAGTACGATAATTAAAAATTTGCCCTGCATAGCTTTCAAAAAGTTGAAGCATAATTGGGTCTTCTTCGTAAAAACTCAGTTGAGTTTTGTGCATGTCCAAGTCAGTTTCCAATGAAAACACCTCCTTCTCAAGCAATTGAATGTTTTCATTGGCATTTTTTAACTGGCTACTGTCTTCAACCTCCTGAGTATGTCGCAATGAGATGAGGGTTTCGACATACTCACTAAGTGTTAGACCACATTGATGCGCCTCCTGAGCAAGTTCAATTTTGGTTAAAGGTTCACACTTAAAACCTACTGTCACTTTGTTTCGAGCGTTTTCAAGTCCTTCCAACTGTAAAGCTCTACCTTGATTTTGATGAAATATCATTTTATTTTTATTTAGATTTGCTTCAAAACTAATTAACCCCAATCGCTCCACTGTGGATTAAGCAGGGTTAATACGAGTTGTTAGGTGTTAATTGAAATTAACCTCGTTTTTTATCACATAACCCTCCTCAACAACGTCATCTCCACTAAACCATTTTTTAGGGTTTTCTCATAGCCTAATTTGTATGTCACGTAATTTATCGCCCCTTCTTATCATTGATCAAGCTAATCCAGAGCACTTTGTCAGTACCTACTCTGAATCATTTGCAGACTTTAACATTTGGGAACGTAAACATATTCAAGAGTGGATACGAAAAGAACCACGCATACTAGGAGAAGAATTATTTATAGTAACTATTGAATTTGATAGGTTTAAAGAGTCATCAGACCGACTAGATGTCTTGGCACTGGATAAAAAAGGAAATTTGGTAGTTGTCGAACTAAAGAGAGACGAATTTGCGGGCTATGCCGACCTCCAAGCCCTCCGATATGCAGCAATGGTATCTTCAATGACTCTTGAAAACCTAATCCATTATGTAGTGGACTATCGGCGAAAGTATTATCAAGAATATGACTATAATTCTGATCGAGCTCTTGAAGAATTAAAAGAATTTGTGGAAAAGGACGACTTTAGTGAACTTTCTAACCGACCACGTATTATTCTGTGCTCTGAAAACTTTTCTTCAGAACTTACAACGACAGTTTTATGGCTTAACAAATGTAGCTTAGACATTACCTGCGTTAGAATTAGGCCCCACCGAGTTGGTGATAAAATTGTAGTCGTACCTAGCGTTATTATTCCCGTCCCCGAAGCCAAACAGTACCAAATCGAGGTGCAACGCAAAGAGGAAGCCAAACAAGATAGTTCGGCCCGTACCAAACGGCCTACTACCATAAAAATTTTGCTTGACAGCGGTAAGCTGAAAGCCAACGACCGTTTGATAATGGCAGGCTACTTACCTGATTATGTAAAAGCAAAGTACAATGAACTTGACTCCTATTTTCAAGCAGAAATTACAGGCAAGCAGGGAAAGGCAAATGCAGTCAAGTGGCTACACGACGGGAATGAGTACTCTATATCAAATCTAACTCAAATTATACTCACAGCCCTACATCCTGAAAATCAAAGTCCAACTGCAACCGCAGGAGGAAGCTATTGGAAACTATTGGGAACGTTTCAAACCCTCTACGAATGGGCAGACGAAGTATGGAACGAACAAAATCAATAATTCAGTCGATTAACTTACTACGACATTCTTTTATAATTCAACGAATACATTGCTCCTAGAAGCGTATCAAATAACTATTAATCAAAAAACTAAATCTAATTTGCTCAAAAATGAAACCCAACAAACCTAACACATATTACCAGCCAAACGAAATAGATTCAGGATTCATTAACAGTCAACTATCATATTTTAAAAATGAATACCCACAAGACGTTTTAACTCTTTTTAAAGGCTCCCTAATGACGCTCTTAATTCAAAAGGAAATTGTAACAATTGCTTTTTCAGAGGAAAATGCTTCGATAATTGAACAATTAGATAAAGAAAATACTGCTGATTTAGCAGCTATGGCATTTTTTAGATATTGGTATGAGGGAGGAAAATTAGATCGGAAACCGTACATAACTCATTTTAGTGAATCTTGTGTAGTAAACAAAGACGAGGAAATCTTCGGGTTTGACAGTTTCGATCTCTATTTCGCTCTTCGGCTTAATCTTACGGACTTAATGCAGCTGTTTTCATTTTTAGATTTTCAACTTGATAGAAATTTTGGGGGAGATTTTACACAATTCAAAGCGTATCTGGAACAATTAATAAGAAAATACAAACCTGTATTTTTGAAACCACTTATCATTGAATCTATCGAAAGTTGGCTAACTCAGGACAGAAAGCCCCTTCCAGATAAGACGATAACAAAAGTATCTGCTGAAAATGACTCCTTCAGTAAAAAATTAGAAATAGGATTGCCCAAATTAAAGCCTAGAGATAAAAACGATGGTATCACAAGTCTAACCATAAACCAAACAGCTTTACTATTCAGCTTACTTCGAGAGCATAAGGTAATTTTTAAAGACGAAAGTTATCAGTCGAAAGAAAATATCTATAAAGCAATACAAGTACTCACTGGTTACAATAGGCAAAATATAAAAACTGCAATGCTCGATGACAAATTTTCTGAATCAGACAAAGAGGTAGTCCAAAATTTAATCAATAAATTAACTTTTTGATTTTCAAGAATTTACACACAAAAAAAGGGCTACAAATTTAAAAAGTAGCCCTACAAATCGACAAATAACCCCAAAAAACCCTAAAAACTTTGTGACGTTCGATTGGGAAAATGCCATTTAACTTAACCCCCTAATTGAACGTTATAATGATAGCTCACTTTGTTTTATTAACAGCTCAAGAACTCACAGAACTGATTGTAAAGTCAGTCAGAGAAGCGCTTGTGGAACAACAACTTCCTACAACGTCGCCCTCCAAACCTCTCACTATTGATGAGGCAGCCGCTTATCTGAGGCTCCCAAAAGCCACCCTCTACCAAATGACCTCCGCTCGTGAAATTCCCCACCAAAAACTGGGAAAACGACTGGTTTTCTTAAAAGAAGAACTGGATGATTGGATTGCTTCCAAACGACAAAAAACTCGCTCCGAAATCGAACGTGATGACATTTGCCACTCCTCTAAACAGCGACACAAATGAACCGTTCAGACTTCACATCCCCTAATGTACTCATGTTAAACCAATGCATTGAGGACTCCAAACATGTTGATTATAAACTCAACTCCTCTATTGTTTGGAAACGACAGATGCACGTTAATGAAATTATTTTTCAATGAAATTCACCTTTTAACAACACTAGAAGCGAGAAAGACTTACTGATAGATATTCTCGTTTCTAACGTTTCAAAGCACAGTCAAATGGAAACAAAAAAGCACAAACCTACCACCCGAATTGAACTAGCCAAACGATACGGTGTCAGCCTAGAAACCCTCAAAAAATGGCTATCCAAAATACCCGAACTTGATATTCAGGTGAATGCACGAGTATTAACTCCCAAACAAGTTAGTGTGATTATTGAACACCTCGGTGAACCCTTTGAGGATTGATAAATCACTCACCAAAACTTGAATTAATTCAAATTAACCCTGATTAACCCAATACACGGCCCATCAGGGTTAATTTGATTATAACAGATCAGTGTCAGTAGTGAGTTGATTATTTCAATAAAATTGAGTAAAACTTACATTAAATTGTAAGCAGTGAGGTACATCGAGCCGTTTGCATTGGCTACCATAGCATCTTTGGTATCTATGAGTGACATCCCTCCATCGGAGTCAAGCATCTCTACGTAAGATTGGGCGATTTGCTCGGCCAATTGCCGACCTGTAATCCGATCTCCCACAAAAAGAAATTTAATCAAAAAGACCAACAGAATAACTCCTACGCCCAGCCCATAGAACCGTAAAGGACTGAGGGAGTTGCGCTGACCGAAAAAAGATGTTAGTGTCATGGGTAGTTCAAGTTAGGTTTTAGTGTTGTTTAAATAGCTTACGACTTATTTTTACCATTAATCCGAGCAAAAAAAATATCTCTAAAATCATCTCCAAGGGGTATGTGAATCTCTTCTCCAATATGAGCTTCCTTATTTGATATAGGCCTGAATACTTTAATCTTATTTCTTTTATATCCTTTTATGTGCTTTATCCCTACTAAATAGCTTTTGTGAACTTGAAGCAAAGAGCCAGAAAGGCGGTCATAAAAACTACTTAATGTTTCATTTGGCATGTATGGTTTACTATCATCAATCGTGTAGATTTTTATAAAATTTCCAGCTCCTTCTACATATATAATCTCATCTTCACGAATTAAAACCTGACTTCTTTCAACATTAATACTTACCAGAGCAGGCGTAGACGAAATCGGAGGTAAAAAAACTTTATCATATACTCGCTGAACAGCTTTTCGTAATCTACGAAAGTCTGCTGGCTTGGGTACAAAATCAGATAATTCATAATCAAAACCAGGCAATGCATATTCTGGAAAGCCAGATATTGCGATCACCATGGGTCGAACCTTCATAGTCTGTATAATATCTAAAAACTGAATACCATTTAGTTCAGGCATTTCCATATCTAATAAGATAAGATCAATGCCTTGAAGTTCGTTGCTTGCCTTCTTGGGGTTAGTATATGTCTTGACAATAGTCATTAGCTCAATCTCCTTGGCTATCGTCTCAATTCTATCGATTTCATATTGCTGATCATCAATGATGATGGCACGTAGTTTTTTCATGAAGTTTTAAAGTTGGATGGTAAGAGAAACTGTGTAAAAATCGGGTTCGTCAACAATCTGCAACTTGTGAGCATTAGGATAAGATAGCTCTAATCGCCTTTTATTGATTTCATTTCCTTTTTTGCTTGATATTACTCCTTTATCATGGTTTTTTTTGTTGTGAACATAAAAAACCAAATTATCCTGTTCGACTTTTACTCTGATGATAATCGGATTATCTACATCCTCACGTACGCCATACTTGATAGCATTTTCCACGTAGCCAATTAATATTAGGGGAGGAACTTCAATTATTTCTTCGCTTCCATCGCAATCGCACTCAAATTTTATTTGCAGCTTGTTAGAAAGCCGCAACAGATTAAAGTCTATGTAGTTTTTTAGGTGTTCAAGTTCATCTTTTAAGTAAACTTGTGTATTTGTTCCATCATTTGAATCTTGGCTCGTGGCTCCTATTAAGCTGTAACGCACAATAGCAGCAAAAAGCACTACTTGATCTGACAGTTCCTTTGAGAATAGCAAACTCTTTGAACTAATAAAGCTAAGGCCATTGTAAATAAAGTGGGCATCAATTTGGCTTTTCTTCGCTTCTATCTCTAAGTTATTTGCTTCTATCTCTAAGTCTTTTTGCCTAATGACCGCCTTGATTTTTTCTTCAAACAATTCCTCTGTGCGCTTGGCATATCCTACTGTGAAACTGATGACGCACAATAAAAAGTTGTACTTAAAAAGCTGTCCATCAATACTAAATATTTTTCGGAACGTAATTATTGTATATAGTAAATCTTCGGCAAATGTTATAGCAAAAATCAACACTAATGACCAAAATAAACCTGCCAGGTATTCTTGATTTCTTAAAATCTTTAAAGACGTTTGTACATTAAGATTAAACAGTAGTAGTGACCCCAATGAAGTCATCAAGAAAATCAACACATATTGATCGGCAGATAACTTATCAGATATACCATTGACCAATATCAACTGAAAAATCAAAAAAAGGGCTGTAAAAAGTAACCAATATTCTATTTTGTTATTACGCTTTTCTTTTTTGACTTGTCTTTTTGTGCTATCCAGTGCTTGACTATCATCTTCATTAGCTGTACTATACTTTTTACTGACATACCCCCAAATACCCAATAAAAAACAGCTAAATAGTGAGAAAATACTTGATAAACCGCCAATCATCAAAAAGAGTGCAAATCTCAATCTATTAATATCACCACCTGCCCATATACTCAGGTTGCTGTAAATTTGGTTTAATGTTAGAGACTTGTTCCCTTCTTTAATTTGGCGTTTAAAATCCTCCGACATTTCTTCAGTTTGCAGCCACATTTTTAGGCCAACACTAACATCAGATTTTATAAACTTATCATCGGGCAAATAGGCCAACACTCCCCCTCTGATAGAATTAGCAAGTACCCATAATACTAAAAATTTTCCAATCATTTTGAGATAAAACCTCTTTTTGATTGTATCATAGTTCCACCTTTTATGGAGAAAATAAAATATAAGTGAAGATGTAAAAAAGACAATAATTATTAGAAATAGATATATGAGCACTAGGGGGTACTTATCAACTAAATCTTCACCAATTTGTGTACTGTTATTAAAAACTTTGGAATACTTTGAAACGTCTAAAACAGCTTTTTCAAATAAAGCAAAAGTAAAATAAAGTAAATACAATAAATAAAAACAAAAAAGAAAAAATGTAGCAATACCAATTGTAAAGCTTCGGCTCAAGATTGCGTACTTAAACGAAAAGCTGGCCTTTACATCTGTTATATTGTCCTGTCGTTTCATCGTTGTGTTTTTTCTTCAAAAGTAGGTCACTACACCGTATCAAACCCAAATACTCCATGAATCAGCGTGGAATCAGGGTGAATTACGCATTTTTAATGACGAAAGCCTTCTCTTGGGCCTGTTTTTTATGAGCTGGTTTGGAGCGAATCTGTGCAAGAGCCAACTTCATTCTTGATAAACAACGTACGATAGTTGGATTCAGAAGAGTAGCAAACGCCATTGCACATTGCTATTGCCTTAATTATAATGAGTCTTTCATGACTTTTTGTACTTCAAAAAGTCTATTAATTGTGGCTGACTTTTACTCAATTTGCTCGTAAGAGATGCTGTACTTTTTACTCAAATAACCCCAAACACCAAATAAAAAACAACTAAAAATTGAAAAAACACTTGACATTGCACCGACAATGAAAAATACTAAAAATCGAATAGATTCAACATTTCCTCTCACCCATTTCCTTGAAATGTCTGCCGCTTTATTTAAAGTCACAGACAAATTATCACCTTTCTTATTTTTAATCTGATTCTTTTGACCCTGACTGTAAACCTTCTTTATTTCATTACTTTTTATGAGTTCAAAAAATATTTTCATGTAAGAATCAGCTTGCGTTATTATTGCTTGTTCATTTGGTTTATATGCGACTACTAATCCTCTGATAGAGTTAGTGAGAATCCACAATAAAAGAAATTTACTAATCATTTCAGCATATCTTCTCTTCTTGATGGAGATATAGTTCCATTTTTTGTGAAGAAAGTAAAAGATAAACGTAGAGATAAATAAAGCTCCCCTTAATACCCCTATTAGTTCTTTATTTTCAAATTTTTTTGACCAATTTTTCATTTTTTTTTCATAGTCATTGAGTTTTTTCACAGCATCGTTGAATTCTTTGTCACTAAGATTTTTAAATCTCTCACTTCTCCTTAGTTGCTCGTTTTCTAACTCAGTATGAGGTGCTTCAGAATGATTTGACATTATAAGCTTTTCTATTTGAAAATCAATCCAATAAAAATACAGACTAAAAAATATAAGAGTAATAATGCTTATGATGAGGTTTCGGCCTGTAAAATTCTCCCTCAAAAAGACGCTTAGCTTTGAGTTGTTCATGTTGCTAAGGTGTTCCATTTTTTATTATTTGATTCAACTACGTTTGCCATAATATCACGGTGACTTTACGGCCTTTACCTGCCTAAAACCAAACCCAGCACCATTTTGTTGAGATGCCTCTCAATTGCTCTTCGGTCCGTCTTCCACTTCGGCGTGGGCTGTTCACAAAGAAAAATACAAAACACAAAATTTTAAAGGCTTGATTAAGAAAAATTTCAGGAGATTTTTCAAGTTCTTCATTGGCCTCTCGTCAGCCTCTTTTTCCACAAGGCTAATTTTTGTCTCATCAGCCTAAAAGCGGATTTCACCACCTTTTGGCGGCAATTCAAGGAGTTTTCCAGATGGATATTAGGCTCTGTTCTACTTTTGATTCGTCAATCACTAAGAAAACGAATAGAAACGCCTAAACAAAGAAAACGATGGAAACGGCAAAAAACACCACATTTACCCTCCTATCAGTACTGGGTTTCATCATCATGAGTACCTCCTGCGTCAACCCTAACTCTCCCTACGTAAGAGGTCGGCAGTTCTGCAACTGCCTGGACGAATCACTCAACAGCAACGACCCCGTAGCGGGCGGATTGGTGTACTGGCAGTGCAAAGAGTATTACAATGTCAGTATGCGCCAACTTGCTCCACAAGACACAACTACTTTTCAGAACATAGCCGATACTCGGGAAGCATTATTCTGGGTACAAGTGGTGGGCAAAGGCGTTGACAAAGTCATAGAAGCGCAAAAGACCAGCGAAGCCCCGCAAAATCCTTCATATTAACAATTTACCTCATTTCTCAACCTAAAACAATTAACAATCATGAGCCTTCATCATTTCATTCACATGGCACATCAAGCTATGGACAATATGCCTAAGCTAAAAAAGCACAAAGATCCTACCGTTGCGGCAGTATTGGGCTTTCTATTTGGGCCGTTTGGTATCGGTCTCTACTTTCGGAGCTGGTCAGACTTTGGGGTACTTTTTCTACTCCTAATCCTTTTGGGTATCATGATTCCTGGTGTAGGAGCCATAGGAGCGTGGATATTTGCGGCCATTTGGGGATACGCAAGGGCTTCTCATTAGCAGTAGAGGAGGGTATGCAGAAGCCTGCATATCCTCTAAGCCCACGCTATGCCAATGAATAATGTCAATCTTGCTTTTGGGTAGATGGTTAACCTTACAAAAGGATAGCCATCTACTGCGTATCAACAGTCCGTTTTGGGATATTCTCGTCCGCTTAAAACCGAGTTTCATCAGCTTTTGGCAGGGGTTCAAGGAGTTTTCCAATGAGACGGTCTGTTCTCATCTACTTTTGAATTGTGAAGCAATCAAATTCTCAACTTTAAAACAACAGTAATCATGAAGGCTATCAAATTAATCATTCTCTTCATTTTTGTTCTTTTTACAACGAACTCGTGTAAAGAGGGGACAAAACAAGACGTTTCTCCGAACGCCAACCAAACTCAAATTGCAATTTACACTATTGGGTTCCAAGAATTCAATAAAGATCAGGGCGTAGTAGTGCTTTCTATTATGCAAACTCCTGACAGAAAGTTAGTTGTAGAAAATTTTACATTTAGGTATAGTGAAAAAAACATTGAAAATGTCAGGAAATTGTGCGAAGGATTTAATCGGAAATTAATAGAAAAAAGCCCTCTGCTGTCAAGTTTCAAAAACATGGAGGACTACATCAAGCAAACGTTCCAATCCCCCACCACGTTTAAAAATATCACTAAATTGAAGAACGAAGACATATACAAGTTAGTAAACAAACAAAGTTTCAGTTTCGCATCTCTCAATACTCAAACTGATAGTAATGATTTTCTTCTATCATTACTGAGTTCGTTTATACCTTCCGCAATGGCACAGAGCAATGTTCAGGGTACTTTAATAACGGTTTATGGAGTACTGGTTGGGGTCATGGCGGGCTCTGTAGCTACCCTTGCAGGACTTCCTATGATTCCAGCAATTGCTTTTGGTGCAGCTGTAGCCGTAGGGTTTAACCTCGCAACAGGGCAACCAACCACAACTTATGATATTTTTCCAGGTGTTGGAAGTACTATGCAAACAGTATCAGGAATTGCATTTGGTGCAGGCGAAGTTGCAAATGCGTTCAACAAAATGTTAGAACCTATCAATCGTGCCTTAGGAGGGCCAAATTACTCCCCACCTAATCCATTACCCGAAACTTGGGAGGATTTAGTGGACGACTTTCAAAAGTGGCTTGATGATTTGTGGGATTTTTTGGACAACCCAAATAATGGAAATTTTGGATCCCCCGAAGGATTCAGTTGGGGAGACCCCCATTTGACTACTTTTGATGGTTTGGCTTATGATTTTCAGGCTTGGGGAGAATTCATCGCTGTCAAGTCCACTACTGATAATTTCGAGGTGCAAGTTCGGCAAGAAGGAGTTGGCAATGGGCGTATATCATTTAACCGAGGCTTTGCTGTTCAAACGGGGCAAGATGTAGTTTGCTGGGTAGAGAAGAAGTTGTACATTAATAACATTCTTACCAACACAAACTTTACAAGTTTACCGTTGAAAGAAGGGGCTTCGTTAAGCATTACCAAGGACAAGAGGAATAACAATATCCTCAACATTAAAAGCAAGTACGGCGATTTAGTCACTGTTCCAGTCAACAGCTTTGATTATACGGTAAAGTTGAGTGAAACACGCAAGGGGAAAATCATGGGATTACTCGGAGACTTTGACGGTAACAAAGAGAATGACCTCAAAATGAAAAATAACGAGGTAATTACGTTAGAAAGCGTCAAAACCAGCGGAATTTCTGTCAAAATACCCTTTAACAAACTCTATCCGACATTTGCTGACAATTGGCGCATAGAACAAAAGAATTCTTTGTTTTATTACGATTCCAATAAAAACACTGAGTCTTTTACCAAACGAAATTACCCCCAAGGCCCTATTGAGCTAACAGAGGAAAAACGGGCCTGGGCGACAGGCATTTGCAAAGCTACTGGTATTGATAAAGAACCCTACCTTAGCGCCTGTATCATCGACGTTGCACAAACCGATGACCCTAACATGGCATCCGCCTCCCTCTGGATGCAACAAAATCAGCTAAAGTCGAACACTCTGCAAGTCGCCACCGATTCAGATGTAAACCATTTTAAAAACGTAAAGGTGACGATTTCGGAAAGTCAGGGTAATCTCGAAGATAGCTGTTTGGTGAGTTTTTCAACGGGACAAGTTTTTCAACTTAAAGATGGCGCAAAATATGCCAACCTAATTGATGGTCTTTTTTTGAATTATTGTAGCATTAGTCTGAATACTCCACAAAATATCATTACATGTGGTTTTAGTTGTGGAGTGGGCAGGATGAACAGTGTATTGGTTGCTCAAAAGTGGACTAAGTACAGAAAAGGAACTATTGAATTTATCGGGTTTGTCTCTGATGATAAACCAAGTGACCCTAATCGGGTTGCAAGTTCAACTTGGGACACTATAATTACCTCAAATGACATTGAGAAGTCCTTTGAAAAGCATTATGGGTCTTTTAGAACAGATAGTAATAGTTCATCAACTAATGTAGTTCAAACAGCAAGTAATTGTGTGCCAAGCCTATTTATTGACAAAACTCTCCGTAGATTTTTAACGGAAGATGGCAAAAAAGGGTTGATTAAATTCAACAGTTGGGGCAAAGGAAAAAGCGGCTGGTGGATTGAATTTGATATTAAAATACAAAAGTGATTGTTTGTTACTCAAAATGAGTTTTAAAATCAAGTAGCTTTGTTGCATGGTTCTTTTTCAATTACAACATTCAATAAAAATTTAGCTTTTTTCTATAGATTTTGTATTGATAAGGTAAACATGCAACATAGCCTAAATTAATACTCATCCACTACTCAGGCATAGTAAAAATCGCTGTATTTTTAGCAAATGGCTCCATCCATCTCCATTTACCTCAAATATTGGCAAAATTGAGTGAGTGTAAACTCACTCAAGGGAATTCCCTCAGCTCTCATCTTTTTACTCGTGATTTTACTTCTAAGAATAGATAAACCTTTGCTAAAACCTAGGAGGCAACCAATGTAACGCTTGCCTAGTTGCGTACCTTAAGCAATATCTGCTATTTCAAAGTCTAATCGTACTTGCAACTATTATTAGTTTTAGCTTAAGTTGACATAAATCTGTAAAATTACATACCTAGTCTATCTGCCTCAATTGGACAGCTTTATTTTGATTAATATTATTTCTGTCATTTTAATAGTAAAATCTATCAAAAACAAATTGCACCACGCATAATTACCTAACTTTACCGATATACTTATATGGGTATAACTTTTCATTACATTGACTAATTTTTTTTCAAAATTTTGTTTACTTTTTTTCATATTTGGTGTCTTCTCCATTGAACATATCAAAAATTTATTTCAAATAGCCTTGTTATATGGCTACTTTCTCAACAAAAAAATTATTGAAAATAGTCTTTGGATACCTGAACAACCAAGATTTTAACAGTTTTTATATTTTGTGCTTTTTTAATATTTTTTTGTATTATAAAAACAAAAAATCATACACTAGAGCCATATCAACTTGACAAAGTGCTACTAAATTAAGGCATATAATATAAATACCTTTAAGATATATATATTATATACTACATAAGTTTAAATAAACTATTTTACCACTCGATAAATTTTTATAAAAAAAAACATGTAAAAATTCCATCAATATCAAAATAATACTACATTGCTAGAAATTTATTTAGACTTAACGTTTTCCTAAATTTATATACCAAACCTAAGCTTTTACTCATCAAATTAATCTGAGATTATGTTAAAAATAACCTCACAATCCATTTTATTATGGTTAGTCCTTTTCTTCTTTTCTTGTAAAAACCGTAATACGGGTGAAAGTAGTACTGAAGAAATAGCTAAATTTGAAAGCAACTCCAAAGCTATATCTAGTAATACAACAATTATTCCTAAGCTTTATCTTGAGCATAGTGGTAGTATGTTTGCTTATGACACTCCTAGATCAAATGGTCAATTTAAAAACACGTTGGTAACTATTTTAAATAACTTTAATGAGTTAAAACCTAATTCATCTTTTGTCTATATTGTTAACAATCAAGTTTATAATTACTCAAAAGATTTTAAAGGTCTAGTAGAATCAAATTCAATTTTCCAAAAGAACATTGGAGATGCTACTTTTACAGATTTCGAGGGTATTTTCAGCACTATTCTCAAAGATGTCAAGCCTAACCAAATAGCGATATTATTTTCCGACCTGATTTACTCTGGGAAAGGAATGCAAGCTCAAGCTTCTCAAAGAATCTTGGATGCGGCCCAGCAACTTAGCCGTAATGCTTTTGCCTCTAAAGCAGGGAGTGTCTCAGTCCTTATTGTAAAATTACAATCTGACTATGAGGGGCGTTATTATCCATTTAACATGCCGAAAAATGGAATTCAGTATTCTGGTTTACGCCCTTATTATGTATGTTTATTTGCTGAAAATGCAACCATGCAACGATTTTTAACTGAAGAAAAATACACAAAGACAAGAGCCTTTATTAACTTACCCAATTATCAAAACGCCCTTTTTTTTGGTAAAGGATCATTTATCGCTAACCCTTATTATACTATATCCGAAGGTGATGAGGATACCCAAGGACGATTCAGTGCAAGTAGAGACCGTGAAAATTCAATGAACGGAATTCACTCCATTGAAAAGGTGGAATCACCCAGAGATGGGTATCTGACTATCCCTGTAGTAGTTTCACTACCTGAGTGGGCCTTTGACCAAACTTATGTCTTAAATTCTACAAATTATGAGGTAGAGTCTATGAAAGACCGTTTCAAAATTCTACGTATTGAAAAATTATCGGGAAAGAGGAAAGACGGTACAACCCACAAAATAATCCTACAGGCGACCGTTTTAACATCAGGTGAACGAACAGCAGCTATACGACTAAAAAGGGTAACATTACCTTCTTGGGTCGATGCTACTCATAGTGCTGACGACAGGAACTTCACATCACCAGATTTTTCAAATCAGACTTTTGGGTTCAAAAGCATTATGCAAGGTATTGCTGATGCCTATGAGCCAAATAGTTCTGATAACAAATATGTTTTTACTCTTAAACTAACTTTAACCGATTAATACAACATGGAAGGATTTTTTGCTGATTGTTACGACTATTTTGTTGAAAAATCGTTAGTAGATGACCTCTACAATACTGTTTTGTGTACTCCCACTGCACTTACTACCCTTATTGTCCCTTTAATAGGAGTCATATTGTTCTATTACGTAATTAATACCATTCGATTCGGAAAGCTGAAACATTGGTTGCTGATGATGATAGGTAGTGGCTTACTGGTTTTTACCGTTATTTTTCTGACCTGCATAGGAATGCAGGACAAAAGAATTCTTATAAATCAAAATGAACCCCAATCGCTTACTAACCTGAGATTCAGTCAGGGTGGATCCGTATTTTTTATGTTTGCGACAGAAATGTTTTTTATTGCCTGTTTCTTCTTCTTTGTTTATTCGGTATGCCTCAAATGGTGGAGTTCACGAGTACACAAAACACCATTTTAAACCTTAACTATTAAGACTAATGAGTAAATTATTCCTATTTGCGATTGGCGGTACCGGTTCAAGAGTTGTAAAAGCCCTCACCATGCTTCTGGCGTCGGGCGTAGAGATGAAAAATGTTTCGGAAGTTATTCCCATTATTGTTGACCCTCACCGATCCAATGAAGATTTGAAGCGTACAGAAACTCTGTTAAAAACATACAAACGTATCAGGGATGGCTTACCCAATAAACCCTCAAAGGGTGATTTTTTTGGGACAGAAATCAAAACCTTAAAAAACATCATTCAGAATAATGACAGGATGTCGGACACTTATACCTTCGAATTGAAAGGGGTAAACAACGAAACTTTCGGTAATTACATAGATTACGACAGTCTTGATGGGAAAGCGGATGGGTTTTCACCTTATCCTGCGAATCTTGCCTTAGCTAATCTCTTGTTTTCAAAAGAAAATTTGGAAACTTCGATGGAGATTGGTTTTGTAGGTAATCCCAATATTGGAAGTGTTGTTTTGAATCAGTTTAAGGAATCAGAAGAATTCAAGCAATTTGCGTCTAACTTTTCGAAAGATGACCGAGTCTTTATTGTGAGTTCCATTTTTGGGGGAACAGGTGCTGCCGGATTCCCAATCATTCTCAAGAATATTCGTGGTGCTGAAGCTGGTGATCTGGACAATCCTGAATATTTGAAAAATGCAAAAATTGGAGCACTTACAGTACTTCCGTACTTTGGTTTAGAACCCAACGATGAAAAACGGGTCGATAAGGCTACTTTTTATTCAAAGACTAAGGCGGCTCTTCATTACTACACAAGAGGTGTGAACCGGGCAATCAATAAGTTCTACTACATTGGTGATGAATTAAATCAAAACTATAAATACGACCCTGGAGAAGGTGGGCAAAAGAACGATGCTCATTTTATTGAAATGGCCGGCGCTATGGCTATTGTTGATTTTGCAGCAACTGGAGACCACGAATTGGAAAATGAAGATTACCTACCCATCACCCCTATCTACAATGAGTTTGGAATAAGAAATGGTCACGAAAAGCTCGGTTTTGCTGATTTAGACCCTAAAACTTTAAAAGTCATTTGTCGTCACCTTTCTAAAATGACATTACTTAACTTATACATTGAACACCGCATTGATAAATCAGTTGGCCAAGCGTCCTGGCTGAAAGACAGTCCGATTATAGATGCCTCATTTTTAGGTGGGTCTTTTTTTAGAACTTATTTAGGAGATTTCAAAAAAGCCTATTTCGAGTGGTTGGAAGAGATGGCTCGTAATAGAAGGAGCTTTGAGCCATTTAGGCTTCAAGCAGATTTAAGTCAAGTCATCGTTGGTTTTGAACCTAAAAAAGGTTGGTTTGGAGGCAAGCCTGATTTCTCTCATCTTGATGATATTCTAAGTACGTATTGCCATCGAAAGAACTTTACCAATGCTTCCGATAAGTTTATTATGGCGTTCAGTAAAGGGGCTGACAAGTTTCTAACTGAAAAATTCCCCGAGCTTTACAACAATCTATAATTTCATCAGCATTAAATATTTTGGTTATATGTCACAGAAAACACTTACTATTTATTCTAATGGGGCTTTTAACGGTACCCATTGGGATAGTCGCGGTTCAGCATACAATAGAGATACCATAGATAAAATTGAAGATCCCGAAGGCGGCAATACAAAAGAGCCACCATCCTCTATTCCAAGCCCATTTGCACGATTTGACTTGGTACGTACTGCCTTTGCCCGCTTAGCCAAAAGTGAGCAACTCAAAGGAGAACCCAACGATGAACGGTTAGTATCAGAGGCTTTAGACGTTGGTCAATTATTTTTTAATTATGACAAGCTGAAGGACAAAATTGAAATTATCAAGTGGGACAAATCGTCTGGTTTAGATAGTTTGCTATCTTCCCCATTTAAAGGCCATAATCGTTTTGGGACAGCCTTGAAGCTGTTTTTAGAACAGGATGGGGGAACGGCCAAAATTACCGATGACGACAAACGAAGCGGGGGATATAATTTTGATTTAATGAACGAAATTTATATTCTTCGATACGCGGACTCAAGTGGCTCAGGCATTATTGGTGGAACTTCCCCTTCTACAGTTTTTTTCAGTGCACCAGGTAATTTAGGTTTTGTCAATGTGCAGTTCGGTAAAGACCGGTTATTTGACAATGACTTTTGTCCGCTTCACAAGAGAGAACTGGATTATCAAAAGTTTTGGCAAGGATTTGCGAAACAGCCAAACTTTGTTAAATATTTTCCTGAGGTAGCATCGTACTTAAAGCGAAGTTTAGAATTACTTCAAAAAGAAAATCATGCTTTTTGGAGAGAGATTATTACATTCAATGTAGATAATTACCAGAGCGAGTTTGAGGATTTAAGAACGCAGGCAGATGATTATCCCGAAGTTTTGGAAGGGTTCCGACTAAAAAAAGTCAAAAGTAATCCTGCTAAAATGAGTAATAGTGAGTTTATTCTTAACTCAGAAAAGTACCAGCGGTTGCACGCCGATAGATTACCTCCTTTGATTTTACAGGACAATTACCAAGGTAAACTTAAGTATACAACCGATTATTGGGATAAAACCCAAAAGGTGGACACGTACCATGATAAGGGCTGGAACGGCAGTAAGGAAGACTACGAAACCAAAACGGGGAATGTTAGAAAGCTGCCTGGGCAAGAGGACTATTATCCTTGGTTAACGGTCAGTGATTTCTTAGAACCCTATATTATTCGGTTAGTTTATCCAATGAACACCAATTGTTTTTTTGACGGTAATTTGACAGATCCTAACTTAAAATGGAGCTATTTGTTACCACTTAAAAAAGATTTTTTTGATTTTTTTGACGTAGAAGATTTGACTATAGGGCAAAAAGTTAGCCTACAAATAGAGAGTCGGGTGGCCGAAAGTGTGAAAGTTACATTGAAAATACCCCTTAAAATTGGCGAGCCGCCCGTTGTTTTTGAAAGAATTTATAAATCATCTGTTGGCACAATCCCATTAACTCCCGATGAACGTAAAAAAGACGGAGGAGTCGTAACAGAATACCAGTTTGGGATGAGCCTGATGCCTTTTGTCAGGGTAGAAAATGTTAATCCTATTTACCGAGTTCAGTTAATAGACCGAGATCTTGAGTATTCGACTTATAATAACAGTTATTCTTTAAAATTTGTAGATTCTGGAAACAAATTTCTGACCGTTAATTCTCCCAAGGAACGGAGCAAAAAACGACAAAATGTTGGAGATAGTGCCACTACTAAGTACTACGAAATTGACGAGAATTTTGATTATATTCAAGTAGAAGTAGCGGGTAAGCAGGGGTTGATTCTTCCCCATTTCGGTAAAGTTACGAAGCCTCAAGGAAGTGAAAAATTCACTTTTGCAGTGGACTTTGGTACGACCAATACACACATTGAATATAAAACTTCAAAAAATCCTACAGCCCGACCTTTTGAGGTAACAGATGACGATGTTCAGTTGGTAACGCTTCATGATTTGGAGAAAAGTCGACTTTATTTTGATAATTCAGGTGCAGCACCCATTGAAAAATTAGTTTCAGTAGAGATGTTGCCCAGTAAAATTGGGAAACAGGATAAAGCTTCTTTTCCAACCAGAACAGCACTACTGGAGAATAGTCCCCAATGGAACGAACGTTTGGTAAGTTTTGCGGATTTTAATCCTGCCTTATTGTATGAAAAAGAAAATTTAGACGACAAAATCTACCACATTGCGACTAATTTGAAGTGGTCAAACTACAATGCAGATAATAAGGAAGAACAACGAGTGGAAGGGTATATCCAATCGCTTCTGATTATGATTCGGAACAAAGTACTATTAAATGGAGGCAATTTAGAGGCAACGGAATTAGTCTGGTTTTATCCGTTGAGTATGGTTGAAACAAGAAGGAATCACTTTGAAGAAATGTGGAATAAGCATTATAAAAGCATAATTACCTCTTCCAATTACCCACAGCGTATCCCCGAAAGTACTGCACCTTATTATTGGTATGGATACGGTTCGAGTAAGTATGAAATTTCGTCGGCCTACTATCCTGCTGTTTGTGTAGATATCGGCGGAGGAACAAGTGACGTGGTTATCTTTGAAGACGATAAACCTATTGGATTGACTTCTTTTCGCTTTGCTGGAAATGCGGTTTTCGGTGATGCTTTTGCTCCTGAAGGTGCCGCTAACCGAAACGGATTTGTAAAAAAATACGAAAGTCAAATATTAACTATCTTAAAAGACAATGGACTTTCTTACTTGGGCAGTGTGGATGAAGAAGGGAGCTACGAAGGTGCTTACAAAGAAATTAGGAATCGCCAGCACTCAGAGGATATTGTCGCTTTCTTTTTTTCTTTAAGGGACAATAAGGACGTAAAGAAAAAGACGGACAAGTTGGATTTTGGAGAAATATTGGGCAAAGATGAATCTTTGAAAATAGTTTTTTTGATTTTCTACGCTGGTATTATTTATCACATTGCCAAGTTGATGAAGGCCAAGGATGAAAACTTAAAGATGCCTCGATACTTAGCCTTTAGCGGAAATGGTTCGAAGGTTTTGAGGATTCTAAGCAGTAAACCTACAGTCCTTTCAGATTTAGCGAAGTTAATTTTTGAAAAAGTTTATGGTGAAAGCTATCCAGAAGATGGATTAACAATTATTTTGGAGCAGGAACAACCAAAAGAGGCAACTTGTAAAGGAGGATTAAAGCGGAGTAGGGACCTTCGATTTGACACCCCTGATGACGCGAAAGAAGATGCAGCCATTGATAAGATAAAATTTGTATTATTAGGTACGGATGACAGCAGATTTGTAGTAAGAACAGATACCTACGAAAAAATTGACGAGGTAATACTTTCGCAGGTAGCTACTGAAGTGAGAAACTTTGTTGATTTGGTCTTTTCGCTGAATGAAGAATTTAACTTTAAATCAAGATTGGGAATTAACACGAGTAATCTTGATGATTACAAGAAAATTCTATTGAAAGATTTGACGCAAAATGTAAAAATAGGCTTTAACAAAAAGAAGGCTGAATCAGATAAGAAAGATCCTGTGGAGGAAACATTATTTTTCTATCCGCTTATCAAAGGGATTAATAATTTAGCTACCGAGCTTGTAAAATAGAATGTACTATGAAAAAGTTTAAGTATTTGCTTTTTTTAGCTTTTTGGATTTTTGCTTACATTGTTGTTGGGCAGTGCCCAAATAATTCAATACCTGTTGAAGGCACTAAATTTAAGAAGATTTATGGCGACTACTATCTTCTTTTTGATGCATATAAACTTGAGAGTACGGTCGTTATGAGTACTACGGTCAACCCTTTCTTCAAATCTTATGTGAGCCAAATCGAAAATTCTATCATTTGTTTGGATAAGAAAAAGCTGAGGAAATGTATCGATGACTTTAAAGTAGTATTAACTCAGGCAGATGGACTTCGTGATGGAACTACTAGCGATGGAAGAGACAGATTAGAGGTATTAAAAGCAGTGATATCTGAACTACAAGAATTAGATACATCTGTTTTACAAAAGAAAGTTGAAAAGTCTTCCTTTGATCTTGCCGATCAACCAAAAACAGAATCTTCTCGAACAAGCACAAATGTAATAAGAAATCCTGATGATAACGAAAGTGACAATTGGGCTTGGTTTGTCGCAGTGTTTTTTGGATTAATTACACTAGGGTTGGGTTTCTGGCTATGGAAACTTTTGGATATGCAGAAACAAATAAATTTGACGCTTAGCCATCTTTCTGATAAATTAGTCGGATTACTCGGCAATAGTGATAGCGCATACCAACCCAATAGTAATGAGAATCAGCTGGAACGGATAGAATCATTAATCCGTACTTTGGTAAATAGAAATTCCATATTTAGCAGGGATAAGCAAGAAATAGAGCGGCTCATGCAAAATATAGAGCGGTATAAAAAAAATGAAAAAGCCCTTTTAGATCAAAAAGAGGCCATTAGCTCAGAATTTGAAAATTATAAAATCACTGTTGCTAAGTCTATGGGCAATAAAACGAGTTTGGCACCTGATAAGTTAGGTACCTTCCTTCAAAATTTCGAGCAAACTCCCCTACCACCAACTAAACTGTTTTACCTGTCATATGCCTCTCCCTCGTCTGACGGCATGGGAGAGTTTTATGATAAACGCCAACCTCAACCGAATTCTGCTAACTCTTATTACAGATTTGAAATGGAGCCAGATGAAATTAATGCTAAGTTTTGGTTTCATGACACAGCAGGTACAGTAGAAGGAGCAACTCGCAATCCCGATACCTATTTAAGCCCTGCCTGTGAATATTCAGCTATGGACCGCAAAGCAAAGCATATCCTTACTAAGAAAGAAGGAATAGCCAAGCGAACAGGGGATGTATGGAAAGTGTATAGAAAGGCCGTGATTGAATTCAGTTAAACTTACTACTACCACCAATGATTATGCGTTCAACTTTCCTCAACCTATTTAGAAAATCATTACTAATTACGTTTGTTCTCCTCACCTTTCAGGCTTTGGGCCAAGAGGTCGAAAATGTACAGCAAAATCCGACGACGACCTCATGGCTACCGTATTTCGAATACGCCATCATTGGCCTTATTCTATATTTTCAAATACGGTTTTGGCGAGAGACCCGCGCTAAAATAACTATGTTTAAAGAGACGTTCCCTGATCGCTCTCAGTTTAAGTTGCTGGAAATTAAAGTACTTCTCAGTGATTTACGCTCTGTTGCCCCAATGGAGTTATTGGAAAATCTTAAAAATTACGTAAGCAGAGCCTCCATAGAGCAATCAGATATTGCATTGCATTTTTCGCAACTTACTTCCAAGTTACATGACGAAATGCCCGAGGATAATAAAAGTTATGAAAAGGCATCCAGTGAAGCAATGGCAGAGATTAACAAGCTCTATGGCCCCAACTGGAAAAAGGGCTTAGAGAAAGCAACCATTACGTTGTTGGCAATTGGAGGAGAAAAAAACGAGATTTTGAGTAAGATTACCCGTTCAATCAACACGTATTTATTGCGAAATAAAGGCGCAGTGTCTGATTTTAATCTTTTACGAGATATTGTACAGCGTAATTTGGATACAGTTGAAGAGGAGATTACGACGACCATTCCGGTACCTGTCTATTTGGGATTGATGGGGACAATGATGGGTATCATTGTGGGTTTATTTGGCCTACCCGACGTAGGTTCGAGTGCTTTCTTAGAAGGCGGTGGAATCAACGGGTTGATTGGTGGAGTCAAAATTGCGATGATAGCCAGCTTTACAGGTTTATTGTTTACGGTGAGTAATTCAGGATTTGCTTTTAAGGGAGCCAAAAATCAAGTAGAAGGACTTAAAAATGATTTTTTCACCTTTTTACAAACCGAACTTTTACCCGTATTGACTGAAAATGTAAATTCTGGCATCATTGGTCTTAATCGAAATATTGAACGCTTTGGTACTTCCTTCAATGAAAATGTTCAAACTTTAGATGCTCTTGTTCGTAAGAACTACGAATCATTGATGGCACAACAAAAGGGGATTGAAACACTACAGCGAATGGATATTTCAAAAGTAGCCAATCTAAACGTCAAGGTTCTTGGGGAATTAACCAGAAGTGTGGGCGCACTAGAAGGTTTAGCGAATCACCTCCGAATGCTGGATCAGTTTGTATCGAACTCCAGAGATTTGGTAGAACGCACACAAAACGTAATTGGCTTATCAGAACAATTTGCAGAAGTACTTAATGAAACTAAACAGTTACAAATTTATCTTAATAGCCATTTCAGTCAATTAGAAGAGCGCGGACAAATCATTAATAATACAGTAGTAAGACTAGATGAGATAATTGACAAAAGCTTAGATGGATTAGAGCAGCACATTCATGAGCGTCTTAAAGCGGTTAAAGACATCAAGATTACCGCCGAGGATTTATTACAAAAGGAATTTTCTGAAAATAAAAATGTACTTGGTAAGCTACAATACTTAGAGCCTTTAAAAATTGAATTTAGCAAGTACTCAAAGGACGATTCCGCAAATCAGAAAGAAATTTTAAATTCGCTCAATGTATTACAGCAAAGAATGACCGCTAATAATCAATTACTTGGCAAGGTTTTATCTCAACTCCAAAAAACATCTTTGGCATCACAGATTAAAAATATATTTACGAGAGCAAAGAAAGATAAAGCTGAATAAAGTAATGAAACAAAAAGAATCAAACTTTTTCTGGACGAGTTATGCTGATTTAATGACAAGTTTGTTTTTCGTCATGCTGGCTTTATATGTTTTAACAGTAGCGGTATTGAGGTATCAACAAAAAGCTACTGAAGAGCAACTAAGAAAAATTAAAGAAATACAAAACTCCACTGAAAGACTACCAAAAGAATATTTTAAATATCAACCCGAATATAAACGATTTACTTTAAAGGAGCAGATAAATTTTCCAAGTAAAAGTGCTGACATCCCTAAGTCAGACTATAACTACCTCATAAAAGTTGGTAGAAGCATACAAGAGTTGATAGAAACCCTTAAAGCTAAATACAAAGGTGACAACATCAAGTATTTGATAGTTATTGAAGGAATGGCTTCAAATATTGCTTACGCCGAAAACTATCAGTTAAGCTATGATCGTGCTCTATCGCTTTTTCGTTTTTGGCAAGATCAAAATATCCAATTAGATCCTGCAATTTGTGAAGTAATGATAGCGGGGAGTGGTACAGGTGGTGTTGGTCGATTCAGTGGTATAGACGAAGTAAAAAATCAACGTTTTCTAATACAAATTATCCCTAAAATTGGTAAAATTGAAGATCTAAATCAATAGTATTTTAATGAGACTACTTATTACCCTTTGTATTATTAGCATTGGCTCTTATCTTCAATGTTGCACGGGTTGCTCTAACGTTGACGGAAGGCGAGCTTCCGAATCCGAACGTATACGACAAGAAAGTGAGTGGAGTGGAACAGCAGAAGTTAGAATGATAAAAGAATCCGGTGTATATAAAATCCCCGTTGATATAAATGGATCGAAAATGAATTTTATTTTTGATACTGGGGCCAGTGTTATTTCTATTTCAGAAACAGAGGCCCGGTTTCTCTATAAGCAGGGTACTTTGACCGAGGCGGATTTTGTAGGGGAAGCCAATTTTACTGATGCCAACGGTGACATTAGTTCTGGAATGATTGTAAAACTTCGAACTGTCAAAATAGGCGACAGGACCTTGCATAACGTGCAGGCTTCCATTGTTCCTAATTCTAATGCGCCTTTACTTCTCGGGCAAACGGCATTAGGCCAATTTGGAAAAATATCCATTGATTATCAACGAGGTACGATTACGTTTGAATAGTAGCAACGACATTCTTTCTGAAAAGTCATCGAAATCGGTAATTACCATGAATTGGGCATTAAAAACGTTTGGCGGGATACTATTGGCTACAACCTTAATTGTCAACCAAACTTCCTGCGCTGGTTGCAGTCGAACTGATAGCGAAGGTAGCCAACATAATCGCTCACGTTCAACGAATAATCAGATAAGGGCTGATGTAAAGACCCAAAAGGAGGTTGAAATCTTAACGGTTCTGCCCCAACCCATCGAAGCGGAGGTGGTGGGTATTCAGGACGGTGACACCATAGAGTTGAAGGTCGTGTACGAGGGTGCTGACGCCAAAGAAAGGAGCGGTAAAAATATTAGAATTCGATTATTGCACGTTAATTGCCCCGAAAAGGGTAAGCCTTTTTACAAGAACGCTAAACAGTTTACCTCTGAGGCCTGCTTTCGGCAAGTGGTCAGTATTGTACATGAAGGTGAATTTGACCGTTATGGACGATTATTGGGTGAGGTGATTTTATCAAATGGCGATATTTTGAATAGAGAATTGGTGAAGAATGGGCTCGCTGTACATTTTAAAAAGTATTCCGCTGACCAAGAATATGCTTATTTGGAAGTAGCTGCTCAAAAACAACAAGTAGGCATTTGGAGTAAAGAATAAATTGATCTATTTTTTAAATCTAAAAACCTAAACTAACCAAATGCGTATAACTATTGGCAAAGCAAAAGATAACGATTACCAATTGGAAAAAACTAAAGTGAATGATCACCATGCTGTTTTGACTGTATTTAAAGATGACCTGATGCAAATTGAGGATCTTGATACTGATCACGGAACTTATGTGAATGGCCTTGAAATCAAGAGAAAAGTAATTAAGCCTACTGATCAGTTAAAGATAGCAATTTATGATGTAAGTATAGAAGAAATTTTGCGATGCAAGAATGTTTTGGATTTTACTTCTGAATTTGAAAAAATTCAAACATATATTAAAGATATAGAAAGTGAGATTCGGCATCTTCAACCAAAAATTGATGATTTTAAAAAAAATGCTGAAAGGGCTAAAATATACTTCTTATTGCTTATCCTTTTAATGGGCTTTATAAGTTCCAGTGTTTCAAAAGCTAAGATACCAGAATTAATTTTGCTTGCAGGTGTAGGCATAAGTGGATTAATTTATTTACCACAAATACTTCAATATTTTTTTTCTCCAGAAAGAAAAAAGGATGCTTTTCAAAAAAAGATCAAATCTTTACGAAAATGCCCTAATACGGAATGTAATCATCTTTTCATCCCCACTAAATGGGAGGATGCAGTTAAAGCGAAAGGTTGCCCGCATTGTAATGCAATATGGATTAAATAAAAAATATGGGTAAAATTGTTTACCTTTCTTCGATTCTGTTGTATTAAGCTTTGAAATAGGTTTATAACTTAATAATCAAACAACAATGGCAACACTAAAAGGCCCGGAAATTAAGACTGTGGTTGATGGATCAGAAATAGATACTGAAATTGATAAAATATCAAAGGAAGCAAAAAAAGCAAATGAAGACTCCAAAAGTAATGGATCCGACACGAAGTTATCAAAAGATAAAATATCCATTATTTCGGCAGGAGCAGCAATTTTGGGGGCGGGTAGTTTTTTTAGTTACTGGCACTTCCAAAACAGCAAGGAAGATAATAGTTTACCTTCGTTGCCTAAAGAATCCATCCCACAGTTAAAAAGCCCTACTACGTTTCCTGATTCCATTACTTCAAATACTACAGAAATTCTTCATGAAGTAAAGTCAACTAAGGCAGAAGATGACAAGAAAGTAGATGAAATAATCAGTCCAAATGAGGATATTGATATAGCCACACGTGTTAAAGATTCTATGAATTTCAAAGAAGCTTTTACTGAAGCTCGTGAAGAAGTAGGTATTGGAGGAATTTTTACATGGAGAGGCAATCACTATAATACATTTTTTCAAGAAGAGTGGTCAACGATGTCAGTGGCAGACAGGGAGCTCTACTTGAAATCAGCGGGTTATAAACCCTTTATAGAGGCAATTGAAGCCGATGCTTATGAAATGGAAACGGGAGATACTCAATATCCTAATGCAGAAGAAGAAATCAAAGATAAAGTACTTGAGAAAGACGTTGAAACCGAAAGCGATGCCATCAAGAAAATTACTTTCAAAATAGAAGGTGGACTTGATGCGATGGCGATTGATAAAGATCTGGACGGGAATCCTGATGTGATTTTGGTACTCAAGAAAGATGGGACGATTTATGGTATGATGGACGGAGAAGGAGACCAATCGTTGGAGACTTACTGTGTGTTTGATCCAAATACAGAATCATTTATAGAATCTGGGATACTTGATAAACCGTTTATAGTCACAATGGCCGAAATTGAGAACGAAAGCAAAATTCCCGAACATATATCGAACGAGGAGGAAAATCGTGACGAGAACAACTACGAACAGGGAGAGGATGAAGATTTTCAAAACGATGCCAATGTTTCTGATTTTCAAATCTAAAGAAAAAAATAATTTATGCCTGTCATTAAATGCACTAAATGCAAAGCGCCACTAATGTTCCAACGAAAAGTTGAGAATCACAAAAAAGTATGTCATATATGCGGAACTATCAATCATATGAAATCGGAAGAACCTAATTTAGATCCCGGCTGGTTGGTTTTTAAAACAGAGTCCGTTGAAGAATTGAATTTCTTAAAATTCAAGCTTAAAATGGGCGTTAATGTCATTGGTAGAAGTAAAACCTGTGATGTACAAATTGAATTGCCAGATGGTATAACAGCTGATAAAATAAGTCGTAGGCATTGTACCTTAAAGATTTATGAGAAAAAAGGAGTGCTAAAGCATCTTTTGCAGGATGGAGCCATTGATTTGGAATGCCCAAACAAGGAAAAGATAAAGTACAGCACCAACCAAACTCATCTTAATGGAATTCTGTTAGAACCAAGTGATTTGGTCTTTGCACAAAATGATTATGTCATCAAAATGGGTAATCGGAGTTTTGTTTTGAAAATTCCTCAACCTTCGACGGTAAAAATTGAGGATAAGTAAGCGGGGATATATAAAAACAGTAACTGAGAACGATTATGAGCTTAATAACTATTTTTACCCCTTTGGGGTTTAGCAAAATAGGGCAGCGTGCCAATAACGAAGACAGCATTTTCCCAAAAGAAGGAGAGGCAAATCCTTATCAGCGCTGGTTTGTAGTGTGCGATGGGGTGGGTGGTCATCAAAAAGGAGAAGAAGCAAGTGGTAGAATCAGTAGAGCACTTGGGGCTTATTTTAAGTCTAATTTGATTGAAACAGCTGATGCAACCTACATTGATCAGGCCGTTAATTTTGCTCAAAAATCATTAGATGACTACCTCGCCATTCAGCCTTTTGCTGATGGTATGGGAACCACCATGGTACTTATCTATTTTAATCAAAATAATACTGCAACAATTGCACATATTGGAGATAGTAGAGGGTATCACATCCGACAAGGACAGATATGTTGGCAATCAAAAGACCATTCGTTTGTTAACGATTTGATTGATGCAGGAGTGATTAATGCCGAACAGGCACGAGTTCACCCCAAACGTAATATCATTACCCGTGCTTTGCAAGGTAGTAATGTGCTGGTCAAAGCAGATGTTCAGATTATTGAAGACATAGAGGTGGGTGATTATTTCTTTTTATGTACCGACGGCGTATTAGAACAGGTAACTGACGAATGGCTGGGTCAACTCCTGAAAAAAACCATTTCAAATGACGAAAAATTAGCGATGCTTTTAGAACACTGCCAAGACAAAACCCGAGACAATTATTCGGGTTATTTGATTCAAATTGCTGCTATTTAATCAATTATCTTCATACACTACTAACATTCCTTTTTTATGAAAAAAATCATGACAGGCCTCATCACGGGGGTGGCCTTCCTGCTACTGCATTGCGGTACGGACAAGCAAAAACAAACCGAACAGGCTATTGATTACACTGGTACTGCTCCGTCGAGCATCACTAATAGCGATGATGAGAAAGAGGATAAGAAAGACTGCTCAAGTGCATATCGTTATGCTGACGATGCCTATACTTATGCAAATCGAGCCTACTCAGCGAGCTCACTGAGTGATCTTCAATCTTACGCTCGGCAAGCCAAAAATTCTTTTGATGACGCCAAAAATGCAGCCCGAAATTGTAAATGTGATGATGCACGTCGCCATGCCGATGACGGCTATTCATACGCTAATTGGGCTTATAGTGCTTCTGACGTAAGCAGTGGGCAGTCGTACGCTCGACAGGCTAAAAATGCGGCGGATGATGCAAAACGAGAAGCGCGTACTTGTGAAAATGGATATTAACCCTAACTACTACTGCCATGCACTTCATTGTTGGCCTGTTCTTTCTGCTTTTGTTGATTAAGCTTGTGCTCGAAAGCCCACAAATCTTGTTAGTTCTCATTGGAATTGTGGTGCTTATTCTTCGTTTCTTATTTATAGTTGCCGCTGCTATTGCTGTTATGGGTATTGTTATTTTTGGACTATCCCGGCTATTCGCTTAGACGTACAGCTTCCCTCTTATTGTTCGAGTTGTTATTTCATTTCTTCACTTCTAAAAATTCATCTTATCATGCAACGAATTACAACGTGCATCCGTCGCGGATGCCTGACGGCTATGACCTTGGCCTTATGGATGATTTCTTTGCAAAGTTTTGCGCAAAACTTTGAAGTAAGTGTTTACTTTTCAGACAAAAACAATGTCTTGTTAAGTAACAATGCAGGGCATACGTTGAAAGTCTATACCGATTTTCAAGGGGTAAGCAACAACAGTTTTTATATGGGTATCAACGAAAGAAAATACATCAGCGGACATTTTTCAGCTAAGCGGGTAAAGCGCTCACAACTCCGCTACGAGTATGATCAGTACTGCTTAGAAAATGATATTCGTTTGGTAAATTCAAACGAACGACAACTCCGTGCCAATAAAATCAGTGGTTTCAACATCATAACCACGCTGGCGTCGTTGTTTAGCGAGAACGAAATCATGGACAAAATCATTAAAATAATTTCGGCAGAGATAGGAACTATCACTTCAATTGAATTGGCGGCATTGGAAGAAGAAGTTCGGCAACGTACAAAAGGAGCTGGAATTTTGGAACGTAAAATGATTCGTATTTCGATATTTTCTTCTTATTTTCAAGAAAAAGTAAACAATATGGAATTCCCAAGTTTTGAACGCCAAAGAGAAGAGATGAGGGCTTTTTATAACCGTAATCGCAGTAACCAATCCTCGGCGAATCTTTGGCGTCTTGCTACCAATACAGGCATTTTTCTACCTAAAACTCCGTATTTGATAGCCGAAGGCTACTTTGTAGGTATAGGAGCAAAACCTGACAACCCATATACTGACCAAGACCAAACTCCCCATAATCAACGTTATAATCAACTTTTAGGGCGAGGACTTTCTGATGAATACGGTACTAACTGGGGTGTGGGGCTTTCGATGGGTATTACTCCTTCTCATTTTGTAGGGAAGCGGAGTACGGCACGTCTGTACGTAGTGGGTCGTTACGAGGACAATGGTTTTCGTATTATTTCGGATGGACTGATGGATATTCAACGCCGTACGGATCCGACTGCCTTTGTTTCAATGTATCGTTTTAATGGGAATACGGTTGTAAAACAACAAACAGGCAGCTTAGGACTGCGGTATATGGTGTTGAGCGCCAATGCCAAATGGCGGTATTCTTTGGAAGGGGGGCTAATCAAAACGTTAGGATACCAATATCAATTAAAACCTAAGGATGGCACCGATATTGTGCAGCTACCTACCAACCAAAAAGTATCTACCATTAATATTGAAGGGGTCGAATTACTCAAAAAGCCGAGTGATAACGGCTCCTATGCAGGGTTTAGCCTCGGGTATAATTTGACCCGAAACCGTAAACGAGTATGGGGAATTGACATTGCCAGTCGTTGGAATTTCAGCCCTTTGACTTGGAGCGATAGCCACCGACTGGCGGGGTACACCAAAATCAACGGTAAGGAGACATTTACACCCATGCAGCCCACTCCTGGCCGATTTGTAACCTTCACAATTGGCACTACCATTGGATTCTAAAACAACACTACTTGATATGTCTCGTCAGCTTTTTCATTTGTTTGACCTACTGCCCGCTTGGGTGGGCAGTAGGTTTTCTTTCCCGATTTTTTGCTCAGTGTTTTGCTTGGCCACATACGCCCAAAAACCAGCAAGCCTTGGCCTTGCTCAATATGAGTATCGCTTTTAAATCAATTGAGTAATAAAGTTGAAAAAACAAATAAATGAAGAACTCAGCACTACTCTATCATTTGGTCTTATTAAGCTGCTGTTTGGGTCTTTGGGCTTGTGAAAAACCTAAGCAAGATACTACAGACACGGACCCCGCTTTTTATGAGCAGGTACGCTTGGCCGACAGTTGCTTTATTACTAAAGATTACGCCAGTGCGGAATTGAACTACAGAATTGCTTCCAAACTTATTGCTTCTGTTTCCCATGGGGCGGTTTGGTGTCAGTCAAGACTAGATTCTTGTTATCAACAAGCTTCAAAGGAATGGCAAGAAAATTTTTCAGAAATAAGCTATTCGGAGGGTTTGTATAAAGTAAAGGGTAAAAGTGGCAAATATGGTTTTGTCAACTTAAATGGAATAATTACGATACCAGTTGAGTATGATTACGTAGAAACCTTTGGACTGGGTCTTGCTTGTGTAGAGAGAAAGAAAAAATCCGGATTCATAGATAGGGAAGGGAATTTTGTTATTCCAATGATTTATGATAGTATGAGCGAGGAATATTTGACAAATTCTCAATACTCAACAAATGAATATCCGTTTATTTTCGCATCTACTCTTCATGGGGATTGGGTAAAGGTAAAAAAGAATGGAAAATGGGGTTTTCTTGATAAGAAAGGAAATATTATGCTTGATTTTAATTATGATGAAATCAGGTTGATTGAAAACGGTTTGATTGAAGTATCTAAAAATGATAAAATTGGTATTATTGATAAAAATGGCAATGTTATAGTACCAATCATTTATGATTATATAAGTTACTTCTATGAAGGATTAGCAAAAGTTGAAATGAATAACCGTAATGGCTTTATCAATAGGAAAGGCAAAATAGTTATTCCTCTGATTTATGATGAAATAAATGATTTTTCGGAGGGTATGGTTGCCGTGAAAAAAGATGCAAAATGGGGTATGATTGATACAGTCGGCAAAGAGGTAATACCATTTATTTATGACCGAATCTATG
The DNA here is from genome assembly GCF_057652295.1 of Runella sp. R5_40. Classification (NCBI taxonomy): domain Bacteria; kingdom Pseudomonadati; phylum Bacteroidota; class Cytophagia; order Cytophagales; family Spirosomataceae; genus Runella; species Runella sp. R5_40. Next base: position 13,394 of record NZ_JBYFCH010000010.1, on the reverse strand, counting down.
GTTCATTTAACCAAGGGGTTATCAGAGTGAGTAAAAATAAAAGTGAGTTTTATATCAATAAGTTCGGAAATACACCTTAGAAATAGCTATTAAAACTAAACCCTTATGCAAACCTACGAAGAATTCCTATTACGGTATCGTTACGATCCAAAGAAAAAAACGGCTCCTGCCAATGACAGCGATTTTGGCCTTTTGGGTCAGGGGGGCTTTGGTATGGTGTATAAAGGATGGGACAACCTGAAAACCCGCTGGGTTGCTATCAAGATTGCTCCTGTTGATGATAATCATCCCGAACTATCACTCCAACACGAAGTAGAATTGGCAAGGCAACTACCAATCCACTCCAATATTGCCCGCTATGAGGAGTGTCATAGATTTACCTTGGCCAACGGGGACTATGATTTTGCCATCATGGAGTACTACCGAGCGGGGAGTTTGGCACAGCTGATGACCGTAGCAAACCTTTCACAAAGTGATGCTAAAGAAATTTTGGTGGGGATACTAAAAGGTTTACGACACTTACATGGACAAGGGCTGATACATCGAGATCTCAAACCGCAAAACATCCTTATTGCCGAGGCACCCCATGAGACCTCGGGGAAAGTAAATTATATACCTTTAATTACCGACTTTGGGCTAAGTAGGACTTTAAAAGAAGGCGATTTTTTTTCTTCCTCGGTTTTTGTCAATTCGGTGGCAGGAGGTTCGTTGTATTACATGGCTCCTGAGCAGGTGCAAGGAGGTACACGCATGAAATACAACGTGGATTTATGGGCCTTCGGAGTTATCGCGTACGAAATACTAACGGGTGAACGGCCTTTCAAGGTAGATTCAACATCACCCGGGTCTGAATCAGCACGGGCAGCAATAGTCAAAAAAATTATAGATGGGGTAATACCCCCACTTATTGACCAAGTACAAGAACCCTTTCAAAGTGCTATTCGTCAATGTTTGGTAGCAGACATTGATAAACGAATTCAAAGTGCGGACTTATTGCTAAAAATACTGAGCGTACCAGTAGGGTCAGAGGAACCTACAATCGTCAAGCCATTACCTAGGCCATCATTTCCTTCATCAGGGAATAATGATTTTATTATTACCCACATACCTATACCCATAAATAAACAAATCATTAAACTCAAACAAGACTTAATGGTTCTCGAACCCAAGCTTGAGAGTGTGAATAAAAAACTCATAAGAAAAAGCTGGTTTAGAAGTCTCGGTTTTATCTCACTGCCTGGTAGTTTATTGTTATTAATGGGGGAATTTATGATAGGTTTGTTAGTACCTCTTATCGGGATTTGGCTACTAATAGACGGTTACTGGAACTACTCCAAATATAAGAAAGAAAAGGTTTCATTAACTGAAGATATTCAAAATATCAAATTACAACTCTTAGACTTAGAGCATAGTTAGTCTCACTCCTAAAAACTCACAGCCATGATATTTAATTATTTTTTAGTGCTGCTCTTCGGAGTAGTGATTAGTCATTTTTTTGCCTTACTTATCGGATTGTTAGGTTTGGAGCTCCAAGACAAAGCCAAAAAATATACGAACGAACTGAAACGATTAACATGGATCTACAAACACATTTTTACTTATTTTATTTATTTTTTCAATATATTCATCTGCATTCTCTTTACCGTTTTCTGCCTTTTTTGTTACCGTAGTTTTCAACTTAATATCATTCCTAATGACTGGACTTACTCACTATTTTTAATAGCTCTCCTGCTTTGTATGGTAGTTGTACCCATGACTTCGTCCCTATTATTGCCGAAGTTTGGAAAATCCGATGATGTTAGAGGAGAGGATAGTATTTACATTTATAAGCGAGGCTTTTGGGGAGCAATTTTTTGTCTTATACTGGCTTATATTTTGAATATCAACGATGATTTTTTAAACATAAATTTGTTTCTTTGGATAAAGAATTTGATTCCAGTAATGGTCGAATTTGCAAAAGAATTTTGGTTGAATGTTTAAGACAGATGAATCAATCATATTAAAACAGCAGATATTCAAAACCTGTCACAGAAGAATTAGATTTGATAGAATATGGCGAAGAATTTGGGTATATTGAATATAGGGGCAATGAAAAAATAGCATCTGAGTATGAGAGGCTACTTCATTTGAAAATGGCTTTGTCAAAGTACAAAAAGGAAAAAATGGGTGTGTGTAGCTATTTTTGAAAAAGTGGTCAAGGATTTCTAGTCACCTTCGTCTTCTTTGCGTTGAGTTTTGGGGATGCAACTCAAATACAAGGAAAAGCAAGCCTAACTACATTCGCAGTAGTATTAGACAAAGATGATTACGCCAAAATTGGTGATAAGAATAGAGATTTGCATTATGCCGAAAATATCCAAAGGCTTTTGTTCAATTTTTAAAAAGTAGTATGGGGGACGCAGTGCCTCCACAAAACATTATTTTATTACTGAATCGGTAAGCAACGCGAACCAATATTTTAAATGCGTTAAAATTGCTTACCAAAACCACTGAAAATGAAGAAATTATTTGCATTTTTTTCGAAATCCGGTGAAACAGGCAGTTTTATTCCCGCTGACTATGCCATTACAAAAAAATAGCTCAATCACGAGAGCATTAAAGCCGCTTTTCGTCAATTCAAAGCACGTATGAAATGGTGTTTAGCCGATGCCTGCTTGTCGGGAAGTATGCAAAAGGAGTAGTTAGAGGTCAATAAACCCAAGGCAGCAAATACGCAGCAAGCACGCCCTACCAATGTATTGGTTTTTATGTCGTCGCGAAAGAGACAGTTATCTCAAGAAAGTTGCTTTTTACAACAAGGAATGTTTACTTACTTTTTGCTGGGTGGTTTGAAAGAGGCAGCAGATGTTGACAGTAACCGTTTGGTAACGGTGCCAGAATTGTATCGTTACGTAAAAAACAAGGTTACTTCCTTTTCACGTCACCGACAATCACCTTTATTGTACGGGAAATATGACAAAGAAATGATTATGTCAAGGATATAAAATAAGGCAAATAAGATGAAGTCACAAGAACCTAAGGAGTACTTAACTCTTCTCGAATTTCAAAAGGACTATGTTTGGGATAGTAACAATATTGAACAACTACTCGGCGAGGGTGGTTTTGGTCAGGTATGGAAGGCTTTTTCCAAACCATTGCAAAAAGAAGTGGCTATTAAAATTGCAAGGGTAAATCCCGACCCAAAGCAACCTTCGCTCGAAAATGAACTCAAAGTTACTGAAAACATCCCTGAACACGACAACTTGGCTCATTATGATAAATGCCACAGATTCAATATCAGCGGATTAGGGTTGTATGACTATGCCATTATGGAATATTTCCCCGAAGGAGATTTAGCAAAATTGATAAATGGTATTCCCGATAAGCGTCCTGCTGTGAAATTTACAAACGAAGATCTCAATTATTTGATTGAAGGACTCCTCAATGGTATTGATTACCTGCATCGGTACAATATCATTCACCGCGATCTAAAACCACAAAATATATTAATTGAAATCAAAAGGGGCAAATATGTGCCTAAAATTGCTGATTTTGGGCTAAGCAGGGTATTGAAAGAGGGGGATTTCTTTACTTCTGAAGTATTCCAAAACTCAAAAATGGGGGGTTCTCTCTATTACATGGCACCTGAGCAATTGAGAAATGCCAAAATGAGAATCAACGTAGATTTATGGACATTTGGGGTGATACTTTATCAGTTGCTAACCCGTGAAGTTCCGTTTCGCTCAGATGGCGCCGATAGCGATTCGGAGACAGCACGCATAGAGGTAAATCGTAAAATCAATGAGGGAATACTACCCAAAGCCTTGGAAGGGGTGCCTGAACCATACCAAACCATGATTCGATGGTGCTTGGTGACAGACATTAATAAGCGAGTACTCCATGCCGAAGACTTACGAGTAATACTCAGGCGACTACCTGCCAAGATAGAGGAAATAAACAAATTAATCATTTCTAAGGACTACCCTAAGGCGCTGGCGTTGGCAGAGGCTTACCATAAAGAGCTGCCTCATTGTAAAAAATTTGATACCTTGGTGGCTCAATGTCGTCAGATTATAAAATCAGAAAGGCAAGAAAAACCAACGGGAGAGATTTTGATAACACCATCTAATGAACCAACTGTCACGCCTTCTAACCCTACCCCATCTCCTCACCACAACAAACCTACTGGTCAAACGACAGGCAATTCAAATCTTAAATGGGTTTGGAAAACTCTGGGAATAGTTGTTCTTTTTGGCGTATTGAAATGGGCAATTCCCTCCCAAAATGACCCCTCTAACCCATCGTACACAGACTCTACCGCCGTAGATACTACAGCTTGGGTAAATCCTGTTTCCCCTAACGCTACACCTGAAGTTGATACGAGTAGTTTGAGAAAGGAGTTGCCAGCAGAAACTGCTACTGAAAATGAATCATCATCTGAAAGTAGTACAACAGGAGATTATTTCACCTTAGGATCAACGACGGATGATGTATTGGATGTTCAGAGACAGCCTGATGAGATTCATGATTATTCAGGGCTAAATGAAGCAACATGGGATTATGGAAATAGTACAGTTCATTTTAAAAATGACCGAGTCGTTGCTTTTAAAAACTCTAATGATAATCTAAAAATTGTGATGACCCCCAAAATAACTACAAATAAATCCTATTTCTATATTGGCGCTTCAACCGACTTAGTTTTAGAAGTTCAGGGACAGCCTGATGAGATTCATGATTATTCAGGGCTGAATGAAGCAACATGGGATTATGGGAATAGTACAGTTCATTTTAAAAATGACCGAGTTGTTGCTTTTAAAAACTCTAATGATAATCTAAAAATTGAGATGACCCCCAAAATAACTACAAATAAATCCTATTTCTATATTGGCGCTTCAACTGACTTAGTTTTAGAAGTTCAGGGACAGCCTGATGAGATTCATGATTATTCAGGGCTGAATGAAGCAACATGGGATTACGGAAATAGTACAGTTCATTTTAAAAATGACCGAGTCGTTTCTTTCAAGAACAACAATGGTATTCTGAAAATAAAAATGAAATAGACATTTTTTAAGCTTCATTTTTTAGTATATGCCAAACGAACCTCATTACAAGACATTAAAGGAATTCACGGATGATTATGTTTGGGATGATAGAGACCCCAACGCCAAACTTGGCGAAGGGGGCTTTGGGAAGGTGTGGAAGGCTTATCACGAAACTCAAAATGAGTACGTCGCCATCAAAGTCAGCGAATTTGCACCTCACAGGCCATCGTTGATGGATGAGGTACAAACGGCAAAAACTTTGCCTAAGCATCCCAATATTGTCTATTATGACTCCTGCCATCGCTTCAATATCAAAGGCTCTGGTGCTTGGGACTTTGCCGTAATGAAATACTACGAAGACGGCAACCTGTTTCAACTCCTAAAAAAAACACAATTACCTACTGATGATAGTAAACACCTGATACTTTCCTCAGAGTATCGAGATAAACTTATTGTGGGTTTGTTGGCGGGGATTGATCATTTACACAAGCATAACATTGTACACCGAGACCTAAAACCCGGCAATGTATTGATTGCCAAGCACCCCAAAGGTTGGTTTGTGCCCAAGATTACTGATTTTGGACTGAGTAAAGTCGTTTCGGATGACCAGTTTATCAAATCAACCATTTTCAATAATACAATCCTTGGCGGCTCGCCTGCCCACCAAGCCCCTGAGCAACTGGAAGAATCTGAAATGCGCTTCAATGTGGACTTATGGGCATTTGGAGTAATATTGTACGAGATTATGACGGGGGGCGAAAACCCTTTCAATTATAGTACAACCGGTAAATCAGGGTATCCATCTAAGAGTGTGTTGAACAAGCGAATCACCAACGTAATCTTGCCCGGGCGTTTGGCCACTATCGAAGAACCCTACCAAACAATGATACGCCGTTGTTTGGTAAAAAATATTCACAAAAGAGTAAAATCAGCCGCTGAATTGTTTGATATTAAAGACGAGATTCCATCCCAAATGGCAGAGTTGAAGGAAGCCATAGAAGATAAACGTTACCACCATGCCCTTGATTTGGCAGAGAAATTATTGAAGTTACGCCCCCAAAACGAACAAGTATTGGAATGGAAGCAGCAGTGTGAGGATGCGATTAGTGAAGAAGAACGAACAGTCGCTATTAATAAAGTCATGACATTGTTGAAGGTCATTGCTAAAAGCAAGGAGACCTCGAAAATAGCGAAAGTAAAGACAATTAATGTAGCAAAAGCCGAGTTGCCAACAATAGTGGCAACAAGTAAAGAACACCCGAAAAAAGGTGATAAGTCATCAAAAAGTTCGGAGTTAGAGGGTTTAACATTATCAGTCTGGGTTGAGTTGTTAAAAACTCATCAGGGACGGAGAAAGGCATTTCAGCTGCGCACGCTAATTAACGTTGTTCTTATCTCACTAAGTTATCTATTTTTTGGCGGGCTTATGGTTGGGGTTTTTATTGGCGTATCAAAATGTAGTGATGTTGCAAAAACTTCTTTGAATAATAGTGTTAAGGAGATTATTTGGGGTAGAGATTCTCTTCAATCAGTTTACCCTAATGGGAGCACCCTTGAATCTCGAACTCCATTATGCCATGAAGCACTTTTAAATGCACAACAAAACTTGACGAATGGAGTTAATCCCAATACCGTAATGAATGCAATGAGAGAAGTTATAAAGTCCTGTGGAGCAACATATAAAGACAGTACTTCACAGATATTTATGGATAGAGCGGAGAGCTTTAGGGGATTGAGTACAACACAATTTGAGCGTTTTAAAAGTTATGCTGATAGTTTACGAACCCATTAAGACAATGTAGTTAAAATAGAATGGTCAATTATTGAGTCAATTTTATATCTTTGATACTGAAAAGTACTTTGCCTTCTTCGGCATCTACACTTATAATTGAAAAGCTGTCTCCTTTTAATAAACGATGATCTTTAACCTCAATTTTTATTGCCCTTTTCTCAAAAGGGGGAACTATTACGTTGTTCCCCAAGTCTTTTCGGTTCAAAATGTTTAATTTTTCAATTTTTTCTTTTTTTGTAAACAACTGTAATTTTATTATTTTTAAACTTCGGTCATCATCATAAAATATGAACTTGTAAGGAATTGAGTTGAAGTTTTTAATTTGAAAAAGAAACATATCGCTATTTAATCCACCCTTAATTGAACGGAGTGAAATCTTTACATTAGGAGGGCAAATATCACATTCACTATTTAACTCAACAATATCCTTATAATGAATTCCATTTACGTAATAGCTATACGTACCGAACAACACAGCAATAAAAATAAATAGTCGAAATGTTACTTTAACAATCACTTTTAGTGTTTCAAAATTAACATAAAAGTTGAATTTTCCTTGTTTTTTTTCTAAAGTTACCATAAGCCAAGCCCACCAAATGACACATGGATAGATATAATACCAAAATCCTACAAAGGGGTTCCAAAAAATAAAATCTCCCCAAGATTTTGGCTTCAGTAGTATTAAATATACATGTAAATAACTTATAGTTATTGCACCAATTGAAAGGCACAAAGACGCATTTTTGAAATCATTTTTTAAAAAGAAAAAAAAAGATAGTAGTAATGAAGTAGAAAAGGCTATTATCGGAATGGCTACAAGAATAAGTGTAGTTTTATCTGAATATCCTAACATCATTAGGTTAAAGAACTAATACGACTTTTCTACTAAATCCACCCAAGAACTATCATCAATAAGAATAGGGATAAAAAAACCTATGATAGATAATAAAACAGGAATAAAGTTTTTACTTTTTCTCATGTTCAAATTAGGTCAAAAGTGATTTTAAGGTTTGGTTTTATCAGTTTTATGGTTATTTTTTTACCTAAGAAACTTAAAGGAATCCATTAATTATCCCCACTCCACTATTTTTTGATGTATTTTAAAAATGAGTTCAGTTATCCAAGCAAAGACGGGCTTATTCAGCATTTCATAATTATCTTTCCAATTATACATCACCCACGTGCATACAGCAATTGCGAGCGTCATATTAACCAGCATCATCAACCCGTTTAGGTTATCCTCTTCTCCAAAATCAGGGCAAGTTGAATAAGTGACCCATACACACCGCTCATGATACAGGCTGAAAATAGAAGACAAATAGCGGGTATTAGATATTTTAAGTTGCTGAAGTCGCCATTAGCGGTAAAGTAGTTGAAGCAATGAAGGCAAAAAACAGAGCAAAAGGTGCAAAAAGCGATAAGGATAACAAAAGATACAGGCCATAGTATCCCTCTTATTAAACGCTTTGGGATTTTTGGGGATTGGTCAGAGGGATTTGCCACGGGCTCGTCAAGAAGCATACTGATTATAAAAGGGATAAAGCCGAACGTCATTGCTGAAAGGCACACCACAAAAAATCCGAGAAAGAATATGAAGAAAATGTAAGTCCAGAACATCGTATTGTTGTTTGTGGTCAAAATAAATAGACTCTCTATGGTGCCATTTTAGCTCCTTCCATTAAAAATGGAAAATAGAAACAAAGCCAAAACAAAACCTACCCAGTAAGGCCAGCCGAGATTATTTTCTGCATACAAGCCACATTCATAACCTAAAATTTTCAAAATGAATGTAAGATAAATGAATAATCCGTGCTTTAAGCCTGACCCAAACCCGTAACTCTCCATTCGGGGGGCATTATTTTTGGGTGGTATCAAATAGGGCAGCCAACTTTTTATTTTATCTTTTGCCGAAATCCAAAAACCGGACTGAAGCGATGTTTTTTGAAAAACACCCTTAATTCCTAATTCATTGAATGTAAAATAGACATTGTTAGGATAGCGGGGCACGAGTGTTCCAACGCTTTTGATGATTCGAATCTCTCGATTGATTGAATCCAATTGCTGTTTGTAAAAGGTAACCCTAAATGCTTCGCCAATCGGTCTAATATCGTAAGCGATTGTATCGAAACCTCCCGTTTTTTTGGGGTTACTAAATATGACTGTTCCATTTTCGTCGAAGATTAGAGGGGACATTTTTTTGCCCTCAACATTTTGCCACTTTCCCCAAAGCCGTTCGTAGTCATGATTATATCTGCCACAAGAAGCTAACATAAAGGGAGTAAGTACGATGATGAAAATTTTGAATAAACGCATTGCATGGGCAGTTTAGAGGGTTGAGATTCATTTCAGTAACCGTATTGTACTTTTCTTTCCAGTGAATTGACATCACTTTCAAGGCTGCTGAGTTTATAATTGAGACTACCCACTCGGTCTTCGAGTTCGCTGATTTTACAGCCTTGGACAATGACGATTAAGGTAAAGAAGGTGACAGTAATGCCAAATTTTCTTTTGCGGAGGAATTCTTTCATGGTTTTAGCGTTTCGGTTTAGCTTTTTTCAACTTTGATTAAAAGTGTGTATATTTAGTCTCTTTGGATATATTGACGGTAAACGAAACTTACCTTTATGGGTTCTTTTTCCTGGCTTTGGATATAGAGTGAATCACAGTACGCAGACTGATCTAAGTGTACTCCTTCACTCCCTCCCAAATTAAATTTCTTTCCGTTGCATGGATTCCAAAGCGTAAATTTTTTGTCGGTTTTTTCGAGTACAAAAGAGCAGTTATTAATGGGATTGACCTTTTGCCAGCCATTGGTTGGGGCTGTGTTTTCGTAAACTATTCGCTGAAGCATTACTCTTTGAAATGACCATACTGAATATGTTTTCTCATACATTACTCGAATAACGCAATTAAGCGTTTTGTTGGTTTGTTCATCCAAAAGCACGACTGAGGCATCACATTCCGCTCTGTTATCGGCAATGATTGTTTTCAGTATTTTAAAATCCTGAAATTCCGATAGGTAGTCAAAATTCCATACAGGGATGCTATTGCCAATTAAGTCACTTTTGATTTTTTCAACCGGAATTTCCTGCTCTTTATCTTCTTCTTTTCCTCCGCAACCCATCAGAGCAATGGCAAGTATCCCCAGAAAAGCAAGTTTGTTTTTCATTGATTGTAATTGTTAGGTGATAAGGTGTTTTTAAAGAAGGGCATTATGAAAACATAGCATTATGAAAACATAGTAAGCAAAAGGGTATAGAGTTGTTCTTGTCCCAACAGCCAAAATACTGTCCAAGAAACTGCAGTTGGCATGAGTAGCTCAAGGTACTTTTCATTGGACAATAAAGCGATAGTTGAAAGACCTCCATTGTGAATGCCCTGCAAAGTAGAAATGGAGGCAATAATTGCGATGAAAAGAGCGAGTGCTCTTAGGATTAGTAATAGAACGATGAGCCCAGTCATAAGTGTAAGGGGTTAGAGTTATCGGCGGTGACGTGTTGAAAGTAATGCTAAAACTGCGGCCGTGGCAGGATTGATGACGCTGAAAGAAAAAACCAAACAGGCCACCCACCCAAGTCCAGTGCCGCCCAAAAAGATATTGCCCAATAAAATGGCCCATTTGTATTCGTGGGCACGCCACCAAGCAATCACCGTAGGGCTCATAAAAGCCACGAGTGCCGCCGCAATAATCAACCCATCCACAAACCAACTACCTGTAAGCGATTCAGATTGAGGTGCGTATATTTGGGCAATTATGGAGCCGATAACTGCAACTATAGCATACCCCGTTAGGAACTTGACTGCAAAGTGTTGGCTTACGGCTCGCTTCTCTTCCAAATATTGTTCTTGAATCGAGGCAATAAGCTTTTGTATGCTGTCAAATAAGTGTTTTCGGTGTCCAAATGAAGTGATGCCCAGTTTTTCAAAATCATTCTCAGTCAATACCAGCAACTGCTGCATTTCAATATCGTTCTCTCTGAAAAGAATGATATATTGGCTTAATCCATTTGCAGCAAGGAATTGGTCAATTTGGGATGGCATAATTCGTTATTTGCTAAGTACTTTATCGAATGTTGTTGTATCTAATAGTCGCCAAATTCATCATCAGCTTCCTCTACAGGTGGGTTAGTAGGTGCTTCCATACCTGAAGAATCATCGCTATTCTCTACAAGAGGTTCGGAAGGCGAGTTGCCTATAGAAAATAAATCTCCAACTAACGTTTCTATTTTAGCGTCAATTTCATCAAGGGTAAAGAAAAGAGCGTCTATTTCGGCATCTACTTCGTCGAACTCTTCATTATCAAACGCATTTTTTTCTTCCAAGTCGTGGTGAATCAATGCCAGCCGGTCTTTAATGGAAATCACTTCTAAACCATTGAGTAGCTCGGTGAATTCTTTCAGTTCGGGATTTGCCTCAATGAGGGATGCCATTTCGGTAAGTTCGTTGAAAGGCAGTTCGCCCTTCACATAAGCTTCCAATCTATCTTGTAATTCGGGTGTTAATTCCATGGTGTTTATTGTTGTTTTACTTTAGTAAATCCTTTAAATCTTTAAAAGCACGATGTCTTTGAGTCTTGATAGACTTGGCCGTCGAATCTAATTGTTGGGCAATTTCTTCGTCTTTAAAACCCTCCATGAACAGCTGGATGATGATTTGTTCTTTTTCAGTAAGCTTAGCGATTGCTTTTCTAATTTTTTTGGTAAGCCCTGGCTCTTTATTAACCAGATTTTGCATTGGGTCGGGGTCAGAAGAGGCTATAAGAATATTTTCATCAACACTATCAAACTTGAATTTCTTATTCTTCAATTCGTTTAGCCATCTATTTTTAAGGCTACGAATTACAAAAGCCCAAAATGGTACATCTTCCCTAAATCCGTTTCGTCGAATATAAAGAACAAAATAGGCCAGCCATTCCTGAAAAATATCTTCAGCCTCTTCATAAGTTCCTCCGTTTTTGTGAAGCCACTTGCGAAATACAGGAAAAAGTCTTTCGTACAGGTATTGATACACTACGTTTGACTCTTGTTCCAATCTTCTAACGATTTCATAATCGTCCATGTAATTTGATTTTGCCATAGTTATCTGCAGATTTATTTAGGGCAATTTATAAATACCATTTTGGTATTCAAGGGGTAATACAACTGTTATTTAAAAAGGTAAACAAATTAATAAATTTAATTTTCAATTTAATCAAAAGTTCGTAGCTGTTTAGGTACGCTATTTACATAGGTGAAATTATGGAAGAGTTGGTCAAAAAAATATTAGACTTGAAGGCGTTGATTAACCGCTTACTTACTACTTCGTATCGAGAGGTTAGAGGCGGAAAATGCGGATTTGCATCGTCAACTTAGTCAAAACTCCTCAAACTCACACAAACCACCTTCAAGCGAAGGTATTCTAATCGAACCACCGCCGCAGAAGCCGCTGATCAAAGATACACTTCCAAAATCGGCAGGCAAAAAGCAACGCGGCCAGCATGATCTTACAGGCAAAACTATAGTTACCCCTATTTTTGATACTGGCAGTTAAGTTGAAAAAACTTAAATTGCTATATGAAAAACATCAAGCGAAAGTTCACTTCCGATTTCAAGCTCAAGGTAATTTTAGATACCTTGAAAGAGCAGCAGGCTTTGTCTGAATTACGCCAAAAGTACGAACTCCACCCCAACCAAATTTCTGTTTGGAAGTCGGACTTTTTGTCAAAGGCCAAACAGGTCATGGAAACCAAAAGCCAAAATTGGTTGGTTCGGAACAAAATCAGAATGACCTCTTTGCCGAGATTGGCAAGCTTCAAATGGAGTTGGATTACCTCAAAAAAAAGCTGTTATTATTCCAAAAAAAGAAAGGTATGTCATGGTCAGTAATGCAGAGGTTTTGAGTATCCGCAGCCAATGTGAGCTGCTCTACCTGCCCCGTACCAACTGGTATTATAAGCTTAAATCTGAAAGCCCTGTGAACCTGTACGTCATGCGTCTGATGGACGAGCATTAGCTGAAAACGCCTTTTTATGGGTTTGCTCGGATGTTGGATTATGTCCAAAATGCTTGTCCAGCCTGGATATTAAACCCAAAGCGGATCTACCGTTTGTATAAATTGATGGGTCTAAAGTCCATAATACTGGTTCCTCACACCTCAAAGCTTAATCCCAAGACGACTTACAAGTTTCCCTATTTGTTGAAAATCCTTGAAATAAATCGGGCAAACCAAGTTTGGGCTTCGGATATAACCTACCTGCCCATGAGCAGAGAATATATATTCCTCTATGCCATTATTTATCTTCACAGCAGGTTCATCCTTAACTGGGGGCTTTCCAATAACATGACCGCCGACTGGTGCACAACACTCACCAGAGAAGCCATACACAAATGGGGTAAACCTTATATTTAATTCAGATCAGGGTAGCCAGTTTACCTCCGAGACTTTTGTCGGACTGCTCCAAGCATCTGGAATCAAAATCAGTATATACGGCAAAGGAAGGGCTATCGATAATATTTTTCGGGGCCACCCTTTAGGTTTGTACTATGGTAAAATTTCAAGATTGAGTATTTTTAACAAACAGTACCAGAGTGGGCTTCCCTATG